>JABGXU010000006.1 GCA_018675635.1 Gammaproteobacteria bacterium
ACTGAAAACACTGAAAACACTGAAAACACTGAAAACACTGAAAACACTGAAAACACTGAAAACACTGAAAACACTGAAAACACTGAAAACATAGAAGAGTAAATTAATTGCTATGAATAATATAGTTACTTTAGTAGGTAGGCCGAATGTAGGTAAATCTACCTTATTCAATAAACTAACAAAAACAAACAACGCGATAGTGGCAGACGTGCCTGGCTACACAAGAGATTGCCAACAAGGTCTTTGCAAGCATAACGAAAAAACTTTTATTACTGTAGATACAGCAGGCCTTTTCTTCGAAGGAGATGAAATTAGTACTATTAGTGAGGCAAATACATATGAGGCAATAACAGAATCAGATTTATTAATATTTATAGTAGATGGTAATGACGGTCTTGTAAGTTCTGATATTGCTATAACAGAAAATTTAAGAAAATTACATAAAAAAATATTTTTAGTAATTAATAAAATTGACAAAGTTCAACAAGACCTTGCTATAAGTGAATTTTCTGAACTAGGCTTTGAAGATATAATTTCTATTTCTGCTAAAAATGGCTCAGGTATTAAAATTTTAACTGAAAAAATTACTTTAAATTTATCAGAAAATGAAAATGTTGATAATGAAGATGATGATAATCTAAATTTAGCTATATTGGGGAAGCCAAACGTTGGAAAATCTACATTAGTTAATTCTTTTTTAGGTAAAGAAAAACAGATAACTCAAAATAAACCTGGAACCACAAGAGATTGTATAAAAATACCAGTAACAAAATATGGTCATGACTTCAATATAGTTGATACACCTGGAGTTAGAAGGAAAAGTAAAACTAAGAATCACTTAGAAATTATTGGTGTAATTAAAACCTTGAAAACAATTGAAGCCGCCGATGTGGTTATTATTCTTATAGATTCAATAGATGGAATAACTGATCAAGATTTGTCTTTAATTGGTAGAGTTATGGAGCTTGGAAAACCGGCTTTAATAGCTTTAAATAAAATAGATGCTATAGATGATTACCAAGATCATTTATTAACATATGGTATAGATACAAAATTAAGATTTATTAATTACATTCCAATATATAAAATCTCCGCATTAAAAGGAACTAATTTAAAGAAATTACTTAATTCTTCAATTCAGATATATAAAAGTAGCGGGCAATCAATTAATACATCAAAATTAAATGAAATTATTCAGAACGCAATATTTGATCATCAACCGCCAGCAGTAGCTGGTAAAAGAATAAAGATTAAATATGTGCATCAAGGCGGCAATAATCCACTAAGGTTGGTTATTCATGGCACATATGTTGACAAGCTTTCAAAAGATTACTTAAGATATTTGTCAAATTATATTAGAAAAAAGATCAAGCTTACTGGAATAACAATTTTTTTTGAATTAAGAAATAAATTGGCTTAATAGTTTTTATTTTTCATGAGTAACGTTGACGGAGGTATAAATTCCACCACGAACGTTAAATTCTGCATTTATATTTATGTATTTTGGATCTAGCAAATCTACAAGATTATCTAAAATTTGATTTGTAAGATCCTCATGAAATCCTAGTTTATCCCTAAATGAAACAAAATATAATTTTAATGATTTTAATTCCACACAAACTTTGTCTGGTATATACTCAATCATTATATTAGCGAAATCAGGTTGGCCTGTTTTAGGGCAAAGACTTGTAAATTCAGGTATTTCAAAGTTGATAGTGTAATCTCTATCAATTTTTGGATTTTCAAATGTTTCTAATATACTATTAGTCATGATGTAAGCATTATATGTGAGTATTTAAACAAAACAACTCATTATTATTACAATAAGGAAGGATTTTGAGATTAACGAAGATTAAAATATCCGGATTCAAATCATTTGTTGATAAAACTGAGATATCATTAGCAGAAAAAAGAACAGCTATAATTGGTCCAAACGGATGTGGAAAATCAAATATTATTGATGCAGTAAAATGGGTTTTAGGTGATACATCTAAGCACATAAGAGGAGACAATATTGATGACGTTATATTTAATGGAACTGACACAAGAAAACCAAATGATTATGCAAACGTGGAATTATTGTTTTCAAATACAGAAAATAGGATAGGTGGTCAGTATGCTCAATACGATGAAATATCAGTAAAAAGAGAAGTAACAAGAGACGGAGCCTCAAAATATTTTTTAAATAATAGTCATTGTAGAAGAAGAGATATTCTTGATATTTTCATGGGCACAGGGTTAGGACCAAAAAGTTACGCAATAATTAATCAAGGCACTGCATCTAAATTAATAGAATCTAAACCAGAAGAATTTAGAGTTTATTTAGAAGAAGTTGCTGGGATTTCAAAATATAGGGAAAGAAAAAGAGAGACTGAAAATAAAATTCGTCATACGAAAGAAAATTTAGATAGGTTAAATGATGTTGTAAGTGAAGTTTCTAAGCAATTAAAAACATTAGAGAGGCAGGCTATACAAGCCGATAAGTATAAAAAACTAACAGAAGAAAAAAAAGTTATTAAATCAGAAATACTTGCAATTAGTATAAGAGATTTTCAGGAATCAATAGAAATAAAAAATAATAAAATAGAGACAAAAAGAACAAAGCTTGAAAAAAAGCAATCTGAAATTAGCAGTATAAATGCGCAAGAAGAAAAGCTTAAAATTACCTATCAGTCATTAAATGAAGAAATGAATGAGACACAAAAGCAATATTACAACGCGCTAAGTGAAGTAGGTAGAACTGAACAAGCAATAGAATATGAAAAAGACGGCGCAGAACGAAACAAAAAACAATATCAAAATGCCTTAGAATCAATAGAAAAGATAAGAAATGTTCTTAATACTGATAATGACAAATTAACCAAATATAAGTCTGAAATAAATGAGTTGGGAGAAACGAAAAATATAAAATCTTTAAATATTTCAAAAATGAAAAAAGACAAAGATTATATAAATAATGATTTATTGAATAAAAAAGAAATACTTGAGGTAGAAACAAAAAAAATTTATGAATCAGAACAAAGTATTAAAAATAAAGAAGAAAAAATAAAAGATTTTAATCATAATATTATAAGAATAAAAAAAGATATAGAGGAATATACGATAACTTCACAAAAAATTCTAACTGAGCTAAAAAATATAGAATCTTATGAGTTAGATAATAAAATAAAAGAGTACGATTTAGAAATAAAAATTTTTAAAGATAATATTAATTCATTAGATAATAAAGATATTATAACAAGCGCTAATAAAATCCAAGATATTCTAAAAAAAATAAAAGATGTTGTTAAAACAATACAATCAAGTGAATTTGATCTAGCAAAAAAAAATGAGCAAATAAAAAATGATATTGATAATAAGATTACTTCAGAGATAAATAGACTAGATACAATAGTTAAAGATGATATGCAGAATAAAGACTCTCTTTCTAGATTAAATAATGAGGTTAAAATTTTACATAATACTATTATTGATAGTAAAAATAACCTAGATAAGATTAATAAAAATCTAAATACAATAATAAGTGATCTTACGATAGAAAATAATTCTTTGCATTCCGTTGAGTTAAAAATGGAGACCAAAAAAGTAGAAATCAATAATCTTGTTCAAAATATTGAAAACAATAACAATGAATTAAAATTAATGACCGGAAATATTGAATTATTGAAATTTAGTGACACATCTCCCGATAGTAAGTTATCAGAATTAAAGGAAAGCTTATCAGAGGGATTAAAAATTCAAAATATAAAGGATAATGAGCTAAAGGAAATTAGATCAAGCATTACTGATTTGTCAGATAAAATTTTATTATTAGAAGACTCTAAAATAAAAACTTTAAATGATGTTGATGAAATAAAATCTGAGATTTCAGAAGATGAAAAAAATATTCAAGAGATTGTTGGGCAAGTTAAAATTATAAAAGAACAATTAGAAGAGTTGGAAGTAAATAGTAAATCTATCCTTGATGTAGATATAAATTATGACTTGGTAAAATGGAAAAAAAGAGAAAATGAACTTATTACAATAATAGATAGAATGGGAGCAATAAATTTAGCAGCTATTGATCAGTTTAAAGAATATGATGAGCGTAAATCATACTTAATAATGCAAAAAGAAGATTTATTGTCTGCATTAAATTCTTTAGAGGAAGCTATTAGGAAAATTGATAAAGATACCAAGGAAAGATTTAAAAATACTTTTGATCAAGTCAATCTGAAATTACAAGAGATATTTCCAAAATTATTTAATGGTGGGAAAGCTTATCTTAAAATGACAGAAAATGATTTATTGAAAACAGGCGTTGCCGTATTTGCAAGCCCGCCTGGCAAGAAACTAACTTCGATTAATTTATTATCTGGCGGAGAAAAAGCGCTTACAGCTTTATCATTAGTTTTTGCATTATTTTCTCTTAATCCTTCGCCATTTTGTATGTTAGATGAAGTTGACGCACCACTTGATGACGTTAATATAGAAAGATTTTGTAATTTATTTACAGAAATGAGTGAAAAAATTCAGTTTATAATTATAACCCATAAAAAAATTACTATGGAATATGTGGAACAGCTTATAGGTGTTACAATGGGTGAAAAAGGAGTTTCAAAATTAGTAAACGTAAGCATGCAAGATGTTGGTATGCAGGATCAAATTTAGTAATTATATAGGTTGTAAATGAGGTGTATGAGAATAACTATAGTATTGTAATTTTATTTATTGGAATAGTTATTATTTTATATCTTGTTTTTTTTGGTAGAACCTCAAGAAAATATAAAGTGTATAAAACAAAAAATCATGATATAAAAAATTCAATCAATATAATTACTAGCAATAAAGATGAAATAAATATTTTGAAAAATATTAATATCGATGTTAAAAGCAATAAAGAAATTAATAAATTTAATAAAGAAATATTCATATCAACAAAAAAACCAAAGCAAATGTCATTGCTTTTGAGTACAAGTCAAAAAGAAACATTTATTATTATTAATTCTAAAGCAAATAATTACTACAATATAAAAGATATAAATATATTTATGGATGATAATGATTTTTTTATGAATGATTATGGATATTATGATAAATTTTATTCATCAAAGCATACTAGATGTAATAAATATTCCGTAACAAATATGTTAGAACCTGGCTATCTTGATAAAAATAAATTAGATAATTCTAGAATTAAAGGCTTAAGTTTTTTTATAAGATTACCATTAGAAATAGAGCCAATGAGTGTTTTTTTAGAAATGATTAGCGATGCAAAATTAATTTCAAGCAAATTTAATGGAAAATTATATGATTCTAATCAAGCATTACTAAATACTAAAATTATTAATAATATGAAAAAAATTATTTTGTTATCATATGAAGAGCAAGAGTAAAATGAATAAGATTAGAAAAGAATTAGATTTATTAAAAGATAAAATTAATTCTTTAAACTATATGTATTATGTATTAGATGATCCTGAAATATCAGATCTTGAATACGATACTCTTTTTATAAAGCTATTATCAATAGAGGAATTAAATCCTGATTTTATAACAGAAGATTCTCCTTCCCAGCGAGTTGGCTCATTACCTTTAGATAAATTTAAATCAGTTGACCATAAACTACCAATGTTGTCTTTAAATAATGTATTTCATTCTGAAGACCTTACTTCATATATGGAAAGAATAGAAAAAAAAATATTAAAACCTTATGAAAAAATTTTATTTTCTGCAGAACTTAAGCTTGATGGTTTAGCAATTAATTTGCTTTATAGAAATGGTGTACTTGAAGTAGGATCAACAAGGGGCGACGGTTTTGTAGGTGAAGATGTGACTAAAAACATTAAAACTATTAGATCTATACCTTTAAAGCTTATTGGAAATAATATTCCTAATACTATTGAGGTCAGAGGAGAAGTTTTTATTTCTAAAAATGGTTTTAAAAAAATTAATAGCTCACATAATGAAAAAAAATTTGCTAATGCTAGAAATGCAGCTGCGGGTAGCTTAAGACAACTTGATTCTAATGTTGTTTCAAAAAGACCTTTAGATGCATTTTTTTATTCTATTGGAGAATGTTCAAATAATTTTAAGATAAATTCTCAAACTGAGCTTCTTAGTCAATTATCGAAATGGGGTTTTAAAACATGCTCAATTAATGAACCGGTATTAGGTAAGACTGGCTGTCAAAATTTTTATAAAAAAATATTAAGCATTAGAGACGATATTCCTTATGATATAGATGGAATTGTATATAAAGTTGATAATATTTTAGATCAGCAACAATTGGGTTTTATTTCAAGAGCTCCCAGATGGGCTATTGCGCATAAATTCCCTGCTGAAGAAAAAACTACGATAATAAATGACGTGAGATTTCAAGTTGGAAGGACGGGAGTATTGACCCCTGTTGCATCTTTAGAGTCAGTAGAAGTTGGTGGTGTTACAGTTAAAAATGCAACATTACATAATATGGATGAAATTATAAAAAAAGATATCCATATCGGAGATACTGTATCAATAAGAAGAGCTGGCGATGTGATTCCTGAAATAATAAAGGTTATAAAGAAAAATAAAAATAGGCAGAAGATTAAATTACCATCTAATTGTCCTGAATGTGGATCAAATATAGCAAAGGAAGATGGTATGGCTTTTGCGAAATGCACAGCTCCATTAATATGCTCAGCTCAAAAGAAAGGAGCAATTATTCATTATGTAAGCAAGAAGGCAATGGATATAAAGGGTGTTGGTGAAAAATTAATAAGTAGATTGGTAGATGAAAATATATTAAATGATATTTCAGACATATATAAGTTAGATAAAAAAAATTTAAAAAATTTTATAATGAATAGAACGATAAGAGAAGATAGTGGTAAGGAATATGATATAACCCTTGGAGATAAATCAATAGATAATATAATTAATTCTATAAAAGGTAAAATGGAAGTGAAGCTTAGTAATTTTATTTATTCTCTTGGAATTAATGAGGTTGGAGAAGTAACTGCGAGAAGTTTAGCTAATAAATATAAGTCAATTAACAATTTAATTAATGCTAAATATGATGATATTATACTATTAAAGGATATAGGTCCTGTGGCTGCACTAAATATTTATAATTTTTTTCAATCCAAAAGAAATATTGATATTATAAATAAAATAATATCAGCAGGTTTAAATTTCATACTTGATAAAAGTAATAATAATTTATTTAATGGGCAAACTTATGTTATTACTGGAAAATTAAAAAATTTTTCCAGGCAAGATTTAGAAGAACGTATTATTAATAACGGAGGGAATATATCCTCTTCTGTTTCAAAAAAAACATATGCTTTAATTGTTGGTTCAGATCCAGGTTCTAAGTTAGATAAGGCAAAAAAATTAGAAGTAAAAATTATGACTGAGGAGAAATTCATTAATCTAAAATAGTATAATCATGACTGCAAATAATATTCATAAAACAGCAATAATTGATGAGACTGCAATTCTTGGAAAGAATGTAACCGTTGGTGCTTATTCTATTATCCATCCTAATGTTACTATAGGTGACAACACAACTATTAGTTCTCATTGTATAATTTATCCTAATACAGATATTGGGAAAGATAATAATATTTATGACCATGTAGTTATTGGTGCTAACCCTCAATCTTTGAATTTTGATATAAAGCTAAATACTTACGTTAAAATTTTGGATTCTAATATTATTAGAGAATACGTTTCTATTCACAGGTCTACTAAAGAGGGTATACCTACTCAAATTTTTAATAACACAATGATCATGGCGTATTGCCATATTGGGCATGACTGTTTAGTTGGTAATAATGTAACAATGACTAATGCGTCTAGTTTAGGTGGACATGTCATGATTGAAGATTATGCTGTTTTAGGAGCACATACTTTGGTGCATCAACATGTAAGAATTGGTAAATTATCAATGACAGCTGCTGGAGCTAGAGTAACAAAAGACGTTATACCTTTTATGCTATTAGGAAGAGATCCTGTTAAGCATTATTGCTTAAATAAAGTAGGGATTAAAAGATATGGAATTGATGATAAAAATTATAGTGTGCTATCTCTAACATTTAGACATTTAAAAAAAGGCGGTGATTTAAAAACTTTAGAGTCAAATACTGAAGACTTGCAATATTTATTAAGTTGGTTTAGTGTAAAAAGTGAAAGAGGATATCATTCATTTATATAATTTAAGAGATAAAATAAAATGTTAGTTGTAATATCGCCTGCAAAAAAATTAGATGAAAATTGTGACGAAAAAATTTTACCAAAATTCACAATGCCGCCGTATTTAGAAAATTCTAAAAAAATTATAAAAATATTAAGACAATATTCTTCAAATAATTTATCAGAATTAATGAATATAAGTGAAAAAATTTCAATATTAAATTATGAAAGGTATATAAAATGGAGCACTCCATTTACAAAAAAAAACTCATACCCTGCGCTTCTTTTATTTCAAGGAGATGTATATAAAGGTATTGCAGCACGTGATTTTAAAAAAGATGATTTTCTATTTGCTCAAAAAACTTTAAGAATTTTGTCTGGATTATATGGTATTTTAAAGCCGTTAGATCTTATTCAGCCATATAGATTGGAAATGGGCACTCGATTAAAAATTGGGAAACATAATGATCTTTATGATTTTTGGGGAAATGACATTACAAATGAAATTAATAATGATGTAAACAGTGATTATTTGATAAACCTTGCTTCTGTAGAATATTTTAAATCTATAAAAAAGGATTTTTTAAAGTCGAAATTAATTAATATAGTTTTTAAAGAGAAAATAAATCTTGATTACAAAGTTGTTGGTATTTTTGCTAAAAAAGCTAGAGGCTTAATGAGTAGATATATTATTAAAAATAAAATTAAAAATCCTCAGGATTTAAAAGAATTTAATTTAGAAAGATATAAATATAATAAAATTTTTTCATCAGATACTGACTGGGTATTTACCAGGTAATCCTTTGCATATTCATATTTTAGGAATTTGTGGAACATTTATGGCTGGTTTAGCAGGATTAGCTATTGAAAAAGGCATTAAAGTAACCGGTCAAGATAAAGCTTACTACCCGCCTATGAGCACTCAACTGCAAAAAATTGGTATTATGGAAAATTGTACTGAGGAACCTATTGAAGAATTAATAAATTCAGATTCAGTTATTATTGGAAACTCTCAGTCAAGGGGTAATAAATCCGTTGAATATATTTTAAGTAATAATATAAATTATTATTCAGGTCCTCAATGGATTAAGGATAATATTTTAAAAAATAAATTTGTTTTTGCAGTTTCTGGAACACATGGAAAAACAACAACAACTTCCATGTTAATAAAAATTTTATCTCATTGTGGATATAATCCAGGATTTTTGGTAGGTGGTATATATAAAGAAGATGAAGTTAGTTTTAAATATTCTGATTCTGAGTATTTTATTATTGAGGCTGATGAATATGACACTTCATTTTTTGATAAAAGATCAAAGTTTATTCATTATAACCCTAATACTTTATTAATTAATAATTTAGAGTTTGATCATTCAGATATATTTGATAATTTAGAGCAAATAAAAAAACAATTTCATTTTTTAATTAGATCTATGCCAGAAAATACCAATATTGTTTATGATATAAATGATAGGAATGTTTCTTCATTATTGGATATGGGATGTTGGTCGAAAAAAATTGTTTATAAAAAAATTAAAACTATTCCTAATATTATTGGTGAGCATAATTTAAAAAATGCTGGCGCAGCAATAGCTGCTTCTGAAACCATTGGAATTAATAAAAGTGATGCTATATTAGCACTTGAGAATTTTAAAGGGGTTAAAAGAAGACTTGAACTTGTAGAGAATAAGAACTTTATAATATATGATGATTTTGCTCATCATCCAACAGAAATTTTAGCAAGCTTAACCGCAGTAAGAGAAAAATATCCCGGCAAAAAAATTGCTACTTTTTTTGAATTAAGATCAAATAGTATGATTGCAGGCACACATAAAGATAGTTTAAATGATGTTTTTATTAATACTGATTTTTTGTATATTTATAGTAAGCATAGTATTGATTGGTATAAAGAAAGCATGAATCATAAGTTATATACAGATTTAGATGATATTATTAATGAAATAATTAAAAATACAAAAAATGTTGATATTGTTATTCTTATGTCAAATGGAGATACTTCATATATTATTAATAAACTAAATAGTCATGAGTAATAACATACCAATATTTCCTTTAAACTCAATAATGTTTCCTGGCGGATATATACCATTACGAATATTTGAAATAAAATACATAGATATGATTAAAAATTGTCTAAAGGGCAATACTGGTTTTGGAATAACTTTAACAAAGGAAAGTAAAGAAGAATTTTATGATGTTGGAACATTTTGTAAGATATGTGACTGGAAGCAAATGAATGATGGCTTACTTGGAATAACGGCTCGAGGTAAGTATAGATTTAAAATCATTGATACAAGTATTAAGACAAATAATTTAATTACTGCAAATGTAGAAAAAATAATAGAGCCTAATCTTAAAGATATACCAAAAGAATTAATGCCATACTCTGATTTTTTAAAAAATATACTTGAGCAATATCCAAAGTTTTACAATGATGAAGCACCAAAATATTTTAATGAATCTGGTTGGGTTGGCTCAAGGCTTGCAGAATTATTACCAATTCCAAAAAATGAAAAGCAATTAATACTAGAAACAGAAGATTACTTAGTCAGGTTATACAAAATAAAGGATTATATAGATTCTAAAAAGCTTGCTTAGCATTTGTTAAATAGAAATTTTTTTAAATGCTTCTTCTGCAGACTTTATTGTAAAATTAATATCTTTAATTGTATGCTTACTCGAAATAAATCCTGCCTCAAACGGTGATGGAGCAAAATAAATTCCTTTAGATAACATAATTTTAAAAAATTTTTCAAATAAAATTTTGTTGCAATTGGATACGTCATTAAAATTATTAATATTTTTTTTGTCAGTAAAGAAAAAACCAAACATTCCTCCAGAATAATTTACCTGTATATTAATATTGTATTTTTTAGCTGCGTTTTGTAAACCAATTACAAGTTTTTTTGTTTTATTCTCTAAATTATTATAAAAGTTTTTTCTTGACAGAAGTTCAATTGTTTTAATTCCTGCAGACATTGCTATAGGGTTTCCAGATAAAGTTCCTGCATGGTATATCGGTCCAGATGGCGATAATTTATCCATATATTTTTTTTTACCTCCAAATACTCCGATAGGCATCCCGCCTCCAACTATTTTTCCAAGTGTTGTAATATCTGGTTTAACTTTGTATATTTTTTGAGCTCCTCCTAATGAAACTCTAAAGCCTGTCATTACTTCATCAAATATTAAAATAGATTTATATTTATTACACATAAACCTAAGTTTTTTTATAAAATTATTATTTGGTATTATGCAGTTCATATTCCCTGCTATTGGTTCTACTATTACACAGGCAATTTGGCTGCCATTTTTTTTAAAGCAGTTCTCAACAGCTTCAATATTGTTGTATTCAAGAGAATATGTTAACTCTGTAAGTTTTTTTGGAATCCCTGGCGATGACGGGACTCCAAAAGTTGCAGCTCCAGAACCAGCATTAACTAATAGCGAATCCGTGTGCCCATGATAGCATCCTTCGAATTTAATAATCTTATCTTTTCCAGTGCAACCACGTGCTAGACGTATTGCACTCATAGTAGCTTCAGTGCCAGAGCTTGTCATTCTCATTTTTTCCATAGATGGAAAATGTTTTTGTATAAGCTTTGCTAATTTAGTTTCTAATAGAGTAGGAGCTCCAAAACTAGTACTTTTCTTAATGGATTTTTGTATGGAACTTATAACATCTTTGTTTGCGTGTCCAAGAATCATTGGCCCCCAAGACCCTATATAATCAATATATTTGTTTCCATCTAAATCATAAATATAGGCACCGCATCCCCTTTCTATAAACACAGGCAGAGAATTGACGTTTTTAAAAGCACGTACAGGAGAATTTACGCCGCCAGGAAAAACTTTTTTAGCCTCGTTAAAAGCTTTTTTAGATAGTTTTGTATTAGTCATTATATATAGTAGTAATTTTTACCATTTCATCTTTTGATGATAAACCTTTTGATATAGCAATTAAATCACAATTTAGTTTAATTGTATTATTAATATTATGTTTATTTACACCACCTATTAAGCATATTGGTATTGTTAATAATTCTTTAGCTGCAGATATAGTAGATATTTCTAATTTAGTGGCGTTCTGTTTTGTAAAAGTTTTATAAAGACTTCCAAATGAGATATAAGAAGCGCCGTTTTTTTCAGCATCAACAGCGAGATTAATATTATTATAACATGAGACGCCTATAATTTTTCCATATGCTAACATACTTTTTACATCAGCAATATTTGTATCAGTTGAACCTATATGTACTCCATCAAGATCCAAAGATTTAGCAATAGAGATATTATCATTCATTAGTAATATGCATTTTTTTTTCTTACATAAAATTTTTATTTTGCTAATAGTATTTAATTTATTTTTTGTAATATTAGACTTTATTCTAATTTGAAAAATATTTATTTTATTTTCAATCATATTATCAACGATTTGATATAAACATTCATAATCAAAATTATTTTCATCTAAAATTGCATATATGCCTTTCATTTAAAAAAGCTTCCTATTTAATAATAACTGTTTTTTTCCAGATATATTAGATAATTTAATTGCATTTTTTATGTAATCAAGTGAAATTGTAATTGATTTTTCTAAATTATTATTCATTCCAATATTACACGCAATAGCAGTAGATAAAGTACAACCTGTGCCATGAAAAATACCGCTGAATTTTTCTGTTTGAAACATTTTTTCTTTTAAACTATTTTTTTTAAATAAATTTAATGTTATGAATTTTTTGTTTATTTTATAATCAGTAATGATTATATTTATTGATTGAGCTTTATCAATATTGTTACATAAATTTTTAATTACCTTATACTCATATATATTAGGCGTTATTAGTTCTGCTTTCGAATATAAATTTTTTATCATGAATTTTATATTTTTTTCTGAAGTTAGTTCGTTATCGGAACCAGATTTTATTATTGGATCAATAATTATTGGAACTCCTTTAAGTCTTTTATCACTAATAATTTTTAGAATTTCTTTAGAGCATTCTAGTGACGGGATCAAACCTATTTTTATTGCACTAATTTTAAATTCTTTTATTATTTCCATGAAGCTTTTGTACATGTAATTACTTGGCATTTTATTTATTTTATGAACTTTACTGGTATTTTGTATTGTTGTGCAGGTTAAGATTGATAAACAATGAAAATTAAAATAATTTGCAGTTTCAACATCTGCAATAATCCCAGCTCCACCTGACGGATCATGTCCACTTATTATAAGAATAGTTTTCTTTTTTTTCATTGGCTGTCTCTAAAAACTGTATATATTATATATATAGTATAATATAGCTGTAGTAAATTATTATAAATAATTCTGGAGAAAATTTATGACAGCCATAGTCTGCGGTTCTTTCGCCTACGATAATATTTTAAATTACGATGGTAAATTCAGCGATCATTTGATTGAGTCAGAATTAAATAATATTAATATATCTTTCTTGTGTGCAAACATGAGAAAAGAATTTGGTGGTTGTGCAGGCAATATAATTTATAATTTGTCTATTATTGATGGGGATGCATTAGCTTTAGGAACAATGGGAAGTGATGCTACCCCATATTTAGAATGGATGCGTGTTAATAATATTAATGTAGATCATATTAAGATTGTGGATGATAGTTATACTGCCCAAGCATATATAACTACAGATAAATCTGCTAATCAAATTACTACTTTTCATCCTGGCGCAATGCAATACTCTCATGAGGTTTTAATACCAAATGATGGATCAATTTCCTTAGGGCTAATATCACCTGATGGAAGGGACGGAATGATTAATCATACTAAACAGTTAATAGAAATGGGTGTTCCCTGTATATTTGATCCTGGACAAGGTATGCCAATGTTTAATAAAGATGAATTAGATTTTTTTGCTAAAAATTCTTCATGGATTATCATGAATAATTATGAGTTCAAAATGTTTCATGAGGTAACAGGGTTTACAACATCTGATTTGGTTAAAGATAATAAAGTTTTAATTATTACAAACGGAGATAAAGGATCAAATATATTTAATAAAACTGAAATGTTAGAGATTCCTACGCCTAAGGTAGATGACCCCAAGGATCCAACAGGCTGCGGTGATGCTTATCGTGCTGGCTTAGTATATGGAATTATGAAGGGGATGACTTTAAGCAAGATAGGAAATTTATCTTCTGCTTTAGGCGCTTTAAAAGTTAAAAATTTCGGCACACAGAATCATAGTATTACAAAAGACATAAAAAATTTATTGTAATATTATCTAAGAGAAATTATTGGCCAATTTTTATCAATAGAAATATCTTTAAGTTTATTATCTGGGTCAACTGAAACAGGATTACTCGAGAATTCCATCAATTTAATATCATTAAAAGAGTCTGTATAAAACCAAATTTCTTTATGAGCATGTAAATTATTTAATATTATCCATTCTTTAACCTTTAACACCTTACCTTCTTGATAACATGGCTCTCCAGTCATTCTACCAGTAAATTTATTATTTATAATTTCTGGCTCGCTTGCCAATAGATAATGAATATTAAAAAAATCTGCAGATATCCTTGAAATAAAAGAATTAGTAGATGTGACAATAGCAATAATGTCATTGTTTTTTTGATGTTTTTTTACAAGCTCTTGAGCCTTTGGCAAGATCAAGGGAAAAATTTTATTATCAAAAAAATTTTTTCTAATTTGTAATAGAAGATCATAATCATTCATAGCAAGAAATTCATAGGAAAATAACGCAAATTCCTTTGGACATATAGTTCCATTTTTATACTGTTGAAAAAATTCATTATTTTTTTTTTGATATAATTCTGGATCAACATAACTATTTTCAATTAAGTAATTACCCCATTCGTAATCACTGTCACCTTTTATTAAAGTATTGTCTAAATCAAAAAGAGCTATAGTCATAATCTTTATTTTATAACATATATTATGTAAGATATATTTATAAATTAAATATTACAATAAGCTAATGATAGATAGAGAAGGTTATAGAAAAAATGTTGGGATTATTTTATGTAATTCACATGATGAATTATTGTTATGTAAGAGGTTTAAAGAAGATTCATGGCAATTTCCTCAAGGTGGATTTATGAGAAATGAAAACCCAGAATCGGCAATGTATAGAGAATTATATGAAGAAATTGGCTTAGGAAGAAAAGATGTAAGTATCTTAGGAAAGACAAAAAATTGGCTTAAATATGACCTTCCTAAAAAATACCAAAGAAAAACTAATAACAAGCTTTGCTTGGGTCAAAAGCAAATTTGGTTTTTATTAAGGTTAACTACTAATGAGTCTAGTATTAATTTAGAAAAATCAAAAAAACCTGAATTCGATGACTGGGAATGGGCATCAACAACAAAGCCATTAGAAATGGTTATAGATTTTAAAAAAAATGTGTATTCTTTAGCTCTTATAGAGCTCTTACCTATGCTTAAAAATTAAAATTTGGTTTATATACTACTAGTATTATTATTAAAGTTAGCATTAAAACTGGAAATTCATTAAACCACCTAAACCATACATGAGAATTTTTATTTCTATTACGTAGAAAATTCCTGTAGATTTTAATACACCATATATGATAGATCAATAGTATAGTTACCAAGGAAATTTTTATTTGTAACCACGGTTGACTTAGGTACTCAGGCATATACATACAAGTTAATATTAAACCAAATAAAATTGTGAGGAGGGCACTTGGGGTCATAATTCCCCATAAAAGTTTTTTTTCCATAATTATAAATCTATCAAGACTAGTCTTATCTTTAGCCATTGAGTGGTAAACAAATAATCTGGGTAAATAAAAAAGACCAGAAAACCACGCAACCATGAATATAATATGTAATGTTTTTAATAGCATCATACTTAGCATTATATGTATAATTGGTAACAAATGAATAGATAATTTAATAAAGGGTAAAAATGTCTAAAATTGCAATTGTTGGGGCTTCAGGTTTTACTGGAGTGGAATTAGTAAAATTAATTATTAATCACCCAAAAATTAATGAAATGAATTTATTCTCATTTAATAATTCAGGTAGAAAAATTAAAGATTTTTCTAATGATTTAAGCAGCTGTGATCTTATATTAGAGAATATTTCTGATATTGTGTTTGATAACTATGATCTAATATTTTTTGCGTGCCCAAATGGTACTGTAATGAATTACTATGAAGATTTAATGAAGTCAAAGACAAAGGTCATTGATTTAGCTGCTGATTATAGGCTTGATAATAAAAAAGATTGGGATGCGCATTATTATCCTATAAAACATAAAAACCCGAGCGTTTTATCTAAAATTATTTATGGACTACCAGAAATTAATAGAGAAAAAATTATAAATTCTAAAATAATCGCAAATCCAGGATGTTATCCAACAGCAGCAATATTAGGCTTAGCCCCTTTGCTTAAATTAAATAATATACATGAGGATATTATTATTGATGCAAAATCTGGATATAGTGGAGCAGGCAGAGCTATGTATGAAACTAATTTTAAAGATAAAATTAATGATAATTTTTTACCATATAATTTATATGCTCATAGACATCATCCAGAAATTGAACAAGAATTAAAAAAAATAGCAAAAGGAAATAATGTAAACGTAATTTTTTCACCACATATATTGCCAATATTTAGAGGAATATTAGAAACAATATATGTAGATTTAAAAAATGCAATTGGAAAAAAAGAACTTGAAAAAATCTACAAAGAATATTATAAAAATGAATATTTCATAGAAATACAAGATGAGGCACATTCAGAAATTAAAAGCGTAGTAAACACAAATAAGTGTCAGATATCATTGCATACAAATAAGACAGATAAAAAATTAACAATAATTTCAACTATAGACAATTTACTTAAAGGCGCTTCTGGGCAAGCTATCCAGAATATGAATCTTATGCTAGGGTATGATGAAAAATTATCACTATAAATATGAAAAAAAAATTTATAAAAAATGAAGGTTTGTACATAGGGTCAACTAAAAATAAATATATAGGTTATATAATAATATTTTTATTAGTATTTTTATTTTCATATTTATTTGTACAATATTTTTATATTAATATTATAAGTAATTCTAAGAATGTACATAGAATAAATATAGACTTAAATCAAAAAGTACAAAATCAAAAGAAGAAAATAGATGAAAAAAATTTTGTAATATCACGATTACAGAGGAATAATAGCGAGATGTCTAACATATTTAGCAAATATACTGATACTATAAAATTTGAAGTTGCAACAGCAGAAGAAGTTAAAAGTAATTTATTTAAAAAAGATGAACTTATTTTAAGTTTAAATAGAGAAATAAACTATTATAAATATTTGTTACACTCAAAAAATAAAACAGATCTAATTTCAATAGAAAATTTTCAATTTAATATTATAGATTCTAATAACTTAGAATATGACTTTCTGCTCCTCTCTAATAAATCCAAGGTTAAAATATCCGGAAAATATTATTTTTATTTTGATGGTTTTGATATTAGTAATAAGGTCGTAAAGAACAAGGAATTAAATTTTTCTGACAATAAAAGTAATAATATTAAATTTGAGAATTATATGAGAATTAATGGTAAAATAAATACTACTAATATTAATAAGATAAGTGTTTTGTATTTAAATATTTTGTCTGATGGAAAAAAATATAGTTATAAACAAAAAATAAATTAGGCGCTATGGCAAATAAAATTAACTCTCTTATTGGTTCTGATATTTCTATAAATGGAGATATAGTATATGAAGGCAGTGTTCATATAGAGTCCAATATTACTGGCTCATTAACAGCTTATAAAGATAAGAAATCAAAGTTATATATAAATAAGTCCTCTGTCGTTAATGGAAATATTATTGCTACTGATGTTGCTATTAATGGAAAAATACACGGAAATGTTTATGCCTATGACCTCATTCAATTAGGTTCTGAGGCTTTTGTTAAAGGAGATATTTATTATAAGGCAATTGAAATGGAGGTAGGCGCTAAAATTGACGGAAGGCTAATATTATGTGCTAATAACGAAGAGTTAGACCTATACAAATTAGATATTGAATCTGAAGAAAATAGTAATACAATTAAGGTTAATTAAAGTATTAATGGAGAATAAAGTGTCTGAATCAACCCAAGTAGATTTAACTAATTATGATAATCATGATTTATTAGTATTTACAGACGCGGCTGCAAATAAAGTTAAAAATTTAATAGAAGAAGAGAAAAACGATTCTCTTAAGCTAAGAGTATTTGTATCTGGCGGAGGATGTTCTGGTTTTCAATATGGATTTACGTTTGATGAAAATATTCAGGAAGGTGATACGCAAGTTCAAAAAAATGGAGTAACTTTATTAGTTGATCCCATGAGTTTTCAATATTTAACTGGTGCTGAAATTGATTATAAAGATGACCTTGAAGGTTCGCAGTTTGTAATTAAGAATCCTAACGCAACTACAACATGTGGTTGTGGATCATCATTCTCAACTTAAGAAGAAAAAATTTCCCCAAGAACTACAGGCTCTTTAGATCCTGTTATGTTCGTATAATCTAACTTATCTTCATTTAGTTTGGATTTTGCAAGCCATGCAAATAAACCACTTTCTATACATTTAGGTGGAAATCCTAGAACATCAGTTGTATCAACGACAATTTTTTCTGAAAAAATAATTTTTGCCTCATTAGCAATGTCTGAAAGAATGTATTTATTAAAAGCACCACCACCACAGATATAAATTTCATCACATGTATTAAATTCTTTTTTAATGCTTTTCAATATAGATATAGAAGTAAATTTTGTTAATGTACTTAATACTTCACCATCACTGTGATTTAAGTTTGATAATTTTAATTTTTTAATTATCCAATCATATGAGAAATACTCAGTAGAAGTACTTTTTGGAGCATTAATATCAAAAAATTCATCATTTAAGAATATATCCAACAATTCTTTTGAATAATTATTGCTATATGCAATTTCCCCATTTCTATCATATGGTAATTTATATTTTTCATTTGTCCAAGTATCGATTAATGTGTTTCCTGGGCCAGTATCAAAACCAAAGACATTATTATTTTTATTATTTGAAATTAATGAAATATTTGATATGCCGCCTATATTAATAATAATTCGAATTTTATTATTTGTTTTAAAACAGTAGTCATGAAATAGTGGTGCAAGTGGAGCTCCTTCACCACCATTATTTATATCATCTTGTCTAAAATTTGAAATAACTTTAATATTAGTTTCCTTATTAAGTATCTCAGGACTACCTATCTGTATGGAAGTATTTTTAGTGCCATTTTTAAAATGTGAAATAGTTTGCCCATGCATACCAATAGCTGATATTTTATTGCTCGTAATTCCTTCTTTTTCAAGCAGTTGATTAATTATTATTCCATATCTTTTAGAAAGATAATAATTTAGCTCATGATTTTTATAATTTTTTAGCAAATTGTTAAGGTTATTTTTTATGGAATTTTTTATATCTGCTGGGTAATCATTTTCTTGAAAACAAATCAATTTAATTTCATTATTATTAAAATTAAAAATTCCGCAATCTATAGAATCCATACTTGTGCCAGTAAGAATACCAATATATAATTTATTATTTGTCATTTTCTTATTTTATATAATTTTTTCTTAACCATGTGTATTTATTTATATTAGTTTGATGTATTTTTTTTAGTTTGTTTATATTTTTTTTACTTAATTTTTTTCCTTTCTTAAACTTTATTTTTAAGGAGTTTTTGTGTACTCCTCTAACTCTAAATTCATAGTGTACATGTGGACCTGTTGCGTAACCTGTGGAACCTACATAGCCAATAATTTGTTTTTGTTTTACTCTTTTTCCTGCACGAATTCTCTTATGATATTTAGATAGGTGCCCATAAAGAGTAGTATAAATATTCCCATGCTTAATAATTACTGCTTTACCATATCCCCCTTTTCTTCCCTTATGAATAATTATACCATCACCTGTTGAGTATACAGGAGTGCCTTTAGGTGCTGCATAATCTGTTCCTAAGTGCGGTCTTACAGATTTAAATATTGGATGTAGTCTTTTTCTATTAAAATGGGATGATATCCTATAAAAATCTATAGGAGCTTTTAAAAATTGTTTTTCTAAAGGTGTGCCTTTTTTATTGTAATATTTATTGTTATATCTAAAAGCTTCTATAATTTTATTTTTATTTTTAAATACGGCATATTTAATAGTAGATCTATCGTATTTTTTTCCGTTACTATATATTCTCTCTAAAACAACACCAAAACTGTCGCCTTTCCTAATATCTAGAGAAAAGTCTATATCCCATCCAAAAATATCTGCAAATAGCATTATTTCATTTGGTGATAAGCCGGATTTTATTGCAGAGTTATAAAAAGAATTACTTATATTGTTAAAAAAAACTAATTGCTCCTTAAAATTATTTTTAGTTTTTGTAATTTTAGTAATTTTATTATTATTAGATTCGTAAAGACATTCAATATTTTTATTTTTTCTTTTTATTGATACTAATTTTTTATTAAGTAACTTTATTATGATTTCATCTTTTACGTTTAGCTTATATAGGCAATTTGATTTGAATTTTTTAAGTATTAATCTTGGTGTTGATATATTTAATTTACCTAGAATTAATCCTAGGGTTTGATTTTTTTTAATAAAAATCTTCTTAACTTTTATATATTTATTATTGTCATTTGATATATTTATATTTTTTAAGTAATAATCTTTAATTTCCTCTATTTTTTTGTTATCAATCTCTTTTATATGGTTAATATCATAATTACTATATGGCTTATCAATATATAAATAAGTTGATATTATCAAGATTGCTGCCACAACCATGAATACTCTAAATTTTCTTATTGTGTATACCATATATTGCAGTTACCTCTTACTTTGAATTTATTTTATTCATTTAGTATAAAAATATTTGCTCAACTTAACATATATTACTATTATGGTTAAATTCTAACTATAATTAAACATATGTCAGATTCTCAAATAGATATAATTAAAAAAGGCGTTGATGAAATTATTAACGAAGACGGCTTGATAAAGAAGCTGAAATCTTCTCAACCATTGATTATTAAGGCAGGTTTTGATCCTACTGCGCCAGATCTTCATCTTGGGCACACGGTTTTACTTAATAAATTGAGGCAGTTTCAAGATCTTGGTCATACAGTTATTTTTTTAATTGGTGATTTTACAGCAACTATTGGCGACCCTACAGGAAAAACAGAGTTGCGACCAATTTTATCAAAAAAAGAAGTTGCTCAAAATGCAGAAACATATAATGATCAAGTATTTAAAGTTTTAGATAAAGATAAAACTATTATAAAATTTAATTCTGAATGGTTAAGCAAATTATCTGCTAGTGAACTAATTGAGATTATTGGATCCTATAGTGTAGCTAGAATGTTAGAAAGAGATGATTTTAAAAAGAGATTTAAATTAAATAAAAATATTTCTATCAAAGAATTTATTTACCCAATTCTTCAAGGCTATGACTCTGTTATCCTAAATGCAGATGTAGAGCTTGGAGGGACTGATCAAAAATTTAATTTATTAATGGGTAGATATTTTCAATCCGTATATAAACCCGGCAATGATGACGCTAAACAGGTTGTTATTACAGTGCCTTTATTGGAAGGGCTTGATGGTGTAAAGAAGATGTCTAAATCTTTAGATAATTATATTGCTATAAAGGATTCTCCAAAAGATATGTTTGGTAAAATAATGAGTATTTCAGATGACTTGATGTGGAAATATTATGATATTTTGAGTTCATTAAGTTCTCAAGATATTGAGATACTAAAGAAAGATGCTGAATCTAACAAATTAAATCCTAGAGATGCAAAGTTTGATTTAGGTATAGAGATAGTTGCAAAATTTTATAGTAAAAAAGAAGCAGAAAAAGCAAAATTAGACTTTTTGCAAGTTTTTCAATTAAATAAAAATCCTGAAGATATTGATATAATTAATGTTAACTCAATGCCATTACCAAATTTATTAAAACACATTGGTTTTGTTGCGAGTACTTCTGAGGCAAGAAGATTGATTAGTCAAAAAGCACTGAAAATTGATGATAAAATTGTTAATTCTATAGAAGTAGACTTAAAAGAGGGCGTTTATTTATTAAAATTAGGAAAAAAGAAATTTATTAAAGTAAATATAACAAACGATTAACTATATATCCTCTAAACTTCAGATATACCTTGACCTTAAGTCATGTAAGTATATACTCCTTCGTTCTCACTGTGATCTTTTATGAGATCCCAAAAAGTCATCATGCATTTAATTTTATGCATGTTTTTTGCGTGAGAGTTACGAATTAATGTCGTAACTGATATATAAAAACTTATTAGACAGATTTGTGCGGGTGCTTGCGTTAATAAATACGTAAACACCAATTTTTACGGAAGCAAGGTGGTATAGAGATATATTAAAGGCTTCCAAACAAAAGTTTTGTCAATTTTATATTGGCATAATGGATTAAACTGAAGAGTTTGATCCTGGCTCAGATTGAACGCTGGCTGTATGCTTAACACATGCAAGTCGAACGAGAAAGTA
>JABGXU010000007.1 GCA_018675635.1 Gammaproteobacteria bacterium
AAAGTTGTTTTTTTATGTTTTTTAACATTTTTTATGTAATTTTTTAGTAAATATTATTTTTAAAGTTGTTTTTTTATGTTTTTTACTTAATTTTTGCTTTTTTTTTAGTAAATATTATTTTTAAGGAAGTTTTTTGTGTTTTATTAAATTTAATTTTATAAAAACATAATAACCAGTATACCGTTACTATTAATTTTCCTTGAACCGACGTGTTCAGGTGGGTTTGAGATTATGCCTTAGGCTCCCTATTATTTAGGTATGCACACCAGCGATAAATTACTCAATCCCTATATTAAAATTAGGAACAAAGATATAACAATAGTATCGAGTACACTAGTTACAATATAAAATATATCAAATAAGAAAGGATTTAACTAGTGCATTAATTTTTTAAATTTAATTTTCTAAAATAGTGTTTAATTTTAGATTAAGATTTAAAATTCTTTGTTTTATTGTTGAATTTAATGAGTTTGATATATCTTTGTGCTGTAAAGAGTCATTTGCAAAATTCAAAGCTGATATTACAGCAATTCTATCTAATCCTATTGTTTTGCCTTCAGCTTTTGTTTTCATCATTTTATCGTTTAATAATTCGGCTGACTGAATCAACATATCTTTTTCGTCTTCATAACAAAAAACGTCATAACTTTGATTAAGAATTTTAACAGTTATTGGAATCTTTTTTTGTTGTCCCTCCATTACTGAGTATACTCCAATGATCTGAGTCTAGTTATAATTCCCTCAACCTTAGTCTGAACTTTTTGGTTTTTTTCTTGGATTTTGAACTTTTCTGATACTTCTTTTTCTTGTCTTACCTTTAATAGTTCATTTTCTTTTACAAGAACTTGATATTTATTGGACAAAGCATCTATTTTGCTTTCAAGCTCGTCTAACTCTTTATTTAGGGAAGATATTATGTGATCATTATTCATAACTAAACATACTATTCTTGCAGACATTGCAGGTCAATAGAAAAATACTAAATTTTTATATTTTTGATTATAAATATGATATTGAGCGAACTAAATAATAGAAGAAGAGCTTTAGTAGCAGAAATGCCTATAAATTCAGTTGCAATATTATCATCTGCTAATAGAAACTATAGGTCTAGGGATGTGGAAAATCCTTATAGGCAAGATAGTGATTTTCTTTATATGACAGGAATAAGTGAACCTGACTTATTAAATATAATTTATGGAGAAAATGGCAAAATATTTTCAATTCTATTTAGAGATAATAATACTGAGCAAGAAAAAATATGGATTGGCGAAAGATTAAATAATAGTCAAATATTAGAAAATTATGGTTTTACAGAAATTCATAGTTATGAAGGTTGTCATAAAAAATTATTAGATTTTATAAAAAATAAGGAAACTATATATATAGAAACTAGTTTAAATAAAGAATTAGATAAATTTATAGCAAACCAAATAAGCAATTCAAGTCAAAATAATAGATTAAATTCTTTATTCCCTAAAAAAATTGCTGCATTACATTCAATTACACAAAAACTTAGGTTAGTAAAATCTGATTATGAAATAAATTTAATAAAAAAAGCGGCAAAAGTTTCTATAAAAGGACACGAACAAGCGATGAAAAAATCTAAACCAGGAATTTATGAATATGAGTTAGATGCGGAGATTAGATATATTTTTAATAAAAATAATATGGATTGTGCCTATATGTCAATAGTTGGAGGTGGAAATAATGCATGCACACTTCACTATATAAATAACAATGATATTCTAAAGGATAAAAATCTAGTCTTAATTGATGCTGCAGCAGAATGCGAAGGATATGCGTCAGACATAACAAGAACATTTCCAGTGAATGGTAAATTTACAGAAGAACAGTCAAAAATTTATGATATTGTTTTAGAGGCTCAAGAAAAAGCTATTGAATTTGTAAAACCTGGAGTTACTTGGGATCAAGTTCATGAAATAACAATTAAAATAATAGTGTCAGGTTTAATTCGATTAGAAATATTGTCTAGAGACATTGATGAGATTATAGATAGTGAATTGTATAAAGATTTCTTTATGCATAAAACTGGGCATTGGTTAGGTTTAGATGTACATGATGTTGGTACTTATGAAAATAAATTATTTGAACCAGGGATGGTAATTACAGTTGAACCAGGTATATATATAGATTCTTCCAATAAAAATGTTTTAGAAAAATGGAGGGGTATTGGTATAAGAATAGAGGATGATGTTCTAATAACTAAAAATGGTAATGAAGTTTTAACTAAAGATTTAGTAAAGAAGCGTAATGAAATAGAAACTGTGTGTAGTCATTAAAATGCAAAAGGAAATAGACGATATATTATTGGTTGGTGCAGGGTTAACTGGATTAGCTTTTTGTAATTTATTAAAAGATACAAAAATAAAAATATCAATAATAGATATTCACTCTAAAGAATTTTATAATGATGTTAATATTGATCGCTATATCGTTTTGTCTAATACTAGTAAAATTATACTTCAAAGCATGGGGCTTTGGGATAATATTCAGCAGTATTGTTCAAAAGTTAAAAATATACATATATCTAAAAAAAATATTTTTGGATCTGCAATCGTAAGATCAGAAGATGAAAATCTAGAATCTCTTGGGTACCAAATTCCAGTAACAAACCTTATAAATATCTTATATAAAAATATAAAAAATTCTAAGAATATAAATTTTATATATAAATCTACAGTCAATAGAATAGAGAAAGGGGAAGCAGTCAAAATTCATTATGTGTGCGAGGAAAAAGAAAAAGAACATTTTTCAAAGTCTATTATATTTTCTAGCGGGTCTATTGATAGTTTAATAAATCCATTTTTTAAAAATAAAATAGAAAAAGACTATCAGCAAAATGCTGTTACATGTGAAATTACAACAAATAAATATAATTCAGATACGGCATACGAAAGATTTACTAGCAATGGAGTATTGGGAGTTATACCAAGAAAAAAGAATGTATGGACATTAATATACTCTGTTGATAATCGTGAAACAAATATAATTAAAAAATTAAATACCAATGAAGCTATAGATTACTTTCAAGATCTTTTAGGTAGTAAATGTGGATTATTTAAAGAAGTAAAAAACATAAAATCTTATCCACTAAAATTAAGTTACTATAGAAATTTTACTAAAGAAAATATGTGTTTACTTGGCGATGCGGCACATACCTTACACCCAATTGCAGCACAAAGTTTTAATTTATCATTAAGAGATTGTGCATATTTAACTAGTATCATAAAAAATGATAAATTAAATAAAAAAAATGACTTTAGTGAAATTTTTTCTATATATTTTGATAATAGAAAAAAAGAGATGAATAGACTTGTAAGGTTTACCGATGTTTTGGCATCTTTTTTACATGGAAAAGGTATTATTCAAAACAAGATTCTTGGCTTTATTCTCTTATTCATGGATACCAATAAAAATGCTCGAGTAAATATTATAAGATATTTATTAGGTGTAAATTTTTCCCAATCATTACTATCAACATTAAAAGAATAAAAATGAAGACTGATATTATTATTGTTGGTGCTGGAATTATTGGAATGACTATGGCTATAGCATTATCTAGAAATAATAAAAAAGTAATAGTTATAGAAAAAAACTTATCCAAAAGTATTAAAATTAATAGAATTTATTCATTATCACAGAAAACTAAATTTTTTTTGGAAAGTATTAATATTTGGAAAGATATAGAAGGAATAAATACTTTAAATAGTATGAGTATTTTTTATAGATATTTTAGCAAAGATAATATGGTAGATTTTTCAAAAGAATTAAGCAATTCAAATATAGGTTTTATTGCTCAAAGCAAATTTATAATGTCTGCACTTTTGGAACATTCTAATTCTTATGAAAATTTTCAACTTATAGATAATTCTGAAGTAAAAATTTTAGAAAATAATAATGACACAGTTAAAGTAACTTTAAATAATAATGAGACAATTGAAGCCAAGTATTTATTTAGTTGCGAAGGATCAAAATCAAATATTAAAAAAAATTTAAGTATTGATAGCTACTATGATAATTATGACTCAAAAGCTTTGGTATTTAATATAAACCATACAATTACAAATAAAAGTACTGCATATCAAATATTTTTAGAAAGTGGACCTATAGCTTTTTTACCCATAGATAATAAAAACCTGTCTATAGTATTAAGTATAAAAAATAGGTTTTTAAATGATATTAAAATAGATAAAAAATATTTAGAATCATATTTGGCAGAATTAACAAACAATAAATTTGGAAAATTATCTATAGTTACAGATATAGTATCATTTGATCTTGTTGGATATGATTCTAAGGAATATAAGTTTAAAAAAGTACTTTTTGTAGGTGACTCAGCTCATGCAGTTCACCCACTTGCCGGAATGGGATTAAACCTTGGGATTTCAGATATTATTGAAATAACAGAAATTTTAAAAAATTCGAAACAAAAATTTGGTAACAAAAACTTTTTCTCGTCGTATGCTAGATCACAGAAAATAGTTAATAAAAAAGCTAGGCAGCAATTAAAATTTATAGAAAAAATATATTCAGCTGAAAATAGAATTATAAAAAATATGATAAGAATATCTATGGAAAATATACAAAAATCACAATTTATTAAAAATAAAATTATTAAACATGCTAATAATAATATAAATTTTTTTTAAATTAACCAAAAGTTATATAATTTTTAATAAAATTTTTGTGATTTTCACCTATAAATTTTTTAACGCTATTATGATAGATTATTTTCCCGCTATCCATAAATACTATTTCTGATCCTATTCTTTTTATCTGAGATATATCATGCGATGTCATAAAAATTTTTACACCGGATATCGAAAGATTCTTAATAATATTTTCAATATCATTTTTATAAGCTGGGTCTAGCTGCGATGTTGGTTCATCTAAAAATATAATTTTTGGGTTACCTATAATTGCCATTGCGATAGCAACTTTTTGTTTTTCACCACCCGAAATATATTTAGCATTAATGTCTGAAATTTGTTCTATGTTAAGTTTTTTTAGTATATTAATTACGTATTCTAAATTATAAATATTTCTTTTCGATGCAACATATTTTAGATTTTCTAAAACAGATCTATTTAATAAAAGAGGCGTTTGAAATACCATTGATTGATATTTTTTGATTTTTGATAACTGAATATTGTTCCATGTTATTTTATCATATGGCACATCAATTAATCCGTGTAATGCTTTTAAAAAAGTACTTTTGCCTGAGCCATTATTGCCCGCAATTATTGTTATATTTTTTTCTTTAATTAAAATATTTATATTTTTTAAAATAAAAGTATTATCTATTTTATAACTTAAATTATTAATTTTTAAAGGCAATATGATCATTTTAACTAATTCTTCTTAGTGATTTTATTAATAAAGTTATTATTAATGAAATTAATAATAATATTAATCCTAATGCTACAGCTAACTCAATGCTACCTTTGCTTGTTTCAAAAGCTATAGATGTAGTCATTACTCTTGTATAGTGATTTATATTTCCGCCTACTATCATTACTGCACCAACTTCTGCACTTGCTCTTCCAAAACCAGTTAGTGCTACTGTTAGTAATGCATATCTGCACTCATAAATTAGAGTTTTTAATTTTGAATATTTTGTAAGATTTAAAGAATTTAAAAGCAATTTATATTCTTTATTTTTCTTATAGATTTCTTCATAAGTAAGAGAAGTAACAATTGGTATTATAAGTAATGTTTGAGCAACAATCATAATTGTTGGTGTATATAATATATCTAAGAAGCCAAATATTCCTTTTTTTGATACTAGTGTATAAATTATTAATCCTAAAACTACTGGTGGCATACCCATAAGAGTGTTAGAAATCAATATAGTAATAGATTGAACTCTATTCTTATAAAAAACTAAAAAAGCACCAAAAGGTAAACTAATTGTTACAGATATTATTAAAGCGGTTAAGGTAACTAGAAGGGATAAACTAATAATTTCAAATAAATCTTTATTTAAAGTAATAATCAGATTAATTGCTGTTTCTAATATGTTATTTAGCATTATTCTCTAAATTATTTTTAATTAAATTATAACATTCAGTTGTGAGTGATTTTCTATCTTTCTTTGAGCTATAAACTAAATCACATATTGTGATTTCCGCAACAATATCATTTTGAAAAAGTACTTTTAGTATGTTTAGAAATAAAGAATCTTTTCTTACAAAAGGAACACTAGGATGAATTTTTTTATTTTTATATGGATATTTTATAGTAACGCACTGAATCGGAGAATTAGTTTCAATAACGCTTGCAAAAAGTCTCGGTTTAAATCTTAATAATTTTTTTCCACCAGATGAAGTTCCTTCAGGAAAAATTGTTACATTTCTTTCATTTAAAAGAAATTCAGAAATACCATTTACGGCTAGCGAAGCAGCATCTTTTTTGCCTCTGTTTATAAATAGTATATCTACAGCTTTTGTAATTCTACCTATTACTGGCCAATGACTTACTTCAATTTTTGATAAGAAAGTTGTTTTAAAAGTACTTCCAAGAATTATAATATCTAACCAAGAAGAATGATTTGAGATTATTAAATAATTTCCTGGTTTAATTGTGCCTTTTATTTGTGTTTTAATATCTGCGATGCTTAAAATTTTTTCAAACCATAGTCTTATCTTTTCTGCCTGATCATTATTTGCAGAAATATTAATATTTCCAATATCGGAAATTATTTTCTTTGTATTTGTAATATGAAAAATAAATTTAAATAATTTTTTTAGAAAATATAATATTCTCATAGTAAATTTGTCCTAGATATAAAATCATCAATATTCGTAATCGGTTTTTCACACGCAAAGTCATTACAAATATACGCTGTTACATCATTTAATACTAATTTATCATCGATATTTTTGTATCCTAAATTTTCTTCAGAAATATAATAATAATCAACATAAAATTTGTTTATATTATGTAGTTGATTTTTCCATTTTGTTATTTCTGAGGAAGTTGTCATTTTTAAAATAATTACTGTATAAGGTTTTTTTAATAATAAATAGCTATCTAGTAAAGAGCTATGAGAGTTTGGAGAATCATTAATTTGCTTAGATGCATATTTATAAACTGACTCAGCAGCATCTAAATATTTTGTATTATTCATAAGATAACCAACTTTTAGTAATGCTTTTGCAGCCATACTGTTTCCTGAAGGGAAAGCCTCATCTGCTGTTGGTTTTGGTTTTTGTATGAGAATTTCATGATCATTTGATGTAAAGAAAAAACCTCCGTTTTTAATATCAAAAAATTTAGATATTAATAAATCTGAAAGTAAAATAGTATTTTTAAAGAAGTCATTATTCCATTTAACTGATAAGAAATTTAATAATGCATTAATTAAAAAAGAATAATCATCTAAGTATGCATTTATATGGGATACTCCATCTTTATATGTTGCGTTAAGTCCATTTTTACTAAACATATTTTTAATTAAAAATTTTAGAGCTTTTTCAGATTTTTCCAGATACAAGGTATTTTTGGAAATCTTATAAAATTCTATAAGAGAATTTATTGTTAATGCATTCCATGATGTTAGGATTTTTTTATCAACAAAAGGTTTTTTTCTTTTGTTTCTTATTTTGAGTAATATATTTATACTTTTATCAAGAATTTTTTTATTGTTCAGATTAATTTTTTTCTTTCTGTTTTTAAAATCTTCTTTGATATTGTAAGATACATACAAGTGATGTTTTCCTTCAAAATTTTCTTTTTTATTTATTCCAAAATATTCTGAAAATATATTATAATCATTTTTACTTAAACATTCTTTTACTTCTTTTTTATCCCAAATGTAATATTGTCCTTCTCCATTATCTGAATCCGCATCTATGCTTGAATAAAAACCACCATCAATTGATTGCATTTCATTTATTAACCAATCAGCAGTTTTTTTTGCGGTATGATAAAATTCTTTATTTTTAGTTAATAGATAAGCTTTACAATAACACTCTAACAAACAGGCATTATCATAAAGCATTTTTTCAAAATGAGGAATCATCCATACATCATCAACTGAATATCTAAAAAACCCTCCGCCTAATTGATCGTTAATTCCTCCTTCTTGCATAGCAACTAAGCTATTAATAGACATATTTATTGCGGTTTTTTCTTTTTCTTTATTTTCTATTTTTAGATATTCGTAATAGTTAAATGTGTGCATTATAGTTGATGGTTGAGGAAACTTTGGTGCTGATCCAAATCCTCCCATTACTGGATCAAATATTTTTTTAATATTTTCTAAATATTTTATTTCAATATCTTCTTTAATCTTTATATCTTGGCCATCTGTTTTATGAATACTTTCTAATGCTTTTATTACTGATTTATTATGTTTTAAAATTTCTTCATAGTTATTTTTATAGTACTCTTGTACTTTAATAAGTAATTCTTTAAAACTAGGTAAATTATATTTTGCTTCATTGGGAAAATAAGTTCCTCCAAAAAAAGGAGCATGATTTTCATGTGATATGAACATAGTTAATGGCCACCCACCTGATTTTTGATTTAGTAAGATTTGAGAGGTTTGATATATTTTATCAAGATCTGGTCTTTCTTCTCTGTCTACTTTAATATTTATAAAGTATCTATTCATAATTTCTGCAGTTTGATTATCCTCAAAAGATTCATGTGCCATTACATGGCACCAATGACATGCAGAGTAACCAATAGACAAAAGTATGGGTTTTTTTTCAGCTCTAGCTTTGTTTAGGGCTTCTTCCCCCCAAGGATACCAATCTACAGGATTCGACGCATGCTGTTGGAGATAGGGGCTAGTTTCCTTAGATAGACGATTTATTATCATAGCTCTGGTATTATATACATTTATAATAAAAAAAAAATTATTTGTAATGATACATAAAATTAATCCAATATTTATTTCATTAGGTGATTTTCATATCTACTGGTATGGGGTTATGTATTTAATTGGTTTTTTATTAGTGTGGTTTGTAGGAAGTTTTTATATTAAGAATAAAATAACTAATCTTAGCCAAGATAATTTTTCTGACTTATTATTTTATGGTTTTCTAGGAGTATTAATTGGAGGCAGAGTTGGGCATGCAATTTTTTATAATTTTTCATATACATTAGAAAACCCAATAACTATTTTTTATATATGGAATGGTGGAATGAGTTTCCATGGAGGGTTTATTGGCGTGTTGTTAAGTATACTTCTTTTTTGTAAAAATAAAAAAAAATTATTTTTTGAAATTTCAGATTTTATTGTTAAATTAGTACCAATAGGATTATTTACAGGACGAATCGGTAATTTTATAAATGGTGAACTTTGGGGTAAGACTTCTGATGTCCCTTGGGGTATTATATTTCCAAAAGTTGATAATGCTATAAGACACCCAACACAGTTATATGAAGCTTTTTTAGAAGGTATATTATTATTTATTATTTTAAACTTTTTGATTTCTAGAAAACAAAAAAGTAAAGTTATAACAGCTTATTTTTTAATCCTTTATTCTTTATTTAGATTTGTAGTAGAATTTTATAGGGTGCCAGATCACCATATTGGATACCTTGCTTTTAATTGGGTTACAATGGGTCAAGTTTTATGCTTACCAATGTTTATTTTAGGTTTATATATTTTAAGATTTAAAAAAGGCAGTTAATATTATGCAACAGTATCTTAGTTTGTTAGATCATATTTTAGAAAATGGAATCAAGAAGAGTGATAGAACTGGCGTAGGCACATTTTCTACTTTTGGTTATCAGGCTAGATTTAATTTATCCGAAGGTTTTCCTTTAGTTACAACTAAAAAACTTCATTTGAGATCAGTAATATATGAACTTTTATGGTTTTTAAGAGGTGATAGTAATATTGATTATTTAAATAAGAATGGAGTATCAATATGGGATGAATGGGCTGACAATAATGGAGATTTAGGAAAAATTTATGGAGTTCAATGGAGAAAATGGGAAAGTGGGAAAAATTTATCTATTGATCAAATTCAGAATTTGATAGAGAGTTTAAGAGATAATCCTGATTCAAGAAGACATATAGTTAGCGCATGGAATGTTGGCCAGATTAATCAGATGGCATTACCTCCGTGTCATTGTTTATTTCAGTTTTATGTAGCTAATAAAAGATTATCTTGTCAATTGTACCAAAGAAGTGCAGATGCTTTTCTTGGGGTCCCTTTTAATATTGCTTCTTATTCTTTATTATTACATATGATTGCTCATGTTATGAATTTCGATGTAGGGGAATTTATATATACTATCGGTGACTTGCATCTATATAACAATCATGTTGAGCAAGCTAAAATACAGTTAAAAAGAAGTCCATATACTCCTCCACAATTAATAATAAAAAGAGATGTTAAAGATATTTTTTCTTTTAAATATGATGATTTTCAAATTTTAAATTATAAATCACATCCGCATATTAGTGGAAAAATAGCAGTATAATGATAATTTCTATTATAGTTGCAATGTCAAAAAATAGAGTTATTGGGAAAGATAATAATATGCCATGGCATTTATCTGATGATTTAAAAAATTTTAAAAAAATAACCTCTGGTAAAACTATAATAATGGGAAGAAAAACATACGAGTCAATCGGTAAACCACTTCCAAATAGAAAAAATATTATATTATCTAGAAAATTTGAAGATAAAAATATTATTGTTGTAAAAAATATAGATGAGGCATTATCTTTATCAAAAAAAGAGAGTGAGGTTTTTATAATAGGCGGAGAAGATATTTATAAGCAAACAGTTCATATGGCTACAAAATTATATTTGACTATGATTGATGATAATATTGATGGAGACAAGTATTTTCCTGAAATAAATCTTTTAAATTGGAGAATGATTAATTCTTTCAAATGTAAGAAAAATGAATCTAATAGTCATAATTTTACTTCACAAATTTTTACTAGATAAATTTAACATTTTACTTGATACTTTTTAACATCTTTTTCTTCAGAAATTTTAATAGCAGTTAATTTATTTCCCCACGCACAACCAGTGTCAATAGATATAAAATTATTTTGTTCTTGGTAACCTAAAGTTGACCAATGCCCTATTATTATTTTATATTTTTTATATATTTCATTATCATATTCGTACCATGGACATAATTCAGGTGAATTATTATTTTTAGGGTTTACTTTATTTTCAAAATCAAGAGACAAATCTTTGTTAAGGTAACGCATTCTTGTAAATACATTAACAGAGAATATTAATTTATCTTTTATATTAAGATCATTACTCCATTTGTTGGGCTCATTACTCCACAGTGTTCTTATAAATTCTTCACACTTACTACTTTTTAGTAAATCTTCAATTTTATTTGCTAGCATTAATGTATTTTTGAGATCCCATTTAGGATATATTCCAGCATGAACAAGTATATAATTTAAATTTTTATCAATATGTATAATTTTTTGATTTCTTAACCAATTAATAATCTTATCGCTGTCTTTATTAGATAATATGTCCTCAAAAATATTATTATTATGTGGCCATGGGTCCAATTTGTAGTATGAAGCTAGCAGATAAAAATCATGATTACCTAGAACTGTAATTGCGCTAGGCCCTAGATCTATAATATATTTTATTACATCATATGATTTTGGTCCTCTATTTACTAAATCTCCAGCGAGCCACAAAGTATCCTTATTTTTATTAAAATTTATTTCATTTAATAGATTTTTAAACTCTTTATAACATCCTTGAATATCTCCAATTACATAAGTAGACATATTTAATTTAGTATATTTGGAGTTTTTAAAGAAAATAATGGTATTTCAGCATCAAATCTATAACCATTGTCAGCTATCATTTGATAACTACCATGCATAGTACCAATAGGAGTTTCTATCATTGTTCTACTGGTATATTCAAATGCTTCGTTAGTTTTTAATCTAGGTTGCTCTCCAATAACACCTAAACCTCTAACTTCCTCAATCTTTTGATTTGCGTCTGTAATAATCCAGTGCCTACTGATAAGTTTAGCGGGTATTTTACCAATGTTTTTTATAGTAATGGTATAGGAAAATGCAAATCTATTTTCATTTGGATTAGATTGAAATTCAATATATTCAGTTTTTACATTTATATCAATTTTATATAAGTTTTCCATCATTATTAATATCTCTATACAATTTAATTATTTCAGGTATTGACAGTTCCTCAGCTCTTTTATTTATATTACCATACAAATCTTCATTTTTTATACTAAGACAATTTTTTATTTTTTTTCTCCTAGTATGAAATATTTTTTTAACAAAATTAAGAAAATCTTCAGCCTCAAATTCATTAATTAAAATTTTTTCCTTTGGTATGAGAGACATAAATGAAGAATATATTTTTGGTTCTGGATAAAAATCTGAAGGATGAATATCTATATATTTTTGAGTTTCAAAATATAATTGCATTATAATAGAAAGTCTGCCATAACTTTTATTATTATTATTTGCTATAACTCTTTCGACAAATTCTTTTTGCATCATTAAATAAATTTTACTAATTTTACTTCTTTGCTCCATGCACCTCATTAATATTTTAGTAGATATATTGTAGGGAATATTTCCAATAATATTAAAGTTTTTTTTATGTAAAGAATTAAAATTAGTTTTTAAAATATCTTCATTACGAATATCAATATTATTTTTAAATTTTTCTATTAGGTATTCACATAATATTTTATCTTTTTCAATACCAATATAATTTTTTGTTTTTTTTATAATATGTTCTGTTAAAGCACCTTGCCCTGGGCCAATTTCTACAACATAATCATCTTTTGAAATTGATAAGATTTCTAACAATGTGTTAATTGTGTATTTATTTATTAAAAAATTTTGACCTAGTTTTTTATTTGGTATAATATTTTTTAACATTTTTTTTATTTATTATGCTAATCGATGTTTTTATTGCATTTTTTAAGCTTTCTTCATCTGCTTTTCCAGTACCTACTATGTCTAAAGCTGTTCCATGATCTACAGATGTTCTTATAATTGGTAAGCCTAAAGTAGTATTAACTATTTTCCCAAATCCTAGCGTTTTGATTACAGGTAGTGCTTGATCATGATACATAGCTAAAATTAATCCGGTATTTTTTTTCGTAAATATTGTGTCAGCAGAATATGGACCATGAACATTATAGCCTTTATTTTGCATATCCTTAATAATAGGTAAAATAATATTTTTTTCCTCGGTGCCAATGTACCCGTTTTCACCGGCGTGTGGATTTAAACCACAGATAGAAATTTTAGGATCTTTTATCCCAAACTTTTCTTGTAAATTCTTATCAATAATTTGAATATAATTTTTAATTCTTTTTTTTGAAACTAATCTTGATACCTTTGATAAAGGAATATGTGTAGTTAGTAGAGCAATTTTTAAATTTTTTGTATGAAGCATCATAATCGGTGTTCCGCCAGTTCTATTAGCGATATATTCTGTATGGCCTGAAAATTTTTCACCATATTCCATAATTATATTTTTCTGGACAGGTCCTGTAACCATAGCGTCAGCTTTATTATTTAAACAAGAATCTATTGCAATATTAAGAGATTTAAGTATCAAAGGCACATGAAAAATATTTGGTTTTCCAATATTTACTTTTCTTTTATTTTTTACATTATGGACGTAGATATTCTTTGCATTACTTAATGGTAGGTTATTTTCATTTAGGTCAACTTCAACAATATTAATTTTTTTTTTTAAAATTCTTGCTCTTTCTTTTAAAAGTTCGATATTTGTTATTGAAACTATTTTAGCTTGATATCTATATTTAAATACTTCTAATAAAATGTCAAAACCAATACCTGATGGCTCACCTGGAGTAATTAAAATTTTTGGAATATTTTTCATTCAGAAAAAGGATCCCAGAGTTGCTTATTAATCTCATCGTAATTTATCGCTTTATTATCACTAGAAATATTATTCTTGCTAGACTTTTCATCAATATACTTTACATAATTTTTGCTTTTAAGTTCAATTATCCAAGAATCTATAACTTCGCCTGACCTGCTTGCAGTTATATGCTTTTTAGCTAAATTTTTCATTATAGCTTCAGTATTGTCTTGATTTCTTTTTTCAAGAAGCTCCATTATATGCCATCCAAATTGACTAGAAAAAGGCTCGCTAATTTTATTTAATGGAAGTTTGTCCAATTGATCTTCATATTCTGGGACAAAAGATCCAGCTGCAGCCCAACCAAGTAGGCCACCATTTGCAGCTGACATAGTATCATCTGAATGGGCTCTCGCAAGATTTGCAAATGATTCTCCGCGCTCAATTCTTTTTTTAAGTTCCTTAAGTTTATTAAATGCTATTTCGTTAGTAACGATAGCATTAGTCTTAATTAATATATGTCTAGTTTTACGCTCTTTAATTTCAATATTTTTCATTTCTTTCTTGTCTTCCAGGTAAAATAAGTAGTATCCATTACTGCTATTAATAATATTACTAATTTGTCCAGAGTTTAGTTTTTCTAAATCTTTTAAAAACATTTTTGGTATTTGGCTAATCTTTTTCCAACCAAGATTTCCTCCGGACAAAGCGCTACCACTATCTGAGTAATTTTTAGCTAAATCAGAAAATTTTTTTCCATTTATAAATTTATTTTTAATCATTAATATTTTTTTCTCTGCTTCAAGTTTTTCATTCATTGAAGGTGTTTCTGAAAGAGCTACTAAAATATTAGAAATCTTATATTCATTATTTTCTTTAAAGACATGTGATTGATGTTTAATAAATTCTTTAATTTCTTTTTGACTAATTCTAACTCTATTAGAAATAATTCTCCTTTGAACTTCCCTTGTAATTAAATCTTCTTTCATAACACTTCTATATATTTTGTAGTTTAATCCTTGATTTATAATTTGTTCTCTAAATTCAGTAAGAGTAACTCCATTTTTTTTAGCCATATTTTCCATAGCTTTATCTAGCATCCATTCCTTAACCTCTAATCCATTTCGTTCAGCATATTGAAGTTGAAGTCTTGTGTTAATCATATGTTCTAAAATTTGTTTTTTAAGAGTTTTAATATTTGATGGCATAGGTTGCCCAGCTACTCTGTATTGATTCATTATAAAATTGAATTTTTTTTCAAACTCAGACTGGGTAATCACATCATTCTCAATAATAACGATTGCTTGATCTATAATTTTAGCAAATGAATTTGAAAAAAATAATATTGTTATAATTATAAAAGTTGTATATTTCATTTTTAGTATTCTCTATCAACATATCCTTTTATGCTTCTAGAAATTATATTACCAAGAGGTGTGCCAACATCAGTAAATCCTTTTAGCATGACTTGAAACTGAATATCTTTTTCATAATCAAGTGTATTAATTTTTTTAAATTTTCGCTGTATTAGCCTAAATTTCCAGCAACAGCTTTCATATTCTAAACCAGCAAGTACTTCTAAATCACCATTATTTTTACCACTTAGATTATTTTTAAAATCATAATTCCAACGTCCAAGCATACTTAGTCTATCTGTGAGACCCCATGCAACACTTATATCGCCTTGCTCTATTCCATCTTTTCTATATCTGTAACTTGCATTAAAAATATTATTATTATCCCCTCTGTATTGAAATGAGTGAATATTTCTTTGTGTTTTTTTATTAGTCTCATGTGGGTCAAACAAGAAAGTTGAAACAAAGCTAGTGCTACTTGTAGGCCTATAACGCATTTCAGCTACAAAATTAGAATTAGTTCTTGTAGTAGGTGCGCTATTATCAGTTGAAATATTTCTGTTCTCAAAATATATAATTTGACCAATACTTGTTGTAAATATATTCCTGTAATTTTTCATATCAAAAAAATTTGAAGACAAAGAAATAGATACTTGATTTGAGTCACTATTTCTGTCTAATCCTGAGAAACTATTATCTCTAAAAAGCTGAGCAAATGAGAATTCGTTTAAACCTGTATCAAATATAGGTATATCATTTTGATTCCTTTTAGGTGAGTACAAGTAAAAAATTCTTGGTTTTATTTGATGCGCTAAATTCGTTTTAGCAATTTGTTTAGAAAATGTCATTTCACTATCTAGACTAAATATAGGAATAGTTTTACTTGGACTCGAAGATAGTCCTGCAGTTTGGTTTTCTAAATCATAAGAAGTGTGTTGAATTTTTATTCTTGGCTTTACATTAATTCCTTTCATTAAAAATGTTTTATCTATACCAAATTGAAAATCTGATCTAACTCCGTCAACTTTTGTTATATGATTCCATTTTGATATGGTTGATCGAATATCATAATTTATGTAATTATTATCCCATCTTTTATTAATCCCTAATTCTGGAAGAACATCGTAAGGTTGATTTGAGTTTGTTAAAGTAGTATCAAAAGTTTGATATCCAGTAAATCTAGAAGCTAAATTCCAACCTTCTTTTTGATAATTTATTTTTGCATATCTTGACCCGTAGGAAGTACTGACTCCTGAAATACCAATTCCAAAGTCATTATAATAATTTTTGTCAGAAACTTTTTCGTAAAAAATATCTACATCTAGATTTGGGTTAAATCTTTGTTGATGTTTTACTATTATTTTATATCTATCATCTACATATTTTGAATCTTTATCTAAGTATGAAGCAAATAGTGCTCCTGAATAATCTGTATCAAGATATCTAAATGTTGATTTTATTTCACTGCCTCTTTCTTGAATATAAGATGGCTCAATTAACATATCCATATTAGAAGCTATGTTCCAATAAAATGGTGCTGCAACATCAGGACCTTTAGCCCAGTTACCGTTAAAATCAGGAACTAAAAATCCTGTTTTTCTTTGTTCGTCTATAGAAAATTGCAAGTATGGAGAATAAAATATCGGGACCCCTTTTACAGTAAGATATACATCTTTACCTTTACCAATCCCTGTTGCAAAATCAAGTTCTGTATTTTTACTAAATAAATTCCAATCTGGGTTAAGTAGATTACACGTTGTATATGTTGAATTTTTTAGAAACATTTTTTTATTTTTTAAATGAATTCCATATCTAGCTTTTCCAGAAATAGCTAGAGATGGGTACTTATAAACTGGAGATAAAAAATCAGCTCTAGAGCTTTTTGTATTATATTCTGCATATGGTGATGTAATTTCTATTCCTTCATTTTCATATACGACATTTCCACTTAATCTAGCTCTATTTTCAAGTTGCAAAACATTAGTTAGCTCACTTCTAATGGTTTCAGGACCTCTTGTAATTTTTGTGTCGCCCTGAAGAATTGTTAATTGTTTTTTTTCATCACGATATGTTTCATCTGCCTCAATATTAATAAGATCAATATTATTTTTCTCATTTAATGTTACTTTTCTATCTGTAATCTGCGTTATTGTTTCGGTTGAGGTTTTGTATAAGTCATAAACAGAGCAACAAAAGAAACTTGTATCTTCAGGATTATTCAGTTTCTCTGCAAACACTTCATTTGAAAAAAGCGTTAATATACAAATTGTAATCTTAATTGATTTTTTCATAATAGATATATTATATATCAAAAATTTGAGATAATAATTTTATAATATAACCCAAAAGGAGATATTTTGGATAACTTTATAAACTCCAATATACTGAAAAAACAAGGTATTTTGAGTATATTGACATTATTACTATTTATTACAATCTCTATTATGCTTTTTGTGTTCCAACCAGAACCAGAAGCAAACGTTAATAAACCAATAGCATTATCGGTTGATACTACTAGATTGTCTATGCAGGATATATCTCCAATTGTCGAATATACGGGGAGATTAGAGCCTTCTAAAAAAGCTGATTTAAAATTTGAAATTAATGGAAGATTAGCAAAAAGATTAGTAGAGCCTGGCTCTAAAATTAAGTCAGAAGAAATAATTTTGATATTAGAAGAATATTATATTTATAAAAAGCTATACGAATTAGCTAAGAAAAATTATGAGTTACAAAAAAAAGAAGTTGAAAGAATGTCTATTCTTGATAAGAAATCGTTATTATCAAAATCACAATTTCATAAAACATTACAAAAAGAAATTGAATTAGAGTCAGCTATGTATAGAAGTAAACAAGATTTTGATAAAACTTTTATAAAAGCTAAATTTTCTGGAACAATAAATAAAATAAATGTTAATGAAGGAGACACAATTAGCCCAAATATTATTGTTGCTAATCTTATCGATACATCTAGTTTAGATTTATATGTTGAGGTAAGAGGGGATGTTATTGATGGTTTGAAATTACATATGAATATTGATGTAATTTCAAATGGTATATCTTCTAAAGGAAAATTAATTTCATTTCAAACAAGCCCAAACTTAGACACTTATACTCATCTCTTAAGAGTTAGGGTTACTGACAAAAAATTAAGATCAGGAATGTTAGCAACTGCAAAGTTTATATTGCCAAAAATAGATAATAGTTTTGGAGTACCTGTTTCGTCAGTATTAACTGATGACGGAAGAAAATTTATTTTTATAGTTGAGAATACAAAATTGATTAAGCGAGAAGTTAATATTATTACAAGGTATGATGAAATTTATATTATTAATGGAAACATAAAATCCAATGATATTATTGTCACAAGAGATGTTTCTTCTCTTTCTGAAGGGCAAGATATTATAATCTCAGAGACAAAATAAAATTATGATAGATTTTTCAATAAAGAATCCTTTAATTGTAAATTTGTTTTTATTATTGGTTGTAGTTGTAGGAATTTTATCATGGAAATCAATGCCAGAAGAAATGTTTCCAGTTGTAGAAAAAGATGCAATTAAAATTATTACAACCTATAAAGGTGCTTCACCTGAAGAAGTTGAAAAGCAGGTAACTATTCCAATAGAGGATGCCTTAGATAATCTTCAAGATATTGATTTTTATTATTCAAAAAGCTCAGAAGGATCATCAAATGTAACTTTAAAATTAAAACCAGAAGCAGATGTAGATGAATTACTTCGAAAAGTTAGAGATCTAACAGACGCAATAAATGGTTTCCCGGAGGAAGCTGATGAGCCAGAAATTACAAGAATCAAAGCAAGATTTCCTGTAATAAGTGTCAGTGTATATGGAGAAACAAGACAAACTTTATTGTTCAAAAATGCTAAAAATATTAAACAAAAAATTCTACAATTACAAGGTGTCGCAGGAGTTGGTATAGCAGGAAATAGAGATGATGAAATCTGGGTTATAATTGATCCATCTACTCTTTCAGCAAGAAATGTTTCAACTAAAGAAATTATTTTTGCTTTGAAAAATAATATTCATGATTTACCAGGTGGCTCAGTTAAAGCTATTGAAGGAGATATCTTATTAAGAGGTTTAGGTTCATCATCTATTAGATCAATAGAAAATATAAGTTTAAAAAATAATAATATAGGTGGGCAATTACTCTTAAAAGAGGTTGCTACTATAGAACAAAGACTTGAAGAAGAAGATTCTGTTGGGAGATTTAATGGTAAAAGCGCTGTTAATATGTCAGTGACAAAAACTGCTGAAGCTTCAGTTTTTGATGTATCTAAAAACGTTAGAGATGTAGTAAATAATTATAATTTACCATCAGGATTAAAAGTTAGCGTTTTTAGTGATTTTTCGAAAAAGGTAAAAACTAGACTTGATACAGTAAAATCATCTGGGGTTGTAGGGTTATTTTTATTATTAATATCATTGTATCTATTTCTTAACGCAAGAGTTGCATTAATTACAGCTTTTGGAATTCCAGTTTCTTTTCTAGTCGCGGCATTTGGTATGTATATTTTTGGGTTTACTATTAATATGATTTCTTTATTTGCTTTTCTAGTTGTACTTGGAATGATTGTTGATGATGCAATTATAGTAACAGAGAACACGTATAGGCATATAGAGAATGGTATGGATCCAATAAATGCAGCAAAAATTGGAGCTAAAGAAGTATTTTGGCCTATAGTTGCTTCAACACTAACAACAATCGCAGCATTTCTTCCAATGTTAAGTATTTCAGGAACATTGGGAAAATTTATTGAGGTTATACCATTAGTTGTTACTATTGCATTATTAGGCTCCTTAATGGAAGCTTTTATCGTACTACCTTCTCATTGTGCTAGTTTTTTAAAAAAACCTAAGAAAATATCAATTCAAAAACAGAAATGGGAAAAAGGTTTATCTATTTATAAAAAGTATTTAAATATATGTATTAAAAATAAATATTTGGTATCAAGTATAACAGTTGGCATTTTATGCGTTGTTACAGCATTTGCAATTACAAGAATACCTTATTATCAGTTTGGAAAAGTTGATAGCGGGCAATTTTTTGTTAATGCAGAGGCATCTATTACAAGCAGTGTTAGAGATAGTGAGCAATTAGCAATTAAAATGGAAAATATTATTTTGTTAGAATTAAATGAAGATGAGTTAGAGTCTTTACATACAAATGTTGGGGTAAGTTTTAAAGATTTTTCGAGATTTGATTTAGGCAGCCAATATGTTCAGATTGTGGTTAGTTTAAAAAAAAGAAGTCCACAAGGTTTTGTTGATTGGATTGTTACGCCTTTATTTAATCTATCTTTTGATAGTTATGGAAAAAGAGATAGAAGTGAAAAAGAAATTATTAATAAATTAAGATTAAATTTATCTTCATTAGCTGGATTACACAAGTTAGCGATAAAAAAAGCATCTGGAGGTCCTGGTGGTGCTGATATCGTGATTGGTGTTACGGGGCAAGATCAAAAAAAATTAATAAAATATGCGAAAGATATTAAAAATTTCTTATCGCAAATAGATGGAGTTAAAGATGTTGAGCAAGATCAGGATCCGGGAAAAGTTGAGTTTAAATATCAAATTAATAATAGGGGTAAAGAGTTAGGCCTATCTCAGTCTGATATTTCTGAATCAGTTAGGACGGGTTTTTTAGGCTTAGAAACTGCATATTTTAATTTAAATGGAGAGCGTGTTCCAGTTAGATTAATTTATTCTAAAAAGTATAGGACTGACAGCAGCAAACTTTATCAACTGCCAATAGTTTTGGGCTCTGGAAAAACTGTCTTTTTGACTGAAGTAGCTAATATAGAAGTATCAAGAGGTATGAATACTGTCAGAAGAAGAGATGGCCAAAGATTAGCAAAAATTAGTGCAGACGTTGATCCGAATATTATTACTCCTTTGGAAATTACATCTTTGGTTGATAGAAAGTATAAAAAAATATTTAAACAGGATTCATTATATGAATATATGTATCTTGGTAGTAAAAAAAGAAGTAGAGAAAATTTTGCTGATATGAAAAAAGCAGCTTTTGTTTCTTTAGTAATTATTTTTTTTATTTTAGCTGTCTTATTTAAAACTTTATTAGAGCCTCTTGTTGTAATTTTTTCAATTCCATTTGCTATAGTAGGAGTAATTCTAGGGCATATATTATTCAGTTATAATTTACAATTCTTATCAGTAATAGGTCTTCTAGCATTAATTGGAATTGTTGTTAATGACTCATTAATATTAATTGATTTTTTGAAAAAGCTTAGAGCTGAAGGAAAAAGTAAAATTGAAGCTACTATAGAAGCTTGTGCAGTTAGAGCAAGACCTATTATTTTAACTTCAATAACAACATTTCTAGGTATTTCGCCTTTAATTTTTTTTGCTACTGGTCAAACTAAATTTTTATCACCAATGGCTGTAAGCTTAGGTTTTGGATTATTATTTGCTACTATATTAATTTTAATAGTACTACCATGTTTTTATTTGATTATGGATGATATAAAAGATTTAATAATAAAAAAATGGAATATAGTTTTCTGATTATTTAGTGAGGTAATAAATTGGGTAAATCATTTATAGATTTTAATAAAGTAAATACTGAAAGGTTATTTAAAAATAGGCTTCTAATATTAATTACAACCTTATCTTTATTAGCAATTTTATTAATTATAAGATTATATTACTTACAAGTAATAAGTTATGTTCAATATGATACTTTATCAGCAGCAAATCACATCAAATATATTCAAACCACTCCGCGCAGAGGAATAATATATGACAGAAATGGTAAAGTTCTTGCAGATAACTCTTCTTTATATTCTATAGAAATTAATCTAGAAGAGGTCAGAAGTATTAGAAATGTTGTAAAAGCTGTTGATTTAGAGATAGGGTTAACTAATCTAGAAATTAAAAATTTTTATAAAAAAATAAAAAAATATTCTCACCATAATTCAATAATTTTAAAAACTAATCTAACAGAAATTGAAGTTGCAAAAATTTTATCAATTAGATACAAGTTTGATGGTCTTGATGTTAAGGGAAGTTTATTAAGACAATATCCATATAAAGAAATAACTCATCATATTTTAGGTTATGTTGGATATATAGATAAAAAAGATTTATTTAGCTTAGATAAGAAAAAATACGAGAATGCTAAATATATTGGGAAAAATGGAGTAGAGAAATATTATGAAAATCAATTATATGGAACGCCAGGTTATAAGCACGTTGAGATTAATGCTAGAGGTAGGCAATTAAGAGATATTGATGAAAAATTCCCAGTAGCTGGTGAAGATTTATATCTTACGATTGATATTGAGTTGCAAGAATTCATGTTTTCAAAACTATCCAAGTATGTTGGGTCATCTATAGCTATTAATCCTAAAAATGGTGAAGTTTTGGGAATGATTAGCGCCCCTGCTATAGATCCCAATAATAGATTATGGAAATATGATATTGATGAAGATCAAATAAAAAAACTTAAAAGTCCAATGTTTAATAGAGCTATAAATGGGTTATATTCCCCAGGGTCAACAATAAAACCTATAGTTGCATTAGATGGTCTATATCACAAAACTATTAATCCATTAGACGAAGTTTACGCAGGACCTTTTTTTCAATTACCCACAAGTTCACGAAGGTTTAGAGATTGGAAGCCTAAAGGTCATGGATTAGTTGATTTAGAGAAAGCCATTGTACAATCATGTGATGTTTATTTTTATATGCTTGCAAATAATCTTGGTATTGAGAAAATCGGAAAATTTTTAAAATACTTTTCGTTCGGTGAAAAAACTGGGATAGACATGCCTTTTGAATCTTCTGGGGTTGTTCCATCAAATGAATGGAAGTTAGAACATATTGGTCATAAATGGACAGATGGAGATACTGTGATTACAGGAATAGGCCAAGGATATTTTTTATCAACTCCATTACAGTTAGCATATGCAACAAGCATTATTGCAAACAAAGGAAAATTAATAGTGCCTAAATTAAATAAAAATTTGGAAATAAAAAAAGAAAAAAAAATAAAAGAAAAAGAAAATTTTCTTACTAATGAAATTAACATTGAAGATTGGGATATAATTAGAGAAGCAATGTTTAAAGTAGTAAACCAAAATAATGGTACAGCATATTGGGCCACAAAAAATAAAAAAAATAATATAGCCGGTAAGACTGGAACAGTTCAGGTTTATAGTTTATCGCAAGATACTGACACAAGAGAAGAAGAGGATGTTCCTAAACATCTAAAAGATCATTCTTTATATATAGGTTTTGCTCCTAAAGATAATCCAGAAATTGTGATAGCTACAGTTATAGAAAATGTTGGAAGTGGAAGTGCATTTGCTGCCCCTATAAGTAATCAAATTATAAATTATTATTTAGAAAAAGTTCGAGGTAAAATTGATTAGCAAAAAATTATTTGGAATAACAGATTTTACATTACTTTTATTTGTAATGATTATTTCTGTGTTTGGGTTGGTGCTTTTATATAGCGCCACAAACCAAGACATCGATATTGTAATCAGGCAAGGAACAAAGCTTAGTTTTTGTTTTGTAATAATGTTATTAATAGGTAGTCTAGATTCTAATAAATTGAGATTAATAACGCCTTATCTTTATACAATATGTTTACTCTTATTGGTAATGACGCTATTTTGGGGGCATGATACAAAAGGAGCAAAGAGATGGATAGTGTTTTTTGGTTTTTCATTTCAAGTTTCAGAAATTTTTAAAATAATAATTCCTTTGACATTAGCTTGGTTTTTATCTTATTCTGATTATAATGAAATTGATTTAAAAAAATTATTTGTAAGTTTTATAATTATATTTTTACCTTTAGTATTTATTCTTAAACAGCCAGATCTTGGTACCTCCGCAATAATTCTTACATGTGGATTAATTACTATATTTTTAGCTGGAATTGGGTATATATACATGTGTTCTTTGTTAGGATTATTTTTAATAGTAACTCCACTAATGTGGAAATTTTTTCTGCTGCCGTATCAAAAGGTAAGAATATTAACTTTGATAGACCCAAACACTGACCCATTAGGTTCTGGCTACCATATAATTCAGTCTAAGATAGCCGTAGGATCTGGGGGTTTTTTTGGAAAGGGCTTCTTAAATGGAACGCAGTCACAATTAGAATTTCTTCCTGAAAGGGGAACAGATTTTATATTTTCAGTGTTTGCCGAAGAATTTGGATTTCTTGGGGTTGTAATTTTACTATTATTATATTTGGTAATAGTAATAAGATGCCTTCATATAACATCTAGAGCAAAAAATTATTTCTCAAGACTAGTATCTGGGAGTATAACAACTATATTTATATTATTAATAATTACTAATATTTCTATGACAGTAGGTTTATTGCCAGTTGTAGGCGTAACATTGCCTTTATTAAGTTTAGGTGGTAGTTCATTATTATCAATTTTTATGGCTTTTGGTATAATGTTATCAATAAATAGGAGAAACTAAATGAAAAAAGTTAATTTTAAATTATTAGTAATTTTTATTTATTCAATAACATTTATAAATTCAGCATTTTCAAACGAAGATAGTATTCAGACTAGAAATCAAAAAAAAATTAAAGAAATTACTTTAATTTTAGTAAATGAATATAAAATTGATGAAAATTATGTAAAAAATATTTTCAAATCTATAAAAATGAATAAAAAAGTTCTTAAATTAATGTCAAAAGCAGCAGAAAGAACTAAAACATGGGAGCAGTATAGAAAAATATTTATTACAGATGCTAGAGTTGATGAAGGTATAAAATATTATAAAAAGAATTTTAAAATTCTAAAAATAGTTGAATCAAAATACGGTGTCCCTGCAGAAATTATTGTAGCTTTCTTAGGCGTGGAAACAAAATATGGAAAGAGAACAGGTAAAATAAAAATTGTAGATTCTCTGGCTACTCTAGCTTTAGAGCATCCGAGAAGATCAAAATTTTTTACAAAAGAATTGATACATTTTATTGTATTAACATACGAAGAAGGTTTAGATTATAAAAAATTATATGGGTCTTATGCTGGCGCAATGGGAGCCCCACAATTTATGCCAAGCAGTTATAGAAAACTTTCAGTAGATTTTAATAATGATGGAAAGAGAGATTTATGGAATAATAAATATGACATCTATTCAAGTATAGCAAATTATTTGGTCGCTAATGGGTGGAGAAAAAATGGAAATATATTTTCTGATATTGTTGTTAAAAAAGAATTTGAAGAAATTTTATTTAAGAAAGGTGACAGTAGAACTGTTTCTGTAGATAAATTTTTAAAATCTATTAATTTTCATAAAGATCAGTTAGATAAAATTTTAGTAAATTACAATGACACAAAAGAAAAGAAGAAATACCTTATTTTATTAAGCTCTAAAAATAAGAAATACAAGCTTGGCTATACAAATTTTAGAGTTATTATGAGATATAACCCTAGCACATATTACGCAATGTGTGTTTCACAATTAAGTAGAAAAATCTCTGAAGGATTATGAGATATTCTTATTATTTTCTAATTCTTATTTTTTTTATCTTAAGTAGTTGTACTTCTATAAAAAAAAATAAAACTGATACTGTTGGTAATATTAACCAAATAAAAAGTATTGAAATATTAATGCCCAAATTAGAGAAGTATAGTAAGTATGGAAATCCTAAGAATTATAAAGTTTTTGGCATTAAATATATAACCCTTAATACTCATATAGGATATTCTGAAAAAGGAATTGCGTCTTGGTACGGATCAAAATTTCATGGAAAGCTGACATCAACAAGAGAAGTATACGATATGTATAAGTTAACTGCTGCACATAAAACTTTACCAATACCATGTTATGTAAAAGTTACTAATTTAAAAAATAATAAATCTCTAATTGTTAGAGTTAATGATCGCGGACCATTTAAAAAAGGAAGAATTATAGATTTGTCTTATGCAGCAGCACATAATCTAGATATTATTTCAAGGGGGACCACAAAAGTTAGTGTTGAGGCTATTGATGCTAAAAATTATCAAAAAGAAAATATTAATTTTATTAAAGATAAGGCAAGTGATATAATAAATAGCTCAATCTCGATACAAGTTGCAAGTTTTAAAGAAATTAAAAATGCTGAAAAATATTTAGATTTTTTGTTTTCTTTAAATATAAATAGTAAGATTAAATATAATGAAGATTCTTTTAAAATAATGATAGGGCCTATTAAAAATAAAGAAAGGTTAGTGGAAATAAAGCATATATTAAATCAACAGGGTATTTTTCAGTATATAATAATTGGGGAACATGATGGTTAAATTTATTACAAGTTTTATATTAATATTTTTTTTATGTATAAATGAAGTATTAGCAAATAATCAGTATTCATTTGCCGCTCCTAATTTAGATGTAGAAAGTTATGCATTAATGGATTCAAGAACTGGCTCTATAATTTCTGGAAAGAATATAGATAAAAGAGTTGAGCCAGCTAGTCTTACAAAAATAGCTACTTTATATTTAGTTTTTAAATCTCTGGAATCTAACTATATTAGTGAAAATGATTTTGTAGTAGTTAGTAAAAAAGCTTGGAAGATGATAGGGTCAAGAATGTTTCTTGAGGTTGGGGAAAAAGTACAAGTTAAAGATCTAATACAAGGAGTAATAGTTCAATCTGGCAATGATGCTAGTGTAGTGCTTGCAGAGCACATAGCAGGTGGCGAAGAATTTTTTGTGACAATGTTAAATAAATTATCACAAGATATAGGATTGAAAAATACTCATTTTAAAAATGTTACTGGATTACCAGATGAAGATCATTTTACATCAGCTAGAGACTTAGCTACATTATCAAAGATATTAATTGAAGATTTTCCTGAACAATACAAGAGGTTTTCCCAAAAAGAATATACATATAATAGTATTACACAACCTAATAGAAATAGATTATTAAGAACGTATGATTTAGTTGATGGAATAAAAACAGGACATACAAATTCAGCAGGATTTTGTTTAGCCGCTTCTGCAGAACTTAATAACACAAGGTTTATTACAGTAATATTTGGCGCTGATAGTTCTAAAAATAGATTTCAATATTCAAAAATATTATTCAAATTTGGATTTAGAAATTTTATTACTGAAAGATATTTTAAAAAAAATGAAATAATCGCTAAACAAAGAATCTGGAATGGCGAAGATAAATATGTAGAAATAGGCTTTAATAAAGATATTTTTGTAACGTTATTAAAAAATAATGATCAAAAAATTAATCCGAAAATTAATTTAATCTCTAATATTATTGCACCCATAAAGATAAATCAGAAGCTAGGAACAGTAGATTTTATAAAAGATAACCAGGTTATTGCAACTGAGAACATATATTCTCTTAAAAGAATTGAGGAGGGAAACTATTATCGAAAATTGTATGACTTTATTGTTAAGTTTTTCAGAGAAAATTAAATTTTGAAAAATAAAGTTTTTATAAATGACGTGATATATGATGCTACAGAAGCTAAAATTTCTGTATTTGATAGGGGATACCTATTTTCTGATGGTATCTATGAACTAATTCCTTATTTTAAATCCAAAGCTTTTTTATTTAATGAGCATTTTCATAGATTAAAAAATAGCTTGAATATGATAGGTATGGATAATCCCTATGAAGATAAAATATGGATAAATAAAATAGATAATTTTTTAGAAAATTGTAGTTATGATAATTTTTTTCTATATATACAAATAACACGAGGTGTACCTAATGATCTTAATGAAGAAATTTTAAGAGAGCACTCCGCAACAAAAACCTATAATCCAACAGTTTTTATGTTTTATTCACCTATAAAAAATATAATGGGATGTTCTTTAAATTCTGTTAATGCAATTACATTGGAAGATAAGAGGTGGATGCAATGTGATATAAAATCAATATCTTTATCATTTAATTCATATGCTAAGACATTAGCTGATAAGTTAGATGCATATGAAGCTATATTAATAAGAGATGGAAATATTACAGAAGGATGCTCAAGCAATATTTTTATAATTAAAGATAATGTTATAAAAACAGCACCAAAAAGTAATTTAATTTTACCTGGTGTAACACGTGCATTTATAATAGAAAAAGTTATAAAAAATAATGATTTCAAAATACATGAAGAAAGTTTTGATGTGGGTGAATTATTAAAAGCTGACGAAGTATTTTTAACAAATTCGTCCCAAGGAATATTATCAATTAAAAAGATAGACAAACATATTATAAAAACAAAAAGTGAAAATAATATTACTCAAAAATTATTTAATTCATATAAAGAATTTTTAGAATAAGTGATTAAAATAATTGAACACCAGAATACGCTTCTCAAATGTAATATGTGTTGCGATATGATAGGAACCCCTATAGTGGGTAACCCTATAAAGTCAGAAATTATATTAATTGGTCAAGCCCCAGGAATTAAAGAAGGTGATTTAAAGAAACCTTTTGCATGGACAGCTGGAAAAAATATGTTTAAATGGTTTTCTTCTATTGGTTTAGACGAAGAAAAATTTAGAAATAATGTTTATATGTCTGCAGTATGTAGATGTTACCCAGGAAAGAATTTATCTGGCACAGGAGATAGGGTTCCATCAGAAATTGAAATACAAAATTGTTCAAAATGGCTAAATTATGAGATTAGCACTCTAAAGCCTAAATTAATTATACCTGTTGGGAAACTTGCTATTTCACAATTTATTGAATTTATAAAGCTTAATGATGTAGTAGGTAAAAAATTTTTATATAAAAATGGAAATCATGCTATTGATATAGTTGCACTACCACATCCTTCAGGATTATCAACATGGTATAAAAAAACCCCAGGGAAAAAACTTTTGAAAAATGCTTTAAATATTATTAAGAATTCTCAATCATGGAGATCTATTTTAGAAAAATAATTTTTCAGCGTTTTTTAATTTTTCTTCATCACCAATATCAAGCCATATTCCATTATGAAACTGTCCAGATACTCTGCCTAATTTTATCGCAGGCAATAATAATTTTATAAGCATATAGTTTGATAATTTAATATTATTAAAAATTTCTGGATTATATATACCTATGCCAGAATACGTTAATTTATTATTTTGATTAAATTTTATTCTGCTATTGGATAAAGAAAAATCACCATTAAGATTATGTTTTGGATTTTTAACCATAACTAAAGAAGCTAAATCATTTTTAGGTAGAATAATATCTGACAAAATACAATCTGTATAAATATCAGAATTAATAACTAAAAATATATTATTTTCCAGTAAAGACATAGCATTATGAATTCCTCCACCTGTTTCTAAAGGTTCTGGCTTTTCAATAGAATATTTAATAGAAATTCCGTATTTACTTCCATCCCCCAAATAATCAATAATCATTTGGGATAAATAGGAAACATTAATTACTACATCATTAAACCCATATTTCTTTAAAAGAAAAATATTGTGTTCTATTAAAGTAAAGTTTCCAAGTTTTATCAGTGGTTTTGGAATTTTTTTTGTTGTTTCTCCAAAGCGTTTACCCTTACCAGCTGCTAGAATTATTGCTTTCATGAATTTTATTAATAGCCTCTTTAGCAAATAAATTTAATATATAAAGATTATCATAATTTTTAGTGGCATCAACAATATAATTTAATGTGCGATCAAGGTATTGAATATAGTTATGTCTCTTATGTTTAATACTTAGTCTACAGAAAATCCCTGAAGCTTTCATATGACGTTGAACTGTAACAAAATTAAAAGATTCAATAAATTTTTTATAAGGCAAGTTAATATTATTTTTATCAGTAAATCTTTTAAAAAAAAATATTTTAAGTGTTTTCTTAGTATTTTTATCAATATCTCTATAGCAGTCGTTTAAAAGAGAAACAACATCATAAAGTGGTGACCCGTATACTGCGTCTTGATAATCAATAATCACTGTTTTATTATTAATAAAAAATAAATTTTTAGAATGATAGTCTCTATGAACAAGCTTTTTATCGCTATAATTGATTTTATCAATTATAAAATTAATTGATTTAGAGATTTCATTTAAATCTTTCTTAGATAATTTTAAATTACAAAAACCCTTAAGTAGCCAATCAGTAAATAAAAAACTTTCATCATAGTATTTTTTTACAGTATATGAATTTATACTAGATTTTCGTATTTCTTGAATTTTTAAAATATTGTCTATAGCATTTTTATATATTTTTAATAAATTTTTATTGTTAATTTTTTCAAAAAATAAATTATGTTTTAAATCTTGCATAACTATAATTTTTTTTGAATTATTTATGTGAAATATTTCTGGAATTTTTATTTTGTTTTCTGAAAATATATTTGTATATTTTATAAAATTATTAAAATTTCTTGTTTCAAGTCCGCTATCCATAATCATAAGTGTTTTTTTATTATGATTAATTCTATAATATTTTCTTTTACTTGCATCTCCTTTAATTTCATGAATCTTAATATTATCTTTTTTTAAAGTTTTACATAAATATTTTTTTAATTTTGTATTCTTCATTTTTATTTATTTCCTATTAATTCTGCTTTATTTATCTGTCTTTTCCCTATATTTTGATCACATGATGTTATTATAGTCGTTAAAATAATCAGTATTAATAGATTTATTTTTTTATTCATTTTATTCATTTTTTCATTATACTATATATATTAATTATATTTTATGGACGAATGTGAAATCTTCTGACTTATTTATAAAGTGTCTTGAAAATGAGGGTATAGAGTATATTTTTGGTGTACCTGGTGAAGAGAATGCTGATTTTTTGATGTCATTACATCAATCTAATAAAATTAAATTTATTTTAACTAGACATGAGCAAGGTGCTGCTTTTATGGCAGAATCTTATGGTAAATTAACTGGCAAATTATCATGTTGTCTTAGCACCTTAGGCCCTGGTGCAACAAATCTCCTTACTGGAGTTGCTGATGCTAATATGGATCATTCTCCTGTTTTGGTTATAACTGGGCAAGGTTCATCAGATAGACTTCACAAGGAATCACATCAAGTTATGGATGTATGTAATATGTTTGAATCTGTTACTAAATGGACAACATCAGTTAGAAATCCTTCTACTATTCCAGAGATTGTTAGAAAAGCAGTTAGATTAGCAACATTAGAAAAACCTGGTGCAGTTCACATAGAATTACCAGAAGATATTGCGAAGTTAGATGTTGACGCTAAGCCATTAAAATCTTTTCCATTCAGAAGATCTGTAGCTGAAGATACAATTATATTTAAAGCGTATGAGTTAATAAGTAACGTAAATTCTCCTATTCTGATAGCTGGGAATGGCGCTATTAGAAAAAGAGCTTCAAGGCAATTAAGAGAGTTTACTGAAAGAACAAATATTCCGGTTGTAACTACATTTATGGGCAAAGGGGCTGTTGATTGTAATTCAGAACATTGTTTGTCAACTGTTGGATTAGGCGCAACAGATTTTGGCGACCTAGCTATAAGAAATGCAGATCTTGTGATTACATTAGGTTACGACATGGTTGAATATCATCCAAAGTTATGGAATCGTAACTCTCAATCTAAGATTATTCATATAGATTTTGAAGCTGCAGAAATTGATGAATTCTATATTCCTGAAGTTGAAGTAGTTGGAGATTTAGCTAATACATTATCTAGATTGAATTATATAATTGATAAGAAGGGAATCAAATCTTTTGACCTAGATTATGTTCATAAAATGAGATTAGATATAATTGAAGATTATAATAAATTAAAAAATGATGATCAAGTTGACTTAATTAAACCTCAAAAATTTCTTCATGATTTAAGAGCATATTTAAAACCAGATGATATTTTAATCTCTGACGTGGGTGCTCATAAAATGTGGATAGCAAGAAATTTCCCATGCTATAAACCTAATACATGCATAATACCAAATGGTTTTTGTTCTATGGGTTTTGCATTACCAGCATCTATTGCAGCATGCCTAACAAACGAAAATAAAAAAGTTTACGCTATTTGCGGAGATGCTGGATTTCTAATGAATTTGCAAGAAATGGAAACTGCTAAAAGATTAAATACTAATATAGTGATAATTATTTGGGAAGATAATTCTTATGGGTTAATTAAGTGGAAGCAAAAAGCACAATTTGGAAAAACCACGGATCTAGATTTTGATAATCCTGATTGGAGAAAATTAGCTAAGTCCTTTGATTGGAACTATTTGCATGAAGATAATAGTTCCAATATAGCAAAATCATTAAGAAAAACCAAAGATCTTGAAGGCCCAACTTTATTTGTTATTCCAATAGATTATTCAGAAAATGAGAAATTAACAAAATTCTTAGATTCTTTGGAGAAATCATATAATGTTAAATAATATAAAAAATATTACGCCTGTTAAAATAAGTAAACCTCATAATGCAGATGTTTTTTCACCATGGGATCTTGAAAAAATTGCAACAGTGGAATGTATTAATCAAGAAGATGTTGATTCAATTTTAGATGTTGCTGATAAAGCGTTTAATGATGAGTTAAAATATTTAGATAAGATCAAAAGACTAGAAATTTTAAATAATGCAAAAAAAATTTTAGAAAATAGATCTAGTGATTTTGCAGAAATTATATCTACAGAGGGCGGGAAGCCTTTAAAAGATTCTATTATAGAAGTAGAGAGAGCTATTAATGGACTTGAATTATGTGCTGAAGCTTTAAAAAAAAGTCACGGTACGGAAATTCCTATGGGTATTAATATTGCATCTGAAAACAAAATTGCGTTTACTAAACAATTTCCAATTGGCCCAGTTTTAGCAATAAGTGCATTTAATCACCCATTAAACTTAATAGTTCATCAAGTAGGACCAGCTATTGCTGCTGGCTGTCCAATTATAATTAAACCTGCACTTGTAACACCTTGCACATGTTATGAATTTGTTAATTTGTTAATTGAAGCTGGATTGCCTAATGAATTTTGCCAAATGATTAATATAAATAATCATTCTATAACACAAAATTTGGTAAGTGATTCCAGAATAGCTTTTTTTTCATTTATAGGTAGTTCTTCAATTGGCTGGAAATTAAAATCTATGTTATCACCAGGTACTAAGTGTGCACTTGAACATGGTGGTGTTGCATCTGTGATTATTGATCAAAATACAAACTTAAAAGAAATATTACCTTCAATACTTCGCGGAAGCTTTTATCATGCTGGCCAAGTATGTGTATCAATACAAAAAGTTATAATTCATAACGATATAATAGATGATTTTATTGAAATGTTGAGAGAATCTACAGTAAAACTAAAAGTAGGTGATCCGAGAGAAATAGATACAGATGTTGGCCCATTGATTAGGCCAGGTGAAGTAAAACGAGTTGACAAAATAGTTAAAAAAGCTATTGAGGAAGGTGCTGAATTAATATGTGGAGGAAAAACAAAAAGTGAGACTACATATGAATGCACTATATTAAAAAACCCTATAGAAGAATCAGCAATAAGCCAAGAAGAAATATTTGGACCGGTCCTATGTGTATATGGTTATAATTTAATAATTGAAGCTATAAATAAAGCAAACAATGATAAATATGCATTTCAGTCATCTGTTTATACCAATGATTTGGATACAGCAATGCTATGTTATGAAAAACTTGATGCAAAGAGTGTTTTTATTAACGAGCAAACAGCATTTAGAGTAGATTGGATGCCATTTGGTGGTATAAAAAGTTCTGGGGAAAGTGTAGGGGGGATAGATTATACGTTTTCTGATTTAATGTATGATAAACTTATAATTATTAATTCAAAAAAAATAACAAAATAACAAAATAACAAAGAACAAAATTCATGAAATTTATATTAATATATCTTCTGATAATTTCTTTTAATGTATACTCAGGCGGTGAAGAACCTCACCCAATTATTGATTCTAATTATGTTTCTAAGTATGAATATAATTTTCAAAAAATGGATTTAGTGGAACTTGAAAATACTAGACTTCTATTCTTAAAAAATATAAATAATAGTGAAAATAGGAACACAAAAGAATCATTAGACGAAAAATTATTAAAAGAATTACTAGAATACGACGATGAAAGGATTAAAATAACGAAAGTTATAGATGAAATAATTAAAGAATATAATGTTAATAATGAAATAAAACAAACATTACTAAGTTTTCAAGAAACTTTCACAATCACAATAGGGGAAAATCGTCATCTTGTAAAAGATTTAAGAGGATATAAGGCTTATGATTTTCGTTTAGGGGCAAACTATCTTGCTATGATGAGCGCCTTACATGAAAATGAGGAAAGTAGAAAATTTTATTCTAGGTTAGTTAAGGATAAAAAAAATCCAAATACTAGTATTGGAAAATATAATGAAAAGTTAAAGTTAGCACAATCGGATATTGTTCTGGTTAAAAAGGAGATCAAAGATTTTTTAGAAATTAATGATATTAAAAATTTATTAGAGAAAATTAATATTGAGATTTCTAATAGGAAATAAATTATATCTTAAATTTTAGATTAATTTTAGAGTAAAAAAAGCTAGTGATAAACTAGCTTTTAGTTATTTTATATTGATTATTTTTTATTATGCTACTCTATCACCTGGTTCTTTATCATTATAATAAGCTTCCATATTTTCTAAAACTCTCATTCCCATTGCTATTCTAGTTTCCCTTGAAGCGCTTCCTAGATGAGGAAGCAATACTGCATTTTCACATGCTAAAAATCCCGGGTTAAGTTCAGGCTCACCTTCAAAGACGTCTAAACCAGCGCCAGCAATTTTATTGTTTTTTAGCGCATCTATTAGAGCGTCATTATCTATTACATCTCCTCTAGCTGAATTTATCAAATATGCACCTTTTTTCATCATTCCAATTCTTTCTTTATTCATTAAATGATATGTGCTTTCACCCCCTGGGCAGTGAATTGAAACAAAATCAGCTTTTTGAAGAACTTCTTCTACGCTTGCGCAAGGTGTTGCATTATATTTACTAATAACTGCATCTGACGGCATGTAAGGATCCGAGAATATTATATTCATTCCAAAACCAAAATGTGCTCTATCAGATGTAGCTTGAGCAATTCTTCCAAAACCAATACAACCTAATGTTTTTCCTGTTACTTTTGTGCCTCTAAGGTGTGTTGGTCTCCATCCAGCCCATTTACCAGATCTTAATTCTCTTTCACCTTCGCCAGTTCTTCTAGCAACACTTAATAACAATGTCATTGCTATATCAGCTGTACAATCTGTTAAAACTTCAGGAGTATTTGTTACAACTAAATTTTCTTTTTTAGCCGCATCTAAATTTATATGATTAAAGCCGACTCCAAAACTAGCAATAATTTTAGCTCGTTTATTTGGAGCAGATAGAACTTCTTCATTTATAGGATCTGTTACAGTTGGGCAAACACAGTCATAATTTTGGAAAGCTTCTTGTAACTGAGAAATACTCATAGGAACATCATCTTCATTTAATGTAACATCATATTTTAATTTTAATTCTGCTTCAACATCACAAGGCCATTTTCTAGTAACTAAAACTTTTGGTTTGTTCATTTTGTTCCCTCAATTTAAATTTTATAAATGTTTTTCCATTACTTCTTTCATTTTACTTCCCATTTCCGAAGGATTTGGGATGATGTGTATTCCTGCTTCTTGTAAAAGCTCAACTTTCTCTATTGCACTTTCGCCTTTCCCAGAAACAATAGCCCCCGCATGTCCCATTGTTCTTCCTTTTGGAGCAGTTAACCCAGCAATATAAGCTACCACAGGTTTCTTCATGTATTTTTTTACATATTCAGCTGCTTCTGCTTCTTGTGGGCCACCAATTTCACCGATAAGCATAACTGCTTTTGTATTGTCATCTTCATTAAATAGCTCCAATATATCTTTATGAGAACTACCGTTTATTGGATCTCCACCAATACCAACACTTGTTGAAATACCAACTCCTTCAGCTTGCATTTGAGATGCTGCTTCATATCCTAATGTTCCTGATCTACCAACAACCCCAACATCACCCGGCATATATATATGTCCTGGCATTATACCAATCATTGCTTCTCCAGGTGTTATAGTACCCGCGCAGTTTGGGCCAGTTAGAATCATTTTATCTTCTTTTTTATACCTAAGCATATATCTTTTGACTCTCATCATGTCATGTGCTGGAATTCCATCCGTAATAGACACAGCATATTTGATACCAGCATCAGCTGCTTCCATTATGCCGTCTGCTGCTGCTGCTGCTGGAACAAATACTATTGTTGCCTCAGCACCGGTTGCTTCAACTGCTTCTTTTACTGTGTTAAAAACAGGTTTTCCTAAATGAGTAATTCCCCCTTTTCCTGGAGTCACTCCGGCAACAACATTTGTGCCATATGCAATCATCTCTTCGGTGTGAAAATTACCTATTCTCCCAGTTATTCCTTGAACTAATACTTTAGTATTTTTATTTAATAGAACTGACATTATTTACTCCTTTATTATTGTTTCGCAGCATCAACTGCTTTTTGTGCTGCATCCTTTAAAGTGTCAGCTAAAATAATTGGAAGACCACTTTCTTTTAAAATTTTAATACCTTCTTCAACATTTGTTCCTGATAACCTAACTATTAAAGGAATTTTTAGATTTACTGATGGAACAACTTGCACAAGTCCTTCAGCTATCCAGTCGCATCTATTTATACCAGCGTAAACATTTACAAGCATTGCCTTTATATTTTTATCAGCAAGAACTAGTTCAAATGCTTTACCTACTCTTTCTGGAGAAGCTCCACCACCAATATCTAAAAAGTTAGCTGGTTCGCCTCCACAATATTTAATCATATCCATAGTAGCCATAGCTAGCCCAGCACCATTAATCATACATCCAATATCTCCATCAAGACCAACATAACTTAGATCATGCTCAGCTGCCGATATTTCTCTTTTATCTTTTTGACTATTATCATTTAGTTCATTTATTTCTGGGTGTCTAAACAAAGCATTATCGTCAAAGCTCATTTTCGCATCTAATGCTACTAAATTTTTATCTGATGTAAGTACTAATGGATTTATTTCTAACATATTCATATCTAGATCTACCATAGCTTTATAACAACCCATAAATAACTGTACTGCTTTACCAAGAACTTCTTTTGGAAGGGCTAAAGCAAAAGTTAATTCGCGAGCTTGAAATCCTGTAAGTCCAACCACAGGGTCTATTTCTATTTTTTTAATTGTCTCTGGTTTTTCAGCAGCAAGTTCTTCAATAGACATCCCTCCTTCAGCTGACGCAATAATAACTATTCTTTGTTTAGCTCTATCCATTACATACGCTAAATATATTTCTCTATCAATATCACACCCAGATTCTATGTATAATTTTTCTATTAACTTACCATGAGCACCTGTTTGAATAGTTTTTAGGTGCGTTCCTAAAAGTTTTTCTGAAGCGTTTCTAACTTCTTCATCAGTTTTACAAAGTATAATACCACCTGCTTTTCCTCTAGCACCTGAATGAACTTGAGCTTTTACTACACAGATATCTGAATCTAATTCATTGAAAGCTGCTACCGCTTCTGAAGTTTTGAATGCAATTTTCCCATCTAATGTTTGTACATTATATTTTGATAAAATTTCCTTTGCTTGATATTCATGTATATCCAAAATACACTCCTTTTTTTAATAGTTTACTTTTTAGAATTAATCGCTTTATCTGTCGCAACAATATTTTCTGCCATTTTTGCTGATGCAGCATCTATTAATCTGCCATCTAATGACGCAGCTCCTTGGCCTTTTTTTGCAGCCTCATCTAAAGCAATTAAAATTCTTTTTGCTTTATCAACTTCTGCTGGCGGAGGAGTAAATACTTTGTTAGCTAATTCAATTTGAGAAGGATGTATTGCCCATTTTCCTTCAAATCCAAGAGCAGCAGCTCTTTTTGCAGCTAAAGTATAACTTTCTGGATCTTTAAAATCACCGAATGGCCCATCTATTGCTCTTAAACCAAATGCTCTGCATGCTACTAACATTTGAGATAGGTCTGCATGCCATTGATCACCTGGATAATCTGGATTTAAACCACCAATAATAGTTGTGCGTGCTCGACAACTTGCAGCATAGTCTGCTACGCCAAAGTGCATAGCCTCAAGTCTTTCTTCGCGCCCAGATTTAGCAATATCCATAACGTTAGCCATACCAAGCGTTGTTTCAATCAAAACTTCAATTCCAATACGCTTCTTAAAGCCCTTAGCAGTTTCAATTTGGTTAAGCATTGCTGACAACATGTAAACATCTGAAGCTGTGCCTGCTTTGGGAAGTAAAATAGTATCAAGATGTTCACCCGCTTGTTCCACTACCTCAACTACGTCACGATACATGTAATGTGTGTCAATACTATTAATTCGAACAGAAACCGTTTTACCATTTCCTTGCCAATCTAAATCTTGAAGTGCGTCTATAACATTTTTTCTTGCTTGTTCTTTATCATCAGGTGCAACAGCATCTTCTAAATCTAAAAAAACAAAGTCAACTTCGCTATTTAATGCTTTTTCAAACATTTTAGGATTTGATCCAGGAACCGCCAACTCACTTCTTTGAACTCTTCTAGCAGTTTGTTCGTATATTTTATGACTCATATTTTTATCCTTTTATTTAATCTTTTTTAATGCTTTATTTGGATTTGCGCACCAGTATTTAGCTGCTGCTCCAGTTCCACTTCCGGGCCTAAATTTTATACCAGCATCCATCATTGCCATCTCTACAGTACCTAAAGCTGCCATCATTCTAGCTTCATTATTATCACCAAGATGCCCGATTCTAAAAACTTTACCAGCAACTTGTGATAAACCAGCACCTAAAGATATATTATACCTATGGTAAGCGATGTTAATTACTTCAACAGCTTTTTTACCATTTTTATTATTTGCAGAACCTGGCTCTAACCAGATTGCACTAACTGTATCTGAATGCCATTTTGGTGATTTAGCAGCTAAACTTAAGCCCCAAGCTTTAACAGCTGCCCTTACTCCATTAGCTAATCTATTATGTCGCTTAAAGACATTTTCCATCCCTTCATCTAAAAGTAGATCAATCGATGCTCTTAGGCCTCTAAGTAGATTAACAGGAGGTGTGTATGGAAAAAAACCATCTTTATTGGTATTAATGTGATCTTGTATATCTAAAAAACATCTCTTACATTTTGCTGTTTTTCTCATAGCTAAAGCTTTTTTGCTAAAACAAAGAATTGCCAAACCAGCAGGTAACATAAATCCTTTTTGAGATCCACTCACTGCAATATCGATTTTCCATTTATCAAATCTAAAAGGTATGCTTGCTATTGAACTAACCCCATCAACCATTAATAATGCTGGATGCTTAACTTGATTCATAGCTTTTCTTAAACCAGCAATATCACTTGTAACGCCTGTTGCTGTTTCATTATGACATGCAACTACAGCTTTAATTTTTTTGTCTTTGTCTGCAGCAAGAATTTTTTTAAATTTTTCTACTGGTACACCTTCGCCCCATGGAGTATCAACTAATTCAACTTCTAGGCCAATTCTTATAGCAAGGTCATACCATAGATGGCTAAACTGTCCAAATCTTGATGTTAGAATTTTATCACCTGGTGACAGAGTGTTAGCTAAAGCAACTTCCCAACCGGCTGTACCTGTTGCTGGAAAAATAAATGGTGTCCCTGTAGTTGTTAAAAATATTTTTTTTAGATCTTTTAATATAGGTTTAACTAATTCTGGAAAATCTGGAGCTCTATGGTCTTCCATTGGAACATTCATTGCATTTTGTACTTCAGTAGGTATATGTGTAGGACCTGGAGCAAATAAATAATTTCTTCCAGGGAATCTAAGTTTTTGACCAGGCATAATAATTTTCCTTTTAAGTTGTTAAATTTGTTATTTTTTAATGAAATCTATATTCTATTAAAATGGAATAAAGGCGTAAATAATGCCACAGCATCATATGCGGCTCAACCTTTAATTGTGGCTGCGTATAGATATTATATTATTTAGGCAGTATACCCTGAAGTTGAGCTGCTTTCATGGTATTTTCGAGTAAACAAGCTACAGTCATTGGTCCTGTGCCACCAGGCATAGGAGTTACAGCCTTAGCTATTCCATCAACACTATTAAAATCAACGTCTCCATGTATTCCATTTTCATTGCTGCTAATCCCAACATCAAGAAGAACAGCATTTTTCCTGACATTTTTAGCATTAATAATTCCAGGCACACCAATTGCTGGAACAACTATTTCAGAATCATTTATAAGTTCATCTAAATTTTTAGTTCTTGAGTGAGCTAATGTTACTGTACAATCTATCCCTTTAGTGCTGAACATAATTACTTGAGGCATTCCTACTAATCTTGATCTTCCTATTACTAACGCTTTTTTCCCTGATGTTTCTATATTGTAGCGCTCAATTAATTTCATTACACCTAGAGGTGTACATGGTCTTAAAATATCATTACCAACAATTATTTTACCAAGATTTTGTTCTTTAAGACCATCAACGTCTTTTTCTATTGGGATCATTTCTATAACACTATCTTCATTTAATCCTTTTGGTAAAGGCATTTGAATAAGAATGCCATTTATAGACGGTTCTTTTCCTAGCTCTGAGATTTTATTTTCTAATGCATCTTGAGATATGTCTTCGGGAAGATTTATATGCACAGATTTTATAGAAGATAGAGTTGCTTGTTTATGTTTATTATTAACATAAAGCTTACTTGGTTTATCTTCACCCACTAAAACTGTAGCAAGCGTAATCTTAACATTAGAATCATCTATTGTTTTTTTGATGGTGTTCTGTATTTCTTGAGCAACAAGCTTACCATCTAATATTAAAGTTCCTTTTTCAGTATATTTCATGACTAATTATTAATTTTAATTTTATTTCTATGGTTGTTTATCTGGATGAAGGTATATAAAACTTTTACCAAGTTTTCCATTATAGTTTCCAGCAGAAATCATTAATAATCCTTCAGTATTTTTTGAAGCTTCTATGGCTGCTTGAGTTGCTATAATAATAGATTCCATATCCTTACCATTCATAATGATTTCCATTACTGAATTTACACCTTTTGGTAAGCCTGCTTCAATGTCTGGATGATCTTGAAGTAAGGGGCAAAATTTTTCATATGTGCTTGCAATAGTAAAATCATAATCGCTCCCTGCTTTAGAACCGCTGCTAGCAATCCCTCCTGGGAACGTTGTAATTACATTTGGTATAGGAAGTATTGCTTCTACGCCAAGCTCGGCTGCAGATAAAGCAGACTCTGTATCTTTTCCGAAGTACCATAAATTACCGCCCATAAGTCCATCAGAATATCCTAGGCGTCTATCAATTATAAATTCACCACCAAGAATAGGTATCCACCACATTTTTCTGCCGTATCTTTTTATTCTTTTTTGATATTTGTTTCCAAAAAAGGCAACTTTTTTTCCTAATTTGAAATAAGATTCATTATCTTCAATAAGATTGAAACATGAAGCTGTAGGACAAGTAAGAATATTCTGACTTATTCTCACTAGCGCTGCTTTTTCTAATTTTTTTGGATCTTTCCAAAATTTTGGAATATGTAATTGTATTATGGCGCCTGGTCTACCATCAGGTGTCTTTATGTTTTCGTCTCCACCTAGTCCGACATATCTGTCTAAACCAGCTTCACAATCACATAAAATACTACTTGATGCATTACCTGTTGCAGCATTTATAGCATGATTTAACCATTTTTTATTAATAGCTGTTATTAAAACTTCTGAATACATGCTTTTAAAAGCTTCAGCATAAGTATCATCTATAATGGCAGTCATAGATTTACCCTCTCCCTTTTCCTTTATAAATATCAGTTTCTGTAACAACTTTATCCATATAAACGTCGTGAGGAGCTACAAGAATTTCATCAAAAAGTTGAGATTCATAACATAGAGCAATTAATGAGCAATCTGGTCTAACTTGTTCCATTGTTCTATCATAGTAGCCTTGGCCGTTACCCATTCTTCCTCCGCTTTTGTCAAAACCAGTACCTGGAACCATTATCATGTCAAGTTCTTGAGGTGTAACTTCTTTTTCAGGGTTTCCCCATAACTCTTTGGGTGGTTCTAAAATATCCCATTTCCCAACTACCATTTCTTCAAGACTAGTCATATGCCATAAACCAAGTTTATTTTCTCCATTTTCATCTTCTGTGCAGTAAGGAACGATAATTTTTTTTTCTCCTTTTTTTACTTCACTAATAAGCTGAGGTTTTGTTCTTGTTTCAGATCTGCAATCTATATACCACATAATAACTTGAGCACTTTTATATTCAGGAAGAGACATAAATCTTTCACAAGCTGCAGCACTTACTTCATCTTTGTTTTCCTGTGCAGCTCTCCTGTCATACGCTTCTCTTCGCATGCCAGACTTTTTTTCCATAATTTTTTCTAATTCTTCTTTAGATATAGACATTTTTAATTCTCCTGACTTTTATTAAGTATTTATTATTCTATAGTTTGATGCAAACAGCTATCTATTTTTTATTTGATTTAAAAAAAGCATAAAAATTAAGAAAAATAACGTAGTTATTATAAATTAAGCACCTACTTTGCAATATATCTTTTATTATTGCTAAATGTGATAATTAATTGTTTTTTATATAATTCTGATATAGAAAGAGTGGGGGTAATAGATGAGTTATTTGCCATTATTTATTGATACGGCTGGTAAAGCATGTTTGATTGTTGGCGGTGGTAAAATTGCTAGCAGAAAACTTGTGCCAGTTTTGAAATCAAAAATGTCTGTAACAATTATTTCCCCTGATATTATTGACGAAATAAAAGAAAATACAATAAATGTTAAAAATTTTAAATATATACAAAGAAAATTTGTAGAAAGCGATATTAATAATCAATTTCTTGTTGTTGCTGCAACTAATGATAAAAAAAATAATTCTTTGATAGCAAAAATAGCAAAAGAAAAAAATATTCTTGTAAATATAGCTGAAGATTCCTTGAGCGGGGATACTCTTATACCTTCGGTCGTAGATAGAAACCCTATAAAAATAGCAATATCATCTGGCGGAGCTTCTCCTATTTTAACTAGATTAGTTAAAACAAAGTTAGAGGCAGTGATTCCCTATTCTTTTAGTAAATTAGCAGAAATAATGATGGAATATAGAGACAAAGTTAAAAATAGTTTTGTAAAAATTACTGATAGAAGAAATTTTTGGGAGATTTTTTTAGATGGTCCAATTTCAGAAATGGTATTGTCTGGACATATTGATAAAGCTAGAAAAGCATTAGATGAATCTTTGAAATATAAAAAATTGTTAGAAAAAACTGGAGAAGTTTATTTAGTTGGAGCAGGTCCAGGTGATCCTGAATTATTAAGTTTTAAAGCTTTAAGATTAATGCAGAAAGCTGATGTTGTAATATATGACAGATTAGTTTCAGATCCAATAATGAAATTAATTAGGAAGGATGCTGAAAAAATTTATGTTGGAAAGCAGAAAGCAGACCACACTATGCCTCAGGAAAATATTAATCAGCTTCTTGCAAGATTAGCTCTGGAAGGTAAAAAAGTTTTGCGTCTTAAAGGAGGAGATCCTTTTATTTTTGGGAGAGGCGGAGAAGAAATAGAAAGTCTTATTAATGATGATATACCTTTTCAAATTGTTCCAGGAATAACAGCAGCGTCTGGTTGCGCAAGTTATGCTGGGATACCTCTTACTCATAGGGATCACTCCCAAGCTTGTATTTTTGTTACAGGTCATTTGCAAGATGGCACAGTAAATTTAAACTGGAAAATGTTAGCGCACGAAAAACAAACATTAGTTATTTATATGGGAATGCATGGGTCAAAAATTATATGTGAAGAACTTATAAAGCATGGATTAAAAAAAATGACGCCAGTTGCTTTGGTGGTAAAAGGCACAACAGTTGATCAAGAAGTTATAATTGGAAATTTAGAAAACATGCCAGAAATTATAATGCAAAAAAAAATAATCCCCCCAACACTCTTAATTATTGGAGATGTTGTTAATCTTCATAGTAAACTTAAGTGGTTTGATCCATTTTCTGCAAAAAATAAAAATATTTTTCACTTGTAATTTATTTGATAGAAATTGCAATAGTTGTTTATACAGCAATTTTTACAGTTTGGATTTCTAGCTGTGCAAGTGTATCTGCCATGTAAAATTAACCACATATGAGCATATTTTATATATTTTTTTGGTATAACATTTAGCAAATCTGTTTCAACACTTAATTCATTTTTTCCATTAGATAATCCAATTTTTCTTGATACTCTGAATATATGAGTGTCAACAGCTATTGTTGGTTCGTTAAAAGCTTCATTTAGAACAACATTTGCAGTTTTTCTCCCAACACCAGGTAATTTTATTAGATCATTAAAAGAATTAGGAACTATATTTTTATATTCTATATTTAAAATTTTACAAGTTTTAATTATATTTTTCGCCTTTGTGTTATAAAGGCCAATAGATTTAATATGTTTTTTTAATCCGTTTTCACCAAGTTTAATAATACTTTCTGGTGTATTGTTTTTTGCAAATAGTTTAGACGTAGCACTATTTACACTTATATCTGTTGCTTGTGCAGATAATATAACTGATATCAGTAATTCGAAATTATTTTTATAATTTAATTCAGTTTTTGGATTTGGATTATTTTTTTTAAGTTTTAAAAAAATTTTATTTATATCAATATCATTTTTCATAAATAAATTATTAAATTATTTTTTTCAGTTGATTTTCGATACTATTCAGATAGTTTTTTTTTGTATTTTCTACCCTTAATTTTCTTCTTTCAAAATTATATTTTACTTTTTCTTTTATATGAGATTTGTCTTCCTTGATGTTTTTTATCTTAATGCAATCTGTTGGGCATTTAGTAATACAGATTTTACATCCAGGGCATTCTTTGAAGTTAACTCTATGGGAAAAGTTTTGCGCGCCAATTATCGCATCAAACGGACATACATCTATACATATCGTGCAACCAATACAGTTCTTTTCATCTATATATGCGATTGGTCTTGCGGTCATGTTATTTTAGAACCATTAGCTATTTTATTATTTGCGCTTATTATAATAATTTTACCGTCGGAATTAGCTGCTAAAACCATTCCAGATGAGGTTCCAAATTTCATAGTTTTAGGTTTTAAATTTGCTACTACTACAGTTTTTAAACCAACTAAATCTTCAGAATTATAAAATTCTTTTATCCCTGCAAAAATTTGTTTTTCTCCAAGATCACCTAGATCGACTTGAAGTTTTATTAATTTATCAGCTCCTTCAACATTTTCTGCTTTAATTATTTCTCCAACACGAAGGTCGATGCTAGAAAACATATTATAATTAATTTCATTTGTCATATTACTTTCCTCTTTTTTTTTAATTATATCTTTAGAAGGTGATAATTCTTTTTTTAATTTTTCAGTATCTTCTTTCTGAATTCTATTTTTTAAAGGTTTAAACTTATTAATCTTTTTATTAAGTGCTGGTGATTTACAGTTCTCCCAATTTAAATTTTTTTCATTTAATAAATTTTCTGTTTTTTCTAGTAAATCAGGCATTACAGGCGATAAAAGAATTACAATAGTCCTGAAATAATTTATACCTTGAGTTGCAATTTTTTGGATTAGATCTTTATCATTCAAAGACCACGGTTTTTTTTCGTTTATATATTGGTTAGCTTTATCTGTCATTAACATTATTTTAGATATAGCGTTACTATATTTTCTTTGTTCATAAAAATTTCCTATTTCTTCTATATTTTTAATAAAATTATTAAATTCTTTTTTATTTTCTAATTTTTCTGATAGCTGTAAATTAGAATTTTTTTCTATAAATGTAGAACATCTGCTCGCTAGATTAATTAATTTTCCAACTAAGTCGCTATTAATTTTTTTTGTTAAATCATCAAAGTTAAGGTCAATATCTTCTATTCCATCATTCAGCTTACTAGCATAATAGTATCTTAAAAATTCTGGGTCTAAATATTTTAAATAGTCTGATGCTTTTATAAATGTTCCTTTTGATTTTGACATTTTTTTTCCATCTACCGTCAAAAAACCATGGCAAAAAATACTTGTTGGAGTTCTGTATCCTGATCCTTCTAAGATTGATGGCCAAAATAGCGCGTGGAAATATGCTATATCTTTTCCGATGAAATGATATATTTCACCTTTATTTTCATCTTTCCAAATACCATCAAAACTCTTATTAGTTTCTGAGAATTCTTCAAATGATGAAATATATCCAATTGGAGCATCTAACCAAACATAAAAATATTTATCTTTTTCATTAGGTATTCTAAAGCCAAAATATGGAGCATCTCTAGTTATATCCCAATCATTTAAATTATCATTTAGCCATTCATTTAATTTATTTTTAATTGATGATTGGAGATTATGATTATTTGTCCATTCCACGAGGTAATTTTTGAATTTTTTTAAATTAAAAAAATAGTGATTGGTATCTTTAGTTTTAGGTTCTGTATCAGATAAAATTGATTTAGGATTTATAAGTTCAGTCGGAGAATAAGTTGCTCCACAATTTTCGCACGAATCACCATATTGATCATCAGTTTTACATTTTGGACACTTGCCTTTTATATACCTATCAGGTAAAAATATTTTTTCTTTCTCATCATAAAATTGAGAGATTATTTTTTCGCTTATATACCCTGATTCTTTAAGTTTAAGAAATATTTCTTCACATAGCTTTTTATTTTTTTCTGAATTTGTAGATGAATAATGATCAAAATTAATGAAAAATTTTTTAAAATCTTCTTCATGATTTTTTTTCACCTCAGAAATTAATTGTTCAGGAGATATTCCTTGTTCTTTAGCTTTTAACATTATTGGTGTGCCATGCGCATCATCTGCACATATATAGACAACATTGTTATTTATTAACTTTTTGTATCTTACCCAAATATCAGTTTGTATATATTCTACAAGGTGTCCAAGGTGAATGGGTCCATTCGCATATGGCAGCGCACTAGTTACCAATATTTTATTTTTTGTTTTCATTTATTCTCCAAAACTTAGGAACTAGTATATAATATAGTTCATGAAGTAAACAAAGTATTTAAAACTAAGGAGAGAGTAATGTCTTTGACTGAAAGTATGGTCGTTGAATCGTTAAAAAAGCTAATTGATCCAAATACAGGGAAAAATTTAGTTGAAACTAAATGTATAGAGTCGGTAGATTTAGTTGACGATAAACCAAATTTAAAAATATGTTTAGGTTACCCAGCAAAAAATTTTGCTAAAACATTAAATAATTTAATTATTGACCATTTATTGCTAGATGATATCGTTTGCGGTTCTATTGAATTGACTTGGAAAATTCAAAGTCATTCTGTCCAAAAAAGCCTTCAGCCGATGCAAAATATAAAAAATGTTATAGCTGTTGCATCTGGGAAAGGTGGTGTTGGTAAATCAACGACAGCAGTTAATTTGGCTTTAGCATTAGTGGCAGAAGGAGCGATTGTTGGTATATTGGATGCTGATATTTATGGACCAAGTCAGCCAAGAATGCTTGGATTATCTGGACAGCCAGATTCTCAAGATGGCAAGTCTTTAGAGCCAATGGAAAATCATGGACTTCAGGCCATGTCTATAGGGTTCTTAATAGATGAAGAAACACCAATGATATGGCGGGGGCCAATGGTAACTCAAGCTTTAGAGCAATTATTAACAGATACACAATGGCGTAATCTTGATTATTTGGTTATAGATTTGCCTCCTGGAACTGGTGATGTGCAATTGACCTTAGCGCAAAAAATACCTGTAAGCGGAGCTGTAATAGTTACAACACCACAAGATATCGCTTTATTAGATGCTAGAAAAGGCTTAAAAATGTTTGAAAAAGTTGAAGTTCCAGTTCTTGGTATTGTTGAAAACATGAGTTTACATATATGTAGTAATTGTGGGAATGAGGAATCTATTTTTGGCGAAGGAGGAGGGGCCTCATTAGCAAAAGAAAGTAAAGTTGATTTATTAGGAAAATTACCGTTAGATATATCGATTAGAGAGCAAACTGATTCAGGAAAGCCGAGTGTTGTATTTGAGCCAGAAGGGCGAGTAGCTGAAATATATGGAGAAATAGCGAGAAAAGCTGCTGGAAAATTAGCAGCACAAGCGAAAGACTATAGTTCCAAATTCCCAAAAATTGTAATTGATAGCAATTAATTTATTATGACAATAAAGTCTGATTCGTGGATAAAAAAAATGGTTAATGAAGAAAATATGATTTCTCCATTCGAGCCTAATCAAGTTAAGTCTTTGTCTGGTGATAAAGTTATATCATATGGAACTTCAAGTTATGGTTATGACGTTAGATGTTCTAATATGTTTAAAGTTTTTACGAACATAAACTCTGCTATAGTAGATCCAAAAAATTTTGATAAAAATAGTTTTGTAGATTTTCAAGGAGATGTTTGCATTATCCCTCCAAATTCTTTTGCTTTAGCTAGCACTGTTGAATATTTTAAAATTCCTAGATCAGTTTTAACAATTTGTCTTGGAAAATCAACTTACGCAAGATGTGGAATTATTGTAAATGTTACTCCCTTAGAGCCTGAGTGGGAAGGGCATGTAACTTTAGAATTTTCAAATACAACACCGCTTCCAGCAAAAATTTATGCTAATGAAGGAGTTGCGCAAATGATTTTCTTTGAATCTGACATAATTTGCGAGACATCTTATAGAGATAGAAATGGCAAGTATCAAAAGCAAACAGGAGTAACTTTACCAAAATAATATATGACACTTGATATACTGTATAAACAAATAAAAAGATTAGCTATATTTTTAATAGGAATTTCTATTGTTTTAATTGGGTGTGTTCTTTTCTTTACTCCCGGCCCTGCAATTATTGTAATACCAATCGGATTAGCAATTTTAGCAACTGAATTTATATGGGCAAAAAAATTATTAAAAAAATTTAAAGAAGCTACTTTGACAATTTCTCAAACAGCAAAAGATGCTTTATCTAAAAAAAAGGATTTATAATATTTAATTATTATAATAAAAAAAATGTTCCTAGAGCTAAAAAAGAAAAAAATCCTATTACATCTGTAATAGTTGTTAATATAACCCCGCCAGCAAGGGCAGGGTCCACACCTATCTTCTTAAGAATTATAGGTATAACTACACCAGAGAGAGCTGCAAAACCAAGATTAGCTATCATTGCAATTCCAATTACTATTCCAATTAAATAATTATTAAACCAGTAAGATGATAAAACCCCGATCACGCTTGCCCATAAAAGACTATTTAAAAGACCAATTAAAATTTCTTTTATTAGTAAAGATTTTGAGTTAGCTGAGCTAATATTACCTAATGCTATACCTCTAATAACTAATGTAAGAGTTTGAGATCCAGCAATACCGCCCATACTTGCAACTATAGGCATTAATACTGCTAAAGCTACTACCTTTTCTATAGTGTCTTGAAATAGGCTAATCACACCAGAGGCAATGAGAGCCGTAATTAAATTTATACCAAGCCAAATAGCTCTTCTTCTTGCAGATGGTAAAATAGGTGCAAAGATATCTTCTTCATCAGTTAGTCCGGCCATATTTAGAACTGTACTTTCACTTTCTTCACGAATTACATCAACTACATCGTCAATAGTAATTCTTCCTATTAGTATATTGTTTTTATCTATTACTGGCGCAGATACTAAATCTCTATCTTCAAATATACTTACTACATCGCTAGCAAAAGCATCTGATTTAATTGATATATAATCTTTATTCATGGATTCTAAAACAGTTTTTTCGGGTTCCGCACATAAAAGATTAGTGACAGATAAAGTGCCTAAATAATGATTGTATCTATCTACAACAATAATATTATCTGTATTTTTTGGTATTTCTTTTCTTAATCTTAAGTATTTTAATACGACATCTAAAGTAACATCTGGTCTTATAGTTATAGTATCTGTATTCATTAAACCACCTGCAGTATCTTCATCATAATTCATTACTGTTTCTAATCTAGTTCTGTATTGATGATCCATGCCTTTTAATGCTTGTTTGACTACTGTATCTGGCAATTCATCAAGAAGGTCTGCAAGATCATCTACATCTAAACCTTTAGTTGCAGCCAATAAAGATTCTTCATCCATTGATTCCATTAAATTATTCCTTACTTCTTCACCAACCTCTAATAAGACTTCCCCATCATTTTCATGATCTAACATTTCCCAGATTAATCTTCTCTGTCTTGTAGGAGAACTTTCCAATAATCTAGCAATTTCAGCAGGATGCAGACCATTAAGAATTAATTTAGCTTTAAGCATCGCCCCTGAATTTAGTGATTCAGTTATGGCATCTAATTTTAGGATTTGACTCTCTTTTGACATTATAATTTCTCATGTTTATGTCTTTATGAATAATATTTATATTATAACCGTCTAAAAATTATTTACTTAATTTTTCTTTTGTCTCAAGATTAGAAGTTAAGTATTTTTCTATATTTTGTATTTCTTGGTTGAGGTCTATAGCTGATAATTGCAAAAGTTTAATTGCGTATTGTAGTTATGTATTACATTTTAAAATTTTCACCCAAGTAAACTTTTTTAACTTTTTCATTATCTAAAATTTCTTCGGATACTCCTTCTGCAATTATTTTACTATCGTTTAAAATATATGATCTATCACACACATGAAGAGTTTCTCTAACATTATGATCGGTAATTAGTATTCCAATATTATTTTTTTTTAGATCCTTGATTATACTTTGTATATCTATTACAGAAATTGGGTCTATCCCTGCAAAAGGCTCATCTAATAATATAAATTTTGGATCTGATGCTAAAGCTCTAGCTATTTCTGCTCTTCGTCTTTCACCACCTGATAAACTTATTCCTAACGTATTTTTAATGTGCTCAATATTAAATTTTTTTAATAAATAAGTTAATTTTTCCTTTATTTGTTTTTTACTAAAATTTTTTCTTTGTTCCAGTATAGCCAATATATTATCTTTGACACTTAACCCTCTAAATATAGAAGGTTCTTGAGCAAGATAACCAATACCTAAATTTGCTCTTTCATCAATTGTAAGAGCTGTAATATTTTTTTTATTAAGGTAGATTTTCCCACCCTCGGGAGCTATTAATCCTGTAATTATATAAAAACATGTTGTCTTACCAGCGCCATTTGGCCCAAGAAGCCCAATAATTTCTCCAGTGTTTACAGCAATAGATACATTTGAAACAATTTTTTTTAAATTGTAATTTTTAGAAATATTTATTATATCTAATTTATTCATCATTTTTTTGTGGCTCTAAAGTCATTTTTACTCGTGATTTACCTTTGTTATCTCCGGCTATAATATTTTCACTATCTGTTTTGTAAATTATTCTATTACTTTTAACAATATTATTAGCTTGAGTTAGTATAGCTTTATCTAAAAAAATTATTTTAGATTGATTAACAAAATATTGAATTTTTTTTGCTTCACCATTAATTATTTTTCCGCTATCTGTTTTTTGTCTATATGTTGATTTTTCACCAGTAATCACCATCTTATATATTTCATTATCTCTTGAAAGCACTATTAATAAATTACCAGTTAAAAGCATAGATCCTTGAGTAACCATAACATTTCCTCGGTACGTGCTTTTTTGAGAAGCCTCATCCCATTTAGCAGAGTCTGATTCTAAAAATATTGGTTTATCTTTGTCGCCATCATAAGCAAATGAATTTATGTTATATACAATTAGTATAAAAATTAGAAAAAATTTATTTTTTTTCAATGTATTTTCCTCTAGTTTCTTTAAAAAGTATAAACTCTCCCTTCAACAGACTGCTTTTCATACCAGTCCCATTTAAATAAGAGTTATTTTTTTTAATAAAAACTCTTGAGTCAGTCACAGCTAACTGTTGGTCGAGATAAACGTATATTTCATCTGTGCTTAATTTTAAAAATGGATCAAGAGATTTTTCTTGAAAGTACATATTTACATCTCCAAATAATTTAATATTATGCCTTTTATATGCAATGGATCCATTTTTAGAAATTATTTTAGTAGGTAGTTTTCCTTTTCTAAATAAAAGTATATTGGGGCTATCTACTTCAATTACTTCATTTTCATAATATTGCTTCATTCTAGGGCTTGAAACCGTGTATAAAGGTTCGCCATTATCATCCATAGCTATATATTGAACTTTATTAAATATATTATCTGGCATTGTTTTTAAATCGCCTGATTTTATATTTAAAATATCTTCAGCATTATTATTTATAATTAAAATCGCAGCACATCCGAAAATTATAATAAATAAATTTAAAAAATTTTTTTTAATATTAGGCACAATTTTAACTTACACCTGCGTCTATTAAATTATGCATATTTATAGCTCCAATTATTTTATTTTTATTATCTAAAACCGGCAAAGAATTTATTTTTTTACTGTTCATCATGTTAAAAGTTTCCAGAGCATAGTTATTTTCGTTACATGATAAAAATTTTTTTGTCATAATTTTGTCTATTGGAGTTTTATGTATATTAGTATATTTATTGATTGACCTTCTTAGATCACCATCAGTAAAAAAACCTACAGCTTTATTATTTTGGTTAGCTATTATGACAAATCCCATATTTTTTTTTGTCATTTCAATTAGCGCATCTTTTAGCATTTTGTTATTTTTTATAATTGGAATATTACGACCTTTTTTCATAACATCTTGAATTTTTAAATTCAAATTTTTTCCAAGACGACCACCAGGGTGGTTTTCTCCAAAATCTTTAGACTTGAAGTTTTTCATTTTCATTAAAATTACAGCAAGTATATCTCCTAAAACCAATGTTATTGTTGTGCTAGATGTTGGAGCAAGATTTAGCGGGCAAGCCTCTTTTTCTACACTTATATCTAGTGATATATTGGACTCCTCAGATATTTTTGATTTTTTTGATCCGCAAAGACTAATTATTAAGCAACCAATTTTTTTTATACTTGGCAATATTGAAATAATTTCTGGCGTGTTTCCAGAATTAGATATAATTAAGATAATATCCTCTTTAGAAATTACTCCAATATCCCCGTGCATAGCTTCACTTGGGTGCATAAAAAAGGATGGTGTTCCTGTGCTGGAGAATGTAGCTGCCAATTTATTTGCTATATGTCCAGATTTTCCTACTCCTGTAATTATTAATTTACCTTTACAGGAAAAAATTTTTTGACAAGCAAGATGTAAATTCTTGTCTAGGGTTTTTTTAAGATTATTTATAGCTAATATTTCTGAACCTATAACATCTTTTGCTATTTTTAAAGTATCATTTTCACTAAATTTTGACATATGTTTTTATTATAAAAATGTTTATATAATTATATAAGATAATATAAATTATATCCCGTAAATTATTCAAGAATGCTGATATAAAAACAATATAATGATAATATGTTCCTATTATAAGTATTTCAACAAACACAATCTATGAAGATCATTAGCAGATTAATAAGTTTTTATGACTATTTGATAATAAAAAGACCATATCAGTCTCTTATAGGGCTATTATTAGTTATAGTATTTTTTTCTTTTAGTATACAGAACTTTAAAATGGATGCTTCTGCGGATTCATTAGTATTGGAAAATGATCAAGCATTAAAGTATTTCAGATCCATAAATAAAAGATATTCAACAGAAGATTTTGTGGTACTAACATTTAAGCCAAAAAATGGAATTTTTAATGAAGTTTCATTAAATATATTGGATGAATTAGCAAAAGATTTAAAAAATAGCGTTAACGATATTAGCAGCGTTTTAACTATTTTAGATGTTCCCTTATTAAATAGTCCAAAAATTGGATTTAAAGATTTAATGAAAGAACAGAGGACTTTAAGGACAAAAGATGTTGACTTAGATTTAGCAAAAAGAGAGTTTTCTACAAGCCCTTTGTACAAAAATCTTTTGTTGAGTATAGATGCTACAACGACTGTAATAGTTGTTAATTTTAAAAAAGATAATAAATATTTTGATTTACTCAAGGAAAGAAATGATTTAAGAGAAATTAAAATAACTAGAAAGTTAACTTCTGGTGAAAAAATTTTACTTAAAGAATCAGAGATAAATTTTAAAAATTATAGTACTGAACATTCTGCAAAGGTAAAAGAAAATATAAAAAATATTAGAGGTGTTGTTTCAAAATATAAAGATAATGCATCAATGTTTTTAGGTGGAGTACCTATGATTACTTCAGATATGACAGATTTTATTGCTCAAGATATTCAAAAATTTGGAGTTGGAGTTTTTATATTTTTAGTTTTAATTTTATTTATAATTTTTAAAAGTATAAGGTGGGTAATTATCCCATTGTTTGGGTGCATTATTTCTGTAATCTTTGTAAGTGGCTTAGCTGGATTTATAGATTGGCGTATAACTGTTATTTCCTCTAACTTCCCAGCTTTATTACTAGTTATAACTATGTCTATGACAATACATTTAGCTGTTAGGTACAGAGAATTAAATTGTAAAAATTTAAATAAAGAAAAAAAAGATATTATTGCTGAAACAATACATTATATGTTTATCCCATGCGTATACACTTCGTTGACCACAATAGTAGCTTTTGCATCTTTAGTTGTAAGCGGTATAAGACCAGTTATTGATTTTGGACATATGATGACAGTTGGAATAACTTCATCTTTTATCATTACTTTTATTGTTTTCCCTACAATTTTAATGGTGTTACCTAATGAAATCATTAACGAGAAAAGTGATATTACAAAAAACATCACTAAAAGATTTGCTTTTTTCTCAATAAATAATTTTGGAAAAATTATATTTGGATCTTCTCTAATTTTTTTAATAAGCGCTTTTGGTATTTCACAAATAAAAGTTGAGAATAGATTTATTGATTATTTCCATTCTGATACAGAAATTTATAAAGGTATGTTAGAAATTGATGAAAAATTAGGAGGCACAACTCCTTTAGATATAATAATTGATAAGCCTAGTAAAAAAAATGCTGAAGAAATTTTTATAGAAGAAGAAGATGATGATGATGATGATTTTGAATTGAGTGATTTAGCAGATATTTTAGGAGACGATGAAGATGAAATTGAAGGTTATTGGTTAAGTAACCCGAAATTAAGAGAAATAGTTAAGTTACATAATTTTTTAGAGGATCAACCTGAAACAGGAAAAGTATTATCATTGGCAACTTTATATAAATTAGCAATAGGCTTAAATGACGATGAACCATTATCTGACTTGCAGGTAGGCGCTATTAAAGATTCCCTTTCAGAAGAAGTTAGAGAAGTTTTATTAGATCCTTATCTATCAGCTGATGAGACTCAGACTAGAATAACATTAAGAGTTATTGATTCAGACAAAAGATTAAGTAGAAAAGAGTTTATACAGAGAGTAGAGAATTTTTTAGCTAAAGATATGAATTATTTGGAAGAAAATTTTAACACAACAAATATGTTGGTTTTATATAACAATATGTTGCAAAGTTTATTTTCGTCTCAAATTCAAACTATTGGTTTTGTTTTTATTTCTATAATGTTTATGTTTATTATTTTATTTAGATCATTTTATTTGGCAGTAATAGCAATAATACCAAATATTCTTCCTGCAACATTTGTTCTTGGGTTCATGGGCTTAAAGTCTATCCCTTTAGATCTTATGACAATCACAATAGCAGCTATAAGTGTTGGGATAGCTGTAGATAATACAATACATTATGTTATTAGATTTAAGAGAGAGTTTTCAGAAAACAAGAATTATTCTGAATCAGTGAAAATCTGCCACGGAAGTATTGGCAAAGCAATGTATTACACATCTTCAATAATAGTAATTGGGTTTTCAATTTTATCTTTATCAAATTTTATTCCAACTATATACTTTGGTCTTTTAACAGGTTTGGCGATGTTGACAGCGCTTTTAGCGTCATTAACCTTGTTGCCATCGTTATTAATTATGTTTAAACCTTTGGGAAAGGAAAATATCAATGATGTATCTTGATGAATCGCATCATTATGTGAAATAATATAAATATGAAAAAATTAAAATTATATAGTTTAGCCATTTTCATTATTCCTTTAATGATATTAGGGAACACCTTGTCGTATGCAAATAATGAAACCCCTGCAAATGTAATACTAACTGCTGCAAATAGTTTATTTTCTGATGTAAAAGCAAATAAAACATTATATGAAGATGATATTACTTCATTTTACAAAAGAGTAGATGCTGTACTTGGGCCAATAATTGATTTTGATATATTAATAAAAAGTATTGTTGGGGAAAAAAATTATAAACAAATTTCAGATACGCAAAAAGACAGATTCAAATTGGCTTTAAAAAAACAGTTAATCAGAATATATGCAAAAACTATAGTCGAGTATTCAAGCTCAAAAATAACTATAATTAGCACATCGGAATCTAAAGGGTTTTATATAGTAAAAACAGAATTGTCCATTGGGCAGGGAAAACCTGCGTTTCAAGTTATTTATGTTATGAAAAATTCATCCGATAAATGGAAAATTGTGGAAGTTGTTGCAAATGGACTAAGACTAGTAAAAAGTTTAAGAAAAAGTTTATTGCCAGAAATTAAGGAAAAAGGAATTGAATCTGTAATAAGAAGATTAGAATCCGAGTCCTGACAAATGGAAAAATTATTGATAACTGGTGGGCAATCTTTAAGAGGCGAAGTAAGAATATCAGGCGCAAAAAATTCAGTTTTACCAATATTAGCAGCAAGTCTTCTTAATGACGGAGAGGTTATTCTTGGAAATGTTCCGCACCTACAAGATGTAACTACAACAATTTCATTGCTTACAGAGATGGGTGCTATTTTAAGTATTGATGAAAAAATGAAGGTAAGTATTAATGCATCATCTGTAAATAAATTTTATGCTCCTTACGAAATGGTTAAGACTATGAGGGCATCTATTCTCGTACTTGGCCCATTATTATCACACTTCGGTGAGGCAAAAGTTTCTTTGCCCGGAGGATGCGCTATTGGATCAAGACCTGTGAATCTTCATATTGAAGGTTTAAAAGCAATGGGCGCAAATATTAAAGTCGATAATGGTTATATAATTGCAAAAGCTAAAAAGCTCAAAGGCGCAAAAATATCACTGCCTATTGCTACTGTAACTGGTACTGAAAATTTAATAATGGCTGCTACATTAGCATCTGGTCAAACAATAATAAAAAATGCAGCTAAAGAACCAGAAATTATTGATTTAGCAAATTGTTTAAGATTAATGGGTGCAAAAATAAGAGGAGATGGAACTTCGGAAATAATAATTGATGGCGTAAAAAGTTTATCAGGATGCAGTTATGATGTTTTGCCAGATAGAATTGAGACAGCAACATTTCTTGTTGCTGCTGCTATCACAAAAGGCGAATTAACCCTTACTCATACTCGACCAGATACAATTAAAGTTATTATTGATAAACTCAAAAATGCAGGAGCAAATATTTCTATAAATGAAGATAAGATTCAAATAAAAGTAAATTCTCAGTTAAAAGCGGTTAATATAACTACGAACCCATATCCGGATTTTCCTACAGATATGCAGGCTCAATTTATAGCATTAAATTCTATTGCTTCCGGTAAAAGCAAAGTAATTGAATCAGTATTTGAAAATAGGTTTATGCATGTTCAGGAGTTAGTTAGAATGGGTGCTGACATTGATATAAATGGAAATACAGCATTAATACGGGGAGTAAAAGGTTTAAGAGGTGCGCCAGTTATGGCTACTGATTTAAGAGCTTCGGCAAGTTTAATTTTAGCTGGTTTGGTTGCAAAAGGTGAGACAGTTGTAGATAGAATCTATCATATAGATAGAGGCTATGAGTGTATTGAAGAAAAATTAACAAAACTTGGCGCCAACATCAAGAGATTGCCACAATGAATATAAGAGATAATATTGTAATAGCTATATCTAAAGGAAGGATTCTAAAAGAAACCATGGAGATTTTAAAAAGCATGGGTATAGAAACTATAGAGAACATGAATGATTCTAGAAAATTAATTTATGCAACAAATAATAATAAATTAAAACTAGTTATAGTTAGAGCTTCCGATGTACCAACATATGTTGGGAACGGAGCTGCCGATTTAGGAGTTGTTGGTAAAGATACTTTAATTGAGTATTCTGCAAATAATATATATGTACCACTGGATCTTAATATATCAAAATGTAGAATGGTTTTAGCTTCTTTGCCAAATTGCAATCCAGAGGGAAGGATTAAAGTTGCTACAAAATATGTAAAATGCGCAACCGATTATTTTATTAAAAAAAAGAAACAAGTTGATATAATAAAATTATATGGATCAATGGAGCTAGCTCCTGTACTTGGTTTAGCGGATTATATTGTAGATTTAGTAGATAGTGGTATGACTTTAAAAGCGAATGGGTTAGAAGAAATTGATTCAATTTTTGATGTTAGTGCTCAATTAATAACTAATAAAGCATCAATGAAGATTAAAACAGAATCAGTTGAAAATATTATTAGTGCTTTTGAAAAAATTATATAGTTAATTATTATGACATTTAAAACTGATGATTTAAGAATATTAGAGATGCAAGAATTAAGCACTCCAGAAGAAGTGAGGCAAGAGATTGCTTTAAATGAAAGTGCAGCAAAGACAATTTTAAATTCTAGAAAAATTATTGAAAATATATTAGATGAAAAAGACGAAAGACTTTTTGTAGTTGTGGGCCCTTGTTCAATCCATGATCCAGATGCTGCTATAGACTACGCAAATAAATTAAAAAAATTATCAGACGAAGTATCTGATAACTTATTTATAATAATGAGGGTATATTTTGAAAAACCTAGAACAACAATTGGTTGGAAAGGTTTAATAAATGATCCAATGCTTGACGGTAGTTTTAAAATTAATCAAGGCATACGAATTGGGAGAAAATTATTATTAGATATAATTAATTTAGAAATTCCTACAGGAACTGAATATTTAGATTTAATCAGCCCACAATATATAGCGGATTTAATTAGTTGGGGAGCAATTGGTGCTAGAACAACTGAAAGTCAATGTCACAGGGAATTAGCATCCGGACTATCATGCCCGATTGGTTTTAAAAATGGCACTGATGGTAATCTTCAAATTACATTTGATGCAATAAAATCTGCATCAGGTGAACATCATTTTTTGTCAGTTACTAAAGAAGGTAACTCCGCAATATTTTCAACTAGTGGTAATCCTTATTGCCATGTAATTTTAAGGGGCGGAAGTAATAAAATTAACTATGATTCTAAAAGTATAGATGATGTTTCTGCGCGTCTTGATAAAGCAAATTTACCACAACAGATTATTGTAGATTGTAGTCATGCAAATAGTATGAAAGATCATAAAAAACAGATGTTGGTTGTAGAAAACCTTTGTGAACAACTTCGTACTGGTGAAAAAAGAATAAAAGGTTTAATGATAGAAAGCAATCTTATTGAGGGCAACCAAAATATTAATGACTCTAATTTAGTATATGGGAAAAGTGTTACAGATGCTTGTATTGGTTGGGAAGATACCGAAAAGGCTTTATATTTATTATCAGAAGCTGTTAAACAGCGAAAAATTAATGCTTAATATTAAAAAAATTAATTCTAACGATAAATTTTTTTCTGAGATATTGCAAAAACATATTTTTCAGAGAAAGATAAATTCTTCTGATATAAAAAGTAGTGTAAAAGAAATTATTTATGAAGTTAAAGAAAACGGCGATAATGCATTAGTTTCTTTCTCTAAAAAATTTGACAATTATATTGTTAAAAACGCAAAAGATTTAGAGGTTTCTAAAGAAAAATTTTTAGCTGCTATAGATGAAATTTTACCAGAGGAATTAGCTGCATTGAAATTTGCAAAAAAAAGAATAGAAGAATTTGCTATTCATCAAAAAACAGAATCTTGGAATTATAATAGCGAAGGTATTAAGCTGGGTGAGAGAGTAACTCCAATAGATAAAGTTGGTATTTATGTTCCTGGAGGCTCAGCTGCATATCCTTCAAGTGTTTTAATGAATTCAATTCCTGCAAAGGTTGCAGGTGTTAATGAAATTATTATGGTTGTTCCATCACCTAATGGTGAAATAAATAATTTGGTATTAGCTGCAGCTTATTTAGGCGGTGTTGATCGTATTTTTAGGATAGGTGGAGCCCATGCTGTAGCTGCTTTAGCTTACGGAACTGAAACAATTCCAAAGGTTGATATGATAGTAGGGCCTGGAAACCAATATGTTGCAGAAGCAAAAAAAGAGCTTTATGGTGAAGTTGGTATCGATAATTTTGCCGGCCCTTCGGAAATATTGATTATAGCTGATTCAAAAGCTAATATCTCGTGGTTAGCAGCTGATTTATTTTCTCAGGCAGAGCACGATAAATTATCTCAATCTATATTAATTTCTCCTGATATCAATATAATAAATAAAGTAGAAGAATTTATGTCGAAAAAATTATCAACTTTAGAGAGAAAAGATATTATAGAGTCATCATTAAATAATTTTGGTCTTTTTATTAATTCTGTTGACATAAATGAAGCTATTGAGATATCAAATAATATAGCGCCTGAGCATCTGCAATTATCAATAGAAAATAGTGAAAATTATTTAGATAAAATTAAAAATGCTGGTGCAATATTTTTAGGTGAGTATACGCCAGAAGTATTCGGAGATTATTGTGCAGGAGCAAATCATGTTTTGCCAACTGCAAGCACTGCAAAATTTTCATCTCCATTAGGAGTTTATGATTTTCAAAAAAGATCAAATATTATTCAGTGTTCAGAAGAATCATCAAAAATTTTAGCAAAACATTCAAAAATAATTGCAAATGCAGAAGGTTTGTTTGCACATAAAGAATCAGCCATGTTAAGAGAAACCGAAGATAAAGATAATGAAAAATAAATTTAATAATTTTTTTAGAGAAGATATTGATATTTTAGAAGAATATAAGGTTATGTCATCCAAAAATATGGTTAAATTAGATGCGATGGAAAATCCATTTGATTTAGAATTAAATATTAAATTATCCAATTCACCAGTTTCAGCAATAATTAATTTAAATAGATATCCTGATGCTGCTTGTGAAACCATAAGATCAAAATTACTTAAAAAGTATGAGATAAATGACAAATATGACATGATTATTGGCAATGGTTCTGATGAACTTATTCAGTTAATTTGTTTAACATTTTTAAAATCAGAAAATATAATACTATCTCCAACACCATCTTTTAGTATGTATCAAAAAATTTCCCAAGTATTGGGTCTTAGATTTGAAGAAGTTCCTTTATTCGAAGATTTTAGTTTAGATATAAATTTAATGTTGAAAAAAATTGAAGAATTAAATCCTGCAGTTATATTTCTTGCTTTTCCTAACAACCCAACAGGAAACTTGTGGAGTAAAGAAGATATTAATTTAATTATTAAAAAAACAAATGGAGTAGTGGTTATAGATGAGGCATATGGCGCTTTCTCTGGAGAAACATTTATTAAAGATATTGGTAAGTATAATAATTTGATAATAATTAAAACTTTCTCAAAGATAGGCTTAGCAGGAATTAGATTAGGCTATTTATTTGGAGATAAATATTTAATAAAGCAAATTAACAAAATCAGATTACCATTTAATATAAATTCTATATCTCAAAAAATCAGTGAAATTTCAATGGAAAATAACGTTTTTTTAGACAAACAATGCGAGCAGATAGTAGAATTAAGATCTTCTCTAATTAACCAAATGATGAAATTTGATAAAATTAAAGTTTTTGATAGTAGAACAAACTTTATATTATTTAAAATTTTAAAAGGATCGGCAGATGATGTCTTTAGTAGGCTTTTAGAAAACAATATATTAATAAAAAATATGTCGAATACACCTAGGTTAAAAAACTGTTTAAGAGTAACTGTAGGTACAAAAAAAGAGAATGATATATTTATAAAATCTCTGAAAAATTTAATAATTTAAAAATTTTTCGCGCAAAAAAACATAACATTATGCTAGAATACGGCAAGTTATAAATATTAAGAGTAAGGAAATTTATCAATGTCTAAGGACAATCCCGATAATAGCAGAAGAAAATTTTTATCAGGTAGCTTAACACTAGTAGGTGGAACTGGTGCGGCGGCTACTTTATGGCCATTTTTATCATCAATGGCACCAAGTGCAAAAGCAAAAGCGTCAGGAGCTTCAGTAGAAGTTGATATCAGTAACTTGGAAGAAGGTCAAAAAATTGATTTAATATGGAGAAAAAAACCGGTTTGGATTGTTAAAAGAACAAAGAGTATGCTTGATAGTATTGATACAAATGAAGGGAAGTATAAGGACCCGATGTCAGAAAATATTGAACAACAACCAGAATTTGCAAAAAATAAGTTCAGATCATTAAAACCAGAGATTTTAGTTTTGGAAGGAGTTTGTACTCATTTGGGTTGTAATCCTGCATATAAACCAGACAGAAATAATGGTGAACTAGGTAAAGATTGGCAGGGAGGGTTTTTTTGCGCATGCCATGGATCTAAATTTGATTTAGCTGGTAAAGTTGAAAGTGGAAGCCCTGCAGGAGCAAATTTAAAAGTGCCACCATATAGATTTGTAGATGAAAACACAATAATTGTTGGTGAGTTACCTACTAATGATGAAAAAAGTAAAGGGTAAGTCATGAGTGAAAAAACTGAACCATCTGGTGTAATTGGTTGGATTGACTCAAGGTTACCAATTTTAAGCTTTATTAGAGATCACTTAACGAATTATTATGCTCCAAAAAATTTTAATTTCTGGTATTTTTTTGGTTCTTTGGCTTTTTTAATCCTATTTTTGCAAATTTTTACAGGGATATTTTTAACTATGCATTATAAACCTGATGCTAAATTAGCTTTTGATTCTGTAGAATTTATTATGCGTGATGTTAATTTGGGTTGGCTTATAAGATATATGCATTCTACCGGAGCATCTGCTTTCTTTATTGTTGTATATTTACACATGTTTAGAGCTTTGATGTATGGATCATTTAAAAAGCCAAGAGAATTAATATGGTTATTTGGTGTTTTTATATATTTAGCATTAATGGCTGAAGCTTTTATGGGTTATTTGCTTCCATGGGGACAAATGTCATATTGGGGAGCTCAAGTAATTATAAATTTGTTTAGTACAGTTCCTTTTGTTGGGCCAGATCTTGCAGTTTGGATTCGAGGAGACTTTGCAATATCTGATCCTACACTAACTAGATTTTATGCTTTACATATTGTTGCTGTACCAATGGTGATTTTATTATTGGTTTTTTTACATTTAGCAGCTTTGCATACAGTTGGCTCTAATAATCCTGACGGTGTAGAAATTAAAAAAAATAAAGACTCCGAAGGAAATCCACTAGATGGCATTCCTTTTCATCCTTACTACACAGTTAAAGATTTCGTTGGAATAGGTGTTTTTTTGTTTTTATTTGCTCTTACAGTTTTTTATATTCCTGAAATGGGGGGATATTTTCTAGAGAATGCTAATTTTATACCAGCGAATCCATTAGTTACCCCTGAACACATTGCACCAGTTTGGTATTTTACGCCTTTTTATTCTATTTTAAGGGCTATCCCAGACCCAGCATATGGGGCATTAGCTATGGCACTTTCTATTATAGTGTTATTTTTTTTACCATGGATTGATAGCAATCCAATTAAATCTATTAGATATAGAAGCTTATTGTTTAAAATAAATCTTTTTGTTTTTGTTATTAGTTTTTTAGTTTTAGGATGGTTGGGAGTAAAGTCTGTAACACCACTTTATAGTGAGTTAGCTTTGAGATTTAGCCAAATGTATTTTCTTTTTTTTACGCTATTATATTTTTATAGCCAATCTAGGGATTCTTTATATAGTTATGCATTTTCATTTACATTAATATCATTATTGTCTATTTATGATATTTTAAGAATAAGTGCAGATAATTATATTAATTTATTAGTGGGTCTTGTTCTGGTTGGTAGTTTTGTTTTATTAATGTCTTTATTACCTTTATTTACTAATTTTAATAAAGAGAAAGAAGTTCCAGAGAGGCTGACGGAATGAATAAAATATATATTCTTTTGCCTATTTTTATATCATTATTTAGTAATTTATCTTTTGCTTCTTCTCCAAAGAGCTCTTTAATTTCAGATTATAAATATAGTAATGGAATAAATAATACAGCATCACTACAAAGAGGAGCAAAGTATTTTGTTAATTATTGTATGGGATGTCATTCTTTGAAATATATGAGATTTAGTGCGTTAGCAAAAGACATAGAAGTAGAAGAAAAGTTATTTTTTAAAAATTTAGTTTTTACTAATAAAAAAATAGGCGAAACTATGGAAATATCTATGAAACCTTCCGATGCAGAACTATGGTTTGGAGCAGTTCCTCCAGATTTAAGTTTAATTGCAAGATCAAAAGGCGGAGATTGGGTATATTCATATTTAAATACATTCTATGAGGATGATGATAGACCGACAGGATTTAATAATTTAGTTTATCCAAATACTGCTATGCCTAATATACTTGTTAGTTTACAAGGATCACAAAAGCTTGTTTTGGATTCTTACAATAATCCAGTTAGCTTTGAGAAAGTTTCAGACGGAATATATAGTGAAATTAAGTATCAGAAAATGACTAATGATATCACTAACTTTTTAACTTATGTTTCCGAACCTGCCAAACTAAAAAGACATTCAATGGGGTTTTGGGTATTAATATTTATCTTTATTTTTACAATTATAGCCTATTATACAAAGAAAGAATTTTGGAAAGACATAAAATAACTACATTAAATAGGACTTTATTATGCATACTATGACACTTTATTCTGATCCAAATAACGCTCAATCGCATAGAGTGAGAATAGTCCTTGGAGAAAAAGATTTAGTTTTTAATGTTGAGGATATTATTCCCGGTCAAAACAATGAAGATTTAATTGCTTTAAATCCTAATAACACAACTCCAACATTTGTTGATAGGAATTTAGTTCTTCATGAATCAAGAGTTATTATGGAGTATTTGGATGAAAGATTTCCTCATCCACCACTTATGCCAGTTGATCCTGTTATTCGAGCTAAGACTAGAATGGTTCTATATTATATAGAAAAAGATTTATATGGCTTGTTAGATGATATAAAATCAAGTGGAGAAAAAAAATCAGCTACAGCAAAGAAAAATTTAAAAGAAAACCTTATGATTTCATTGGATTTTATACAAGGGAAAAAATATTTCCTAAGTGATGATTTTAGTCTTGTAGATTGCAGTATGGCGCCAATATTATGGAGACTTCCAGAATATGGTATTGATTTACCTAAAAGCGCAAAACCATTATTAAAATATGCGGACATATTATTTGAAAGAAAATCCTTTACTGAAAATTTATCTGAGCAAGAGGAAGAGATAAGAGGCTTATATTAAATTGATTTGTTAGGATTTAGTATATTTTTAGGGTCAAATTGATTTTTAATATTCTTCATCAAAATTAATGTCTCTTTATTGATTTCTTTCTGTATGTAATTTTTTTTGATAATACCAATACCATGTTCTCCAGAAATAGTACCCTCAAGATTCAATACTAGGTCAAAGATCTTATCCAAACATTTTTTTGTTTTTTCTGAGTTTTTCTCTTTTTCAGACTGAAATATTAAATTAACATGAATATTCCCATTACCAGCATGCCCAAAATTTACTATTTTTATGTTGTATTCCTTTGAAATTTCTTCAAGTTTATTAAGTAGATTTGTAAGGTTAGATATTGGTACAGCAATATCTTCATTTATTTTATATTTGCCTATTGATTGTAGTGCTGGTGATAAAGATTTTCTTGCAGCCCATAATTTTTTTACTTCTAATGGATTCTTTGCAACTGTAATTTTTTTTAATTTATTTTTTTTTATTATGCTAATAATTTTTTTTAGCATTAAATCTATATATTCATCTTCACCATCAATTTCTAAAAGTATTCCAGCTTTTGTATTTTGATCATAATGATTGTGTTTTATTAAATTTATCAATTTTATTGATTCACTATCAACAAATTCTAGTGTGTATGGAGTAATAGGCTGTGACATTAAGCTAATTATCATTTCTGAAGCATCAATAATACTTTCAAATGTAATCTCAATAGTTTTAATTGATTTATTTAAAGGAAGTATTTTTAATGTTGCTTGTGTTAATACACCAAGAATACCTTCGGAACCTGTAAATAACCTTGTTAGATCTAAACCCACTACCCCTTTTGAGGTTTTGACACCAGTCTTATGAATATCTCCGGTTCCTGAAACAAACTCTAATCCAAGTATATTGTCTCTTGGTGTGCCGTATTTTACGGCTCTAGGACCAGCAGAATTATTAGCTATATTCCCTCCTATTGTTGAATATTCTAGACTTGATGGGTCAGGCCCCCAGAAAAAATTTAGATTATATAGTTTATCTTGTAAGTCTTTATTAATAACTCCTGGTTCTACGACCACAAGTCGATTTTTTGTATCTATATTTAAAATTTTATTCATTTTTTCAAGAGAAAGCACAATAGAATTATTAATTGGAACTGAACCTCCAGTATTCCCAGTTCCTCTGCCTCTTGCTGTTATAGATATATTTTCAGTAAAACAATATTTAATAATATTTTGAATTTGATCTTTATTGTTAGCAAATAAAACACATTCAGGCATTACATGCATTTTGCTATTATCATATCCATATGCCCAGCAGTCACCCGGCTCACTAAGCACATAGTTTTTTGGTAGTATATTTTGAAAGTTATTTATATGTTTTTTATTTAGCATTTAGTTAAAAAGGAATTTTTCTTGCTTTGCCATTTTTAAATTGAACAACTATTGGATCTCTTCTAATTCTATTAAATTCATCAACTTTTAAGTGGCCAGTATCACCAGGTAAATATTTATTTTTATTTAAAATTAAACTATCTATATTAGATAAGATTTTTATAGAGTCCATTCCCAATGCTATAAATCTTAACAAATATTTTTTCTCAATATTTTCCATGAAAGATATTTTTTCATCTATATGATTTTGATTATAAAGCCAAGGAATGTCGCAAAATTTTATGTTATTTAGATCATCATTTAGCTCTTTATCATTTACACCATTATATATATGAGATGTAGAATAAAATGGAATATCTTCAGCAAAATTAAAGTTAAATTGGGGTTTTATAGATCTCATATCGCTAGAAGTTCCAACCGAGAAAATTGTATTTAAATCATTAATTATATGAGGTTTATATTGTAATTTAGTATTTAATAAATCTTCAATTTTCTTTTTTCTTTTTATACTGTCTTCTATCTTTAGAAGATTTCTAATTATATTATTAATTTTTTTATCACCTTCTTGATAACTAGCTTTATTAATAATATTTCCTCCAAGTTCTTCAAATCTGAATATAAATGATTCAGCAATTCTTACTCCCCACGAATTATCTGGATAAAGAATTGCTGCATTATCATTCCCATCTATTATTACCTTTTCTGCTATACATATTGCTTCATCTTCAGGTAACAATCCAAATTGGTAAACATAATTTGAATGTCTTTTTAAATTATCAGAATAATTAAGAGTCAGAATTGGTAATGATTCTGAACCATAATTTATAATTTTATTTATAAATTCTTTTTGAAGTGGGCCAATAACGAAGTCAAAATTTTCAAATAATATTTCCTTGTAAATTTTTTTTATATTAATTTGATCGCCAGTATCATAAATAATAAGTTCAGGTCTGTATTCTTCTGTATAATTTTTTAACTCTAATTCAATACCAGCATATATAGCTTTTCCAATTTTAGAATATTTGCCAGTTACCGGAAGCATAAGAGCAATTTTTTTAAGGGGAGTTAAATTAGTAATTTCAATTTCTTCTTTTTCTATCAATAATTGATCGATATTGATTTGTGTCTCACTAATTTTAGGTTTTTCAACCCTTTTATCTGTTATATCTGCAGTACTTTTTATAAAGTTTATATTGCAACCATAAAACAATATACTAAGTGTAATAATTAGAATATATTTTAAGAAACAGTAACTATTTTTAGGTTTAATATTTTGCATAATTCCGTTCAAAAAAAAAAATATAATTACGGTGTATTATATGTTGTTGCGACACCAATTGGTAATATAAATGATATTACATATCGCGCTGTCGAGATATTATCAAAAGTCTATCTTGTTGCTTCAGAGGATACTCGGCATAGTAAAAAACTTCTAAATTTTTATGGGATTAAAACGAAGCAGATTAGTTATCACAAATATAATGAAAAACAAAGATGTAAGTATTTGATTAATTTATTATTAGAAGGTAAGGATATTGCATTAATCTCTGATGCTGGCACGCCGGCGATATCCGACCCAGGAGACATCATTATTTCTGAGGCACACAACAAAAAAATTCATGTTTCTCCTATTCCTGGAGCATCATCAGTTATATCCGCAATATCTGTAAGCGGTTACGCATCTAATGATTTTACGTTTATTGGTTTTTTGCCAAAAAAAAATTCTCAAAAAATAGCAGTTATATCAGAAAATAAACTTAATAACTTTTCTTTTGTTTTTTTTGAATCTCCAAATAGAGTTATCAAAACCCTAGAAGACATTAAAGAAATATATGGTGGTGATAAAATAGTAATTATTGCTAGAGAAATTACAAAGATATATGAAGAAATTAAGTTACTAAGCGTTGTAGACTGGTTAAACTATTTTGCAAAAAATAATAATGAAAAATTAAAAGGTGAATTTGTTTTTATAATTCCTAAGGACAATATTATTGATAGAGATATATCAGAGGATGAATTAGTTAATTTCATTAATTTGCTTTTAGATAATGATATTTCATTTAATACAGCTATAAAAATTGTATGTAAAAAGTATAATTTAAATAAAAATTTTATGTATAAAAAATACCTTAATCTTGCAAAGAAATAGTTTTTATTATCTAATAAAGTTTGAGTCGACTGTGTAATCGCTTTATTTTTTATAAAGAGGAAAGTCTGGGCTCCATAGAGTAGAGTGCCAGGTAACTCCTGGGAAGTGTGAACTTACGGAAAGTGCAGCAGAAAATATACCGCAATGAAAATTGTAAGGGTGAAATGGTGAGGTAAGAGCTCACCGCAGTAATAGTAATATTGCTGGCATGGTAAACCCCACTCGGAGCAAGGCCAAATAGAAAAGTATTAGTGCTACTCGTACTGCTTTTGGGTAGGCCGCTAGATGTGTATGGCGACATGCATACAAGATTAATGATTGCATTTAACAGAACCCAGCTTATAGGTCGACTCATTTTATTTAATATCTAAGTATATAAATTATTACGTAACTTAATGTAGTTTCTTAGGATAACCCCTTATATCTATAATATTTTGATAGTTTCATAATATGCAATTATTATGTAAGTTATTGACAAATATAGAAAACTTGACTTTAAATTAATATGTTGCATTATTGTGGCTATAAGTGGGTAATTGTGGGGAATAAAGAAAAAATGTTTAAAGGTATTAGTAATTTAAGTATAGATATTAAGGGAAGAGCTTCAATGCCTCAAAGGTATAGAAGTGATTTTGATGCAAATAAATTAGTAATAACCGCGGATAAAGATAAATGTTTATTAATTTATACACAAAGTAATTGGGCTGTTATAGAAAAAAAACTTTCTGAATTGCCTTCTTATAATAAAGAAGCTAGGTTCATTCAAAGGTTATTAATTGGACACGCTACAGAATCTGAAATTGATACGCAAGGTAGGTTCTTAATTCCAATTCCTTTAAGAGAATATGCAAGTATTAAAACACCTAAAAAACCCGTTAAACGCAGGAATTACAATCTGCATGCTTCTAAAATAACTCCTCCTGCGGAAGCCTCTGAATCAGCTCATCCAAAGGTAGTGTTGCTAGGACAAGGCAATAAATTTGAATTATGGTCAGAAACTCTGTGGAATAGAAATATAAAAAGATGGATCTCAGAGCAAAATAAAAATGATTTTAGTAATGGTGCATTAAGCGAATTAAAACTTTAGGAGAAAATATGAATTTTCCACATAGTCCTGTCATGTTGAGATCAGCAATCAAAGGTCTAAATATAGTTCATGGCGGCACATATGTTGATTGCACATTTGGAAGAGGCGGTCATTCAGAAAACATCTTAAAAAGTCTAGGTAATGACGGAAAATTAATAGCAATAGATAAAGACAAAGATGCCGAAGATTATGCAAAAAATAATTTTATAAAAGATAAACGATTTATTTTTGAAAAAAATAATTTTAGCAATATAGTTAATATAGTAGAAAAACATACTAAAACAAATAAGGTTGACGGTATTTTGTTAGATTTAGGAGTTTCTTCGCCACAATTAGATGATGCAAGCAGAGGATTTAGTTTTATGAAGGAAGGGCCAATTGATATGAGAATGGATAGAGCAACTCATATGACAGCTCTTTTATGGTTGCAAGAAGCAACAATTGAAGAAATTAGTAAAGTGTTAAAAAAATATGGTGAAGAAAAATATTCATTTAGAATAGCTAAAGCAATAAAAATAGCCATAGAAGATAATAATTTAAAAACGACATTAGATTTGTCTAAAATAATAAGCGACTGTTATCCAAAAAAAGAGTCTATAAAGAAGAATCCGGCTACAAAAAGTTTTCAAGCTATAAGAATTTTTATAAATAAAGAATTACAAGAGTTAGAAAAAATTTTAGATGATTGTCTTAAAGTTATAAGTATTAAAGGAAGATTAGTGGTAATAAGTTTTCATTCACTTGAGGATAGAATTGTAAAAAATTTTATTAATAAATATTCTTCTGGAAAAAATATTATTAGAAAGTTACCAATAACAAATATTAATCAAAATATTTTACTTAAAAAAATTAAAATTCCATTAAAAGCTACAGAAGAAGAAATACAAGAAAATATTAGATCTAGAAGTGCAAGATTAAGAGTGGCGGAAAGAATATGAATAATTTTAAAATTATATTAATAATTATATTAATTTTTTCAAATATATCTTTTTCCTTTGGCATCGTATGGGTCGAGCATTTGACAAGAACGCAATATAGAAATTTACAAAAATACACAGATCAAAAATATAAATTACTGAATGAACGGAATAAATTGAGAAATGAGGTTAGAGCTTATGCATCACACAGTAAAATAGAAAAAGACGCTATAAATAAATTAAATATGAAGATACCAAAGACCAGGAGATTTATACGTATAAATGAATAATTCCACTAAAATATTAAGTAGAAAAGATTTCATTACTATATTAGTAGTGCTATCAGTGATCATAATACTATGGAGGTGTTTTACTCTTCAATACACTGAATCCAAGAAATACTCAGGTCTACTTGAAAATAATGTAATTAAAGAGCGTATTATTTTGACAAACCGTGGATCTATAGTTGATCGAAATAATAATATTTTGGCAGAAAGTTTACAAATGGATGCTTTAATAATTAACGATACAGAGAAATTCTATAAAAACAAAAATAACATTATAAAAATGTGTAATTTACTAAACATAACATATAAATCCCTTGTTAAACAAACTGATGGAAAAGAAAATAAAAAATATATACGCATAAAAAGATATTTAGATTCAGAAGTAGTTAATGAAATAAAAAAATTAAATTTAAGTGGATTATATTTTGAAAAAGAAATGCAAAGATTTTATCCAGAAGGAGAGGTGCTTGCTCCTCTAATTGGCAAAACAAACAATAATCACGAAGGACAAATGGGATTAGAATTATCTTTTGATGAACTTTTATCTGAAGAAAATGGTATAAAAATTGTTAAGCAGGATGGGAATGGAAAAATTGTAAAAGAAATTAGATTAGTAAAACAACCAAAAGAAGGGAAAAATTTAGAATTAACAATCGATATAAGATTGCAATATGTTGCTTATCGTGAACTTAAAAAACAAGTAAACAAGGTCAATGCAAAAGCTGGTTCTGTTGTAATATTAGACAGCATAAATGGAGATATTTTAGCTATAGCTAATTACCCATCTTATGATCCTAATCTACCTGGATCTTATTCTGATGAAAAGGCAAAAAATAGAGCAATAATAGAATCAATAGAACCTGCGTCGACAATAAAACCATTTGTGTTAGCAGCTGGCTTACATTCTAAAAAGATAAGTCTCTTCAATAGTAAGTATGATACTAGTGCTGGATTACGTGTTGGCAATTATTCTATTACAGATTGGAAAAATTTAGGTGATGGTTTAACAGCTGAAGACGTTGTTGTTTATTCAAGTAATATCGGAAGTGTAAAAATGGCTCAATCATTTGATAAAAAGATTTATTACAATTTATTAGAATATGTTGGGATAGGAGAAAAAATAGATATTAATTTTCCAGCAGAACAAGATGGACAGCTAAATCATTATAGTGGTTGGGATAAAACAAAATTAGCAACTCATGCATACGGATATGGTTTAAAAACAACTCCTCTTCAACTTGCAAAGGCGTATGCCGTAATAGCAAATGAAGGTCAAGTTATTAATCCAAGAATTATAAAAAACAAAAATTTTAATGAAGATAAAACAAAGAAATATGAAAATAGTTTTAACAAGGTAAAAGATGTTCTTAAAAAAGTTGTTACAAAAGGTGGTGGAAGAAAAGCATCTGTAGAGGGGTACAGTGTAGGTGGCAAGACCGGAACTGCAAGAGCATATACAGATGGAAATTATACTAAGGAACATATATCAATTTTTTCTGGTATGACACCAATTGAAAAAACTAAATTAATTATTGTTGTAGTAATAAATGAACCAAGAACAGAGCAATATTTTGGAAGTGAAGTTGCAGCGCCAGTATTTAAAAAAATTGCTACAGATTCATTAAGAATATTAAACGTTAGTCCAGATAATATCTTGGACTTTCAGGAAAAAGTTTCAATAGAAATTGAAAACAGTAAGAAATATACATTTAAAAACCCGGAGGTTCGTAATGTCTTTTGAATTAAACGATACGTGTGAGCAAAAAGCTGATATTAAAGTTATTGGAGTTGGCGGATGTGGTAATAATGCTATCGAACATATGATTAAAAATGAAGTTAGTGGTGTTGATTTTATATGTGTAAATACAGATTCACAAGATTTAGCAAATAATTCAGTAAGTCAAAACTCTAAATTTCAAATAGGGTTAGGTATTACTAAGGGATTAGGAGCTGGCGCAGATCCAGAAGTTGGTAGGAAAGCAGCATTAGAAGACAAAGAGAGGTTAAGAGAGGTTATTGAGGGTTGCGATATGTTATTTATAACTGCAGGCATGGGTGGAGGAACTGGTACAGGGGCTTCTCCAGTTATTGCAGAATTAGCAAAGGAGTTAAATATTTTAACAGTCGCAGTTGTTACTAAGCCTTGGGAAATCGAGAAGAAAAGAAGAATGGAAAATGCTGAGATAGGTATTCAGGCATTAAAAGACAAAGTTGATTCATTAATAATTATACCAAATGATAAATTATTAACTGACCCCGATATGACAATGTCACAAGCAAAAAATCAATCCAATGATGTTCTTGAAAGAGCTGTAGGGGGAATAGCTGAATTAATAACAAAACCAGGAGATATTAATCTTGATTTTGCAGATGTTAAAAAAGTTATGTCTAATGCGGGCTCTACTATGATGGGTAGTGGAATAGGAGAGGGCCAAGATAGAGCAGAAGACGCTATTCAACAAGCAATTGCTAGCCCATTGTTAGAAGATATAGATGTAAAAAATGCTAAAGGTTTAATAATAAACATTGCATCAGACGACAGCTTAACTGTTAAAGAATTTCAAGCAATTGGGGACATAATAGATACTTTAGTAGATAAAGATAAAGCAGAAGTAATATTAGGCAATACAATAGACAGATCTCTTAATAAAAAACTAAAAGTCACAGTAGTGGCAACCGGCATAGGTAATTCAATACAAGAGGATGTTAATGAAGAAGTAAAAGTTGATATAGTGCTTGATCCCGCAGCACATAATCCAATTTCCGAAAAAATTATATATGACGAGAATGAAGGACTAAGTAATTCGGTCCTTGGTGATTGTGGGAATCTTAATAGTACTTTGGATCAGGATAATCACGATTCATCTGAATTAAACAATTATGCAAAAGAAGATGAGTACAAAAGAAAAGAAAAGGAGATAAATCAAAAGGCAGAAGAGAAAAAAAGTAAGCAGAACATAGCGCATAAAAATGGTGAATTAGATTTAAATAACAATGATGATTTGAATTACTTAAATATTCCAGCTTGGTTAAGAAGGCAAGCAGATTAAATAATATTACAGGAGATTAAAAAATGAAAAGAATAGTATGTTTTGGGGTAATTTTTATAGGATTTACTTTATTAATAGGTTGTAATACATTTGACGGTATTGGAAGAGATATATCCGCTGCTGCAGAATGGGTAAGTGGCTCTGTTAACGAAGAATAAATGATCTGTAAATTATTTAATGAAATTAAGAGAATTAATCAAAGATAAAAAAATATTATTAGAAAATATTGATATTAAGGGGTTAAGTGAAGATAGTAGAAGTGTAAAAAAAGGATATATTTTTTTTTTAAAAGGATGTAAAAATAATTCATCAAATTATATTAAAGAAGCTATCAATAAAGGCGCAAAGCTAATTGTTTATAGTAAAAATAATCAAGATGTAACATATAAATTTAAAAAAAAATGTTTTTTCTATTTAGTAGAAGACGTTGAAAGTTATATGTCTTTAATGGCAAGAAAATTTTATAAGAATAATAACAGTGCAAAAATTTATGGAATAACAGGAACAAATGGTAAAACATCTATCTCTAACTACATAGCGCAACTATATAATCTTAAAAAAGAAAAGTGTGGGGTTATAGGCACATTAGGCAATGGTATATATCCAAAATTATCTAATAAAGGTTTGACAACTCCAAATACCATTTACATTAATAAAAAAATTCAGGAGTTTAAAAAAAAAGGTGTAAATACATTGTCTATTGAGGTTTCATCACATGGCATTACTCAAAGAAGAATAGAAAACATAGTATTTAATACAACAATATTTTCAAATCTAAGTCATGACCACATGGATTATCATAAATCAATGAGAAAATATTTTGAAGCCAAATTAAAACTATTTAATGCTTATAAAAGCAAAAAGCAGGTAATATGTATTGATGATTACTATGGAAAAAAAATTAACAACATAATAAAAAAAAATAGAAATGTTGTTACGGTATCAAAAAATAACAAAAATGCTAATATATATGCGGCAAATATAAAATATCAAGAAAATGGAACATCATTTAATATAAATTCAAAATGGGGAAGTTATGATGTCCATACAAAATTATATGGTAATTTTTCAATTACCAATATATTAATATCAATAGCTGCAATATCTGAAACAAAAAAAGATTTCATATTTAATATTGGTATGATTAGTAAAATGAAGCCATTAGATGGCAGAATGACAAAATATTTTAAAAAAAATTACCCAATTACATTTGTAGATTTTGCACATACGCCCGACGCAATAAATAAAGTTCTTTATTCTATAAAAAAACACTACCCAGAAAAAAATATTATAACAATATTTGGATGTGGCGGTAATAGAGATAAAGAAAAGAGAAGTATTATGGGAAAAATTGCAGAAAAATTTTCAAATGAGATAATTATTACTAATGATAATCCAAGAGATGAGAAGCCTAAATTAATTTATAGTGATATAGTCAAGGGGATCAAAAACAAAAAAAAATGTAAAATGATATTAAATAGAACTAAAGCAATATCTAGATCAGTGTGTAAGAAAAATATTAATAAGATAGTTTTAATTCTAGGTAAAGGTCATGAAGAATTTCAAATAATTGGTAAAAATAAAGAAAAATTTAACGATGGGCGTGAGGTTTTAAAAGCTCTAAAAAAATAATTATGGTGAATTATTCTTTAAAAGAAATAGCAGAATATATAGGTGGTGATTTTCATGGAAATGATGCATCAGTAACAGGATTTTCTATAGATTCGAGAACTATTAATACAGATGACGTATTTTTCTGCATTAAAGGAAAAAACTTTGATGGTCATGATTTTATAAAGCATTGTGCTAAAAAAGCTTCTTGTATTATCACATCAAATAAAATAGAAGATTATGATGTAGAAATAAAATCTTATATATACGTGAGTGATACCTTAAGTGCTCTTCAAAAAGCAAGTGAATTTGTTAGAAAAAAAAGTAAAGCAAAATTTATAGCTATAACAGGATCAAATGGGAAAACAACTGTTAAAGAAATGATAGCTCATATTTTATCAGACTATAAAATAACTTACACAAAAGCTAATTCTAATAATCATATAGGCGTACCATTGACGTTACTATCAATTAATCAGGATGATGATTATATTATTTTAGAAATAGGATCAAATCATCCTGGAGAAATTGCGCCTTTGGCAAAAATTATTAATCCTGATATTGCTGTGGTAACAAATGTTGGTTATGCTCATATTGAAGGATTTAGAAATTTAAAAAATATTGCAAAAGAGAAGTATAGTATTTATCAATATATTAAAAAAAATGGAATTGCTATAATAAATAACGAAGATAAATATAAAAGTATTATAAAAACAGAATGTAAAAAAATTTATTTTGGTCATAAATTAAAAATATATCTGAAAATTTTACAAATTTTTAAAAACACTTTTAAAAATTATAAATTTTTATCTATTTTAAAGATAGGAAAGAAAAAAATTGAATTAAATTATGGCAATATAAAAGAAAATATTAATATTAATCTTAATGGTGAGCATAATCACCTTAATGTAGCGTGTGCAGCCTCAATAGCTTTATCACTAAAAATTGATATAAGGATAATTAGAGCAAAAATAGAAAGTTTTAATGCTGTTCCTTCAAGATTAAAATTACATCAGTTAGATAGTAATGTCTGCATAATTGATGATTGCTATAATGCTAATCCTAGTTCTTTTAAAGCAGCGTTATCTTATTTGTCTGAACAAGACCAAAAAAAATTGGTTTTAATGGGTGATATGGTAGAGTTAGGAAAAGATTCAGAATTTTTTCATAAAGAAATTGGATCATATGCTAGAAGTCTAGGTATAAATAAATTTTTAAGTATTGGAAAATTTAGTAAATATTCTTCTGATGCATTTGGAAATGATGGTTATCATTTTGAAAATTCAGAAAGCTTAAAATCTTTTTTAAATAATGAAATTGATAGCAATCTATATATATTAATTAAAGGCTCAAGATCTACTCAACTAGAAGAGTACGTAGATTTTATAATAAACGGGAGATATGTTTAATGTTTTTATATTTGTTAGATTATTTAAGTAAGTTAAATTCTAATTTTTTAGTTTTTGAATACATTACACTAAGAACAATTTTTAGCATTATAACTGCATTAACAATTTCTTTAATATCTGGCCCATATATTATTAAAAAATTTTCTAGTAGCAATTTATCTGAAGTTATTAGAAAAGATGGCCCTAGTTCGCATATAGATAAGGCTGGTACTCCAACTATGGGAGGATTGCTAATACTTTTTTCATTACTTTGTACAACTTTAATCTGGGGAAATCTAGAAAACAAATATATATGGTATCTGATAGCCACAACAATTTTTTTTGCAATTATAGGATTTATTGATGATTTTAGGAAATTAACAAAAAATGAAAGAGGAATATCAGCGAAGGCTAAATTTACTATGCAATTATTTGTATCAGCGCTTATATCAATAACTATTTTTTATTTTATTGAAAGCCCGGAAGAACAACAATTTATTATACCTTTTTTTAAAGATGTAGTTATAAATCTAGGAATATTTTTTGTTCCACTTACTATGCTCGTAATAATCTCTACTAGCAATGCTGTAAATCTTACAGATGGTTTAGATGGTTTGGCAATTATGCCAATAGTTTTAGTTAGCGGTGCTTTTGGAATATTTGCTTATCTTAGCGGTAATGTTAATTTTTCTGAATATTTATCAATTCCATATATAAAAGATTCTGGTGAAATAACAATATTTATTGGTGCATTAGTTGGGTCAGGACTAGGATTTCTTTGGTTTAATACTTATCCTGCTCAAGTATTTATGGGGGATGTAGGAGCACTTTCATTAGGAGCAGCTGTTGGCTTAATGGCCATCATAGTAAGACAAGAAGTTGTTCTAATAATAATGGGTGGGATATTTGTACTCGAAGCTTTGTCAGTAATAATCCAGGTAGTATCATTTAAATACAGAAAAAAAAGAGTATTTTTAATGGCTCCATTTCATCATCATTTTGAAGAGAAAGGTTGGGCTGAACCTAAAGTAGTTGTAAGATTTTGGATAATAAGTTTTATTCTCATTTTGATTGGATTGGCAACCTTAAAATTAAGATAAATATTATTCATTAAATAATATGAAAAAAAGTAATTTACCAATAGCAGTAATAGGATTAGGAAAAACGGGTATATCTGTCGCGAAATATCTTTTTAATAATAATATAAATTTTATAATTTATGATACAAGAAAAAATCCTGAATTTTTTATTGAAGCAAAAAAATTTATAAACTCAGAGAAAATAATTTTAGGGGATATAAGTAAAGAAATTATCGATTATCACGATAATTTTATTATTAGCCCGGGATTAGAACTAGATAAAAACCTTATTAAAAAAATATATAAAGATAAAAAGAATTTGCTAACTGATATAGATATATTTAACGATAAAAAAAGAAATAACCTTATTTGCATTACTGGATCTAATGGTAAAACAACGGTAACATTGCTTATAGAACATATACTAATAAATCTAGGAAAAAAAGCAAAAGCAGGAGGAAATATAGGATTTCCTGTTCTTGAGTTATTATGTAAAGACTATGAATATAATATTATAGAATTATCTAGTTTTCAATTAGAAATGTTAGAAAAAATAAATTGCGAAGTGTCGCTTATTACAAATATAACGCCAGACCATCTAGATAGACATAAAAGTTTAGACAATTACATTAAAATAAAACATAAAATATTTAATAATACAAAAAATATTATAATAAATAGATGTGATAAAAATATTAAAAAAGAAAAAATAAGTTTTAAATATTCATTTGGCGACAATATTCCAAAAAATAAAAACGAATTTGGTATTAAAAAAATTAATGGAACTAATAATATATTATTTGGTAAAAAAAAAATAATTAACGAAAACGAAGTTTTATTAATAGGAAATCATAATCTTGTTAACATATGTTCAGCATTATCTGTTATCCAAGCGTTAGGTCTGAATATGGATGAAGCATGCAAACATGTGAAAACATTTACATGCATAGAACATAGAATGGAAAATTTTTTCAATAAATCTAATATAAGATGGATTAATGATTCTAAAGCCACAAATATAGATTCTACAGTCTCAGCATTAAATTCATTAGATAATAATATAATATTAATATTAGGTGGAAAATCAAAAACAGATGACTATAAGAAACTAAATGATGCTATATCAAAAAAAGTTGATAAAGTTATTTTACTTGGAGAATCAAAAAATATTATGTTGAAACAAATAACGGCAGTTAACAATGTAGCTATAGTAGATACTATAGAAAATGCTGTTATAAAAGCAAAAGAATTTGCAACGAAATTACGTGATGAGAGTAAAATTCCTGTAAATATTATTCTGTCACCCGCTTGTTCAAGCTATGATATGTTTAAATCGTATGAAGAAAGAGGTCAATTATTTAAGGAATGTGCTTTAAATCAATATAGGTAGATTTTTATGGCAAAAGGTATAAAAAAAAATTTATATAGTCTCATTAAGCCTTTTTTTGATATAAATTTCTTCTTTTTAGTTATTACTTTAATATTATTTGGGCTCGTAATTTTAACATCTGCTTCTATAGAGTTGTCGTATGCAGAATATGGGAAAGCATTTCACTATACACTCAGGCAAATAGGATATTTAATTTTTAGTATTTTTATATGTTCTTTTTTTATATATATAAATTCATATAATTTAAAAAAATACTCAATATTATTTTTATTATTTTTTTTAATATTGTTAGCTTTAGTTTTAGTGCCTGAAATTGGAATGAATGCTAATGGCAGTCAAAGATGGATTAGCTATGCTGGTTTTACTATTCAGCCTTCAGAATTTTTTAAATTATTTTATATAATATGGCTTTGTGCATATTTAGATTTTAAAGATAATAAATTGATAAAAATTAATAATTTTATAAAGCCAATTTTTGTTTTTTTATTAGGCGCGATTTTATTAATGTTAGAGCCTGATTTTGGATCAACAGTAGTTCTTTTTGCGATGACTTTATCTATATTATTTATAGCGGGAGCAAAATTTTTGCATATTATATCTTCAATTATTTTTATGTCATTTCCTGCAGCAATACTTGTCCGAATAAACCCAGAAAGGCTATCTAGATTTAATTTTTTTGAGCCTTGTAATGCTGGTGATCAAGGTTATCAACTTTGTTATTCATTAAAGGCAATTGGTAGCGGAGGATTGTGGGGCAAGGGGTTAGGTGCGAGCACTGCTAAATTAGATTATTTACCTTTTCCTCATACAGATTTTGTATTTGCTATTCTTGCTGAGGAGTTAGGAATATTTGGAGTTATTTTTTTAATTGTTCTTTTTTATTTATTTATTAGAAAATGTTTTTATATTGGTGATAGAGCTTTGAAAGTTGGTCTAAAATTTCAAGGTTATTTATCATATGCTATTGGTATATTTATAACTATGCAGGCATTTCTTAGCATGTTTATAAATCTTGGGATTGCCCCTACAAAAGGCTTAGCATTGCCTTTATTTAGCTATGGTGGAAGTAACTACCTTGTTTCTATATTATCTATTACTATTATATTTAGAATATACCGTGACGTTTATAAGGAGACTTTAAATAGCGCTATAAGGTAGTTTCTTAAATAAATTATGAATAAAGAAAATAAAAAAATTATAATTTTTGCTGCAGGAACTGGAGGTCATGTATATCCTGGTTTGTCGATAGCTAAAGAACTTATGCTTAATAACATAATAGTTTTATGGATTGGAACAGAAAGAGGAATAGAAAAAAATATAATAGGCAATTCTGAAATTCCAATTAAATATATAGAGTTTTCCGGTATTAGAGGCAAGGGAGTATTGCCCTATATAAAATTACCATATAAATTAATAAAATCTATTGCTCAGTCATTTAAAATTATAATGGAATATAAGCCGGATATAGTATTATCGATGGGAGGCTATATAAGTGTCCCATGTGTAATTACATCATTTATTTTAAGAATTCCAATAATAATTCATGAGCAGAACATTATTTTTGGTTTGTCAAATAATATATTAAGATTTTTATCTAATAAAGTTATTTTAGGCTTTCCAATGCAAATAAAAAATAAAAAATATAAATATCTAGGCAACCCGACAAGATATGAGGGATTTAAAAAAATTAAGAAAATTAAGAAAAATGATCAAATTAATATTTTAATTATTGGTGGTAGTTTGGGGGCAAAAATATTTAACGAGATAATTCCTCAAGCCATATATATACTAAAAAATAATACAAATATAAAAATTAATATATTGCATCAAACAGGGAAAACATTAAAAGTTGCTGAAATACAGTATAATCACTTAGATATTAATGTAGATTTAAGGGAATATATCGATTCAATGGATGAAGCTTACAATTGGTGTGACATTATTTTATGCAGAGGAGGTGCGATCACTATATCTGAAATAATGTGTTTAGGTATACCGGCAATAATTATTCCATATCCTTATGCTACTGATAACCATCAAATGAAAAACGCTAAATTTTTAGAAAAAAATAATGCAGCTGTAGTTATAGATCAAAAAAACTTTAGTGCTCAGTATTTAGAAAGCATTTTTAAAAAATTAATAGATAATACAAGTATTAGAGAATCTTTATCTAAAAATATCTTTAATTTAAATAAAAAAAATTCTACAAGAAATATATGTAAAGAAATTACTTTAGGAATTAATTCTATAAATACATTATGAAAAAACAACTAAAAGATAAAATTATGATGCGGGTTAAAAATATCCATTTTATTGGTATTGGCGGAAGTGGAATGTCTGGAATAGCGTCAATATTAAATGATTTAGGTTATATTGTTTCTGGATCAGATATTAATTCTTCAAAAAATACAGAAAATTTAATACGTAATGGCATTAAAGTGACAATTGGTCACAATAAAGACAATATATTGTTAAAAGATGTGATTGTTATTTCTAGCGCAATTGATAAAAATAATGCTGAATATCTTTACGCAAGGAAATTAAATATACCGATTATAAAAAGAGCGGAGATGCTTGCAGAATTAATGAGATTTACTTACGGTGTAGCAATAGCTGGCACACATGGTAAAACAACAACTACTTCATTATTATCTCATATATTATATGAAGCAAGCTATGATCCAACATATATAATTGGAGGTAAAATAATAAATACTGGGAATGCTAGGTTAGGTTCAAGTGATTATTTAATAGCAGAAGCAGATGAAAGTGATTCTTCTTTTTTGCATTTACAGCCGCTAATGTCTGTAATCACAAATATTGATAAAGATCATTTAGAAAATCATGGACATAGTTTTGACAAATTAAAAAGAAATTTTATAGGATTTGTAAACAATTTACCATTTTATGGTTTATGCTTGTTAAATGTAAGTGATATAAATACAAAATCTATTATTAAGAAAATTTCTAGACCTATAAAAACTTTTGGTATAGAGGTAAATGCAGATTATGAAGCAAGATCATTAAATTTAAAATCAATACCATCTACGTACTCATATACTGAAAATGAAAAAAAATATAAGATTAAGTTAAATATGCCTGGGCAGCATAATGTATTAAATTCTTTAGCGGCATTGGCAGTAGCAAGGGAATTAAAAGTACCAATAAAAATTATACAAAATGCTATAGAAAATTTTCCAGGTATTAGCAGAAGATTTGAAATTCTAGGTAATTTTACTATAAATAAAAATCAGTTTACATGGATTGATGATTACGGGCATCACCCAACCGAAATGAGAGAGGTATTAGATACTATAAAAAATATATGGCCTAATAGAAGAATAGTGATGGTGTTTCAACCACACAGATACTCAAGAACATCAGAATATTTTAATCAATTTGTTGACGTTCTAAAAAATCTAGATTATTTAATTTTAATGGATATCTATGCAGCCAATGAAAAGCCTTTAGATAATATAAGTTCTGAAGTAATAGTTTCTGAAGTAGAAAAATATAACAAGAATGTTGTTTTAATAAATAACGAGAAAAATTTAATTAATAATATAGACAAGATTATTATGAATGATGATATATTTCTTACGATGGGAGCAGGAAGTATTTCACATTTTGTAAATATTTACAAAGAACATATAAGTTAGGAAATATTTTGAACATTAAAAGTATAAAAAAAATATTAAAAGGCAGGATTAGGGAAAATGTTTGTATGAAAGAATATAACACTTGGAAAATTGGTGGTAGTGCACAGTATTTTTTTGAGCCAAGTAATTTAGATGATTTAAAAAAATTTCTAGAGAACTCAAGTAATATAGATATAATTTTTTTAGGTAATGGAAGTAATGTACTTATAAGAGATGGTGGTATAAATGGCTGCGTAGTTAGCCTCAAAAATACTTTAAATAATTATACATCAAATAAAAAAGGGAAATATATTTTTGAAGCAGGATTTTCATGTATGAAGATAGCCCAAATAACAGCAAAAGATAATTATGGTGGACTAGAATTTCTTTGTGGTATACCAGGTTCGTTAGGCGGTGCACTTGCAATGAATGCCGGATGTTATGGTGGCAATATATGGGACTATGTTAATAAAGTAATCATGATAAATAAAAATGGAAATTTAGTAACAAAAAATAAGCGGGAATTTAAGTATGGATATAGAAATTTAGAATTAGAAGATAACAATTTTTTTATAGGGGCAACATTCAATTTACAGGAAAACCAGCTTAAAAATTCATTAGACATAATAAAAGAATATTTAAAGGATAGGAGGAGCAAGCAACCAACTGGTTTACCAAGTTGCGGTTCTGTGTTTAAAAATCCAGAAAATTATCATGCAGCAAATTTAATTGAATCTTCAGGATTAAAAAATTATAAAATTGGGAAAGCTTATATTTCTGATAAGCATGCTAACTTTATAATTACAGAACCTTCTGCATCTTCAAGTGATGTAGAAGATTTAATTGAATTTATTCAAAAAACAGTATTTGAAAATAAAAATATATTTTTGGAAACTGAAGTTAAATTTATTGGCATTAAAAAATGAAATCTAAATATGGAAAAATTCTTGTATTAATGGGTGGTTGGTCTAATGAAAGAGACATATCATTAATTTCAGGTAACTTTGTATATGAATCTCTTATTTCTTCAGGTTTAGATGTAATTAAACTTGATCTTAAAAAAAATAATATTAATAAAATAAAAGAAATTTTGCCAGATAGAGTCTTTATTGTTTTGCATGGCGAAGGTGGTGAGGATGGTGAAATTCAAGAATATTTAGAATCATTAAATATACCTTATACTGGAAGTAGTAGCGAATCATCCAAAGTTTGTATGAATAAAATAATTACTAAAAATATTTTAATAGAAAATAATATTTTAACCCCAAAATTTAAAAAAATAACTAATAAAATATCTTTAGAATATATAGAAAGTAATTTTAAATATCCTTTCGTTATTAAACCTGCTTCTGAAGGCTCAAGCATCGGGGTTTATATTGTAGAAGACCGAAGTAATTATAAAAAAGCATTATCTAATGTTAAGAACATTAGTAATGATATATTAGTAGAACAATATATCAATGGAATTGAATATACAGTTGGAATAATAAAAAATGCAGCATTGCCTGTTATAAAGCTTATTCCTCCAGGAAAATTTTATGATTATGATGCAAAATATAATTCAAATCAAATGCAATATATATGTCCTTCTGGACTTAAAAATGAAGCAGAAGAAAATTTAAGGAAAATTTCTTTAGATAGTTTTAAAATTCTAGAATGTTTCGGATGGGGAAGGGTAGATATTATAATAGATAATGATAATACACCCTGGGTAATAGAATTAAATACAGTTCCTGGTATGACAAAACATAGTTTAGTGCCAATGGCTGCAAAAGAAGTAGGTATAGATTTTAATAGTTTAGTAATAAAAATTTTAGATTCATCATTTAAATAATAATAAATTATGTTATTTTTTAGAAAAAAAAAGTTACATCTGCTATTAATATTAGCATTCTTAACTTTAATATTTTTCTTAAATGGAAAAATTAACGATAAGAAAATTTATTTCCCAATAAAAAAAATTTCACTAGTTTCTCACACAAATTATTCCGATAAAATAAAAATATATAAAAAATCAAAAAAATATCTTAGTAAAAAATCTTTTTTTAATCTTAAAATAATAGATTTGAAAAAAGAAATTGAGAATGTAGATTGGATAAGATTAGCTGACGTTAGAAGAGTCTACCCAGATGAAATAGAGATTTATATTATTGAACATATACCAATTGCAATATGGAATGATAAAATGTTCTTGAATGATTTAGGTGAGATATTTTTTGCGAATGACATTGATATAAAATTACCAAAAATATACTCAACAAATGATAGAAATAAAATTATATTTAAATATTTTGTAACATTTTCTAAAAATTTGATAAAAAATAATATTCATAACAGTGTTATAAAAATGGATGAAAATAACAGAAGGTCCTTAACAATTAAATTATCGTCTAATATTATTATTTATTTAGGTTCAAATGATATTATGAACAAAATTGATACTTTTTTTAAAGTTTATAATTCACTTAATAGTAGCGATTTAACTAAAATACGGTATATTGACATGAGGTATTTAAATGGATTTGCAGTAGGCTGGAAATGATTATAGGTTTTAATATGGCAAAAAATGATAAAAATGTGATTGTTGGCCTTGATATCGGAACTTCTTCCGTTAAAGCACTTGTTGGGGTTATGAATGAAGATTTAGAAATAGATGTTTTAGGTATTGGAAAATCTAAATCCTTAGGAATGAAAAGAGGTGTAGTTATTGATATAAGTGCTACAGTCCAGTCTATTGAAAAAGCTGTTGAAGATGCAGAATTACTTAGTGAAATTAAAATTAAATCTGTTTACGTTAATATTTCAGGAAAACATATACAGAGTTTTAATGCAACTGGAAGAGCAGCTATATCAGATCATAAAGAAGTATCTGATCAAGATTTGAATGCTGTAAAAGAATCAGCAACAACAATAAGACTTACTAACGATCAAGAAATACTTCATGTTCTAGCTAAGGATTATACGATTGATGGGCAATATGGGATTAAAGTTCCATTAGGAATGTCTGGAATTGCTATTGACGGAAGATATCATTTAGTTACTGCCGCAAAAAATGCAAGAGACAATATTGAGAAATGTATAAAAAGGTGTGAAATTAATCCTGAAGGATCTGTGCTTGAGCAATATGCATCAAGTTTATCAATTCTTACGGAAGATGAAAAAGACTTAGGAGTATGTTTGGTTGATATTGGTGGTGGAACTACTGATATAGCAATATTTAGTAATGGAGCAATAGAATTTACTTCATCTGTTTCATTAGGCGGAGATCATGTTACAAATGACCTCGCTCAGGTATTAAAAACATCTACACATAATGCAGAAGCGATAAAAATTTCACATGGATGTATAAATAATGAATTATTAAGCGATGATATTATAGAAGTTCCTGGTGTCGGAGATAGACCACCAAGATCTGCGCAACGTCATACTTTACATCAGGTTATGAGTAGTCGTTATTATGAAATTTTTAATTTTATAAATGAAATTATTGAGCAAAGCAGTTTTGAGGAAAAAATAGCAGCTGGAATAGTATTAACTGGGGGTGGCGCAAAAGCGGAAGGACTTGTTGATCTTGCTGAAGAAGTATTTCATAGACAGGTAAGAATAGGTTCTCCTCAATATATATCAGGTGGAGCAGATATAGTTAAAAATCCAGAATATGCAGTTGGAGTAGGCTTGCTGCTCTATGCGAAAAAACAAAAAAAATCTAATTTTGAGCCATTAAATGATGATTTTTTATATACAGCAAAGAAATTATTTCGCAATTTTTTTTATAATTAAAAAAACATTTAATTAAAAAAAACTATATAAATCCGTATTTTATATTACTATATCAAGAGTTTTTATTAACTTTGTCAAAAATGATTAATTTATATATAATGAGTAAAAAATAATAAAAATATGATAAACCAAAGAACAATAAAAAATACCATAAAGGCAACAGGAATTGGCCTTCATACAGGTAAGAAAATAACACTAACTTTGTTGCCAGCTCCAGCTGATACTGGAATCATATTTATTAGAGTAGACACTAATTCAAGAATAGAAATTAAAGCTTGCCCTGAAAATGTAGGAGACACTACTCTTTCTACAACACTAATACGAGAGAATATAAAAGTTTCTACTGTTGAGCATTTACTTTCTGCTATAGCAGGACTTGGAATAGATAATTTGTATGTACATTTAGATGGTCCAGAAGTTCCAATAATGGATGGTAGCGCAGGTCCTTTTGTTTTTCTTCTTCAATCTGCTGGGATTAAAGAGCAAAATCAGTCTAAAAAATTTATAAGAATATTAAAGCCTATCGAAGTTAAAGATGATAGTACCGGTAAATGGGTTAAGTTTGCTCCATTTGAAGGTTTTAAAGTTGCCTTTACTATTGGATTTGATCATCCAGTTTTTAGGGATAAAACACACACCGCTGTATTAGATTTCTCTACAGTTTCTTTTGTTAAAGAAGTTAGTAGAGCAAGAACATTTGGCTTTATGAGAGATGTAGAAGTACTAAGATCCAAGAATCTAGCATTAGGTGGGAGTTTAGATAATGCTGTTGTAGTTGACGACCACAGAATTCTAAATGAAGACGGACTCAGATATGAAGATGAGTTTGTTAAACATAAAATTTTAGACGCAGTTGGTGATTTGTATTTACTTGGTAAAAGCTTAATTGGTTCATTTGAAGGCCATAAATCAGGGCATGATTTAAATAACAAACTTCTTAAGAAATTATTAGAAAATCAAGATGCATGGGAAGAAGTTGGTTATAAGTCTTCTGAAGATTTACCAATAAATTATATGGACGCTTATAGTACGGCAGAAGTATAAATCACTGGATTCTTTATAATTTTGAATTTAATTTTGTTTATTTCTTGATCAAAAGATTTTGAAAATTCGCAATTAATATCCTTAATAATCTCATATTGATAATTTCTTATTAAATTTAAATTAGAACTATTTGTACAGCCTATTGTTAGTATATTTTTATCGAGATCACATGCGTAACTAAGAATTTGAAGATTTGTGTATTTTTTCAGGTATTCTGTAATAATTTGAAGTATTTTAGCTTTTGCTAATATACTTATATCTATATGATAATCAATTTTTTTCATAATATAATATTATTAATATAAATTAGTTGTATAATATCCATCATTAATAAAATTGTGAAAAAATGCAAATAGTAATTTTCAAATCTAGTAAAAATAAATCATCATCATATAAATTTAATATTTTATTGTTTATATCAATAATCGTAATATTTGTTATTTCCTTAAGTTTTTTATTTAGCTCAGCATCATATATGTATGGATATGAAAAAGGATATCGTGAATTAAATGATGATAGAGCCCAGGATATTAGCGATTATGAGAATTCAATAAAATTAATAAAAAATGAACATAATGACAAAATTAAATATTTTTCAATAAAATTAACAAATATTTCTTCAGAATTAAATATATTAAATTCATTAGGTAATAAGTTAACGAAAATCGCAAAACTTAATAAAAAAGATTTTAATTTTTCGAATCCAAAATACATAGGTGGAAAAGATAAAGTTAAGATTGAATTTGATTATGAATCAGATTTTGATAAATATTTAGATGGTATGCTGTTAAATTTAGCTTCAAAGAAAAATGAACTTATATATATAGATAAAATAATAACTAATATGGAAATGAAGGAGCAATTTTTTCCTTCTGGCTTACCTTCATTAAAGGGTTACATATCATCACAATATGGCACTAGAATTAACCCGCTTACAAAAAAGAAAAATTTTCATAAAGGTGTTGATATAGCTCATAAAATTGAAACAGATATTCGCGTACTAGCAGCTGGTGAAGTTACCTATGCAGGGAAAAAATATGGTTATGGAAATCTTATTGAGGTTAGCCACATAAATGGTTATAAAACTAGATATGCTCATAATAATAGGAACCTTGTAAAAGTAGGTGAATTCGTTAAGAAAGACCAAATCATTGGAAAAATGGGCTCAACGGGACATTCTACTGGTCCTCACGTTCATTTAGAGGTACTAAAGAATAATAAACATATAGATCCAAATAAATTTATACACTATAAAAATAAATTTACATCGAAAGAATCAAATTAGAGTTTTCAAAGGATATCTATGAATCTTTTAAAAAAAATTGTTGGTAGCAGAAACGATAGACTCTTAAATCAATATAAAGAAATTCTTAAAGAAACTAACTTATTGTCTGAAGAAGTAAAAAAACTAAATGATAATGAGTTTCCTGATATTACAGAAAAATTAAAATCTGAATATAAAGATGGAAAACCCTTGTTAGAAATATTGCCATATGCATATGCATTAGTAAGAGAAGCGTCTACAAGAATAATGGGTATGACACATTTTGATGAGCAAATACTTGGTGGTATAGCACTTCATAATGGAAAAATAGCAGAAATGAAAACTGGCGAAGGAAAAACATTAGTTGCTACATTGCCAGCATACTTAAATGCATTAACTGGAAACGGCGTACATATAATAACTGTTAATGATTATTTAGCAAAAAGAGACTGCGAATGGATGTCAAAATTATATAATTTTTTGGGTTTAACATCAGGGGTAATTCTTTCTGGGCAAGCAGCAGATGAAAAAAAACAAGCATACTCATCTGATATAATATATGGAACTAATAACGAATTTGGTTTTGATTATTTAAGAGATAATATGGTTTATTCTTTAAAAGATAAATCCCAAAATATATTGTCTTTTGCAATTGTGGATGAAGTTGATTCAATATTAATAGATGAGGCAAGAACGCCCTTAATAATATCAGGCGCTACTGATGAAAGTTCAAAATTATATAAACAAATAAACCAATTGGTTAAATATCTAAAAAAGGGCAATGAAGATGATGATGATAGTGATTTTTTCTTAGAAGAAAAATCAAAAAGCGCATATTTAACTGAAAAAGGCCATGAAACATACGAATCCTTATTAGTAAAAAATAAAGTAATGAGTAGTAATGAAAGTTTATATGACCCAAATAATATAAATTTACTGCATTATATTAGTACTGCATTAAGAGCTCATTATTTATTCTATATTGATGTTGATTATATAGTAGAAGATTACTCCGTAGTAATAATAGATGAGTTTACGGGAAGAAAAATGCCTGGTAGAAGATGGGGAGATGGTCTTCATCAAGCAATTGAAGCAAAAGAAAATTTGAGTATTGAGAATGAGAATCAAACATTAGCTTCAATAACATTTCAAAATTACTTTAGACTGTATAAGAATCTTTCTGGGATGACAGGTACAGCTGATACAGAAGCTCAAGAATTTCAAGAAATATATAAATTAGAAGTTATTGTAATTCCTCCACATAAAATGATGATTCGAAATGACTTTGGAGATCTAGTTTATTTAACAATGAAGGAAAAATATAAAGCAATAGTAGATGATATAAAAGAGTGTAAAAAAAATAAACAACCAGTATTAATTGGTACGGCTTCAATAGATTCTTCAGAGTATCTTTCGATTGAATTAAAGAAAGAAAAAATTACACATAATGTACTTAATGCGAAGCATCATGAACAAGAGTCAATGATTATAGAGAATGCTGGAGCTTTAGGTAGCGTAACTATTGCGACCAATATGGCAGGTAGAGGGACAGATATAGTGCTTGGCGGAAAAATAGAAAATATGCAGTCGCAGTGGAATGAATTAAATAGGAAAGTTATAGAATATGGTGGGCTTCATGTAATTGGAACTGAAAGACATGAATCAAGAAGAGTAGATAATCAATTAAGAGGAAGATCTGGAAGACAAGGAGACCCTGGATCGTCAAGATTTTATTTATCACTAGAAGATAATTTAATGAGAATATTTGCGTCTGAAAAAGTAAGTAGCTTAATGGTAAAGCTAGGAATGGAGGAAGGAGAGGCGATAGAACATAAATGGGTTTCAAAAGCAATTGGGAATGCGCAAAAAAAAGTTGAAGGCCATAATTTTGATATAAGAAAACATTTATTAGATTATGATGATGTGGCTAACGAACAAAGAAAATATATTTATAATAAAAGAAATGAAATACTTGATCCAATTCATAGAAAAAACATTATAACTTCAATAATTGATGAGGTGTTTTCAGAATTATTAGAAAATTATATTAATAATGGAATGAATAACTCAATCGAAATAAATGATACTTTGCATAGAGATTTTAATATAGAAATAGATGTTAAAAATATAATAGGAGATTCTGAAAAAAAAGAGGCAGTAGTAGAAAATTTTTTAAGTGAAATACATAAGATCTATAATAAAAAAATAGATGCTATTCCCAACGAAATATATTTAGAGCTTATAAAAGAGATTTTTATCAATATTATAGATAAAAGCTGGATAGATCATATACAGTCAATGGATTATTTAAGACAGGGTATTGGATTAAGAAGTTATGCTCAGAAAAATCCTAAGCAAGAATATAAGAAAGAAGCTTTTGAAATATTTTCTATTATGATAAGTAATCTTCATTATACCTATATAAGTTTACTTTTTAGATTAGATTATGAAGCATCATATACAAAAAAAGAGTCTTTAAATGTAAATAGTAATGTTAATTATATACACGATAATCCAGATAATGCTATTAATAGAGATAAAAAAACATCTAATAATAAAAGATCTTCTAATAATAAAAGATCATCCAATAAAAACAAGAACTCTCAAAAAAGAAATAAAAAGTCTAAAAGAAAAAAAAGAAAGTAGATTTAATATATTTAATTTTTAAAATGTATTAATATAAATATATGGTCAAAAAAACAGCTAATCCAGATATAGTATATCCAGTTAATGGTATTAAATTATCATCTATACATTCAGGCATGTATAATTCTCAAAGGCTTGATTTGGCAATTATAGAGATTGAAGCAGGGTCATCCGTATCTGGTATATTTACTAAAAATAATATTAAATCACCATCTGTAATAATAAGTAAAAATAATCTGAACAAAATGAATCCGAAGTATTTAATTATAAACTCTGGAAACGCAAACGCCGGAACAGGCAAAAAAGGCTATGAAGACGCTCTACAGTATTGTCAATATTTATCAGATGAAACATCAACAGATATTAAAGCAATACTTCCATTTTCAACTGGCGTAATTGGAGAAAGAATTAATGTAGAGAAAATAATTAAATTTATACCAGCACTAATCGGTAATCTAAATCAAGCATCATGGATAGATTTTTCTAATGCAATATTAACTACTGATACTTGCAATAAAATAATTTCTAAAAAAATTAAAATAAATGAAAAATATATTACTATTACAGGAGTTACGAAAGGATCTGGTATGATAAAACCAAATATGGCAACAATGTTATCATTTGTAGCAACAGACTTAGAGATCAGTAATAACAAGTTAAAGGAACTGCTGAATACTGCAACAAATATATCATACAATATGATAACTGTGGATGGAGAGACATCAACAAATGATTCAAGTATATTAATATCAACTGGTAAATCTAAACTAAGTTTTGAAAAATTATCAAAAATAGATAAGGAGTCATTTGAAAAATTGCTTAAGGACGTATTTATAGAATTAGCTAAAAAAATAATAAAGGATGGAGAAGGGGCAACAAAATTTATTACAATAAATGTTAAGAAAATTGATTCTAAAATTAATGGTAAAAAAATTGCAATGTCAGTAGCAAATTCACCATTAGTTAAAACAGCTTTATTTGCTGAAGATCCTAATTGGGGTAGAATTTTATCAGCAATAGGAAATTCCGATATAGATATTAATGATTATACTAAAATAGAAATTTATTTTGATGACATATTAATATTTAAAGATGGCGAGATATATGTTAACTATAATGAAGAAATGGCAAAAAAGTATTTAAAAAATAAAAATTTAATAATAAATATAGTATTTAATACTGGGAACAGCTCATCAACTGTATGGACTACTGATTTATCATACGATTATATTAAAATTAATGCAGACTATAGAACATGATTTCTTAAAATATGATCAATATTTTATAACTTCAGATTATAAAAGTACTGATCCAGATATTTTTTTTGATACTCTTAAAAATATTCTTAAATCTGGTGTGAAATTAATACAATTTAGATCAAAAAGTCTTTCTCAGCTTGAATATGCTTCTATTGCAAAAAAAATATTTTTTATCTGTAAGCAATATAATGCAATGTTTATTATTAATGATTATTTGAATTATGATAATAATAAGTATTGCGATGGTGTTCAGTTAACTTCTAGTAATTTAAAAATATTTGACCTTAATAAAATGAATAAAAATTTATTATTAATTGGTTCTTGTCATAATAAAACAGAAGTTAGTATCTGCAATAAAAGTTTAGTAAATATAATCTTAGTATCACCAGTATATGATTCAGGTACTAAATCTGGAATTGGATGGAATAAGTTTATGAATCTTAAAGATTTTTCAATAAAACCTGTCTATGCTTTAGGAGGTTTAAATTACAAAAAAGATATAAAGATTGCAAAAAAATATGGCGCAAGTGGAATTGCTGGGACGTCATATTTTTATAGCCTATTTGCACCCTGTTAATGATATTTCAAACTTTATTCCAGTATCAATAGGTTTAGATAGCTTATTATTACCATATGTTTTTTTAAAATTAATACAAATATTTTGTCTGTTAACACTTATATCTGGGTATATATTTAATTCTTTTTTAAGTTTAATCCTTACTAAATCAATTTTAGTTTTGTTGTCTAATTTTTCTTCAAAATAAGAATTATTACTAGATGTTTCGCTAAATTTTACACTGGTTCTTTTAATATCTAAAATTAATTTTGATGCCTTATATATTGGATCAAATGGTTTAAACCAATCTGAAATCGTATTATTAATTAAATTTTTATTAGACGCCAAAAAATTCAAATATGATGGCATATCAAAAAAATTATCACCAGCTGGAATATGTTGTTTTGATTTGATTTGCATTAAAAAATCATTATCAAATACAGACTTAGAAGGATTATTAACCATATTATTAAGGTTATCTTTACATTCCTTAATTTGGTCGTAGTAATTATGGTATTTTACAAGATCAAAAATCTCTTTTTCTTTTAATATTTCTAAATAAATAATATTTTTTTCTAAATCCTTTAATAGTTCTATTTTAAGATTAATTCTTGAAATAAAATCAGAAATTTCAATAAGAGTGGATAAGCATGATTTTACACCCCATACATCATGTTGAGAAAAAGATGAATTAAATTTTTCAAATAAGTACTCTGATTTCAAAATACTTCTTGTATTTTCGGTTACTGGTTGCTCATATATGATATATTCATTCATGTAATTTATTTATTAATAATTCTATTGAATTATCTAGATTCTCAATTGAGCTATTATTATCTATATAAATGTAGTTATTATTTTTATATATATCTATCGCTTCTTGGTATTCCATTATACTTTTTATCATTTCGTCATCATAACCTTGTCTATATTTTATTCTATTTATTCTTATATTTTTCTTGGTATCAATATATATAATCTTATATTTCTTAAAAAAATTATTATTTATAATTATTGGCATAATAAAAATTAAGTTTTTATTATTTTTGGAATTATTTTCAATATTTTTAAATTCCTCAAAAACTAAAGGCTGAATATAATTCTCAACTTTTTTCATAATATCTCTATTAGTAAATATTAATTTTCTTAGATTTTCTAGAATTATTTTATTATTTAATATTAATTCAGGAGATATTTTTTTTATAAATAATATTGTATTATTATCGTTATATAGTTTCCTTACTATTTCATCGGCACAAAAACAACTAAAGTTGTTTCTCTCTAATATTTTTTGTACGTATGTTTTCCCTGATCCTATTGGACCGGTTAATATGTGTGTACTCAATATAAATACCTTCAACTTTTATCTTAATATATGCTATATATCATATATTAATAATAAATTATTTGATAACAATATTATGAGTGATAAAGTAGAAGTTATAATTGTTCAATTTAACGCCATTGTTGGCGATATTAATGGTAATACAAATAGAATATTGGATATTATTGTTAATAATAGATCACTAAATTGCATTAAATTATTTGTATTTCCTGAACTAGCTTTATGTGGTTATTCTCCAGAGGACCTTTTATTTAGGCAAGATTTTGCTATGTCTGTACAAAATGCTTTAGAAAAAATAAAAAATAATATTGAGAGTAGTGAATATTTAATTCTTGGGGCTCCATGCTATACAGAGGATTCTACTATAATATATAACAGTGCATATATATTTAATAATAAAAAAATATTAAATATATATAAAAAACAAGTGCTACCAAATTATGGTGTTTTTGATGAAAAAAGATACTTTGAGGTAGGAGATGAAAATTATGTCGTCAATATAGGATCTAATAAAATTGGTGTAATGATATGTGAAGATTTATGGAATTTTAATTCTATAAAAGATAAAAAATTAGAAGATATTGATTATTTAATAAGTATAAATGCTTCTCCTTATGAAATAAATAAGAGTTGCGAAAGAATAGAGTTATTTAAGAAAATGGTTTCTAAAAATAAATTTAACTTAATATATTTAAATACAGTAGGCGGCCAAGATGAAATAGTGTTCGATGGTAATTCATTTCTTCTTAATTATGATGGTAGCGTTACGAATATTTGCCAATCATTTTCAGAAGAAGTATTTTGTTTTTCAATTGGAAATAAAAAGTTTTGTATAAATAACAATGAAAATAAATATAATAATATATATAAAAAAAATGAATATGAGGATTTGTATGAAGCTTTAAAAATAGGCACTTATGACTATATATCAAAAAGTAATTTAAATGGTGTTTTATTAGGTCTTTCTGGCGGTATAGATTCAGCACTTACTTTAGCTATCGCAAGCGATATTTTTGATAAGCAATCCATAGAAGCTGTTTTACTACCATCTGTGTATACATCAGATTTAAGTACTCAATTAGCCGTAGAGCAGTGTGAACTTCTCGATATTAAATATTCATCAATCAGTATTGAGGATGTTAATAATTCTATTAATGATAGCCTGAAGTCAAGATTTGATGGTTTTGAAAAAGATGTTACTGAAGAAAATATACAGGCTAGGGCTAGAGGGTTATTGTTAATGTCAATTTCTAACAAGACTGGAAATATTTTACTAACAACAGGAAATAAAAGTGAACTTGCTGTTGGTTACTCTACACTTTATGGAGATATGTCAGGTAGCTTTGCTCCATTAAAAGATATATATAAGACTGATGTTTTTGGTTTAGCAAAATATAGAAATAAATTATCGGAGGTTATTCCCCAAGGCGTTATAGATAGAATGCCAACAGCTGAATTATCTCCTAACCAGTATGATATTGATACTCTTCCTCAATATGATGTTTTAGATGTAATTTTAAAATCATTTATTGAGGAAAAAAAATCCTTAGAAGAAATATGTTCAATGGGATATGAAAAAAATTTAGTTGCAAATATTATAAATATGGTTATAAAAAATGAGTACAAAAGAAGACAGTATGCGCCTGGTATAAAAGTTAGCTCAAAATCTTTTGGAAGAGATAGAAGGTTCCCGATTGTATCTCGCTTCAAGTATTAATTAATTAGTTCAATAATTTCTTTTTCAGAGTCAATAGCTTCTTTTTCACTCGTCTTACCTTCCTTGCTGTTCTCAATTTCTGGAGAACTTTCTGTATTTTCTTCTAATTTATTTTTCTTAACGGTAAAGTCTTCTGCAAAAATTTCTTGGTTATCATCAAGTGAGAAAATACTAAGAATGCTTGATTCTTTTTCATTATTATCATCCTTCTTATTTTCTTGCTCTTCATTACTATTTAATTTTTTATGAACTATAGTATATGTTTCAGGCTTTACTCTTCTTGGTATTTCTATCAAATCCTTATTTGTAAAATATTCTACTTTATATACTCCTGTAAAGTCATCTACTGGTTGTTCATCTATGTCAAAACCCAGCCATATAGCTATATCGTCTGCTGTATCGCTTAAAGCTAAAATATTTTTTCTTACTTTATTGTCTAACACTTCTTGAAAATATTCAGATTCGTAATCTGGATAGTTTGTCGACATTATTTTTTCTATATCTCTTGCATTATCCTTCATTAATAGAGCTTCATATGATTTTTGCATGAATAATAGCGCATCAATATTTGCTGGAGCGTTTGGATAATGCTCTATTAAATAGTTACATCTATTAATAACTGCTAAATAGGCCTTTCTTTTATAATAATAATTTGCAACATGTAGCTCATAGGATGCAAGAGTATTTCTTAAATACTTCATTCTTGTTAAGGAATCTTCTACATATGCGGAATTTTTATAATTAGTAAAAACATAATCAAAATCATTATATGCAGTTCTTATATGTACAGGATCTTTATCTACCTGAACATGCGGAAGAATTGTATTTAAAAAATTTTTCCCTCTATTAAAATTTATAAGCCCTCTTAAATAATAAGCATAAGGCATAAGATTACTTGTGTTATTAATTGCTATAAATCTATCTATAATTGCAAGAGCAGTATCAAAATGATTCATTTTATAATCTGCAAATGCTAATTCAACATGACTTTGCTCTGCATATTCTGAGAAAGGAAAGTTAGCTTCTATTTTTCTATACTCTTCTATAGCAAGTTCATATTGTTTTCTTTGTAACGCAGCTTTGGCAGAATAATAAATATCTTTAGCAGATCTTTCTGTATCATAAGATATTATTTCCCCAGTTACAGAGTCCACTGCTGTTTCTGCGCCTCTAAAATTAGAGCAGCCTGCTAAAATAATAATTAAGAGTGTATAAATACTTATTTTTATCATATTCTTATCATATATTTATAAAACACATTTTTGCCATGAATAATGAAGACAAAAACATTGATATTATAGAATATATAATATCAGAAGAAAGTAAAGGTTTAAGAGCTGACCAAGCTATTTCTATAGAAAATAAGCAATTTTCCAGAAGTTTAATTCAGAAGTGGATTAAAAAAGGAAAAGTATTGGTTAACGATAAAATCATTAAATCAAAGGATATATTAAACTTAAATGATAAAATTACTATTATTCCTGAAGAAAATATTAATTCTAATTATATAGAGCCTGAAAATATTAATTTAGAAATAGCGTATGAAGATCAAGATTTAATAGTGATAAATAAACATAAAAATATCATAGCTCACCCTGCTGCTGGGCACAGTAAGGGAACTATTGCTAATGCATTAATATATATGTATCCAGAATTAGCAAATTTACCAAGGTCGGGACTAATTCATAGGTTGGATAAAGATACTACAGGGTTATTAATTGCAGCCAGAAATATTAATAGCTTTACATTCTTAACAAGAGCATTACAAGAAAGAAATATAAATAGATATTATATTGCTTATGTTCACGGAGTATTAATGAAAAATGGAGTAATTAATCAGCCGATATCTAGACATAAAACAGATAGAAAAAAGATGTCTGTAAATATTGATGGCAAAGAAGCAATAACAAATTATGAAGTTATAAAAAATTATAAGAATAGCAGCAAACTTAAACTAAAATTACATACTGGGCGTACACATCAAATAAGAGTTCATATGCAATATGAAGGATATCCATTAATAGGTGACCAAACCTATGGATTTAGAAAAAGCAATAATATAAATATAGCTGAAGAAGCAAAAAATTTTCCTAGACAGGCTTTACATGCTGAAATTTTAGAGCTTAGACATCCAGTTAAAAAAATTTTTTTAGAAATAAAATCTAATCTACCTGATGATCTTAATGAGCTAGAAAAAATTATAGATAATGAAAAATAGTATTATTAAACCAAAATGGTGTATTCCAAAATCTGTTAAAGTTTTAGTTACTACAAGAGAATTTCTATCAATACAAAATTTTAACATTTCGTACGCAAATAATAATAAATTTTATAAGACTTTAGTAAATAGAAATAAGTTATTAAGCATATTACCAAGTAATCCAATTTTTATTAAACAGGCTCACGGCGTAAAAGTGATTAATAGAGATGATAAAAATGAAACATCTTATGTTGCAGATGGAATTATTTCTACTAGGAAAAATGAAGTACTATCAATTTTAACTGCAGATTGTATACCAATAGTGATTTCAAGTACGTGTGGCAATCTTGTTTGCATCTTACATGTCGGCAGAAAAGGAGTTGAATTTAATATTATAAAAAATGCATTTAATAAATTAAGTAAATATAATTATGAATTTGCTGCTTGGATTGGTCCATGTATATCTAGTGAATTTTATTTAGTTGACGTGAGTATAAAAAATCTCTTTAAGAATATTAACATTGAGTATGAGAAGTTTTTTTCCAAATCTAAAGATAACTTATTTTCTATGGATTTAGTTGGTATTGCTTCACTTCAATTAAAAGAATGCAATGTAAAGAAAATTTATTTATCAAATCTTTGCACATATAAGAATAAAGATCTTTTATATTCGTATAGGGATTCTCATGATCACAGAAGATTTGGAACTTTTGTGTGGATAGAAGATAAAAAAAAAGGCGATAAATAAATATCGCCTTTTAGTATTACTACAAAAACTTTTGATTATAAGTCGAAGTTATCTCTATCCGCTTCGTTGTTACAATCACGTTTTGTAACACCATTATCTGAAGCGTACTTTTCAGCTTGCCCATCAATAATAGCTTGTGATAATGCTACATCACCTTCAATCCAGTCACTAGCAACTTTCCACTGACGTTTTCCAGCATCCCATTGTTGGAATTTAGCTAGATGTCCACCAACGTGGTCCATACATGTGATATTGATTTCCGGTACTAAACCAGTTGCACCAAGTGCATCTAGGTCAGATTTGTTTAAACGTAAGTTCTCAAAGCCCCAACGCACTTGTGCGCTGTTAACTTTTGGTCCAAAACGTTCTTGTGCAGCTTTAACAGCTTCTGTGTGGAAAACACCAGCTACTACACCTAGGTTCCAATATACAGAACCAATACGACTTTTATCAGCTAAGTCACCTTTACCAGCTTTATAAACTGTAGCTACGATATCATCAATCACTTTAGCAACTCTTCCCGCTGGGTGAGTTGTAATAGCGAAATATCCATCAGCAGCATCACCAGCAGGGATTACGTCACCATCTGAGTTACTCCAGATGTTTCCGATTAATCTACCAACTGAGAAGCCAGTTCTTACAGCTGTTTGCATAGCAACAGGGTTCATTACACCCCATCCACGTAATAGAACATAATCAGGTTTCATCTTACGAATTTTTAACCATTGTGATTGTTGTTCGTTACCAGGATGTGGTACTTCGATAGCTGTATGTGAACAACCATGTTTTTTACACATCATGTCCATGAACATAATAGCTTCACGACCATAAGGTGATCCGTGGAATAACATAGCGATATTTTTACCTTTTAATTTAGCTCTGTCACCTTCTAATACATCACCGATGAAATGCATCATAATTGAATGCTCATCATATGTATTAATTCCAGGCATAAAGTAATAAGGGAAAACGTCACCACGTTGTCCAGCAGTTTTACCATGGTTTACGGCAATGATTGGCATTTTGTCTTTACGACCAGTTTCAATCAACGCTGTAGAAATACCCACACTTAATGGGTCAAAAAATACAGCTCCGCCTTGTTTATCTTTTAAACGTTTATAACACTCAACGCCACGTTCTACAGAATACTCTGTTTCACATTCTGACCAAACTAATTTCATTCCATTAACACCACCATCACGCATGTTTAATAGATTGTAATAGTCTAAAATCCCACCAAAGTAACCAGTACCACCCACAGCATATGGGCCTACACGGTAACTAGGGATTGGTACGTATAATGTACCGTCGCCAGCTTGTACTACAGGTGCTGTAACAGCGATTGAAGTTAAAAGCGCTATACTAGTAATTATTGCTTTTATTTTCATTATGTACTCCTCCTTAAGAGGTTCATGTTGCAGTTAACTGCAGAATGAACAATTTTTTATTATTGTTATCATCCTACTTACCTTTAACTCAGACCTATTTCAAAACTCAGTTTCTCTCTGATTCTCCTGATGCCTGAGCCCCAAAAAATTAAAAAATAATTCAATAGGGACTATCCAATTTACTAGAATTATAGAGCGCGTCAAGTGTTTATATATATTTAAGTATTTGATTATATTATGATATTCATACAATAAATAACGTATATATTTTTAATTTTGTATAAGTTTTAAAATATTATTAATAGTTTTTTTAGACGGGGTAGTAGGATCTTCTTGAATTACATGGGTTTTGTTATGAATTCTTTCTTTGAACTCTATCGTATGTTTTTCTAAGAATTGTTTCCCAATAATAATCTTAAAAGGAATTCCAATTAAATCTGAGTCAGAAAACATGTTTCCTGGGCTTATGTCTCTATCATCCATTAAAACATCCACGCCTTTGTTTTTTAAGATTTCATATAGATCGTCTGTATATTTTTTTATTTTTTCGTTTTTTGAATATCCTATAGAAATTATTGATATATCAAATGGGGAAATAGATTTTGGCCAAATTATTCCTTTATCATCATTAGATTGTTCAATAGCCGCGGCTGCAATTCTTGATACCCCTATGCCATAGCACCCCATAACCATATTTATATTTTTATTATCTATATTTGATATAGAGGCTTTCATAGAATTAGAATAATTGTTACCAAGTTTAAAAATATGACCAACTTCAATCCCTCTTCTTATTTTTACTTTTCCAGCTCCGTCAGGACTATCATCTCCCTCCTTAGGTGGTTCGGTAAATAATTCAGAATTTATTGCATAATCTGAAGAATCTGAAAAAATAAGTTCATCTTCTCCATTTTCTGCAATTACATGAAATTCATGTGACTCGCTTCCACCGATTTGCCCATTATTAGCATTAACAACTTTATATTCTAAACCAATTTTGTTAAAGCAGCTCATATACGCTTGAAACATAATTTCATATGTTTTATTTAAACAGTCTTCGTTTTCGTGAAATGAATATGCGTCTTTCATCAAAAACTCTCTTGCTCGCATTACACCAAACCTTGGTCTAATTTCATCTCTAAATTTTGTTTGTATTTGGTAATATATAATTGGAAGTTGTTTGTAACTTTTTATATCTTTTCTTGCGATATCGGTAATTATTTCTTCATGTGTTGGACCAAAACAAAATTCTCTTTCATGCCTATCAATCAAACGAAGAAGTTCTGGACCATATTTATCCCATCTTCCAGATTCTTTCCAGAGCTCTGAAGGTTGGATTGCCGGCATTAAAATTTCTAATGCATTAACGTGTTCCATTTCTTGTCTAATAATATTTTCTATTTTTTTTAAAACTCTAAAACCTAGCGGCATCCATGTGTACAAACCCGATGCTAATTTTTTTATCATGCCGGTTCTTAACATTAATTTGTGACTAATGACTTCCGCATCATTTGGTATATTTTTTGTTGTTATAATGCCAAATTTTGAATACTTCATGCTATAAATTTATAATTTAGGTTATAAAGTTTATATGATATATGATATAACTTAATATTATAAGAGGAGAATACTTCCTAGGTAAAATAAGGAGATTGAGGAGATAATGTCAGATAGAAGACTACAAGTATTTTATACTGTTGCTAAGCTTTTAAGCTTTACAAAAGCAGCTGAAACTTTACACATGACACAACCCGCTGTTACATTTCAAGTTAGACAGCTAGAAGATCATTTTGATACAAGGTTGTTTGATAGAACTCATAATAAGATATTGCTTACTGACGCTGGGCATAAGGTATTTTTTTATGCGGAAAAAATTTTTGAGTTAAATGCTGAGATGGAGCATTCCATAAGAGCTCTTTCAGAGGATACTTCTGGGACTCTGTCTATTGGAGGAAGCACCACTATAGCGCAATATACACTTCCATTATTGCTTAAAGGATTTAGGGAAAAATATCCAGATCTCAGTATTAAAATATGTGAAGCTAATACTGATGGAATAGTTGCAAAAGTTGAAAGCTCAGTAATTGATTTGGGTATTGTAGAGGCTCCAGTTACTAATCAAGATTTAGATATTGATGTTTTTAGATCTGATGAATTAGTTTTAATTGTTCATCCAAATCATAAATTAGCTAAAAAAGATTCAGTAAAACCTTCTGAAATATTAGGCTTGTCTTTTATAACAAGAGAGGATGGGTCGGGAACAAAATCAGTAATATTTGATTATTTTACAAAGAATAATATAGATAAAAGTAGTTTAAATGTGTTTATGGAATTAGGTAATTCAGAATCTATAAAAGGTGCTGTTGAGGCAGGGATAGGTGTTTCAATTTTATCTAAAACAACAATTGATAAAGAACTGCAATTAAATAGATTGTCTTTTGTGCGCTTAGCTCCTAAATTAACTAGAAATTTTTATTTTGTAAAAAAACGCCATAAATTTAGGCTAAAGGTTACAGAAGAATTAATTAATTATGCAAAAAGCTGTAATTAATTTTTATTTAATTCTTTAATAAATTTTAAAACATCATTTACATGATCTGGAATTTTAACTTTCCTCCACTCTTTTATTAATTTTCCTTTTTTATTAATTAAAAAAGTGCTTCTTTCAATTCCCATATATTTTTTTCCGTACATATTTTTTTCTTTTATTACGTCAAAAGAAGTGCATAGAATTTCATCTGGGTCGCTAAGTAAATCAAATTTATATTTATATTTATTTTTAAAATTATTATGAGACTTTAAATTATCTCTAGAAACTCCAAAAATTTCAGTATCTAATGTTTTAAATTTTCTATGATTATTTGAAAAATCTATACCCTCTTGAGTACAGCCTGGGGTATTATCTTTTGGGTAAAAAAAGAGAACTATATTTCTACCAAGGTAGTCTTTTGACCTAAATCCATCTTTATTTGTTGATTCTAATGTAAAATTTATTATTTTTTTACCAATTTCGGTCTTTTCCATAAAATATGCCCCTACAAGTTCTTTTGTAAATAAGTTAGAATTAGATTATATAGTATAAAATGATTTTCGATAAAAAATTCAGGGTAAAAAAATATGTTTACAGGCAGTATGGTCGCAATTGCTACACCTATGCATGCAGATGGTTCTGTGGACTATAAAAGTTATGATCGTCTTATAGATTTTCATTTGCAAAATAATACTGATGCGCTTGTTCCTGTAGGTACAACAGGTGAATCAGCAACACTAGATCATGATGAGCATTGCAAAGTTGTGCGTTTTGTTGTTGAGAAAATTGCGAACAGAATACCTGTTATTGCTGGTACCGGTGCCAATTCAACTTTGGAAGCTGTGACTCTTACACAATTTGCGCACAAAGCAGGAGCTGACGCATGTTTATTAGTTACACCATATTATAATAAGCCAACTCAAGAAGGCCTTTATCAACATTATAAAAAGGTGGCTGAATCAGTTCCAATTCCTTTAATTCCTTACAATGTCCCTAGTAGAACAGCTTGTGATATGCTTCCAGAAACTATAGAAAGATTCTTAACTATTAATAACATCGTTGCAGTAAAAGAAGCGATTGGCGATTTATCAAGAATAAAAAAATTAGTCGATATTTGTGGGGATAAAATTAATATCTTAAGTGGAGATGATATAACTTCTATGGAATCACTTTTATTAGGAGGTAAGGGCGTTATTACTGTAACAGGAAATATTGCTCCGAAATTAATGCATTTGATGTGTAAAGCTGCCATAGATGGAGATAGGTCATTAGCAAATTCTTATAACGAAAAATTATTAGGTTTGCATGAGAATTTATTTTTAGAATCAAATCCTATTCCTGCAAAATGGGCTTTATGTAAAATGGGTCTGATTGAAAAAGGAATTAGATTGCCTTTAACTTGGTTTTCTGAAATTCATCACGAAAAACTTTTAAAGGCAATGGAATTAGCGGAGGTAAAATGAGAATTTTAAATAACATAGTTTCAATATTATTTTTTATATTTCTTTTAATTCTTGCAGGATGTTCAGATAAACCAATTACACTTGAGGATTTAAGTGGTATTGGTGAAGATATTCAAGGAATATTTGGTAAAGACGATTCAGATAAATATGGAAAAAGTGGAAGTATAGCTATGTTAGAAATACCGCCATCTTTAGATAATCCTGATTATTCAGATTCACTTAAAGTGCCGAAGTCAGTAGATTCTACTGGGAATACTCTTGCGTTTACTGATGCGCCGGTACTCCCAAAATATATTGATATGGATATCAGAAAAGAAGGTACTGCAAGATGGTTAGAAATCCAAGCTGACCCAGTCTCATTATGGCCATATATAAATCAATTTTGGAAAGCTCAAGGTTTTGAGATAGCAGTTGATAAACCAATTAATGGTATTTTAGAAACTGATTGGAAAAAATATGAGATGAATTTTGAAGCAGATAGTAATCTTACTAATAATGAAGATTATAATTATGCTGCTTCTAAAGAAAAATTTAGGGTTAGGTTAGAAAGAGAACCTAATGGATTTACAAATATTTTCTTATCTCAGCATATACTAGAAGCAGATGATGTAATAGATACTAAGATAATATGGAAAGCAAAAGGGTCTGACATTTCGAGAGAAGCTGAAATGTTAGTTAGAATGATGGAGTATTTTGGCATTTCAAGGAATATAGCAATAACATCATTTAATGATAGCGAAAAAAATAATAAAAAAATCTATATTGATTTAATTGATTTTTATGGTGTACCGGCGATTCTACTAAAAGGTTCATTTAGTAAAATATGGAGAGAAATTGGATTATCGTTAGATAGAACTGGATTATTAGTAGAAGATCAAAATAGATCTAAAGCTTTTTATGTAATTTCAACTAATATAATTGAAAATAAAGAAACAAATTATGAGATTAAAATTACTAAAAGAAATAATCAGTACATCGTCACTGCGCATAGTGCTAGTAAATCAAAAAAAATTAAAAATAAAATCGCTAGAAAAATTTTAAAACATATAGTATCTGCTTATAGATCTGAAGAGGTTGTTAGAAACTAGTTTAACCAGGGAAATTTGAATGTAATTGAGAGAACTTTAAGTAAGATATTTTACTATTTTTACTATTATGCACATCTTTTTTCTTATCTTTTTCTATATATGCATATGCCGAATGATTGTGTATAGATTCAAAATTTTCTGATTCAATTTTGTATGCTGTAATTCTGTCATCTTTATTTAGGGTAACAGCTAAATCTCTAATAATATCTTCAGTAAATTTTGGATTATCATACGCCTGCTCAGTTACATATTTTTCATCTGGCCTTTTTAATAATCCATATATTTGACACGAAGCCTGATTTTCAAGTATTTCAATAACATCATCTATCCATACTGTTTTTTCTATTCTTATATGGGCAGAAATATGAGATCTTTGATTATGTGCACCATAGTCAGATATATTTTTTGAACAAGGGCATAAGCTAGTTACTGGCACTATCACCTTAAGGTATTTATTTACGATATTATTTTTTACTTCGCATGTAAAATTTACCGAATAATCTAAAAGACTTTCCACTCGAGATACTGGCGCACTTTTCTTTTTAAAATATGTAAAATCTACTGAAATATAGGCAGATTCAGAAGATAAAATTTTTGTTGTGTTTTTAACTAATTGATCAAAATTTTCAATACTAATAAAATCCTTTTGATCTTCTAGGATTTTTACGAATCTTGACATGTGTGTTCCTTTCACATCATGCGGCAAACCAACAGACATTGTAAAGGTTCCTACTGTAGTTTGAATTTCACCATTCTTGTCAGAAATTTGGAAAGGGTATTTTATATCCTTGATTCCAACTCTATTTATGGGAATACTTCTAACATCTACTTTATTCTGAGTATCTTGCAGTTCCTTTGATACAGTTTTATCTTTTAATTTATTTTCTTCTTTTATAATGCCCATAATATTTGAAGTCTAGGAATAGAGGTAATAATTATTATCTAATTTTACTTGAGTGATTTAGATCATACAAGTTATTATTTTTTATATACTTTTTTATTTTTTTAATTATATTATCTGCAGATATACCACTATCAACGAGTTGCTCTTCTCTTGTTGCATGAGAAAAAAACTTATCTGGTACACCAATATTTAACGTTTTAGCTTGATAATTATTTTTACTTATAACTTCATTAACAGCACTTCCTGCGCCGCCCATAATACTATTATCTTCAACAGTTACAATTAAGGAATATTTTTTAATAGATTCATTAATAATATTTTCATCAATTGGTTTTACAAATCTCATGTCTATCAGTGTGCAGTTAAGTTTATTAGAAACATCTTGGCAAACATTTATTACAGAACCAAAGCTAAGGATTATAATATTTTTTCCTAAGCGAATTTTTTTAGAAACTCCAATTTTATAATTTTCTAATTCTTCTGATACTTTTACACCTAAACCTTCTCCTCTAGGATATCTGACAACCGCAGGACCATTATGCAAGTATCCTGTATAAAGCATATTTTTGCATTCTTCTTCAGAACTTGGTGCCATGATTAACATATTGGGTATACAGCGTAAATAAGATAAATCATAAACACCGCAATGAGTCCCACCATCCGCGCCAACAAATCCAGCCCGATCCACAGCAAATAGAACATCTAAATTCTGAAGAGCAACATCATGTATTAATTGATCATATGCTCGTTGGAGAAATGTTGAATAGATGCAAACTATTGGCTTCTGACCTTCGCAAGCTAGCCCAGCTGCAAGAGTTATAGAGTGTTGTTCTGCAATTCCAACATCAATGTATCTATCAGGAAATTTTTTTGAAAATTCTACAAGTCCAGAGCCTTCTCTCATTGCTGGAGTTATTGCAAAAATTCTTGGATCTTTTTCAGCGATATTGCAAATCCAGTTATCAAAAATTTTTGTGTATGTAATTTTTTGGTTAGTATTTTTCTTAACTCCTATTTCTCTATTAAATATTGGCACAGCATGATATTTAACTGGATCTGATTCTGCTGGCAAATAACCTTTGCCTTTTTTAGTTATGACATGGAGTAATTTTGGACCAGAAATCTTTTTTAGATTTTTTAGTGTTTTAACTAAAAAGCGAGTATCGTGTCCATCTATTGGCCCATAATAATTTATACCCATTTCCTCAAACAGCATACCAGGAGCAAACCAGCCTTTTATATGACCTTCAGTCTTTTGAGCAAGTTGGTCAAAAGGAGGAACTTTTTTTAAAACATTCTTACTGCCTTCTTTTACAGTCGTATATGCTTTACTTGATAAAATTCTTGTTAAATAGTTAGTCATGGCACCTACATTTGGCGATATTGACATTTCATTATCATTTAAAATAACTAACACATCTTGATCAATAGAACCCATATGGTTTAAAGCCTCGTATGCCATTCCTGCACTTAGTCCACCATCGCCAATTACTGCAACAATTTTTTTATCGTCTTTTTTATGAGATGATGCAATAGCCATACCTATTGCAGCACTTATGGAAGTGCTTGAATGTCCTGCACCAAAAACATCATATTCACTTTCTTCTCTAGAAGGAAATGGGTGAAGCCCCCCTTTTTTTCTAATAGTATAAAGTTGATTTTTTCTTCCAGTTAAAACTTTATGCCCATAGCATTGATGCCCAACATCCCAAATTATCTTATCTTCTGGTGTATTAAAAGAATAATGAAGCGCTATGGTAAGCTCAACAGCACCAAGGCTTGCACCAAAGTGCCCACCACATTGGGACACCGTATCAATAAGAAAATATCTCAATTCATCTGCAACATCATTTAAATTACTAACTGATAATATTCTTAAATCTGACGGATCATTAATTTTATCTAAAAATTCGTATTTCATAATATCCAAGTTTACAATTAAAAGCTTCGATTGAAAATATAATTTGAAATATTGTGTAGCATGCTTTTTTCTAAAGCTAAATCCTTAAGCAATTTATCTATACATTTTTTATTTTCTTCTAGTTTTTTTTCAGTTTTTCCCAAGCCTAGCAAATTTATATAATTTGGTTGATTTCTTTGTTCATCCTTACCTTGTGTTTTCCCTAAAGTTGTTGATGAGCACATATAACCTAACAAATCATCTTTAATCTGAAAAGATATGCCTAATATAGACGCAAATTCTTCTAATTTCAAAAATTCATCCTTAGTTATATTTTTCGTAAGCATTGCAGGCAAAATAATGCATGATTTAATTAGGCTTGAGGTTTTTAGGGAGTAGATATAATTTAAGTATTCTAATTCTGTGCTTTTATTATTTATTAATAAATCTAAATATTGACCACCTGCTATACCTGCCGCACCTATAGATGAGGAAAGATAATTTATCCATCTTAGGCGCATATTATCAGATATTCCTTTGTATTTGTTTTCACTCAAAATCTCAAAAGCAAGTGCTTGAAGTGCATCACCAGCAAGTATTGCTGTGGATTCACTAAAAGCTATATGACACGATGGAACTCCTCTTCTAATAGTGTCATTGTCCATAGATGGAAGATCGTCATGAATTAAAGAGTAAGCGTGTATTAATTCAATAGATATAGCAACTTGATCTAATAATTTTACATTTATTTTAAATGCATCAGCAGTTGAATAAACAAGCAATGCTCTTATAAATTTTCCACCATTTAGAGAGGAATATCTCATTGCATCTAATATTCCAATAGAATTATCTTCTAAACTTAAGACTCCCTCTAATTTTTTTTGAATTCGCAATGTAAATTTACTTTTGAATTCAGTAAATTCTCTAATTTCATTGCTCATATTTTTGAATAGTAGATTTTGCTTTTTTTAAGTAAGCCTCTATGTTAAAGATTATTTCTAGGGCTTGCTCATATAACATTTCAGCCTTATTTATACTTATATCGTTATCTTCAAGTTTTTCCATAATATCTTCAATTTCTTCAAAAGATTTTTCAATATTAATCTTTCCAGAATAATTTTTTTTATTCTTTTTTAGTTTTTCAATATTATTTTCCACCTTTGTTAATTCTTTATCAGCTTCATTTGTATATTTAATTCCTTCTTCATAGAGCTTTATTGAGTTTTCAATTGGTATTGTTTTAGAGTTAAGTTTTGAAATAATTAATTCCAGATCTTTTAGAATATCAGTATATGTTCTTTTTTTACTTTTTTTCATAATAATTTAGTCAAATATAATATTTTCTTTATTATTATATATTAAAAAGGATCTTTGTTTAGCCCTTGCTATCATTGTTACATTTAAATCTTTTGCTAGTTCTACACCCATATTTGTTACTCCTGAGCGTGAAATTATAATTGGTATATTCATGTGTTTAACTTTCATTATAATTTCAGATGTTAATCTTCCAGTAGTATAAAAAATTTTATTTTCACCTTTTATTTTATCTAACCACATTATTCCTGACAATGTATCAGCTGCATTATGCCTTCCTACGTCTTCAACAAATTCTAAAACATCATTTTTGTTACATAACGCGCAGCCATGAACTGCGCCAGCTTCTTTATAAATATCATTATATTTAGTAATTTTTGATAATAAATTGAATATTTCTGATCTTTTAATTTTAGTATCAGGCAAAGTATTGTCATATAGCTTATCTAAAGTGCAACTAAAGATTGTTCCTTGTCCGCATCCTGTGGTAACGATTTTGTTTTTTAATTTATCTGTTATTTCTTTTATATCTTTATGTTTTATTGTTACGCTTGATACCCCTGTATTCCATTTAACCTCAATACTTATTATATCTTTAATATCTTCTATGATTCTTTGATTTCTTAGATAACCTAATGTTAGTTCTTCAGGTTTTGTGCCAAGCGTCATTAGCGTAATAATTTCAGTATTATTAATTTTAATAGTTAATGGTAATTCACCGGCAACTTTTGACTCAATTTCATCATTTAAATGATTATGAGTTAGAATAATATTTGTCGGTGATAAACCACTATTTGATAATTTTATTTCTATATTTTTATATTCTTTAATCATTTTTAATTGTAAGCTCAACAGTCTTAATTGAGTTATCAAGATTTTCAATAATTTTAAATGTATGCCCTTGAATATTTATTATATCACCCATTTTTGGAAGATTTTCAGTGTGCTCTAATAAAAAACCATTTACAGTTTTTGCTTGTTTTGGAACAAGTTTTATATTTAAACTTTGATTAATTTCTCTTATATGGATTCCGCCATCAATAATAAAAATATTTTTATTTTCTGTTGAAATAATGTCTTCGCTAGCTCCGGGGTCACTAGTAAAATCACCAACAATTTCTTCTAAAATATCTTCTAAAGTTACTAAACCTTGTATGTTCCCATATTCGTCTACGATAAATCCAATTCTTCGTTTTTCTTTCTGAAAATTAAGTAACTGTCTGTATAAAGATGTCCCTGAAACTATATAGTATGGTTTTTTTATAAGTTTTCTGATGCCAGTTTCATTAATATTTTTACTAGCTAGCATTGGAGCAATTTGTTTTATATGAACTAAACCTAGCAGATTTTCTATATTATCTTCATACACTGGTATTCTTGTATATGGAGTATTTTTAAAGTCATTTACTACGGTTATTATGTCTTCACTTAAATCTATTCCAAAAATCTCACTTCTTGGAATCATAATGTCTTCAACTGTAGCTTTTTCTAGATCAATTATGCTTTCTACCATCTTTAAATGTGGTTTAGAAAATTTCATAGATGATTCACTTAATACAGTTTTTAATTCTTCAGACGATAGTGATCCTTTTGAAATATTATCTTTTAAGCCCATAATTTTTATAATATTATTTGCAATAAGATTTATAAGAAATACTAGTGGGTACAATATAATTAACATTGGTTTATACAATAAGGAAGAAGCGTAAGCTACTTTTTCTGAATGCATTTCACCAATAGTTTTAGGAATTAGTTCCGCAAAAATTAAGATAAATATTGTTAAAAATCCAGTAGCTATAGCAATACCAATATCACCATATATATTGAAAGATATAAGTGTAGCTATCTGAGTTATTAAAATATTTGTTAAATTGTTACCAAGTAAAATTACTCCAAGTAATTTATCAGGATTTTCTAAAAGTTTTTTTGCTGCTTTTGCGCCAGCATTATTTAATTTAGCCTGGTGTCTCATTTTATATTTATTAATCGACATTAATGCTGTTTCTGAACCAGAAAAAAAAGCTGATAATAGAAACAAAATTATAAGAATAAAAAAGAGAATTTCTGTAGATATATTGTTCAATTTTGGTGTCCGTTCATTGCTTTAAATTATATTTTAATTACAGAATTATTTCCAATACAGTTTTTGTACCAAAGTATGATAGGAATAAAATGAAAAAACCTATCAAAGTTATGTTTGCAGCTTTACTGCCTCTCCACCCATAGCTTTTTCTTGCAAATATAAGAAATACAAAAATTATCCAAGCTAATATTGATAAAATGGTTTTATGAGCTAGATGCTGGGCAAATATATCCTCTAAAAAAATAAATCCAGATAAAAGACTTGCGGATAAGAATAAAACCCCTAATGCTAAAATTTTAAATAATAGTTTATCCATTAAATCTAAGGATGGAAGAGATGCAATAATTCCAATTGGGTTATTTGATTGCAATTTTTTTTCTTGGATTTTAAGTATTAAAGATTGAGCTGCAGATAAGCATAATATGCTATAGCTTATTAAGGATATAATTACATGGATAAAAACAACATTGTTTAGTGGCACATTAACTGGCTTATTAGCGAAGTCAAATATAAATACCATAGATATTATTGGTAAAACTATTAACCCTAAAAATAGAGTATTACCAAATATCGATGAGATATAAAGTGTAATAGATATGATTAAAGCAACTACCGATAGAGCATGATAGATAGATAGATCAACGCTATATTGTTCTGAGAGTATAAATGAAAGGTCATATAGGTGAGCAAAAATTGCAATAATCCATAAAAACCATATCAGGCTTTGAAGATAGGGGGTTTTTTCATTATTAGTCATCAGTCGCCATATACACAAAGAAGACAACATATAAAATGAAAAAATAAAATAATTTAATATACTAGCCATTTGGATTTGCTAATCTTACTTAATGTATACGAGATTTCATAATAACAATATTATACATTTTTTTACTAGAATATACATTTTTAACAAAAGTCTTATGTTGCTATTAATTTTATTATAGTAATATGCATAACAAGATAATAAGAAAACATAAAATGCGCCTAAAAATAATATTAATTATATGTTCAATTTTTTTCACATTTGCAAGTCATGCAAAAGATTATAATGAGCTTTCAACTAGAGCAGAAAGAGATAGCTATGTTTTAGCATTAAAATACTATAAAAGTAAAAATTTTAAAAAATTTGAAAAAGTAAAAAATACTATAAAGAATTATCCCTTATATCCTTATTTAGAATATAAGTCATTACATAGAAAAAGACATATAAATGACGAAAAAGTTATTAAATTTATAAAAAAATATAAACATAGTTATATTTCAGAGAAAGCATATATAAATTTAATTTATAGATTATCAAGTAGAAATAAAATTACTAAGCTGATATCTAATTACAAAGACACAGATTCGGTAGATTTAAAATGCCTCTATCTTAGAGCTAAAATTAAAAAAAAATCTTTATCCAATATTGATGATGAAATAATACCAATATGGCTTAGTGCTAAATCACAACCTAAATCATGTGATTATGTTTTTCATTGGTTTTATAAAAATAAAAAATTAACTGACGAATTAGTCTGGCAGAGAATTAAAATATCATTGGATTCAAATAATTATTATCTTGCAAGATATTTAATTAGATTTTTATCTAACAAGAATAAGGTTTATGGAAATAAATTGTTAAAAGTTTATAGAAATCCTATAAGAAATATTATTTCTAAAGATTATAGTATTAATAATAGATATAGAGATACAATTTTAAGTTATGGTTTAGATAGAATTGCAAAGAAAAATTATGTTTCCGCAAGAAAAAATTTAATTAAAATTAAAAAATTATATAAACTTAATGATAGTTTTTATGAAAAAAAATTAGTAGATATATATATAATTGCTTTGAAATCTAATCAAAGAAATATTTCTTTAGATAATAATTTTTTGTCGTTAAATTCAAAAAATTTAGATTTTAATTTAGCTTTATCAAATTATTATATTTATAATAGTAATTGGAAGTTGTTGTTAGATTCTATTATTAATTTACCTGACTCTATTATACATTCACAGAAATGGACTTATTGGAAAGGAAAAGCTTTATATAAATTAAATAGAAATTCTGAATACAAAGATGTTCTCGCTGAATTAAGTTCTAAAAGATCTTATTATGGTTTTTTATCAGCAAATATTTTAGATGTTCCTTTAAATATTATTAGTATTTCATATCCTGCTTCAGACTTAGAATTAGAAAAATTAAAAAATGATGTTTCGGTTCAAATAATGTACGAGCTCCATATGATAGGGAGGTACCGTGATTCCAGAATGGAATTAGATTACTTTTATAAAAATTCACAATATGAAAATCTTAATTACTTAAATGTATTGATAAAAACTTGGGGATGGAATGATGGTGTAATATTAGGTTACGGGCACACAAAATATTATGATGATGTTAATGCTAGATTTCCAATAATGCATGAAAGTTATTTTGATAAATATTCGAATACAAATATAGAAAAAGTTCTTTTGCTAGGAATTGCTAGAAAAGAAAGTATTTTTATTGAACATGCAAAATCGTCAGCAGGCGCAATAGGTATAATGCAAGTTCTTCCTAAGACAGCCTATTGGGTTTTAAGAAAAGCTAATAGGAAAAAAGTCTCAATAAATTCTTTATATAAGCCTAAAATTAATATTTTTATTGGTTCTTATTATTTTAATTATTTAATTTCAAAAAAAAAGAGCATAGTTGAGGCTATAGCATCTTACAATGCTGGCCCAAATATGGTAACTAAATGGAGAAATAAGAATAAAGCACCCGAGGATGCGTGGATTGAATATATTCCTTTTAAGGAAACTAAAAAATATGTTAAGTCAGTAATAGAGTATTCCTTAGTCTATGATTGGGTAATCAATAAGAAAAATACAATCAGAGTTTCTCAGATAATAGATGTAAATTAAGTGCTTTTATTTTAAAGCTTGGGATAAGTCATCTATAATATCATCAATATGCTCTATACCAATTGATAGTCTTACCATATCTTCTGGAACACCTGCTGCTTCTAATTCTTCTTTATTTAATTGTCTATGTGTAGTTGAAGCTGGATGACATGCTAGAGATTTTGCGTCTCCTATATTTACTAATCTAACTATAAGTTTTAATTTATCAATAAATTTTCCTCCTGCTTCAATACCACCTTTTATTCCAAAGCTCAATACAGCGGAAGCTTTTCCATCCATATATTTTTTTACGAGAGGATTATCTGGATGGGATTTTAAACCGGGGTAGTTAACCCAACTTACAGAATCATGATTTTTAAGAAATTCTGCAACAGCTTGTGCATTTGAACAATGTCTATCCATTCTTACTGCAAGAGTTTCTATACCTTGGAGTATTTGAAAACTATTCATTGGTGAAAGTGCGCCGCCCATATTTCTTAGAGGAACAACTCTAGCTCTTGTAATGAAAGCAGCTGGGCCACAAGCTTCTGTAAAAATCATACCATGGTATGCCGGATCAGGCGTTGTCAACAATGGAAATTTATCAGAGTTTGATTTCCAATCAAATTTCCCTGAATCTACAATAAGACCACCTATTGTTGTTCCATGCCCGCATAAATATTTAGTTAATGAATGAATTACAATATCAGCACCAAACTCAATAGGTCTGCACAAATATGGGCTAGGAACAGTATTATCTATAAATAGAGGTATATTATTAACATGAGCAATTTCTGCAATTTTTTCTATATCCGTTACATTTGCAGCTGGATTACCAATGGACTCACAAAAAATCAATTTTGTTTTAGCGTCAATTTTATTTGCTAGTTCTTCAAGGTTTTTAACATCTCCAAATCTAGTTTCAATGCCCATTTTAGGGAATGTATCTTTAAAAAGGCTAACTGTTCCACCATAAAGAGAACTTGTGGAAACTATGTTATCACCTTGTGAAGTTATATTTAAAATTGCTGCAGTAATGGCTGCCATGCCAGATGAAAAAGCAAGCCCACCCACACCTTTTTCCATTGCTGAAACTCTGTTTTCAAGAACCTCTGTTGTTGGGTTCATTATTCTAGTGTATATATTACCTTTTACTTTAAGGTCGAAAAGGTCAGCACCATGCTGCGTATCATCAAACGCGTAGGATGCTGTTTGGTATATTGGAACGGCTACAGCTTTAGTTGTTGCTTCTGGCTCATATCCACCATGTATAGCTATTGTTTCAATTTTCATAAAATCCTCAAGTTATAAATATATTTTTATCGTTGCCAAGTTAAGTATTTAAATAATATCTTATAGTTGCATTAGATTATAATGTTTTTTTAAATTGTATGTGTATTTTTTTACAAATAGAGCTATAATGCAGACCAAAATTTTTGATATCAATTCTTTAACTTTATAACATATTAATAAGTGAGTAAATATTTATGAAATTCTCTATATATTTAGTTGTTTTTTTTATTTTTGGGATTTTAAATGCAAATGCTGAAAAAACACCTGAAGAGCTTTCTTCCACATGTCTTGGATGCCACGGAATTGTTAGTTATAACAATATTTACCCCACATATAAAGTTCCAAAATTAGGAAATCAACATAAGGATTATATAGTTTCTGCATTAAAAGGATATAGATCTGGAGAGAGATCTCACCCAACTATGCAAGCACATGCTTCTAACCTTTCTGATTCTGATATTGATAAAATTGCAGGTTATTTTTCTTTAATTAAATTATCTGACAATACCGATAATGCTAATATAGATATAATAGAAGAAGCAAATATGTGTGTTGGATGCCACGGAGTAGATGGCAATAGTTTGGCCACAACTTTTCCTAAAATTGCAGGACAATATAAGGATTATTTATATCATTCTTTAAAATCTTATCAAAATGGTAAAAGAAAAAATGGAATTATGGTTGGTATTGCTAGCACCTTAGATGAGCAGCAAATAAAGAAACTTTCAAAATATTTTTCTTCGCAAAATGGTGTGCAAAAAATTAATCAAGGAAGAGATGCTATAAAAGATTAATCAATTATTGGTCAAGTTATTTCTTTATTTGTAAATGTTTTTAAGCTAATTGCGTGAAGTTCACCTGATTTAATATATGAATCTAGTCCACTATATACCATTTTATGCCTGTTAATAGTGCTTAAACCGTCAAAACCTTCGTAGATAACGCTTGCGGTATATTTTCCTTCTCCACCGCTTACTTCAACAATAGAGCCTTTTAAGTTTGATTCAATAACCTTTTTTATTGTATATTTATCCATAACTGTAAAATTTAAAATAATATTTATGCTATTTAAGCAATTGTTTGAAAAAGAATCATCAACATATACGTATTTAATTTCTTGTCAAGAAAAACAAGAAGCAATACTTATTGACCCTGTTCTTGAGACCTTACAAAGGGACATTGATATTCTTAATAACTTAAATCTTAAATTAGCTTATGCTATAGATACTCATATTCATGCTGATCATGTTACAAGTGCTGCGGCTTTAAGAGAAATAACAAATTGTAAAGTAGCTGGCCCAGCAAATGATAATTTAAAATGTAGAGATATTAATTTAAAAAATAAAGATAATATTGTAGTTGGAAGTACAGTTTTATTAGAAGCAATATATAGTCCAGGCCATACTAACACACATTTTTCATACATGTTAAATCATAATGATAATAAGCTATTATTTTCAGGTGATGCGTTACTAATAAATACGTGTGGTAGAACAGATTTTCAATCTGGGTCTTCAAGGGAGTTGTTTAATACAATAAAAAATATATTTTATAAGTTACCTGACGATACAAAAATTTACCCAGCACACGATTATAATAATAAAAATTATTCTACAATTAAAGATCAAAAAAATGATAACTCTTTTATAGACGAAAAAACAAATGTAGAAAATTTCGTTAATAAAATGAAAAATCTAAAACTAGATATGCCAAAAAAAATAGATTACGCTGTTCCAATTAATAGTAATTGCGGAATACTTAATTCTGATTAAATATCTGCTCTGTAATTGTGGAAACTTTTTTCAAATCAATTAATTCTCTTCTCCAACCATTTATCAATCTTGAATGCTGATCTTTGTTCTTGATATAATCTAGTATTAATTTTTTAGGTGTAAATACTTGTGGAGAAATTTCATTTTTAAGTGATATTAATTTATAATATTCATACAAATCATTTACAACTTTTCTATCATTACTATTTATTTTTACTGGTTTTATTATTTTAATATCTTCATCAGTTTTTTTATAAAATTTAGTTATCTCCTGTTCAATTTCTTGACCACCATTTTTTTTATTTAATACTTTATTATTGGGTGGAATATTTATTTTTGATTCATAGTAATATTCTTTTGCAATCTCAATAATTTCTTTCTCAGATAATATCCAGTTTCTTGGTAGATTTAATTTAATAGCTTTATTTTCTCGCCAAACGCATATAATTTTTGCTAAATCTTGTGTATTTTTATTTAAATTATTAATTGATTTAATTCTTTTCCAAGCATTGTTTGTGTTAGGTTTCCATTCAATTTCATTAATTAAATTTCTAAATTCCTCATTAAAAAAATTAATTTTATTAGTTCTAATTAATTCACTATTTAAATCTTCATATAATTTTCTTAGATAAATTACATCATTTAATGCATAAGATATTTGGTTTTCTGTTAAAGGTCTCTTTTTCCAATCAGTCATTTTTTCAGTTTTATCAATCTCAATATTATATAATTCACTCATTAAATTTGCGTATCCAATTTGATATTTATACCCTAAGAAAGACGCTGCTAGTTGTGTATCAAATATTTTTTTTGGTATATAACCTATAATCATATATAAAATTTCTAAATCTTGTCTACATGAATGAATTATTATAATATTTTTATCATTAAATATATTTTTGAATAGTTTTTTATAGTTTATTTTTAGAGTTAAATCTATGCATGCATGATTTTTACCATCAGATACTTGTATGACACATGGCTCTGGAAAGAATGTGTTTCTTCTCATAAACTCTATATCTATTGAAATTATATTTGAATCTAATGTTGTGTTTAAAAAAAGCTCAATTTCATCTTTTTGTGTAAGAAATTTTTTATTTTGCATGTAATTCAGGAAATATATTTTTGACGAACAAATCTTAGCACGTTGAATAGTCTTGGCCAAATTAATACTGATATTATAATAGATATTATTACATTTATTATATTGTATTCTATTTTTAGCATACCATTTACGATTGTAGACATAAAAAAATATGGAATTAATATAACTAGCAATGAAAGCATTTTATTCCAATTAGATTGAAGTCTTATTTGCGGATAATACAATAATATTAAATATATTGTAACTGTGTAGCATAGTGCGTTATATCCTAAAGGCATTATTAATAGTATATCCATAATTATGCCTAATAAAAAAGCATAGCTTAAGTTAATATGATTCGGAAATGCTAAAGACCAATATATTAAAATCAGTAATAATATCGGTGGTTTGCATGAATGTAATATCGCAGGCATAGGTAATAAATTTAAAATTACACCTAATATTAAAAATAAAGTAGCTATAAAATGTATTCTATTGTTAATTACCATAAAAGCATTACCTCGCGATTAGAAGATAATGAAGAGCTTGGCACAATATCTACGTCTTGAAAATTTTGATTTAAATTTTTTTCAACTTTAGTGATTTGACCAATTAGATATCCCTCTGGGAATATATTGTCTAATCCAGAAGTAATTAGTATGTCACCCTGTTTTACGTCTTCATTTAAAGGAATATATATAGCTTTTAATTTTCTATTGTCACCTATACCAGAAACAACAATTCTTTTATTTGTTCTTGCGTTGACGGCTAGTAATGCATGACCAGGATCTGATATTAAAGTTATAACAGAAAAGTCTTTATTTATTTCAGAAACTTGTCCGAGAAGTCCTAAGTTATCAATAGCAACTTGTCCTAGATATAAATTATTCTCTTTTCCTTTATTTATAATAAGTTTATTTGAAAATGGACTTAAATTTACTTTTATTAATTCAGCTATTAAAATTTTTAAAGAATTTGTAGTGGTAGATGAATTAAGTAATTCTTTTAGCCTTTTATTTTCTTTTTGTAATGAAGGAATTTTTTGAATTATCCCAGATTGTATTATTATTTTTTTTTCAAGAAGTTCATTTTTTTTAATTAAATCTTTTTTGCTATCAAAATGTTTTGAAATATTATTATAAATACTTGATGGCCATGCTGATATTGTATAAATTGGCTCTATTATGTATGAAGTATTAAATCTTACTTTATTACTAATTGCATAATTGTTATCTAGTACTAAAAATATTATTGATAATGTTAAATAAAAAAGAAGTTTTAAGGTTGTAAATTGATTTTGTCTAAAATGTAAATGTATGTCGTTTTTCACTGTAATTTTTATATTTGTATTGTTAATCTAGGGATATAAAATCTGCACCTTTTTTATCTATCATTTCAAGAACCAGACCTCCACCTCTAGCTACACACGTTAAAGGATCGTCAGCAATTATTACCGGAATTCCAGTTTCTTCTTGAATTAGTTTATCTAGTCCTTTTAATAGTGCACCGCCACCAGTTAAAACTATTCCACTTTCAGCTATATCAGTACTTAGTTCTGGAGGTGTTGCCTCTAGAGCAGTTTTAACTGCATTTGTAATGCCTTTTAAAGGTTCTTGTAAGGCTTCAAGAATTTCATTGCTATTAATTCTAAAGCTTCTTGGAATTCCTTCAGAAAGATTTCTTCCTTTGACCTCCATTTCTTGTAATTCTTTGCCTGGATATGCAGTTGCTATAGTATGTTTAATTTTTTCTGCTGTGGCCTCACCAATTAAAATACCGTAATTCCATTTAATATAATTTAAAATAGCTTCATTGAATTTATCTCCTCCAATTCTTACGGATTCTGAATAAACAATTCCACCCAATGACAGAACAGCTATTTCAGTTGTTCCTCCGCCAATATCAAAAATCATTGATCCAATTGGTTCACCAATTGGAAGTCCAGCCCCAAGAGCAGCTGCTACTGGTTCTTCTATTAAATATACTTTTCTTGCCCCAGCACCTTCAGCAGACTCTTTGATAGCTCTTCTTTCAACCTGGGTAGCACCGGAAGGAACGCAAATTAGAACTCTAGGACCAAGTAAAAAACTTTTTTTGCAGGCTTTTTTAATAAAATGTTGAAGCATTTTTTCAGTGGTTATAAAGTCTGCTATAACTCCATCTTTTAGAGGTCTAATAGTTTCAATGCTAGCAGGGGTTCTCCCAAGCATAGTTTTTGCTTCTAGACCTACAGCTTTTACTCTTTTTTTACCCCCTTCATTGAAAATTGAAACAACCGAGGGTTCGTCTAATACTAGACCTTTATTTTTTACAAAAATAATTGTATTTGCTGTGCCTAAATCTATTGATAAATCATTAGAAAATAAATCTAAAAACATTAAAACCCCCAAGATTTCTGATATGCTTAGTAACAATAAGTGAATTCTAACTGAGGATAACCTAACCTACAACGGATATCTTAATAAATTAAAGCATATTTTTTAGGTAAATTAAAATGTTTGATAAAAATAAAGTTAAAGATGTTGCTAAATTAGCCATGATAGAACTATCAAATGAAGATATGGCTTATTTTTCTAGTGAAATTTTAGATTTTTTAAAAATAGTTGAGCAAACGGAAAATATAGATCTTTCAAAAATAGAGCCTTTATATCATGCGCCTGAAATTTCTTTAAAAGCAAGACCAGATGAAGTTGATAGTGATGCAAAAAATGACGGTATAAATTCTGCGCCTGAACATAATGGAAAATATATTATTGTTCCTAAGGTTATAGATTAAAAAATTATGGATATTTATAAAAAGTCAATTACTGAGTTATCAGAATTATTAAATAAAAAAATTTTATCATCTGTAGAAATGGCAAATTATTTTATAAAAAGAATTAATTCTTTCGATTCAAAATTAAATTCATTTATTACGGTTGATGAAGAACATTCAAAAAAACAAGCTTTGTACGCTGATTCTTTAATAGCGAAAAAACAAAATACTTTCTTAACAGGCATACCAATAGCTCATAAAGATTTATTTTCTACCAAAAATATTTTAACTACTTGTGGTTCGAAAATGCTTGAAAATTATATTCCACCTTTTGATGCAACTATAGTTTGTAAATTAAATAACGCAGGCATGGTAACTATTGGAAAAACTAATATGGATGAATTTGCTATGGGTTCATCTAGTGAATCTAGTTATTTTGGATCAGTTCAAAATCCATGGAATATTGTTAAGGTCCCTGGAGGTTCTTCAGGTGGGTCTGCATCTGCTGTAGCAGCAAGGTTAACACCCGTTGCAACTGGCTCTGATACAGGCGGATCTATTAGGCAACCAGCATCATTTTGTGGTTTAACAGGCTTAAAACCAACTTATGGCTCTGTTTCAAGATATGGGATGATAGCTTATGCTTCAAGTTTGGATCAATGTGGCCCAATAGCAAAAAACGCCGAAGATTGTGCATTAATATTTGATGAGATAAAAGGTTATGACCATAATGATATAACTAGCAATCATGAAGTTAAACAAGAAAAAATTAATCTTCAAATATCTAAAGATGAAGTTAAAAAAATTACGATTGGTATTCCAAAAGAATATTTTTCAAAAGATTTAGATAAGAATATTTCTGATGTTATTTTTCAAGCGGTTGAGATTTTTAAGAAGTTAGGTTTTAAATTTCAAGAGATTAGTTTGCCACAACATAATCTTACAATACCAGCTTACTATATTATTGCTTCTGCAGAAGCATCATCAAATCTTTCTAGGTATGATGGAATAAAATTTGGACATAGATGCAATAACCCAAAAAATCTTGAAGATTTATATTTACGAACACGAAAAGAAGGTTTTGGTAGGGAGGTAAAAAAGAGAATAATGATTGGCGCTTATGCTTTATCTGCAGGGTATTATGATGAATATTATATGAGGGCTTTAAAAATACGTAGATTAATAAGAGATAATTTTATATCAGCTTTTGATAAGGTTGATTATATATTTGCTCCTACTTCACCATCAACTGCATTTAATATTGGTGAAAAAACATCTAACGCTCTGGAAATGTATTTATCAGACATATATACAACACCAGTGAATCTGGCAGGGTTGCCAGCAGCATCAATACCGGTAGGTTTTAATGATTCACTTCCAGTTGGAATGCAAATAATTGGTAACTATTTTTCTGAAGAAAAAATCTTACAAATTGCTAATATATTTCAAAAGGAAACAGATTGGCATCTAAAAATACCCAAGGAATTTGATAATGAGTAGCTGGGAGACTGTTATAGGATTAGAAATTCATTGTCAGCTTCTAACAAAAAGCAAAATTTTTTCATCATCTTCAACAGCTTATGGGAAAGAACCGAATGAGCAGGCCTCATATGTTGATTTAGGAATGCCTGGAACTCTTCCTGTATTAAACCAAGGTGTTATTAAAAAAGCAGTTCAATTCGGATTGGCTATAAATTCAAAAATTTCAAAAAAATCAATATTCGCAAGAAAAAACTATTTCTATCCTGATTTACCTAAAAATTATCAAATCAGTCAGTTAGATCACCCTATTGTTCAAGGGGGTTATATTGAAATATCAGGCAGTGAAAACAGTATTAAAAAAATTAATATAACACGAGCGCACTTAGAAGAAGATGCCGGAAAATCTATTCATAGCAGTGAAAATAATTGTACATTTATTGATCTAAATAGAGCAGGAACGCCATTATTAGAAATTGTTTCAGAGCCAGAAATAAGCAACGCTAAAGAAGCAGTTTTATATATGAAGAAAATTCATAATATTGTAACTTATTTAAAAATATCTGACGGTAATATGCAAGAAGGTTCATTCAGATGTGATGCAAATGTTTCAGTAAGAAAAATGGGAGAAAAAAAATTAGGCACTAGGACAGAATTGAAAAATATAAATTCTTTTAAATTTGTCGAAAAAGCAATTAATTATGAGATTGAAAGGCAAATAAACTTATTAGAAGAAGGCAAAAAAATTATTCAAGAAACAAGGTTATATGATGAAACAAAAGGTGTAACAAAGTCAATGAGGTCAAAAGAAGAAGCTAATGACTATAGATATTTTCCAGACCCTGATTTGTTGCCAATAGAAATAGACGAAAACTATATAATAGATATTAAAAAAATGATGCCTGATCTACCTGATAAAAAAGAGAAAGAATATAAGACTAATTATGAGTTTAATAATGAGCAAATAAATATTCTCTTAAGTGATATTGAAATTACTAAATTTATTGATCAAGTTTTAAAAATTTCAAAAGTAAATGCTAAAAAAATTGTAAACTATTTTATATCTTCAATATATATAAAAATTAATAAAGAAAATTTATGTTTTTCACAAAATATGATTTCTGCAGAAGATTTCTGCACTGTAATTGAATCTATAGAAAATAAAATCGTATCCAAAAGTTATTTAAAAAAAATTATCGATGATATTTGGAGCAACAAAAATCCTGTTAAAGATGTGATCGTGAATTTATCAAGTAATCATGAAATTGACGATGAAAAAATTAACACATTAATTAAAATTACTATACAAGAAAATAAGAAACAAGTAGAAGAATACAAAAGCGGTAAAACAAAAATAATAGGTTTTTTTGTAGGTAAAATACTTAAGAAAGTTGATGGCGTAGATCCTAGTGAAATTAAAAATAAAATAATTAAAATTTTAGATTCAATTTAAAAATACAGAAACTCTATTAAAACCTAAGCTGTCTTTTTCAGTTTTAATTAAATTAAGATTATATTTTTTTGCATATTCTTTTAAGAATAATGTTTGGTTATGAGAGTGTTCCATAATTATAAAGGAATTTTTATTTAAATAATTTACACTTAATTTAATAATTTTGTATATATCATCTAGGCCGTTGTTATTTGAATATAGGCTACTATTTGGGTCTAATAATTCTGTATAATATTTAGAATTTTTTTTTGCAAGATAAGGTGGATTAGTTATTATAAAATCATATTTTATTTTATCTATATTTTCGAACCAATTTGATTTTTTAAATTCAATAATATTTTCAACATTATTTATCTTTGCATTTTGTTTTGCAATTTTTATAGCAGTTGAGTTTATATCTGTAGCTGTAATTTTTACATTTTTAAAATTCTTTGCAATGGAAATACTAATTGCGCCTGTTCCAGTTCCTAGCTCAAGTATTTTATTTTCTTTTTTTATAATATTTTTTAGAGCTATAGGGAATATCTCTATGTCTTCTCTCGGGCAGAAAACATTATTTGAGGTTTTTATTTTAAATTTTTCAAATTCAATAATGTTAGATTTCATTGTTTGCTAATAAGTCTGCTTGGTATTCGCTAATAAGAGGTGTTGTTATTACTAATAAGTTTCCGTCTAAGAAATCTTCTAGGTTATATATTGTTAAATTTATTCTGTGATCAGTAACTCTTCCTTGTGGAAAATTATATGTTCTTATTCTATCTGACCGATCCCCCGTACCAACAAGTTTTTTTCTCATTTGAGATTGTTCATCCATTTGTTTAGACCTTTCTGTGTCTAAGAGTTTTGCTTGGAGTAATGACATAGCTTTTGCTTTATTTTTATGTTGAGATCTTCCATCTTGGCATTCAACCGCAACACCTGTTGGCAAATGAGTAATTCTAATTGCAGAATCAGTTTTATTTACATGTTGCCCACCAGCTCCAGAAGCTCTAAAAGTATCAATCCTTAATTCATCAGGACTGATTTTAAAGTCTTCTATCTCTTCAACTTCTGGCATTACGGCAACTGTAGCTGCAGAAGTATGTACTCTGCCCTGAGATTCTGTTTCCGGAACTCTTTGAACTCTATGTGCACCTGACTCAAATTTTAATTTTGAAAATGCTCTATCACCTGAAATTTTTATGATTACAAGTTTGTAACCACCTTTATCACCTTCATTTTCAGACAATAATTCAACCTCCCAATTTTGACGCTCAGCAAAACGGCAATACATTTTGTATAAATTACCTGCAAAAATTGCTGCCTCCAAACCTCCTGTACCGGCTCTAATTTCTAAAAAAACATTGCTTTTATCATTTGGGTCTTCTGGTAATAAAGAAATCTCTAGATTTTTTTCTAACTGCAATATTTCTTCTTTTATTTGCTTAATTTCTTCATCGGCAAGCTTTTTTAGATCACCTATTTCTGTTTTTGAAATTTCTTCAGATTCTTTTAATGTTTCTTCATTAGCTAGATATTTTTTGTAGTCTTTAATGATAAGTTCTAGCCGCGCATACTCTACAGATAAATTCTTATACTTATCCATATCGTTTATGATGTTTTGATCTGATAACGAATTCTCTATATCTTGATGCTTACTATATATCTCATCAAGTTTTTTTCTTAACGAGTCTTTCATTTTTTTTTATTAATTAAAAAAATGTCGCATACTAAATTTATTAATTTTCTATCGTTTGTTTGGCCAGCTTTATTAAGTGCAAGTGTGGGTTTATGAGATAGTTTTGATGTTAAATTTGTACTAAGTTGTTCTATTATGTCTTTTGGCTCTTTGCCGCTATTTAATTGGTTTAATGATTTATCTAAACAATTTTTTCTAATTGATTCGCAATCTTCTCTATACATTTTTATGACTGAAAAAGCTGATTGTGCTTTTCTCCAATTCATATACTTTTCGACTCTTGTTTCAATAATATGTTGAGCATCGAAAGCTGCTTTTTTTCTTGTTTTATAGTTTTGGTTAACCAGATCTTGAATATTGTCTAATGTATATAAAAAAATATCCGGTAATTCTTTAACTTCTGCTTCTATATTTCTTGGAACCCCTAAATCAACAATGTATATTGGTCTATGTTTTCTATGTTTTAATGAAGTTTCTATTATTCCTTTTCCAATTAAAGGTATATTACTTGATGCAGCACTTATAATAATGTCAGAATTTTTTATATGTTCTGGCAAGTCTTTTAAAGAAATTGATGTGCCTGACACATCTTTAGCAATTAGTTCGGCATTTTCTATAGTTCTATTTGCTATATATATATTTTTAATATTTTTTTTTCTCAAATTTTTAGCAGCAATATATATAGTTTCTCCAGCACCTATCAATAATGCGTTTTTTTCAGATAAATCGTCGTAAAATTGATCAGTTAATGAGACTGCAACATTTGCTATAGATAAAGAGCTAGCTCCAATTTGAGTATCAGTTCTAACTTCTTTGGCTGTAGATAATGCATATTGAAATAATCTGTTTAAATTTTTCCCTATTGTTCCAGCATCGTGGGCATCTTGAAAAGCACTCTTAAATTGACCTAGAATTTGAGGCTCTCCAATCACCATAGAGTCTAATCCTGAAGCAACATTAAGAGCATGTCTTACAACTGAGCTATCCGAATAACTATATATATTATCTTCAAAATCTTTTAGAGATAAACCCTTTTGTTTTAACAACCATTCAGAAATATTATTTACGTAAGATAAGTCTTCCATCTCACAATAGATTTCCGTTCGATTGCAAGTTGAAAGTAAAAACACTTCATCGATAAGAGGCATACTATAAAGTTTTTTAAGTATCTTATGAGATTCGTTTTTAGCGACAGAAAGCTTTTCTCTAATTTCCAGAGATGCCGTTTTATGATTCATTCCGATCGCTACTAAACTCATGTTATCACCAATTAAATCTTTTCATTTTTGTGGATTGATTATCTTTCAAAGTATATTATATCTAATAATGAGATCACTTATAAGACTATATAATAAATATATTACTAAAATAGGAGTATATTTTAAACAACTCATCATTATAAATATTTTGTTTATAAGCTTTGTCTATCCATTAAGTAATACTAAAAGCGATATTTATGAAAATTATTTTTATAAAATTAAACAAGATGACTCTGACGCGTATAGTCAAATAATGCCAAAGGCACTAGAAGCTGAAATACTAGTTGAAAATCAAGAGTATTCTAAAGCCGCTGAAATTTATTATGAAATATGTTTAATCTCAGATGATGTTGAGCTTGCAAAAAGAGCAACGCAAGTCTCAGGTTATGCTCGCAATTATGATTTGATGTTAAAAAGCTCAGAAAGATGGTTAGTATTAGCTGAAAATAAGATAAGCGCTATGCATGTTAGAATATCAATATTTATAGCTTTAAAACAATCAGATTTAGCCGCAAAGGAAACTCTGTCAATAATTAAACTGTCTAAAGATAAAGATAAATTTGCATTAGTTTATGACACATTAAAAGTATTTGATGATAAAACAATAAAAAAAATATTTGATCAGGTATATAAGGAATATAAAAATGAATATTTGGCAAATTTTTATTACGTTCAGATACTATTGAATAACGAAGCATATGAAGAAGCAATTACAATAATACAAAATTCTTATAAATTTAAAGAGTTTAGTAAAAAAGAAAGTAGATGGGGTATATTTCTTGCAGATGCATATTATGAAATAGGTGAAACAGATTTATCAATAAAAGTACTAAAAGATTATCTTCATTACTCGCCAAAAGATATATATTTAAATCAATACTATGCACGCGTATTAACATTACAGGAGAGATACAAAGAAGCATTAAATCATTACAGATTTATGTCGGCTAATAAATTAATTGATTTTAGTGATATAGACGTTGCAAAAAAAATGGCAATACTAAATATTGAAGCAAAAAATTATATTGATGCAATTACTTTTATAAATTCTATTAAAGATAAAAATATAAATGGTTATAATTATCTTAATGGAGTTATTAATATAAAAAAAGAAAATTATAAGAAGGCTGAGTCCTACCTTTTAAAAATAGAGCAAACCGACAATAATTATATTAATTCAATAAAAGAAATATCAAAAATAAAAATTATAAATAAGGAGATAAGTTTATTAAAAAGTTTTTTTGCAGAACAATATAAAAGGGCTGAAGATAATAAAGATTTAGATATGAGATTAATTTTGTTGGAAACAGAAATATTTTTTAGTGAGAAATATTATAAATATGCTATGAAAAGAATAAATTATGGTTTAGAAAAATATGAGAATAATGGTGCTTTTTTATACACAAGAGCTTTAGTCGCAGAGCAAATAGATCGTTTAGATATTTTAGAAAATGATTTAAAGAAAGTTATATCAATGGACCCAAATAATGCACAAGCACTTAATGCTTTGGGATATACATGGGCAAATAAAAATATAAATCTAAAAGAAGCGAGCAAATTTATTGATGAAGCATTATTATTAAAACCTAATGATGCTTCAATATTAGATAGCAAAGGATGGGTTTTATACAAAATGGGTAAGTATGATGAATCTGAAAGTTATTTTAAAAAAGCATTAAAAATAAATAAAGATACAGAGATAGTTAGTCATTATGTGCAATTATTAATAAAATTAAAAAAAATAAAAGAAGCTGAGAAAATATATCAAAAATATTTAAAAATTACACCTGAAGATGAAAAATTAAATGAGCTAAAAAATTTATTTCAATGAAAAACACAATAATAATATTATTTTTTTCTATTTTACTTTTATGTGGTTGTTCAAATAATAAGTATTATGAAATCAAAAGATCAGATAGCAAACAAGAGGTGGCTTTAAAAAATTTTTTAGTTAATGGCATTATTAAGTTTTACGCAGATGATAAAAAAATTTCTTCTAGAATTAATTTTATAAAAAATGACAAAGTAAATATAATTGAATTTTTAGATTTATTCAATAATACAGTGGTATCGTTCCAAATAATTTCTGGAAATATTGAAATCAAAGAATGGAAAAAAAATGTAGATTTTAAAGCATTAGAAGAAGTTATTAATAAACCAATTTTTAAGAATATTATTTTAAATTTATCAAATATATTAACTAATAACATAAATGATAAAACTAGCTTTACTAAGTATAAAAATAATATGTACAAAAATATAGAAACTTCAACATATAAGGTTCATTATAAAAGATATAAAATTTATAATGGAAAAATTGTTCCTGTTGACATGGATATAAGTTTTTCTAACATAAAATTTAACTTTAAAGTGAATAATTGGGAATTTAATTGAATGAGTGTTTTAAAATCCCCTGCAAAAATTAATTTATTTTTAAATATTATTGATAAGAGAGTAGATAATTTTCATAATATTGAAACCTATTTTCAATTAGTAAGTTTATACGATTATATATCCTTAGATATTATTGACGGAACTAAAATTGAAATAAAATCAAATCAAAAATCTTTGGCTAATCACAATAATATATGTGTTAAGGCTGCTGAATTACTTAGAGAAGATGTGGGTATTAAATTAAATACTTCGATATGTCTTATTAAAAATATACCAATAGGTGGAGGCCTTGGAGGCGGTAGCTCAAATGCTGCTACTGTTCTCTTAGGTTTAAATGATTTATGGAAATGTAATTTATCAAAAAAACGCCTTTTAAATTTAGGGGAGAAATTGGGATCAGATGTTCCATTATTTATAAATGGTTATTCTGCTTTCGGAGAAGGAACTGGTATATCTCTTACTAAAATCAAATACTTTTCAAAAAAACAATATATTTTAATCATTAACCCAGGAATTCATGTCTCTTCTAAAATTATGTATTCAAAATATATAATTAATGATTGTATTAAGCGTGTAAATTTAGATAATATGCTTCACCACATTGGTTTTAATAGTTTTGAGGATTTATTGTGTAAAGAGCACCCTGAAATTAAAGAACTTCTAGATATATTAAGAGAACAAGGCATCGGCGCAGTATCTGGTTCTGGAAGTTGTATATTTTCTGTTTTTGAGGATGAAAATCAGGCAAAATATGTAAGTGAGCTTGTGCCAAAAAAATACCAGACTTATATTGTGCATAGCTTAGATAGAATATAACTTATATAAAATGTTAATATTGGGCCGTCGCCAAGAGGTTAAGGCATCGGGTTTTGATCCCGACATCGTAGGTTCGATTCCTACCGGCCCAGCCATTTTATATTTTTACTTCTTTTTTGACCATTTTGTATTATCATTACGAATAATTAATATTAAATATTTTTAATTTCTTAAGGCGAGTCATGTCAGATTTCGAAAGTTTAAAGATCTTTACAGGTAATTCTAATAAAGAGTTAACCAAAAAGATTGCAAAAAAAATAGGTATCCCACTCGGAAAAGCATTAGTAGGAAGATTTAGTGACGGTGAAGTTCAAATAGAGCTTCATGAAGACGTTCGAGGAAAAGATGTTTTTGTAATTCAATCAACATGTCATCCTACAGATGAGAATCTCATGGAATTACTTATTTTAGTTGATGCATTAAAACGATCTTCTGCAGCAAGAGTTACGACTGTTGTTCCTTATTTTGGTTATTCTCGACAAGATAGAAGAGTTCGTTCAATGAGGGTTCCAATATCTGCAAAAGTTGTAGCAAATTTAATTAGCACTGTTGGAACAGACAGAGTTTTAACAGTAGATCTTCATTCTGACCAAGAACAAGGTTTTTTTGATATTCCGGTTGATAATATTTATGCTTCGCCAATTTTAATATCTGATATGTGGAAAAAGAAATATCCAAATATTGTTATTGTATCTCCCGACACAGGAGGTGTGGTTAGAGCAAGAGCAGTTGCAAAACAATTAGGAATTGATGGGTTAGCAATTGTTGACAAAAGAAGAGAAAAAGCAAACGAATCTGAGGTTATGAATATTATTGGAGATGTGAGCTCAAAAACTTGTTTAATAATTGATGATATGGTTGATACTGCAGGAACACTTGCGAAAGCATCTGTTGCTTTAAAAGAACAAGGAGCAAATGCCGTTATGGCATATGCAACTCATCCGGTATTATCTGGTACAGCAATTAATAATATAGAGGAGTCTGAAATAGATGAGTTAGTTGTTACTGATACTATTCAGCTGTCAGCTGAAGCGCAAAAATCAAAAAAAATTAGACAATTATCTGTTTCAAATTTATTAGCTGAATCAATTATAAGGGTGCATACTGAAGAGTCATTAAGTTCTTTATTTACAGAATAAAAAAATCTTGTTCTTATAGCGAAATTAATTGATAATACGCGCTCTTAAAATATATAGAAAATAATATAAATATATAGAAAATAATATGGAATTTATAATAACCGCAGAAAAACGTGATAGAAAAGGTACATCTTCTTCTAGAAATATTCGAAGAGAAGGATTGGTGCCTGGAATAATATACGGCGCAAACACCAAAGAAGAAATCATTTCTCTTAAAAAACATGAAGTTGCTAAAAATCTAGAAAATGAAGGTTTTTATAGTCAAGTATTAGATATAGTTATTGATGGTGCAAAACAACAAGTAATTCTAAGGGATATACAAAGACATCCTAGTAAAAAAGAAATACTTCATATGGATTTTCAAAGAATTAAGGCTGACCAAAAAATTAATGTGGTTATTCCAATAAATTTTGTTAATGAAGATATTGCTCCTGGAGTAAAAGTTGATGGTGGAATTATAAGTCATTTAATAACAGAATTAGAAATACTTTGTTTGCCTGCTGATATTCCAGAAAATATAACTGTTGATCTGGTAAATTTAGAATTAGATCATCCAATTCATTTGACAGAATTAGAGATTCCAAAAGGTGTTGAACTTACATTGCTCGCACACGAAGATGATACAGATATGGCTGTTGTTGTTATTCATCAAGCAAAAGTAGTTGAAGAAGAGGAAGATCTTACTGAAGCACCTGAAGCATCTGAAGTTCCATCAGACCAAAAAGATGAAAATGAAGATGAAGAATCTGATGAAAGTAAAGATGGTAAAGGTAAAGATGGTAAAGGTAAAGATAGTAAAGATAGTAAAGGTAAAGATAGTAAAGATAGTAAAGAAACTAAAGAATAAAAATCTATTTATAGCCCTATGTCAAATAATGATAAAGGAAGTTTTCCAAAAATAAAACTAGTTGTTGGTTTAGGGAATCCACAAAAAAATCTACTTAATACTAGGCATAACGCTGGGTACTGGTATTTGGAAAAATTTTTAGAAAAGTTTAATGTAAAATTAGCCGAAGAAAAAAAACTTAATAGTTTTTTGTCAAAAATTGAACACAACAATAATCAAATATTTTTACTTAAATCTACCTTTTTTATTAATGATAGCGGAAAGTCAATTTCAAGTTTCTTAAAGTATTATAAAATTGAATGTGAAAGTATTTTAATTATTCATGATGATATTGATCTTAATGCTGGCGACATAAGATTAAAATTTGGAGGTGGTCATGGTGGGCATAATGGCCTTAGAGATGTTATAAATCACATTGGAAAAGATTATTGGAGACTTAGGATTGGAGTTGGTCATCCTGGGGAAAAATCATTAGTACATAACTATGTATTAAATAATCCTTCAAAAGAAGATGATATAAAAATAAATATGTCTATAAAAGATTCTTTCGAATCTATAGATATTTTATTAGATGGTGAATATGAAAAATTCACTAAATTATTACATACGAGGTAAAACATGGGTTTTAAATGTGGCATTGTTGGTTTGCCAAATGTTGGGAAATCAACCCTATTCAATGCGCTAACAAAAAATGAAGTTGCTGCTGAAAATTATCCCTTTTGTACAATTGATCCAAATGTTGGAATAGTTGAAGTTAATGACAAAAGATTGAATCAATTAGCAGATATTGATAATCCAAAAAAAATAATTCCTGCTGTTATTGAATTTGTTGATATAGCTGGGTTAGTTGCTGGAGCATCTGAGGGAGAAGGATTAGGCAATAAATTCTTAGCTAATGTTAGAGAAACAGATGCAATTGCACATGTCGTAAGGTGTTTTGAAGATAAAAATATTACACATGTTTCAGGAAAAATAGACCCTATATCTGATATACAAACAATTAATACTGAATTAATGCTATCAGATTTAGCAATTGTAGAAAAAAGTTTAGCAAGATTAAAAAAATTATCAAAAACTGGCAATAAAGAAATTCTTTCAGAATTAAAAATACTAGAAGAGATCGAAGAAGAATTAAACAAAGGTAATTTTTTAGAACAAATATATAATAAAAATAAAGAGCTTCTTAAGCAATATAATTTTTTAACAGCAAAACCATTTTTTTTAATTTTAAATGTAGCCGACGATGAAATTAAAGGAAATAAATATACTGAAGAAGTTGTAAAATACTGCAACAATAAAAATATTTCTTACATAATTATTTCAGCAAATATAGAGTATGAATTATCGTTGATGAGTATCGATGAGAAAAAAGAATATTTTGAATTATACTCTCTTGAAAAATCTGGAATAGATAGAGTAGCTAAACATGGTTATGATATTTTAAATTTAAGCACATTTTTTACCTCTGGCCCCACAGAAACACGAGCTTGGACAATACAAAAAAATATGTTGGCCCCAGAAGCTGCTGGTAAAATCCATACTGATTTTCAAAAGGGTTTTATTAGAGCTGAAGTTATATCATTCAATGATTATATTGAGCTTCAAGGCTCTGTAAATGCCAAGAATGAAGGAAAAATGAGACTTGAGGGTAAAGAATATAAAGTTGCAGAAGGAGATATTGTTGTATTTAGGTACAACGTTTAAGTTATAATGTTTTTTTTAAAGTTTTGGCTATGTAGCTCAGATGGTTAGAGCGCAGCACTCATAACGCTGAGGTCGGCGGTTCAATTCCACCCATAGCCACCAAGCGTTTACATTAATAAATCGCTATGAGAGTATTGATATTAATAAATATTAGCTTATAGAATTATGTTTGAATGGATACTTTATACAATTTTTTTCTTTTTAGTTGCCGGCTCGATTGCTGGAGTTGAAGAAAAGAACTTATGCAGATTTAAGTTTGATTCTAAATTAAAACCAAAAGAAAACCCAAAAGACAATGCTAGAATGTATTTAGCCTACGTTTTTTTTGCCGATGCGCAATCTTGTTACGTAAATTATAATGCTTATGGATTAGAAGAAGTACTCTTTGGCTTTGCAGCTTCTATGATAGGTTTTGGCCCATTAGCATACGGCTTAGGTTACCTCATAAGAAAAAATAATCTTCCAAAATAAGAAATGTTTAAAACTTTCATAGCCACCAAGTTTTTTTGAGCACTTGCTGTAGCGGCTTACTTGATTTTCTATATTATTCGAACCACTTGAACCACTTGAACCACTTATCTTTTTTAATAGGTCCTATTGTATCTTTTTTAATAGGTCCTATTGAAAATGTTTCGTCTGATACCTCGTAAAAGTCACTCATCTCGCATGGAAACGTATACTCATCAGATTTACTTATATTACACAACCCTGCTAATCTTTTGAGATTTCTGTTATAAAGCTCATCATAATCAAATTTTTCATTAGTTTTTAATCCGCCATCTAAAACTGGAAACCATGGGTACCAGCTATTTACACCGGTATAATTTAGCTTAGTGTCGGTAATGAAGTCACACATAATATCGATCTCAATAGTTGGTCGGCCAACACAATCTTCAGAGCTATAGGCCTGATGTGCACACAAACTGTTTTCAAATAATAACCAGGAACCTGGCTTCAAATCTATAATAATTTCATTTCCATTTTTATCTATAAGGTTTGTTGAACCTATATTTTTATTAGCTCCATCTGGGAAAAAGAATAATTTTTTGTAGCCTAAAGCCTGGGCATCTTTATGGAAACCTTGCGTTCTCTCTACTGGTTTAACTTCGAAAATTCTACACGATGCTACTTTCCAATAAAATTGGTTTTCTTTCTCAATCAAAATTTTTAATGGGTCTAATAACTCAGGAAATTTATTAAAGAAAAATTCACTAGGCTGGAAATAATTATTCACTCTCTCCATATCTCTATGAAGATTTTCTCTGGGCTCGTAGAAATAGTCAAAACTAAACTCAAAAGGATCAAGAGGTATTTGTTTACAACTTGAAAAAATTTCTTTTAATAATAATGATTCTTTTTCGTTTAATTCACCTGTAATGTAACCATTCTTTTCTAGAGATGAAGGTTGATCAAAGGGTTGATTGCTTTCTTTATAGAATTTCTTTGCGTTATAATAATGAACGTCCCATAGCATTTTAGACATAATTGCCTTGTTTTTAAATAAGGTTGCGTGCTCTGGCAACCTAGAGTCATAACTAAGCTGTTCAATTTCGTTTAAGTATTTTTTTAGATTTTTTTCATGCATTTCTTTTGCGTTTAGTACGCCTAGTTTTTTTGTCTATAGTTTATGTGGCATCAGTCCACGATAATATAGTCTTCTATATTGACCATTAATTTTTCTATTTGGGTGAGCTGCCATTATTTTTGCAAGTGTGTACATGTTGCCTCCTTAATATTTAGATAAAGTAAGCTTTTCTCCCATGCTTTATGGTTATGTAAAAAGTCCAGCGGTCTAGGCTCAATACTTGTAATTATTGTAAACGGTTTCTCAGATTTTTTGCAAGTTTTTTTTCATTTTGTGGGAAAAGAGCAATAAAATAAAAAATATGTTATTTATAATTTTTTTATACTATAATATGCATAGTTGTTTCTTCAGCGGTGAAAAAACGATGTGAATAATGAGGTTCGTATGTTGCTATTTGAGAGCATTACGGACTTTTTTTTTGCGTAATCAAAACTCGACCGTATGTATCAATGATGATTACATATGGTTTTAAACATTGAAGTTTTTATTTTATTTGATTATCAAATAACGCACATGCTTTTCTTGACTACAAGAAAATTATGAAATTATTTAAATTTAAAATAGGATTAAAAATGAAAATATGTAAAAGTATAAATAGTATTTTGCTAGTAGTAGGCTTACTTGCTAGCTCAGCTGCATTCGCAGGAGACCATGTAATTAAAGTTGGTGTACTACATTCACTATCAGGCACGATGGCGATTAGTGAAACAACACTGAAAGACACTATGTTGATGTTGATTGCCGAACAAAACAAGAAGGGCGGTGTTTTAGGTAAGCAATTAAAAGCTGTCGTTGTGGACCCAGCGTCTAACTGGCCGTTATTTGCTGAGAAAGCTAGAGGCTTAATTGAGAAAGATAAAGTTGATGTTATTTTTGGTTCATGGACATCAGTATCTAGAAAATCAGTACTACCTGTAATTGAAGAATTAAACAGTGTGTTTTTCTATCCAGTGCAGTACGAAGGTGAAGAATCATCGAAGAATGTTTTCTATACAGGAGCAGCGCCAAACCAACAGGCGATTCCAGCTGTTGATTATCTTATGAATGATATTGGAGTTGAACGTTGGGTATTAGCAGGAACTGATTATGTATATCCGCGTACAACTAATAAGATTCTTAAGGCGTACTTAAAAGCAAAAGGTGTTCCATCATCGGAAATTATGATTAACTACACTCCATTCGGACATTCGGATTGGCAAACTATTGTTTCTGATATCAAAAAATTCGGATCAGTAGGTAAGAAAACTGCTGTAGTTTCAACTATCAACGGTGATGCTAATGTTCCTTTTTACAAAGAGTTAGGAAATCAAGGAATTTCTGCATCTGATATTCCAGTTGTAGCGGTTTCGGTAGGTGAAGAAGAGATATCTGGTTTAGATACTGGCCCTTTAGTTGGACATTTGGCTGCATGGAACTACTTTATGAGCGCAGACGCAGTTGAAAATGATGAATTCATTGCAAAATGGAAAGACTTCATTAAAGATGATAAGCGTGTAACAAATGACCCAATGGAAGCACACTATATTGGTTTCAATATGTGGGTTAAAGCTGTTGAGAAAGCTGGCACTACTGAGCCTAATGCAGTGCAAGATGCTCTTATTGGTGTAACTACGCCAAACTTAACAGGCGGTGTATCTGCAATGATGCCTAATCACCATATCACTAAGCCGGTATTAATTGGTGAAATTCAAGCTGATGGTCAGTTTGAGATTGTTTCATCTACAGATGGTTTAGTTGCTGGAGATGCATGGTCTGACTTCCTTCCTGGTTCTAAGGATTTAATTGCTGACTGGAGAAAGCCATTAAGTTGTGGTAACTACAATGTTAAAACAGCTAAGTGCTCTGGACAGAACTATTAAAACTAGTGGAAAATTAAGGTGTTGCTGGAAGGCGGCACCTTTTTTAATATCTAACTATGATAAATAAAACTAAACTTTTTTCGTATGTATTGTTGTTAACTGTAGGATTTGTATTCTCATCCCAAAGTTTGGCAACCAATGGTGATTTTCAAAATACAATTAATCAATTAACTACAAAGAATTTAAAAACAAAGCTTCAAGTTGTTGAAGCTATAATTGATAGTGCTAACTCAAAGGTTGAGTTTGTGCTTCAATCTTTATTAGAAGGTAAAGTTTATTATATTAAAAATAATAAAAAAGTTGTATTAGCTACTAAAGAAAAAAAAGAATATTTAGTTAAAGAATTACTAAGTGGTAATTCCCTAGGTAAGTTTTCAAAACACCAATTAAAGAAAGTTGGTATCAATAATAGGATACGCCAAAAAATAAAAGCTGGACTTTCAATGTTGAATTTGAAACATGCAGATGAAACGGTTCGATTACAAGCTGTAAAAAATACTTATAAAGATATTAACGCAGTAATATTTAAAAAAATAGAAACATTAATTCAAGTTGAAGATAGCGACAAAGTTCGCGATGCTATGTTGGTATTAATGAATATATATCTATTAAACGATACAGATTCATCTGTAAGAATTAAGGCCATTAATGATTTAAGCGGAAATTTAGAACCAATTGTTAAAAACAAATTGATAAAACTTAAGGATAACGATCAAAATTCAGAAGTAAGGATAGAGGCGGAAAAAGCATTAAAGAATATTAATTCAGAAATTAGTTTTTTTAAAAATTTAGAAACAGTATTTTTTGGGATTAGTTTTGGTTCTGTGCTAATTTTGGCCGCTATTGGTCTTGCTATTACTTTTGGCGTTATGGGTGTTATTAACATGGCGCACGGCGAGTTGATTATGCTGGGCGCTTACACAACCTATGTCGTTCAGTTATTAATGCCGAACAATATTGGGATGTCAATATTTGCTGCTATTCCAGCTGCGTTTGTAGTATCAGGTTTTGTAGGAATAATTATACAAACTGGGATTATTAGACATTTACATGGTAGGCCTTTAGAGACACTTCTTGCTACATTTGGTGTGAGTTTAGTATTACGACAGATTGTTCGAACTATATTTTCCCCGTTAAATAGGGCGGTAGAGACCCCAGACTGGATGTCTGGCGCCATAGAGATTAATGGTGTTTTATCTTTAACTTGGAACCGACTCTACATTATTCTTTTTTGTTTAATTGTATTTGCAGCTCTGATTACAATTTTAAAGAAAACTTCGTTGGGTCTTCAGGTCAGAGCAGTATCGCAAGATAGAAATATGGCGAGAGCTATGGGTGTTCGTTCTAATTGGGTAGATGCAATGACGTTTGGTCTGGGATCAGGTATTGCTGGTATTGCCGGAGTAGCTTTATCTCAATTAACTAATGTTGGGCCAAATCTTGGGCAAGCTTATATTATCGACTCGTTTATGGTTGTTGTGTTTGGTGGTGTTGGAAACCTATGGGGCACATTGATAGGTGGATTTGGTTTAGGGGTTATTAATAAATTTATGGAGCCTTGGGTCGGAGCGGTATTAGCTAAAGTTTTAATTTTAATTTTTATTATCTTATTTATTCAAAAACGGCCTAGAGGGTTATTTCCTCAAAAAGGCAGATCTGCAGGAGATTAAGTTATGTTCTTTTCAAAAATTTTGAATAATGATACTGGCGGAAGAATATTCTTATCAATATTGCTAGCCGTTACAATTTTGGTTCCATTATTGAATATTGTGGTGTCTCCAGAAAGTCCATGGCACCTATCAACCTACACTGTCACTATTATAGGTAAGTACTTAACTTATGCGCTTTTAGCAATTGCTGTGGATCTTGTTTGGGGATATTTAGGAATTCTTAGTTTGGGACACGGCGCATTCTTTGCATTAGGTGGATATACAATGGGTATGTATTTGATGCGACAAATAGGGGACAGAGGTGTCTATGGAAACCCTATCCTTCCTGATTTTATGGTTTTTTTAGATTGGAGTGAATTACCATGGTTTTGGTATGGGTTCGATCAATTCTGGTTTGCAATGATTATGGTTATTTTTGTTCCAGGATTGTTGGCATTTGTATTTGGCTGGTTAGCTTTTAGATCACGAGTAACTGGTGTATATCTATCCATTATGACACAGGCGTTAGTTTACGCATTAATGCTTACATTCTTCAGAAATGAATTAGGCTTCGGTGGTAATAATGGCTTGACAGACTTTAAAGATATTTTAGGTTTTAGTTTGCAACTAGATAGCACTAGAGTTGGATTATTTATTGCTTCATCAGTTGCATTGGCTGCAGGTTATTTAGCTAGTAGAGCTGTAACCAATTCGAGGCTTGGACGGGTGGCAGTTGCTATTAGAGATTCTGAAAGCCGAGTTAGATTTATTGGTTATAGAGTTGAGAATGTGCAGTTATTTATATTTATATTCTCAGCAATTATGGCTGGAATTGCAGGGGCTTTATATGTACCTCAAGTAGGTATTATTAATCCTGGTGAATTTTCACCGATCAATTCGATTGAAATGGTTATATGGGTTGCGATTGGAGGAAGATATACACTTTATGGTGGTGTTATCGGAGCTTTACTTGTGAATTACTCAAAGACTTTCTTAACAAGTGCAATGCCTGAAGCATGGTTATTTGTCTTAGGAGGTATGTTTATTTTAGTAACAATATTCTTACCTAAAGGAATTGTAGGTTTAATTAATAAATACAGAGGTGTAAATGGTTAGTAAATTTAGTGCTCTTTTTGAGAAGCCCGTACCAACTAGAAATATTGATGTTCATAAGGATATCATTCTATATTTGGAAGACATTACAGTAAGTTTTGATGGTTTTAAGGCTATTGATTCATTAAATCTATATATTAAAAAAAATGAATTACGTTGTATTATTGGCCCTAACGGTGCTGGCAAGACTACCATGATGGATGTTATTACTGGCAAGACTAAACCAGACTATGGTACCGCTTGGTTTGGTCAGAATTTTAACTTATTACTTCATTCTGAATATGAGATTGCTAGAGCAGGCATTGGTCGAAAGTTCCAGAAACCAACAGTTTTTGAAAATCTAACAATTTTTGAAAATTTAGAATTAGCCATGGATGGAGACAAAGATGTTTTTCCAACATTGTTTGCAAAAATATCACCAACAGAACTAGAATCGATTGAGATTGTATTAGAGAAGATAGGTTTAACTTCAAAGAGCAATGTTTTTGCTGGGTTACTTTCACATGGGCAAAAACAATGGCTAGAAATTGGTATGTTGTTAATGCAAAACGCACAATTATTATTGATTGATGAACCTGCTGCAGGTATGACCCACCAAGAGATGGATAAAACTACCGAATTATTGCAAGTTTTGAAGCAAGAGCATACAGTTGTTGTGGTTGAGCACGATATGGACTTTGTTCGAGCATTAGAAAGTCCGGTTACTGTTTTACATCAAGGTAGCGTGCTAGCAGAGGGAAGTATGGATAAAATTCAAAATGATCTAAAAGTCGTCGAAGTATATCTAGGTGAGTAAAGATGATTAATATCGAAAAATTAAATCAATTTTATGGAGAAAGTCATACTTTATGGGATCTTGACCTAAATGTTTCCAAAGGTGATTGTATTGCCATTATGGGTAGAAATGGCGTTGGTAAAACTACTTTAGTTAAAAGTATTATGGGACTATTACCAATTCAGAGTGGGGAAATAAATTTTCAAGGTGAAGATATTTCAAAACTTCAATCAGAAACCAGAGCTTCAATTGGTATCGGGTATGTCCCACAAGGTAGAAGGATTTTTCCTTTGTTAACTGTTGAAGAGAATTTAAAGATAGGATTATCGGCCAGAAAAGATAAGAGTAACAAGGTGCCTGATTTTATTTTTGAACTATTCCCGGTTTTAAAAGAAATGTTAGGTAGACAAGGTGGAGACCTATCGGGTGGACAGCAACAACAGTTAGCGATTGGCAGAGCTTTGGTAATTGATCCAAAGTTACTTATTCTCGACGAACCTACAGAGGGTATCCAGCCAAATGTAATCCTCGAGATATGTGATATTATTAGAAAATTAAATATTGAGCATGATGTGACCGTGATTTTAGTAGAGCAGAAGTTACCAATTGCTAGAAAAGTTGCAAACAAGTTCGTTATTTTTGAAAGAGGATCAAATGTACATTCTGGTTTAATGAATGAGCTTAATGACAGCCTGATTAAAAAATACTTAACCGTTTAACAAAACAGAAGGAGAAGATAATATGAATAGTGCAAAACAAATTTTAGTAGTAATTTTTTCATTCTTAATTGCATTATCAAGTTTTGCGCACACTTCGCCAGAGCATGCAATAGGTTATACCCATGAAAGTATAGTTGCATGGGAAGTTGTGAGTATCGTGGTTTTTACGTTGGGATTAATTACCACTATATCTTTTCTTTTAAGAAAAATAATTAATACAAAATAATTTGTAGCGTGCTAAATATGGCAGAACAACTAAATATGGTAGAACAATTAGGCTGGGTTGCTGAATTAGAACTACATTTTTCAAGAGGAAAAGTAAATACTTTTCTTTCAAAAAGGAAGCATCTTGGACCACTAACAGTGCAAAGACCATTTTATCCAGAAGATGGGGTTTGTCATTTGTATTTATTACATCCTCCAGGAGGAATTGTTGGTGGCGATAATTTATCAGTTAAAGTAAATTCTGATAAGGATTCTAATGCGCTTATTACTACACCTGGTGCAACCAAAATTTACCGAACAACTAAAAACAAATCTTCTATTGTAAAACAAGATATTGTTGTAGAAGATGGTGCAACTTTAGAATGGTTGCCAATGGAAACTATCATATTTCCAGGTGCAAATTCAAATATTTCGACAAAATTTTCTGTATTTGGTAATGCCAAAATCGCAGCTTGGGAAATTCAATGTCTTGGTAGACCAGCTATAGATGAAAAATTTGACTCAGGTAATCTAAAATTTAATTTTGAATTATGGAAAGATGAAAAGCCTATTATTATTGATAGATTAAAAGTTAATCAGTCAGATTTAGACAATATTACTGGGCTCAGAGGTTTTCCAGTTTTTGGAACTTTTATAATAAGCGTAAATAATAATGATGTTATTGATATCGTGCGTGAGTTAATTCCTAAAAGTAATTTATATGTTGCTGGAGTTACACAAATAGATTATCTTATTATTGTTAGATGCTTGAGCTCTAAGACGAATTTAATACAAGAACTATTTAGAAATATTTGGATAAAGGTTAGGCATTTAACCATTGGTAAAGAAGGGGTTATGCCAAGAATTTGGTCAACATAACATAAATAGGATTTAAAATGGATCTAACACCACGCGAAAAAGATAAATTAATGCTTTTTACTGCCTCATTAGTGGCAAAGCAACGCAAAGAAAGGGGTGTTAAATTGAATTATCCTGAAGCCGTTGCTTATATCTCTGCTGAGATTTTGGAAGGAGCTAGAGATGGTAAAAATGTTGCTGAGATGATGGAATATGGTCGTCAACTTTTAACGGTAGATGATGTCATGGATGGAGTTTCAGAAATGATTACAGACATACAAGTTGAAGCCACCTTTCTAGACGGAACCAAACTGGTAACTGTGCATAATCCAATTCAACAGGTTGAATCATCTATTGATGGAGCAAGTGAGGGGGATGTGCTAATTCCAGGAGAAATTTTAATTGACTTATCAAAAGAGATTGAAATAAATATTAATAGGGAAAGGGTAAAGATTGTGGTGTCTAATCATGGAGATAGACCTATTCAAGTGGGTTCTCATTATCACTTCTTTGAAACAAATAGTGCGCTTTCTTTTGAAAGAAAAAAGACAAAAGGATTTAGGTTAAATATTCCTTCAGGCACAGCTGTAAGGTTTGAACCTGGGCAAGAAAGAGAGGTTGAATTAGTGAAATTTGATGGAAAAAATGAAATTTATGGCTTTAATGCAAAAGTTATGGGACCAGTATGAGATCTATTTCTAAAAAAGCTTATGCGGAAATGTACGGGCCAACAGTGGGCGACAAAGTAAGACTGGGCGACACAGAGTTATTTATTAAAGTTGAAGAAGACTTCACTACTTATGGTGAAGAAGTTAAATTCGGTGGAGGCAAGGTTATACGTGATGGCATGGGTCAAGGCCAACTTTGCAGTAAAGATGTAGCTGATTTGGTTATTACTAATGCATTAATACTTGATCACTGGGGTATTGTTAAGGCTGATATTGGCATTAAAGACGGTCGTATTTCTGGTATTGGAAAAGCTGGAAATCCAGATGTTCAACCTAATGTTGATATTGCTATTGGTGCGGGCACTGATGTTGTAGCTTCTGAGGGCCAAATTGTTACTGCCGGCGGTATAGATGCACATATTCATTTTATTTGTCCACAGCAAGTAGACGATGCACTCATGTCAGGTATCACCACTATGCTAGGTGGAGGAACCGGACCTTCGGCAGGGACTAATGCAACTACTTGCACACCAGGACCTTGGAATATTCATAGAATGTTAGAAGCCGCTGAAGATTTTCCAATGAATCTGGGATTTATGGGTAAGGGCAATGCATCTCTACCTGAGCCATTAATAGAACAGGTATCTGCTGGAGCTATGGGTTTAAAATTACATGAAGATTGGGGTACGACGCCAGCAGCAATTGATTGTTGTCTCTCAGTTGCAGAGGATCACGATGTACAAGTTGCAATACATACAGATACTTTAAATGAGTCAGGTTTTGTAGAAGATACAATAGCCGCATTAAAAGGCAGAGCAATACATACTTATCATACTGAAGGCGCTGGGGGCGGACATGCGCCTGATATTATCAAGGCTTGTGGTTATAATAATGTTCTTCCATCTTCAACCAATCCAACACGGCCATATACTGTAAATACCATAGATGAACATCTAGATATGTTAATGGTGTGTCATCATTTAGACCCTTCAATAGCAGAGGATGTCGCATTTGCGGAATCACGTATCCGAAGAGAAACAATTGCGGCGGAAGATATTTTGCATGATTTGGGTGCATTTTCTATGATTGCTTCTGACTCGCAAGCTATGGGACGAGTAGGCGAAGTTATTACAAGAACCTGGCAAACTGCTAACAAAATGAAAATTCAAAGAGGTGCATTAGAGGGCGATGCTTTAGATAATGATAATAATAGAGTGAAAAGGTATATAGCTAAATATACAATTAATCCTGCTATTACCCATGGTATCTCACATGAGGTTGGATCAGTTGAAGTAGGAAAATTGGCAGATTTAGTATTATGGAAACCCAAGTTTTTTGGGGCAAAACCAGGCTTAATTATTAAAGGTGGTATGATTGCAGCAGCTCCTATGGGTGACCCAAATGCTTCAATTCCAACACCACAACCTGTTCATTATAGAAAAATGTTTGGAGCTTTTGGCGCTGCAAGATTTAAAACAAGAATGACATTTATATCTCAAACTAGTTTTGATAATAATATTGTTGATAAGCTTAAACTAAAATCTATGATTGGACTTGTGAAGTCGTGTAGATCAGTAACAAAATCATCAATGATTCATAATGATTATCAACCAAACATTGAGGTCGATTCGCAAACTTATGAAGTGAAAGCTGATGGCACATTACTAACATGTGAACCTGCCAGTGAAGTTGCCTTAGCACAAAGATATTTCTTATTCTAATTATGAGAGAATTTTTAGAAAAAGTTAAATCTTCTAAAAAAATTGACGGTTCAATTACCCTAGATTTACAACAAAGAGTAAAAAGCAGAATAAAAGCTTCTTCTGATAACGGGGAAGATGTTGGAATTTTTATGGAACGTGGAACTATTCTTAAACACGGTGATTTAATTAGAGATCAAGATGGTTATATTCTTAAAGTAGTCGCAGCTCCAGAGACTCTATCCTCAATTTATTCTAACGATTTATTATTATTATTACGTGCTTGTTATCATCTTGGAAATCGTCACGTAGAGTTGCAGATTAAAAACGAAAGTGTTCATTATCGTCATGACCATGTTCTAGATGATATGGTTAAAAGCTTAGGGCTAGATGTGGTGATTGAATCATTGCCTTTTCAACCAGAAAATGGGGCCTATCAGTCTCATTCCGGAGGACATTCACATAATCATGAGCATTAGTCAATTAAGCCTATTAAGGTTGATGAATCTAATGAGTCCAACATTGCCAATTGGTGGATTTACCTATTCTCAAGGAATTGAACAGGCTATTGAGAACAATTGGATATCAGATATTGATACCGCACAACAGTGGCTTGAAAATCAATTATTCTTTGGATTGGTATATACTGATCTTCCCATTTTAATTAGATTGTATGAATCAGTCTCTATAGGAGATAAGGATCAGGCGCAAGAATGGAGTAATTTTTTATTGGCTTGTAGAGAGACTAGAGAATTGAGGCAAGAAGAAATTAATCGCGGAAGGGCATTAACAAAAGTTATTGAAAGCCTTGAAAGTTCAGCAGTTAGTGGATGGGGAAAAATCACAAATACTAATCATTTATCTGGATATGCATTAATTAGCAATGTATGGCAAATACCGATTGATGAATTATTATTGGGGTATTCTTGGTCGTGGCTTGAAAATCAGGTCTCAGCAATAGTGAAAATAATCCCACTAGGGCAGACGGAAGGGCAACAACTACTTAATCAGTTACTAAAAGAAATACCTGAGGTTATAAGTAAATCTAAAGCAGTTTCTGTTGAAGATATTGGGATGACCCAACCTGCATTTGCCATTGCAAGTAGCTTACATGAGACTCAATACACACGAATTTTTAGATCATAAATAGAGGGAAATATGAAAAACAAACAACCATTAAGAGTAGGTGTTGGAGGACCAGTCGGATCTGGAAAGACCGCATTACTAGATGTACTTTGTAAATCCATGCGTGATAACTATGAAATTGCAGTTGTAACGAATGATATTTATACAAAAGAGGATGCAAAGTTCCTTACAGAAAGTAATGCACTAGAAGCGCAACGAATTGTTGGTGTAGAAACAGGCGGTTGCCCTCATACGGCAATTCGAGAAGATGCATCAATGAATTTATCAGCAATTGAGGATTTAAATAATAAATTCGAAGATTTAGACATAATTTTTGTAGAAAGTGGCGGCGATAACCTTTCTGCTACATTCAGTCCAGAGCTAGCTGATATTGCCATTTATGTTATTGATGTGGCAGAGGGTGAAAAAATTCCTAGAAAAGGCGGACCTGGAATCACACGTTCAGATTTGTTAGTAATTAATAAAATCGATCTGGCACCTTATGTAGGTGCTTCATTAGATATTATGAAAAGTGATACTGAGAGAATGAGAGGAGATAAGCCTTTTGTATTTTCAAACCTAAAAAAATCTATTGGGGTAGAAGAAATAAAAAACTTTATTGTTTCAGAAGGTATGCTTTAATTTATAGAATTATTTCAAGTAATTAGTTGCATCTACATAAGGTTGAATTTAGAAAAAATTAAACTAATCTAGCAACTCAAAAGCATTTATAACACTTTCAGAAACATCAACAATACGTTTATTCTTGTCCATAGCCACTTTACGCAGAGATTGATAAGCATCATCTTCACTGATGTTTTTATGCTTCATTAAAATACCTTTAGCTTTTTCAACTGTTTTACGCTCAGAGAGTTGATTGCGTGTCGCATCAAGTTCATCTTTTAGCGCTTGGAATTCTCTAAAGCGTGCCATAGCCACATCAATAATTGGCTGCACACGATTCTCTTCTAAACCGTCAACAATATAAGCATTGACACCTGATTTAATCGCAGAGCTTGTCATTTCAGAATTAGATTCTTCAGTAAACATTACAATTGGTTTTGGTTTAGTTTTGTTTACTTCAGTTAGATTTGCAAATACTTCATCATCTGGAATATCAGAATTCACAATTACTACATCCGCATGCGTCATTTCATTACTCTCTCGCAAATTAGCGCTGCTGTCCATACGACAAATAACTTCATGACCCTTATCCTGCAAGGCACGACGTAACATTGCTGAACGACCAGTATTCTTATCTACTAAGATAATTTTTAATGCTGTATTCATAGATGGTAATCTTACCCTTACATTAAATAAAAAACAATTATCTGTAACTACTTACCAGTGTCGTATGTCAGTTAATAAAAGATTATTGGTTAATAAAAATGATTTCTTACTTACTTTAGATAGTTTAGTAAAACAAAAAATATATTCCCACCCCAATAAAACATATTCCTGGAATTACAGTAATTAATTTTTGAAAAGTTTTTTCAAATGAACTTGGTGTTAAGATTAGTTTTTCTAAGAGAACGAAAATAGTTAGTATAATTACAAAATATAAATTCATTACACCAGCTACTAAAAGAATTGCCATCAAAAACCAACAGCAGAATACACAATAAAAACCATGGTCTAAACCCATTCGTAATGCTCCAAGATTACCATCTCGCCAATTAGACATTACTAACGATAGTGGAGAACGACATTTGTCTAAGCATGCATTTTTGTATGGAGTAAGTTGATAAATTCCAGCTATTATCAAAACTATTCCACTTAGGTAGTTGTTAATTGATGACATCATTGGATTCATTAAGCTTACTTGATGTAAAGGATATTGAATTACAGAAATTACAATTGAAAATAATACCCATGCTATTAAGTATCCAAAGTAAAAAATGTATGTTGGGGTATATTGTAAATTATTTTTTTGTTTAGATTTATTTACTGTAGCAAACATTAAGACTGTCGGTATGATGCTCGGACTCATCATAGCAGTCATCATAATAATCCACATTATAATTAATTGGTAAAAGTCATTAGAACCCCAATTATTATCCACTGGCGGCATCCAATATGTATTTGGAAGCCATGTCGCGCTCATAGTATGCATGTTCATTGACATGCTAGACATATTGCTATCCATTGCGAACAAAAAATACCAGCCTGCAATAGAGATTGCTAAGATTCCAAAAATTACAATATTTTTTTGAATGCGACTTAATTGTTCCTGGCTATTCATAAAATCTCCCTTTTTTATTTTTGAATGATATCGTCACTTTTCCATGAATTCAATTTATAAAAATAAGATAGTGTTTTACCAAATTTGTAAAATTTAGATTTAAGCTAGATTTTTACGTAATTTGTTAAATAAAGGAAGAATTTTACCTATAATATTTTTAGGTTATATTTATAAATAATACTTTAATATTAATTATGTATATGATTTTTATAGAATTTTTAACATAAAGCAAAAAATCTCTAAGATTCCTTAATTAATTGACTTTTACCGCTAGGAAGGTAAAAATGACTACAACAAAAGGGTTTTAAAAAAATTCCGGGAAAAGTTGTTGTAGTTGCGGTCTTTATCACAGCTACTGCGATTAACCCTAAAAAAAAATGAGGGGGAAGCAATGTCAGACAAGTGGAGTGTAAAAGGTAATTATTTTGAGTCATGTAACTGTGACTTAGTTTGTCCATGTATATTTTTAGAGCCACCAACCGAAGGTTTTTGTGAGGCTCAAGTTGGGTGGTCTATAGATGAAGGAAATCTTGACGGAGTAGATTTAAGCGGCAGAAAAGTTGCTGCATGGTTGCATGCTCCATGTAAAGGCGACACTGGAAACTTAACTGACGGTGGTTGGTCATTAGCTCTGTATGTTGATGATGGTGCTTCAGATGAACAGTTCAATGCTATATGTGAATTGTGGAGTGGAAATCATGGTGGGCATTTAGCAGTTATTGCTAGTTTAGTTGGAGAAGTAATAAGTGCTGAAAAAGCACCTATCACAATAGAAGATTCTAGTGAGAAAAAATTACTTACAATTGGCGACGTAGGTCGTAATGAAATGGTAGCAGTAACAGGTGCAGATGGTGGTGCTGTTACGGTTAGCAACATGCCTTTGGCAGTTGCTCCTCCATTTGATATACAAGTATTTAAATCTGTTAAGAATACGTATACAGGAAATGGTAAAAACTTTTCTCAAACTGGAAAGGTTGGTTTGGCATCTCCATTTGCATACGGTCCTAACTAAATAGAATAATAATAATAATAATAATATATATGTTGAGCTCTTAAGGTCGCTTTTGCGGCCTTCGTTTTTTATAACAGATTTTATTTTACCTCATATAGATATGGTTAAAATTACTAGAGAAAATGCACTACCTGATAAAGATTCTGAAATTTCAGTGAGCAAATATCATTTGGTTAATAATAGAGAGATAAAAAGTTCTTATCCTGATAATTCGGTAGAAGTATTTTTTGGTCTTGGTTGTTTCTGGGGAGCTGAAAGATTATTTTGGAATTTGCCATATGTTCATATAACTTCAGTTGGATATGGGGGTGGTTTTACAAGAAACCCTACATATCAAGACTTATGCTCAGGTATGACGGGGCACGCAGAATTAGTAAAGGTTGTTTTTATATATCGCGAAGATAATTTTTTAGATTTATTAAAAGTATTTTGGGAAAATCATGATCCTACACAAGGTATGCGACAAGGTAATGATATAGGAATTCAGTATCGTTCATGTATATATATAAATGATAATAATCTTTTTAAAATTGCTAGCGATTCAAAAAATATATATGGAAAAATATTAAAGGAACAGACTGGCAAGATAATAACAACTGAAATTAAATTAAACGAAATATTTTATTATGCTGAAGATTACCACCAGCAATATTTAGAAAAAAACCCTTCTGGGTATTGTGGTTTAAGCGGAACGGGGATAAATTTTGTTTTTTAAATTTTATGGAAACTTAAAACCATCTTGACTGTCCTCTGATTTTTCTGGCCAGTATGTTTTCTCATTATTTTCATCAATTAGTTTTTCACATTCTTTAATTGCTTTACCATAGGTCATTTTAGTATCAAATTTTCCTTGATCTATATGATTTAATTTATGTTTCCAAGCAATTATATATCCTTCTTCATCATTCCTTTTTATTAAATTGTCTGTCATTTTTACCCCTAATTGATATATCATTATACAATTGGTAATTATAAACGGAATTGTAAATCGTATCTAGTATGAATTTAACAAAAGACAGTATTAATAAAGACCCCATAAAACAGTTTAGTTTATGGTTAGATGATGCTAAAAAATTAGATCTTAAAGATCCTAATGCTATGAACTTGGCGTCATCAACTAAAGATGGTGTTCCATCATCGCGAATGCTGCTTTTAAAATCATTTGATAAAAAAGGATTTGTGTTTTATACAAATTACGATAGTAGAAAATCAAACGAGATTCTTCAGAATCCATTGGTCGCGTTAAACTTTTTTTGGGATGCTTTAGAGCGACAAGTTAGAGTTGAGGGTAAAATAGAGAAAGCAGATAAAGTAATATCTGACAAATATTTTAATTCAAGGTCGAGGCTAAGTCAGTTAAGCGCGCATGCTTCTAAACAAAGTCAAGTTATCAAAAATTATGACGAGCTTACTGACAAGTTAAATTCTTTGGAGGAAAAATTTAAAGACCAAGATATTCCTCGACCGGACCATTGGGGAGGATTTATTGTAATCCCAGAAACTATTGAATTTTGGCAAGGGCATGATGGAAGACTGCATGATAGGTTAAAATTTAAAAAAGAACATAGCGGTTGGATTATTAATAGATTATCTCCATAAATTTTTGTTTTTATTTAAAATATTTCCTCTTTACATATTAATTATACAGTCCTATTATTAATTAATGATAAGAATATACTCATTTATTTTATTATTTTTTGCAAATATAAATTTTGCAAGTGCCGATATTTTTAATGACATAAAAAATATTTTGGCTGATAAAAGCATCCCAAGTTGTCAAAACAATAGATATAGTCATAGATGTTCAATTAAGTATGATACTGGAGACAAATATGTAGGTGGGTGGGATGGCTCATATCTTACTGGAAAAGGGCATTATAAATGGAAAAGTGGTGAAATATACTCTGGTGAATGGAGACTCACGAAAAGGCATGGTGAGGGTATTAATTATTATCCAAATGGAGAAATTGCTAGAGGCAAATTTGTAGATGACAAACTGACAGGTTTTGCAACATATATATGGGTGAACGGCGATAAGGCGATTGGAAATTTTAAGGATTTTAAATTACATGGTTTTGCAACATACACATTTGCTAATAGTGAACAACAGATCGGATATTATAAAAATGGAAAAAGAGAAGGTAAATTTCAAATTATTTCTTCTACAGGAGAAGATTTTATTGGATGGTACGAAAATGATATTTTAGTTAAATCAAATGCTTCATCAGATAAAAGCAAAAACTTAAATCAATCATCCGGTTCAACAAATCAGTGTAGCAACAAAGAACACTATGATAATTGTTTTACAAAACATAAATTTGAGAACGGAGATATTTATGAGGGGTACTGGAAAAAAGATAAAAGAACTGGTCAAGGGAAATACATCTGGGCAAGTGGTGAAACGTATACTGGAGAATTTAAGAATGACTCTAGGCATGGCCAAGGCGTAAATATTTGGCCGAATGGAGATAAGTATAGTGGTGAATGGCTAGAAGATATGAAACATGGCCAAGGCACATATACATATATATCTGGAGATAAGTATAGTGGTGAATGGATAAAAGATAATATGCACGGACACGGAACATATTATTATATTAACGGCAGTATTTACACTGGAGATAATAAAAATGATTTGGCAAATGGCTTCGGTAAGTTTACTAAAAAAAGTGGCTTCGAATATATAGGTGAGTTTAAAGATGATAAAATGCATGGTAAAGGAAAAGCCACATTCCCTGACGGTACTGTTAAAGAAGGTGTTTTTGAAGATGATATGTTTAAAGGAGAGACAATTACTGACGTCGCAAAAAGGAATAAAAAACATAATGACGAAGATAAAAAATTGATACCAATTTCATATGGCTCAGCTTTTTTTATAAATTCAGATGGTTATGCAATTACAAATAATCATGTCATCGATGGTGAATGCCAAGAAATTCAGGGTTTAACCAAGGAAAAGAAATTCGTTTTTAAAATATTGGCGACTGATGAGCAAAATGATATAGCTATTCTAAAAACTAAAAATAAAAAAAATGATTATTTCATTAGAATAGAGGATCAATCAAAACTTGGCGAAGATGTTATTGTGGGGGGATTTCCGATATCAGACAGCATTCAAAATCATAATATAAAAATTACTAAGGGAATTGTTAGTGCGAAATCAGGTGTAAAAAATAATTTCTCAGAAATTCAGATTGACGCATCAATACAAGGAGGAAACAGTGGTGGACCAGTTGTAAATTCTGAAGGAAAGTTGGTGGGTGTAACTACATACAGCATTGTTAGTACTACTGATGACGTAAAATCAGGCAACATAATAACAAATATGAACTTTGCTAAAAAATCGAGCTTAGTTAAAGAAATGCTCTCAAGTTATGAAATTAAATACAACGAATTCACTTTATGGGAAAGAACACCTGATAATACCAGTGAAGTAGCAAAGTTATTGTCAAATACAACGTCACAAATATATTGCCTCAATACTGCGCAAAAATGGGAAAAACTATTAAAAAAACAAAAATAAAATTTTAATTCTTTCTTTAAGATAAAAAATGAAATAAAGTTATAAAAGATTAAAGTCATAAAAAAAAGTAAATCTTACACAAGGAGTATAATCAATTGAGCCAGAACCAAAAGTATAAAATATCTAATATAGTAACTGAGAATTATGAACCATTCATGATTGGGGATAAACAAGCTGGAGAAGTTCACTGGTTGGGCACTACTAATTCAGATGGTCAGGCAACATATTCAGGCCTATGGCGATGTGAGCCAATGAAGTTTGATTATGAATTCCCTGGTGATGAGTATATTCATGTTTTAGCAGGAAGTCTGTTAATTGAAACTTCAGCTGGTAATAACTACGAATTAAACAAGGGAGATATAGTTTGTTTTGATAAAGGCATTAAATCAGTATGGACCATAACAAGTTCTTTTAAAAAGTTTTTTGTAATAGATAATTGTTAATAAATTTATTAGGGATTACTTGCAGGTTTAAATTTATTTAAAATTATAAAGCTTTTTGGATCATTCCAATTTTTACTGTCTTCAGTTAGCAAAACAATTTTTCCATCGTTAAGCTCAATAATGTCTCTTATGCGGTGACCAATAGTAATATTTTCTATAGTTATGACGTTATAATTATTAAGGTGTAGTCTATACAGTACAGTATTTTGTAGAGTAGAAACTATAAGATCATTTTTCCAGTAATCAAAATGATCTTTTTCTATTTGAATAAGATTAGATATTCCTATTGAAGGAACCCAACTCATTATTGGTTTTTCATACCCTGAGTGTGTTCTGTCACTTTTATCAAAAACCCAACGATGTGCTTTTACATCGTAATTAACACCAAATGTTCTGAGCGGCCATCCATAATTTTTATTTTCTTTGATAATATTAACTTCATCGCCCCCATATGGACCATGTTCAGTTTCAAAAATTACTTTATCCTTATTTATAAATAAACCCTGTGGATTTCTATGTCCAAGTGAAAATATTTTATTATCTTTATTAAAAATATTAACTTTTATAACTTTCCCATATGAATTTGACATATCTTGAACTAAATCAGGAGAAGAGAGACCGTTATTTTCTAAATCACCAGTTGTCAATAGTACCGAGTCATTATCATACTGCTGTACTTTACCACCTGAGGATATAGTATTATAAACTGCTCCTGGATCTGTTTTACCGCCATGCCTAAATTTTAAGCATGGTGTTGAATCAAAAATATTTTCCCACTTACTTGTTGTAAAACTATTTTTATCATTGATAACTTCGCTTTTGTATAAAGAGATAGTTTGACAATTATTAGCTATATTAAATTTAAAAGTGCTAGCTACTATATAGTTTTTTTTGTTATTTTTAAAAACTACAAGGCCTTTTACCGCAAACCCTTGAATTAGTGCTTCATTATCATGCATTTCGTCGAATTCTTTTTTATTTATGTTTAATGCAGGCGAAGATGTTTTTAGTAGCTGACTATTTTTTGCATCTTTTTCATCTATGTTAAATAGAAATAATTTTCCAAATGCATCCATAAAAATAAAAGTATCTTTGTAAGCGGCTATAGCTCCGTATCTGTGTGAAGAAGGGAGTTCAAATCTTTTAGCTTCTATTGAATTATGAGCACTATGTATTGTTGAGGTTTCTATGTATTGAGGATAAGATTTTAATATTGATAGATCAATTTCATATTTTTGAGATGAATTATGACTTCCTCCGGGAATAATACTAGAAACAAAATTTATACAATACGTATTACCTATACAGCTTTTATAGGCATAATATGTTGATATTATTCCTAGCAGTACTATTACAATAATTTTTTTTTTGTGATTCTTAAACATAAATGTATTTTAAAATGCATATTGCATTCTCATTTGAATGCTGTTTTTATTAGATTGATTATTTTCAAAATATTCGTTACTTAAATCAATTTTGACATAATTTACCATAAATTTTATGCTTTTGTTAAGGTGCTAGTTTACGCCAAAGACAAAATTATCTTACCATATTGTGTGCGAATATTAAAAGCTGTGACAGCAATTAACCCGGGAATTTTTTGTTTATTGTGATGCCAAAAAAGACATTTTGCTTTGGTGCCGGTTCAAAATATCGATTTCCGTAAGCATTAATTCTTATATTGCTATTATATTTTTCATTAAAGATATTGTTAACGCCAAGATAAAACCCAATATCCAAATCATTGCGAATGAAATTTTTTCCTAAACGAAGATTTGAAACTGTATACGAATTCACTTTGTTTTGATTACCATTATCAGCATAAAATTCGTCTGTAAACGTTGTGTCTAAGTTAGCGTATGATCCAGAGTCATTAGACCAGGACAAGTTAAAATTGAGTAGATTTTTTGGTATTCCAGGTATACGTTTTCCATCATATATTACATCACTAGTATCTTTGAAATGATTAAACTTAAAATCTGAGTAGGTATAGGTTGTCGAAAATTCAAACTGGTCATAGAATCGTCTAATATTTGTAAGTTCTAAGCCATACCGATCAGATGAGCCTGCGTTTGTATAAAAAGTTCGACCAGGTTGTTCTGAGTCCTCAAAAGGTGTCAGCTCATCCTCAACATTAATTTTAAAGATGGACGCTTCGAAACTGTATTTATTACTAAGTGTCTTAACCCCTATTTCGTAGTTAGTTGATTTTTGTGGTTTAACAGCTTGATTGAAACCACCTCCGGAAGGATTGGCAAACTCAGTTGTTGTTGGTGTTTCAAATGCTTTAGATACAGTCGCATAAATATTTGTATTACCACTTGCTTTTAAACTAATAGCAATCATTGGACTGAACTTATTTAGATTTATTTTGCCTGAATCATCACCATCAGCTAAAAATTTATCTGTTACATCAAATACGACATCATCATGTCGAATACCTAGAGTAATCTCTGTTATATCATTTAGTTTAGTTTCATTCTGAAAGTATGTACCTAATGAAGTTATCAATTCATTTTGTTGAAGTGTCTGAGCCCCTTTTATTCCTAATAAATTATTATAACGACTTCGATTGTCATCTTGGCGATCATAATCTATCCCTAAAAGAAGTCGATTCTGGTATTTACCAAGATTACCTTCTTCTATATATTTGAGGCCTCCACCATAAAAACTACGGTCTAAATTAACGATGCCGCCATTTTGAAATGGTAGCTTATTACTGAAGTCTCGATCGGTATTATAAGTCCTTACTTCTACATTTCTACTTTTGTCCAATTGGGTTTTATATACTAACCCGAACCGAGTTTGTTTTACTTTCTCACCTGCTTGATAATTTAAGTTTTGAGTCCGTGCTTGTCTAGGGTTAGTTGCAACATCTTCTGCTGTAATTCCACCGGGGTCATTTGCTAATGGCTGATCAGTATGATGTACGGTTGAAACAATACTTGATGAGTCTGAGAGGGAATATTCAAAACGCCCATTGAATTGTTTATTTTCGAATTCACTGTTATCTCTATAACCATCAACTGAAGTATTTGAGATGTTTAGCAAATAGTTTAGATTTCCAGTCTCGCCGCCAATTTTAAACTGTTGTTTATTTAAGTTAAAATCACCGTATGTGTTACGAAGTTCAATAAAAGGTAATTCTGGGCCTCGTTCAGTTTCTATGAGTATGGCTCCACCAGAAGCATTTCCATAAAGTGAAGATGAAGGCCCGCGAATCACATTGATTTTATAAATCGAACCAATATCAACTCCATCAATAGATCCTTGGCCATCAGGTAGAGTTTCAGGTATGCCATCAACTATAATCTTGATACCACGAATACCAAAACTGGAGCGTGCTCCAAAACCTCGAATAGACACTCGAAGATCTTGCGCATAATTATACCTGTTAAGAAAGAAAGCACCTGGTACCTGACTCATAGATTCATCTAACCCAAGTTGTTCTGTTCCGAGCTGGATTTTTTCCTGCCCAATATGACTAACTGAAGCAGGTATATCTATAATATTTTTTTCTACTCGGGTAGCATTAACCTTCGTAGGGTTTATTAATATTACCAACGGATCTGCAGGAGATGATTGAACAACAAAACAAAAAGCAATAGCTGTGACCCACTGAATTTTTATATTTAATATTCGTGAAATAATTGAATTTATCTTAATTAAGAATGATTCTATTTTTAAAATTTTATTTTTCTGTTTTGTCACTTAATTCATCAATTTTTTTAAGGCCGCATTTAATTCTTTTATGATATTGCCTCAAATATAATTTCAGTACAACAATATGGTGCCCTGAGCAGGGGTCGAACCTGCAACCTTCCCCTTAGGAGGGGGACGCGCTATCCAGTTGTGCCATCAGGGCGACACAAATATATTCAATGGTACCTCTAAGTACTTAAAACGTTACCCCTTGCGAGAATTAGATTTTGAGTTCTCTTAGTGAGTTTAAAACCCTTGATGCCACTAATTTTTAGAATATCAAATATTGGCTTTTGTGTCTTGTCTGTAGATGTTTAGTATAAATTCAACTAATATCTTTATTATGAAAGTCAAAATTCTCATAATCTGTTTACTCCCATTTTCTTCGCAAGTATTTGCTGTAGTGGAAAACCTAAATTCTGCATTAGAATTATTACCAATTTATTTAGGAATTATCGGCTTGGTAACTGCATTTTTTATATATAGATTTATACTTAGTTTTTCTGCTGGTGAAGGCAAAATTGTAGAAATTGCAGACGAAATACATCTTGGCGCTATGGCGTTTATTAAAAAAGAATACTCAATATTATTTATTTTTTTGTTAATATTAGCAGCTGGTGTATATATAGGCTTAGGCCCACAAAGTACACTAGCATTTACTATTGGCGCATTATGTTCTTCTGCCGCAGGTTTTATAGGTATGTACACTTCTACGAAAGCTAATGTTAGGACAACTAACTCAGCTAATAAATTTGGAATATCTGAGAGTTTAACTATTGCTTTCTTTGGTGGTTCAATTATGGGTTTAACAGTTGCGGCAATGGGGTTATTAGGTCTTGGTTTTTTATATTATTTATTTGGTGGCGATCCTAAGACTGCTTCAGTAATACATGGATTTGGTATGGGAGCTTCTGTTGTAGCTTTATTCTCGAGAGTAGGTGGTGGCATCTTTACAAAGTGTGCAGACGTAGGTGCAGATTTAGTTGGTAAAGTTGAAGCTGGTATTCCGGAAGATGATCCAAGAAATCCAGGAGTTATAGCTGATAATGTTGGAGACAATGTAGGTGATGTTGCAGGAATGGGTTCAGATATTTTTGAATCATATTGCGGATCAATTATAGCCTCTATAGCAATTGCATCAACTCTAAGTATGACTTTGATAAATGAAATGGGGCCAAGAGAATCTTTAATGTTTTTGCCATTAGCTTTAGCATCTGTAGGACTATTGTGTTCTATAACAGGTATATTTATTGTTAAAATTCTTGCTAAAACAACATCAACAGATAAAATTAGTGGGGCTCTTAGAGGTGGAACTTTTTCTTCTGCTGTTATATTTGTTATTTTCTCTTATTTTACAATAGAATTATTAGGCCTAAACACAAACATTTGGTTTGCTGTATTAGCTGGAACTGTAGGTGGCGTGATTATAGGTTTAATAACTGAATATTATACTGGCGGCTCTCCTGTTAGAAAGATTGCTGGACAAGGTGAAACAGGGCCAGCGACAGTTATAACTACTGGCTTGGCTATTGGCTTAGAATCTGTAGTAATTCCTATACTATCAATTGTTGTAATTATCTTTATTGCAAATGCATATGCAGATCTATATGGCGTAGGTATAGCTGCTGTTGGAATGTTAGCAACAGTTGGTATAACAATGGCTATAGATGCTTATGGACCTATTGCTGATAATGCTGGGGGTATAGCGGAAATGGCTGGCCTAGGTGAAGATACAAGAAAAATAACTGATAGTCTTGATGAGGTTGGCAATACAACTGCAGCAATTGGCAAAGGGTTTGCAATTGGAGCAGCAGCACTAGCTGCCCTGGCTATTATTACCGCATTTGTTCAAGAAGTTAATCATAGTCATATTGAGCAAGGTAGACCAGAAATACAATTACTGTTAACAGATACTAAAGTGTTAATAGGTTTGTTTATAGGTGGCATGATTCCATTCTTAGTTGCTTCACTAACTATAACTGCAGTAGGTGATGCTGCTTTTGAAATGATAAATGAGATAAGAAGACAGTTTCGTGAAATCCCTGGATTACTTGAAGGCACAGGAAAGCCAGATAATAGCAGATGCATAGAAATTGCCACTACTGCTGCTTTAAAAAAAATGGTTCTCCCAGGAGCAATTGCAGTATTCGCACCTGTAATTATTGGATTAAGTTTTGGACCAGAAATGCTTGGTGGCCTTCTTGGTGGCGGCCTATTAAGTTGTGTATTATTAGCGCTAACTATGTCTAATGCAGGTGGGGCTTGGGATAATGCTAAAAAATATGTAGAACAAGGTAATCTCGGTGGTAAAGGCTCAGACACTCATAAAGCTACAGTAGTTGGTGATACAGTTGGCGATCCACTTAAAGATACCTCAGGGCCATCAATGAATATTTTAATTAATGTTATGGCTATTGTTAGTTTCGTTATCGCACCACTATTGTAGTTATTTGTTTATGGTACCGCTGAACGGACTTGAACCGTTACTCCCTTACGGGAACGAGATTTTGAATCTCGCGTGTCTACCAATTCCACCACAGCGGCACATAAAAATTATTATTATTATTTTAGATGGGTATGAAAGTTCCAAAAATGCCTAACATTCTAATATCTTTTGTTTCTGCACCAAAATCTCTAAATATTGACATATCAAGAAAATAAGTGGAAACAAAAATAAAGTTTGTTCTATCTACTGATTTTCCAATTTCAATAGCTATACTTTTGGCGAACAAGCTTGCAATACCAGTAGATAAATTACTTGTTTCCTTTGTTTCACTATCCTTTAACATTTCATTTTTGATATGAGATGATATAAAGGAACTAAATTCTGATGTGTTAGGGTTTGAAAAACCCATTATAATTAGGACTATTGTTATAATTAAATATCGCATAAGCTATACATATCAATACTTTTGAAGTAGAATAACGTTTTTTTAACAGCAAGTAAAAATATAAATTATGGTAAAAATAAGACTATCAAGAGGAGGGGCAAAGAAGAAGCCTTTCTATCACGTCGTAGTAACTGACTCCAGAAAACGAATAGGCAGCGGATATATTGAAAGACTAGGCTTTTTTAATCCAATGGCTGTTGGCCAAGAAATTAAATTACGTTTAAATGATGAAAGGATTGATTATTGGTTATCTGTGGGCGCACAGACTTCAGATAGGGTTTCAAAACTTCTCAAACAAACTTAGTAAAAATTGGAAAAAATTCTTATTGCAAAGATTCAAGCTAACCAAGGATTAAATGGTTGGCTTAAAATATATTCATATTCCGAAAATAAAGAAAAATTTTCATCCTATACACATTTTTTTGTTCTCCATAATAAAAATTATGATCAATTAGATATAGAAAATATCATAATCGATAAGTCCATAAAGATTAAATTTCATTCAATTAATTCAAGAGAAGAAGCCGAGAGATTTATTGGTAAGAATTTGTATGTAGAAAATGATCAATTAGAAAAATTAAATGATAATGAATATTACTGGAAGGATTTAATTGGTTTAGATGTATATTTAGAGGAAGGTAAAAAAATAGGAGTAATAAGTGATATAATTGAAACTGGCTCAAATGATGTTTTGGTTATTCAAGGGGAGAAAGAATTATTGATTCCCTATATTTATGGAGAATCAATTAAAAATATTTTTTTAAATGATAATAGAGTTGTAATAGATAAAATATATTATGAGTAATAATGTTAGAAATATTTATGTAATAACTATATTTCCTGAATTAATTAATAATTTCACTAGCTTTGGCATTGTTCAAAAAGGCCAAGATAAATCTTTGATTAAAATTAAGACAATTAATTTAAGGGATTATTCTGATAATAATGGATATGTTGATGATAAGCCGTACGGTGGTGGCCCTGGAATGGTATTTCAAGCGCAACCATTAATTAATGCAACTAGATATGTAAAATCAAAATTAGAAAAATGTAAATGCATTTACTTGTCACCTCAAGGACAGAAAATCAATCAAGAAATTATAAAACAAACTGCTGAAAATGATGATTTAATTATTATTGCTGGTCGTTATGAAGGAGTAGATCAAAGATTTATAGATTTAGAAGTTGATGAGGAATGGTCAGTAGGAGATTATGTTTTAAGTGGCGGTGAAATAGCTGCTTGTGTAATAATTGATGCAGTTGCAAGAATGGTCCCAGGCGTTTTAGGTCATTCTGATTCTAATAAAGAAGAATCATTTGAGAATGGTTTTTTAGAATATCCGCATTATACGAGACCAGAAATTGTTGAAAATTTAAGTGTGCCAAAAGTTCTTTTAAGTGGTGATCACCAAAAAATTAAAGAATGGCGTATGAAGCAAGCTATATTGGTAACAAGTAATAAAAGGAGTGATTTAATTAAAAAAAAGCTTTCATAAAAGCCCAACAGAAGATATCATCTGTTTTCTAAATAGAGAATGACTATGAATATAATTGATGAGATAAATAAAGAGTATTTGAAAGATATTCCTGAGTTTTCGCCAGGTGATGATATTATCGTTCAGGTAAGAGTTAAAGAAGGGGAAAGAGAAAGATTACAGGCTTTTGAAGGAGTTGTAATTGCAGTTAAAAACCGTGGAATAAATTCAGCGTTCACAGTTAGAAAAATATCTCATGGCGAAGGCGTCGAAAGAGTATTTCAAACTCATAGCCCACTAATTGCAAGTATAGAATTAAAAAGAAGAGGTAAAGTTAGACGATCAAAACTATATTATTTGAGAGAACTTTCAGGAAAAGCAGCTAGAATCAAAGAAAAGCTTGCGTCAAAAAAATAATTTCTAATGTTACAAAATTATGAAGCAGTGTTTATTAGCTCTATTGGGGCAATAGGCATCAATACTCATGAAGAAAAAGTTAAAGAGTTAAGATTTGATATAAGTTCACAAAAAATAAAGCCAAGTAATTATTTTTTAAAAGAAGTTTATCAGCAATTAGATTTTTATTTTAAAAAAAAACTAAAAAAATTCGATTTACCATTTATTTTATCTGGAACAGAATACCAAAAAAAAGTTTTAAAAAAAGTTTGTTCTATTGATTATGGAAAAACAGCTACGTATTCTGATATTGCCGAAAAACTAAAAACTCACCCAAGACCAGTCGGCAATGTATGTAGGAAAAATTCAATACAATTACTGATTCCGTGTCATAGAATTATTGGAAAAAATAATATTGGTGGATTTTCAGGAGAAGATATAGCAACAAATGGTGATATGATTTTTATTAAAAAAAGTCTTTTATCTTTTGAAAAAATATAATTTCTATATTTTTTTCACTGTGTTTGGTAAAAATTGTGAAATAGTTTCTGATAATTCTAGAAGTAAATTTTTTTTGTAATAGTTTTTTCTATATACTAATCTTATTCTTCTGTACGCTTTTTTATGATTTAGTTTTCTTACTTGTATGCCTTTGTCAGTTGTCCACGCTGATTGTAATGCTAATGCTGGAACAAAAGTGAATCCTTCTCCTACTGAAACTAAATTAACAAGAGTTTCTAAACTAGATGCTTTTGTATCATATTCATAAAAGACATTGTTTTTATCATACGCTTCCCATATTTCCATTATTTGGTCTCTTAAACAATGACCATCTGAAAGCAATAACATCTCAGATAGGTTTAAATCTCCTGTCTTAATTTCATCAAGCTTATCAAGTTCATTATTCTTTGTGTATGCAACCCAGAAGGGTTCATCAAACAATTTAATTTCTTCAAATTTATTTTTATCAATATCTGTTGCTAGCAGAACAGCGTCAAGCTCTCTACTTTCTAGTTTGTTTGTTATATTTTCGGTAATGTCTTCATCTATATATATTTTGCAATTATTATTATTTTTTCTAAGATTTAGTAAAAAATTTGGAATTAAATAAGGGCCTAAAGATGGGATAACTCCAATTTTAATAGGTTGATGCCATGGATTTTTATAATCAGATGATAAGTTTTTTATTTCATCTGCTTTATTTATTATTATTTTTGCTTTGTCTATAATTTCTTTTCCAAAAGTTGTTACAGTTATTTTTTTTGTAGTTCTCTCAAAAATCTGTGCGCCAAGATATCCTTCAAGTTTTTTAATTTGTCCGCTTAAGGTTGGTTGTGACACATGACATTCAATAGATGCTTTACTAAAGCTTTTATTTTTCCCAACTGCTATCAAATACTCCAAATCTCGTATATTCATATATTTGTATAACAGTTTATATTATTTATATTAATAGGTTTCATCTATATATAATATAGTTTATAACACATTGAATCAACAATATTAAAGCGGATAATAATATTGTAGTTTAAAAAATTAGGAGAGATATTATGGATTTAAAAGGTTCAAAAACTGAAAAAAACTTACAAGACGCTTTTGCTGGAGAATCTCAGGCAAATAGAAGGTATTTGTATTTTGCACAAAAGGCTGACGTAGAAGGTTTTAATGATGTTGCTGCAGTCTTTAGATCTACAGCTGAAGGAGAAACAGGTCATGCTCATGGGCACTTAGAGTATTTAGAGGATTGTGGAGATCCCGCAACTGGCCAACCATTTGGTGATACAGTCGCTAATTTAAAAACAGCTATAGCTGGAGAAACTCACGAATATACAGATATGTATCCAGGAATGGCAAAATTAGCTAGAGACGAAGGCTTTGATGAAATTGCTGATTGGTTTGAGACATTAGCAAAAGCTGAAAGATCACATGCGAATCGTTTTCAAAAAGCGTTAGATGAAGTAGCTTAAACAATAATTTTTTGAGGAAGCATGGAAGCTTCTCCAAAATTTTTGCATCATACCGGAGTAAAGTAAATGTCTGTGAAGATTACAGAAGGTGGTTTGTCGGCCCCAACAAGGCATAAAATTGCCTGGAAAGAAAAAACATTTTTAGATAAGAAGTTAGTAGATAATGAACTTAGTCGTGTTTTTGAAGTTTGTCATGGATGTAGAAGATGCGTAGGTTTATGCGAAGCATTTCCAACACTATTTAACTTAATAGATAAATCAGAGAATTTTGACTTAGAATCAGTAGACAAAAAAGATTACTCGAAAGTTGTAGACGAGTGTTATTTATGTGATCTTTGTTACCAAACTAAATGTCCATATGTTCCTCCACATGAATGGGCGATAGATTTTCCACATTTAATGCTAAGAGCAAAAGCAGAAAAATTTGAAAAGCAAAGAATAAAAAAGACAATTAGATTTAGAAATTATATTTTAAGTTCAACAGATATAATATTTAAAAGTTGTTCAAAGCCAATAATAGCAAATACAATAAACTTTGTATTAAAGCTTAATTTGATAAGAATAATCTTAGAAAAATTTATTAGAATTCATAGAAATGCAGACTTACCCAAAATGAATCCAATTAATTTGAAAAAAAGATTTAAAAATTTAACAAATAAAACAAAAAGCATTACCAAAACTTCTAAGACTAAAGGAAAAGTTAAGCTTTTTGCTTCATGTTATTGTTCAAATAGCGAACCAGGTTTAGCAGAGGATCTAATAAAAGTTTTTATGCATAACAATATACAAATGGAAATTTTTGAACAAGAGAATTGCTGCGGAATGCCAAAGCTTGAGTTAGGTGATTTAAAATCAGTTGAAAAACTTAAAGAAAAAAATATACCTATGATGGTTAAGGCCGTAAAAAATGGTTATGATTTAGTATCACCAGTTCCATCATGTGTTTTAATGTTTAAACAGGAATTGCCGCTATTATTTCCATACGATAAGGATGTTATTTTAATCCAAAAAAATATGTTTGATCCTTTTGAGTATTTAAGTTTACGAGATGAAGAGGGGCTGTTTAATTCAAATTTTAAATATTCTTCTGGAAAGATAGCATATCAAACCGCATGTCATCAAAGAGTACAAAATTTTGGCCCTAAAACAAAATCAATACTTTCTAAAATACCTAAGTCAGATATCACAATGATAGAAAGGTGTTCTGGCCATGATGGAACATATGCAATAAAATCTGAATCATTTGAAAAATCTTTAAAAATTAGAAAGCCTGTAGTTACTAAAATTAAAAAAGACGATTATAAAATTTTTACTAGTGATTGTCCTATGGCAGCAAAACATATTGGTAATGCATTAAATAAAGATAACGTTGAAGTGAAATTGCATCCAATATCCATACTTAAAACTGCTTACGGAATTTAATTAATAAGAGGAACATCATGTTAAAAAAAGAAGATTTGTATAAATTAGAAGAGTATTCTGAAGAACGCAATAAGTTTAAAGAAAAGGTTTTAGAAGTAAAAAATAACAGATCTGTTTTACTTGGAAAAAATATAAATTTATTATTTGAAAATTTAATAACAATAAAATATCAAATTCAAGAGATGTTAAGAATAGAGAAAATATTTGAGCCTGAAGCCATTCAAGAAGAGTTAGATACTTATAATCCTCTAATTCCAAACGGAAGCAATCTTAAAGCAACGATGTTAATAGAATACACTGATGTTTCAGAAAGAAGAGATTGGTTGCAAAAATTAAAAGGAGTTGAGAAAAAGATTTGGATTAAAATTGGTAGCAATGATCCTATTTTCCCATATGCAGATGAAGATTTAAAAAGAGAAGATGAGAACAAGACTTCTGCAGTTCATTTTTTAAGATGGGAATTAAAAAAAAGTGAAATCCAGGACTTTAAGAATGGAAATATATTGTCTATGGGAGTTACTCATGCAGAGTATAATGCTTCACATATAATTTCAGATATAATAAGATCAGAGCTAGTAAAAGATCTCTTTTAGTTAACAATTTCCCTATAAAAGTTTATTAATCTAAAAAGAGATAAGTAAGAATATTTAATATATTATGCTTATTTATCATTCAATATACACATGAAAACAAGTTTAGAGCAGTATTCAAAAGAAGACCATGGAATATATCAAGATAATATAGATAAAGATGTTATTGAGATATCAGATGCTTTAATTAGTAATGGCTATCAGGCGTTTTTAGTAGGTGGCTGCATAAGAGATATTCTTTTAGGAAAAAAGCCTAAGGATTTTGATATAGCAACTGATGCTAACCCAGCAGAAATATGTAAAATTTTTAAAAATTCTAGAGTTATAGGAAGAAGATTCAAAATTGTTCATGTGTATACTTCAGAAAAAAAATACTTTGAGGTTACAACTTTTAGATCTGAAGCAAGTAAGAAAAATCATAGTAATAAATTTAAAAAATCAAATGGTATGATTAAAAGAGATAATGTCTTTGGCACTATAAGCCAAGATGCATTTAGAAGAGATTTTACTGCAAATTCATTGTACTTAGATTTAGATTCAGAAATTCTTCATGACTATGTAAACGGAATAAATGATATTAAAAATAAAAAATTAAAATTAATTAAAAAACCAGCGATAAGTTATCAAGAAGACCCGGTTAGAATGTTAAGAGCAGTGAGATTTGAATCTAAATTAGATTTAGAATTAACTGATGATTGCAGAGAAGCTATAAGTAAAATGGCATATATGATAAATAATGTTTCGCCATTTAGGCTATTTGATGAAGTTTTAAAGATTATGCATTCTGGAAATGCTGTAACAGGGTATAAAAAACTTTTAAAGTTTAATTTATTTAAATATTTATTTCCGTATACACATGATATTATGGAAAAAAATCATATTTACGATGATTTTTTTGTAGCAGCATTAAAAAATACTGATACTAGAATTAAAGATAACCTACATGTTAATCCCTCATTTATATATGCTGTATTTCTTTGGCCTTATTTTAAAAAATTAGAGCAAAAGTATTCCCAAAAAAATTCTTTAGGAGTTGACCTAGCTTTCCAAAAAACTATTGATTCACAAGCAAAATATATAGCAATACCAAATTTTTTCCAATCAACTATATCCACAATTTGGTCTCTTCAAGATAGTTTCTTAAATTTGAGCTCTAGAAATATACAGTATTTAACTAACTTACATAAATTTAGAGCTGCCTATGATTTTTTTTATATAAGATCTACAATGGATGATAATCTAAAGATATATGCAGACAAGTGGCATGAGATTCAAAAAAAGGTTGTAAGTAAGAAATCTAATCAAGATAAAAAGCGTTATGGCAAAAGAAATAGAAAATAATATTAGAGAATTGTATGTAGGGATAGGAAGTAATTTAGAAAATCCTATTGTGCAAGTAAATAACGCAATAATAGCTTTAAAAAAACTTGATAAGTTTAATAGCATAAAGATTTCTAATTTCTACGAAAGCTCTCCTATGGGGCCTAGCGATCAAGATGATTATATAAATGCTGCAGTTATGTTTAAGAGTGGTGGATCACCAGAAGATATATTATTATTATTAAAGGATATAGAATCCTCCATGGGGAAAGAAAAAAAATCAGTAAGGTGGTCAGAAAGAATTATCGACCTAGATATTATTTTATTTGGAGATTTAGTTTATCAATCAGATAACTTATTAATTCCACATCCAAATGCACAAGAAAGAGCATTTGTGTTATTGCCTTTAATTGATATAAATCCTGATATATATTTACCAAAAAAAGGATATGCTAAAGACTTAATAAAAAATTGCTTATATAAAAATATTAAGCGTACTATAAAAATTAATGAAAGATTTGATTTCTAAATATATTGTGATTGAGGGTCCAATTGGTGTTGGAAAAACTAGTTTATCTAATAAACTAGCACTCGAATGGGATGCTGAACTAATTCTTGAAAATGTTGATGATAATCCATTTTTATCTAAATTCTATAAGAACCCAAGAGAAGTATCACTACAAACACAACTTTATTTTCTACTTACAAGGACTAGACAGGTTCAAGGTTTTAAGCAACAAGATATTTTTTCTAAAACTAGGGTGTCAGATTTTATGCTTCAGAAAGATAGATTATTTGCGCAAGTTACACTAAATACAGAGGAGTATGATTTATATGATCAGCTTTATTCATATATGACGGTAGATATTCCAAAACCAGACCTATTGATTTATTTACAAGCACCTGCAAATATTTTAATGAAAAGAATAAAAAAAAGGGGAAGAAATTTTGAAAAATATATTAATACTGAATATTTAGAAAAACTTAATTCAATGTATTTAAAATTTTTTAACTCTTATAACAGCTCACCCTTATTAATTGTAAATGCGGAAGATATTGATTTTGTTAATAACAAAATTGATTATAAAAATTTATTAAACAAAATTTACTCTATAAAAAAAGGTAGGCATTATTTCAACCCATTAGCTAGCATTATTAATGAATAAAATAAAAGTAAAACTTAATAAATATATAAAGAACAATGAACAAATTGTTTGCATAACTTGCTACGACGCATCTTTCTCAAAAATTTTAAATGATTTGGAAGTTGATATTGTTCTTGTAGGTGATTCTTTAGGGATGGTAATAAAAGGCGAAGTAAATACTCATAATGTTACTATTAAGGAAGCTTTATATCACACAGCATGCGTTGCAAAATATAAGAAAGATTTCATATTAATGGCTGATATGCCAATAAATTCTTATGATGATCCATCATTAGCATTAATAAATGCTAAAAAATTTATTGAGGAAAAAGTTGATATTGTTAAATTAGAATATCAGGATAATCATGAAAAAGCAGTTAAGGAAATAATTAAAGCTAATATTCCTGTTTGCGGCCACCTTGGTTTTCTCCCACAATATGCTACAAAAAAAGAAGAAATTAAGATTTATGGAAAAAATAAGATTGAGCAAGATCATATATTAAGTCAGGCAAAAAAATTAGATAGTCTTGGAGTTAGTTTAATCCTTTTAGAGTGTGTATACCCAGAACTCTCCAAAATAATAACAGACTCTGTTAGCGTGCCCGTAATTGGTATCGGGTCAGGAGAAATGTGCAATGGGCAAGTTCAGGTTTTATATGACATTATTGGTATATCAAATAATCCACCAAGATTTTCAAAAGATTATCTAAAGGGAAGTGATAACATAGCCAGTGCAATAAAAAATTTTTACAACTATGTTAAAGCAATACAATACAATAAGTAAATATGAAAATTTTTTATTCAATTAAAGATTTTATAGATCACAAACTAGAAATTAATGTTTTTATTCCTACAATGGGGAATTTACATAACGGTCATATGTCATTGGTAGAGCATGCAAAAAAATACTCAGATAATATTTGTGTTAGTGTTTATGTAAATGAAGATCAATTTACAGAAAAAAAAGATTTTGAATCATATCCAAAATCATTAGAAAAAGATATTAATATGCTTAAAAAATCTGGTGCAACATATCTTTTATTACCAAAGAAGGATGATATTAATTTTTTTTCAAAACCTTTTGATATTAAATTGGAGCCAAAAAATCTTACTTCAGATTTATGTGGAAAACATAGACCAGGGCATTTTCTAGCAGTAATAGATATTTTACATAGATTTTTTCAAATCATTAATCCTAAGCATGTTTTACTAGGAGAAAAAGATTTTCAGCAATTAATAGTAATAAATGAATTAATAAAGATATGTAATTATGAAATTAATTTAATTTCTTCACCTATAATTAGAGATATAAAAGGATTGGCATTAAGTTCTCGAAATAATCACTTGTCTGAAAAAGAAAAAATAATTGCTCGTGATATTTATAAGAGTTTATTATTGGCGAAACAGATGTTTAATAATAATATTCCAATAAATGAAATCATAAAGGAAATTCATAGAATATTTGATAAATCACCCATAAAACTTGAATATTTTACAATTAGGGATTCAAAAACATTGCAGGAGAGAAACGATAGTGATTTAATAGCACTAATAGCTGCATATGTTGGAAACATCAGGCTTATAGATAATATATTTATACGTTCTGGTACATAGGAACTGCTATTATTTAATATAAAGGGATAATTTATGACTTTAACATTTTTAAAATCTAAGCTTCATGGGGCACACGTAACCCATTCAGAATTAGAATATGATGGTTCTTGCGCAATAGATAGCGATATTCTTGCTCAAGCGTCAATTCATGAATATGAAAAAATAGATATATATAATATTACGAATGGCGAAAGATTTTCCACATATGCGATTCTAGCGCAACCTGGTAGTGGAATAATATCTGTTAATGGAGCAGCTGCGCATAAAGCGAACCCAGGGGATAAGTTAGTAATTTGCTCATATATTGATATTGAAGAAGATCAGATAAAAAAATATAAGCCTATATTAATATATCTTGATGCAGACAATAAAATAATTAAAAAAACTGCAAGCATAGCAATGCAGTTAGTGTGATTTAGTTCTAAAATGAAAATAACAGGCAATAAAAATCATTTCTTAAACTTAGCTGAATTTCAAATAGATGGCAAAGCTGTTAAAGAAGATGATCGGTATGTAGTTAAAGACAATATAACTTTAAAAAATTTAGTATTAAGTAGCACACGTCTTAAATCTAAAAAAGAAACAACTGGCCATAATCATAGTGGGCAAGAAGAAGTTTATTTTTTTATTAGTGGGCAAGGTGAAATGCAATTAAACGATGACAAGTTTTCCGTAGATCCTGGTGATATTGTTTTAGTAAAAGATGATGTTTTCCATAAAGTTTATAATCCTAGTGATGACGAAGAATTATACTTTATTTGCGTATTACACGGAGCTAGACACGAATAATATAAAAACTTTTAACTTAAGAAATATTTAAGTTAGGAGTAGTTTGTTTCTTTATCGCCCAATTAATGTGCTCAATCAATACTGAATCTTTTATTTCTTTTTTCTTATTTTTTAAACTTTTAATATTATCAGAATTTATTTCAGCATTACCAATACCAACAGCTATATTTCTAAGCCATTGAAAATATGATATTCGATTTATTGAAGTATTTTTGGTATTTTCTTTAAACTCTTTTTCGCTCCAATTAAATAAATTTATTAACGTTGGGGAATCAAGCTTATGTTTATGACTAAATTCGCTTACTTTTGTTTCAGTACTAAATTTATTCCAAGGGCAAACTATTTGACAATCGTCACAACCAAAAATTCTATTACCAATACTATCTCTAAATTCCATAGGAATACTACCTTTTAACTCTATTGTTAGATAAGCAATACATTTTTTTGCATCAAGTACATAAGGCGCAATAATTGCATTAGTTGGACATATTTCAATACATTCGCTACATTCTCCACAATAATTTTTCGCTTTTTTATCTACTTCAAAATCTATATTTGTATATATTTCTCCTAGAAAAAAATATGAACCATTATTTTTATTGATTAAATTTGTATTTTTTCCAATCCACCCTAGCCCTGCTTTTTGTGCAATAGCTTTTTCTAGAACAGGAGCAGAATCTACAAATGCTCTATATTTAAAGTTGCCAATTTCATCATTTATTTTTTTTGCTATTATGTGAAGGCGCTCTCGTAATACAGAATGGTAATCTTTCCCAAGTGCATATCTAGAAATATAACCAAGATCTTTATTATTTAATACTTTTTCAGCAGCATATGTATCAGTTTTTCGATAATTCATTCTAAAAGATATTATTCTGACAGTGCCTGGCATTAATTCATCTGGGCGAGATCTTTTTACGCCATGTTTCTCCATGTAGTGCATTTCTCCATGAAATTTATTTTCTAACCAGTTTAATAAATGCGTTTCATCTTTTGCTAAATCTATGTCAGTAAACCCAATACCATCAAAACCAAGTTCTTGGCTCCATTTAATAATTTTATTTTTTAATAAATCTGATTTCATCTAAGTTTTTTAAAATAATGTTGTTATAATTATACAATGTGTGGAATTGTAGGCGAATATCTTTTTAATCAGAATTATAGCAATCATAATATTGAAATACTCCTTGAAAAAGTAATAAAAAGGGGACCTGACTTTTCTGATATTTATACATCTGATTGTATTGCTCTAGGCCATTCTAGATTATCTATAATAGATTTATCAGAGGCATCTAATCAACCTTTTATTGATAGAGAAGCCAAAATGGTCATAGTTTATAATGGGTGTATATTTAATTATAAGGATTTAAGAAATCAGCTTATTAAGAAAGGATATATATTTAAAACTACTGGCGACACAGAAGTAATTATAAAATCATATCAAGAGTGGGGATATGGTTGCTTAAAAAAATTTGAAGGAGATTTTGCTTTTGCTATTTGGGAAAGCGAATATAAAAAACTTTTTTTAGCTAGAGATAGATTTGGAGTAAAACCCTTATATTTTTCTAATAATAGTAATTATTTTAGATTCGGGTCTAATATCCAATCAATTATTTCAAAAAAGGATGTTGATCTGATAGTAGATCCTATAGCAATGCACATGCATTTTTCATTACATTCTGTAGTTCCGGCGCCAAATACAATTTTTAAAAATATAAAAAAAGTTCCACCAGGACATTATTTAGTAATTGATGAAAATAATAAATTAAATGTTAATGCTTACTGGAATTTAGATGCCTGTAGTCAACAAGATTTAATAAGCGATGAAAACATTGCTGTTAAAATTGTTAAAGAAAAATTAATACATGCAATTGAAAAAAGACTTTTGGCGTCTGATACCGACATAGGAGTTTTGCTTTCAGGAGGATTAGATTCTAGTTTAATAGTAGCTTTAGCAAAAGATCATTTTCCTAATTTAAAAACTTATAGCATTGGATTTGAAGATGATTTAGAAGAAAAAGGAAGCGAATTTTTTTATTCTGATCAAATTGTAAATAAATATAGAACAAATCATAAAAAATTTATAATTAACAATAATTCTGTACTTACAAGACTCCCTGAAACTTTTAAATCAATGTCTGAGCCAATGGTTGCTCAAGATGCTGTAGCTTTTTATTTATTGTCTGAATTAGTTAGTAAAGATGTAAAGGTTGTTTTGTCAGGTCAAGGAGCTGATGAGGGCTTTGCTGGATATTTTTGGTACAAAAAAATGAGCTCAGAGTTAAATAATTATCATAATTTTTCTAAACATTATTTTGATAGAAATCATCAAGAGATAGAAGATTTGCTAAATATAAAATTTAAAGAAGATCACTCATCTCAAATGATTAAGAAAAAATTTAAAGATATTAATTCTAAAAGTTTATTAGGAAATGTTTTGAATTTTGATATTACTACTTTAGTAGTAGATGATCCTGTAAAAAGAGTTGATAATATGACTATGGCATGGGGTTTAGAAGCAAGAGTGCCTTTTTTGGATCATGAATTAATTGAAGCTTCTGTTAGAATAGACCCAAAATTACATATAAAGCGAAACGGAAAAAATATATTAAAGTCTATAGCTGACAATATTCTTCCTGAGGATGTAATTGATAGAAAAAAAGGATATTTTCCTATGCCAGCTTTAAAGTATATAAGGGGGGAATATTATGAGTTTGTTTGTGATATTCTTAACTCTAGTAACTGTTATAATAGAAATTTGTACAATAGGAAGCATATTAAAAGTTTATTAAGCAAGCCTAATGAATATAAAACCGCTATAGATGGGAATAAATTGTGGCATGTTGCTGCAACAGAATTATGGTTTCAGCAAAATATAGATTGAGATATATTAAACAGGAGAGGATATGGATGCTTTAGAAAGAATAAAAGAGCAGGTTGAAAATAATAAAATAATAATTTACATGAAAGGCACTCCTCAGATGCCGCAGTGTGGATTTTCAAGCAGAACATCAGAAGCGTTAAAGCAATGTGGTTTTGAGTTTGCTTATGTGAATGTATTAATGGATCCAGAAATATTTCAAAATTTACCTAAGTTTGCTGACTGGCCTACTTTTCCTCAGGTTTATATAGATGGAGAATTAGTTGGGGGCTGTGATATTACAATAGAGCTTCATGAAAAGGGTGAATTAAAAAAAATGATAGAAGCCGTTACTACATAAATGAAATATAATAATATCAAAAAAGTTGTTCTTGCTTATTCTGGAGGCTTAGATACTTCTATAATAGTGAAATGGCTGCAAGAAAATTATAGTTGCGAAGTTGTAACTTATACAGCTGATCTTGGGCAAAAAGGTGAGCTTGATTCTGCAAAAAAAAGAGCAAAGAAATTAGGCGTAAAGAATATATATCTTGATGATTTAAAGGAAGAGTTTGCCAAAGATTTCATTTTTCCAATGTTTAGAGCTAATACTCTTTATGAGGAACAATATCTTCTTGGGACAGCTATTGCTCGCCCACTAATTTCAAAAAAATTAATTGAAGTTGCAAAAGAATGTGGTGCAGATGCTATATCTCATGGCGCAACTGGTAAAGGAAATGATCAAGTTCGTTTTGAGCTATCTGCGTATTCATTGAATCCAGATATAAAAATAATTGCTCCTTGGAGAGAATGGAATTTAAATTCTAGAGATAAGCTTTTATCTTATGCGTCAGTAAATAATATTCCAGTAGATATGGATAAAAATAATACTGCCCCATATTCTATGGATGCAAATTTATTGCATATTTCATATGAAGGTAAAGTATTAGAAAATCCGTGGGTATCCCCTTCAGAAGACATGTGGAGATGGACAACCTCACCACAAAATGCTCCAGATAAAGCAGAAGAGATAGAAATAGAATTTTCTAAAGGCGATCCTGTTGCTGTAAATGGTAAAAATATGAGTCCGGCAAATATTTTAGAATTTTTAAATAATGTTGGAGCAAAAAATGCTATCGGAAGATTGGATATTATAGAGAATAGATTTGTTGGCATGAAATCTAGAGGCTGTTATGAAACTCCAGGCGGAACAATAATTTTGCATGCTAGAAGAGCTATAGAATCTGTTACATTAGACAGAGAAGTAGCACATCTTAAAACAGAATTAATGCCTAAATATGCAAATATTATTTATAATGGTTTTTGGTGGAGTCCAGAAAGATTAAATTTACAAAAATTTATAGATTCTACCCAAGAATCAGTTAATGGTTATGTAAGATTGTCACTTTATAAAGGTAACGTGATAATTGAAGGAAGAAAATCAGAAACAAATAGTCTTTACAACCCAGATCTTGCTACTTTTGATGAAGATCATGGCGTGTATGATCAAAAAGATGCTGATGGTTTTATTGCATTAAATGCATTAAGACTTAAAAATAGAGTAAAAAACTAGTACTGTACATATTCATATAGGAAGTTTATCATTAAAAAAAATGAAGTATATTTCCTTACATCTTACATATAATAGGAGAAACAATGAGGCATTTGAAAGTATTTGTTATTGGGTTAGCAGCTATTTTAGCTAGTGGATGCGCATCTGTTACTGGAAGCTCATACATGTCAGATCCAAACGACCCATGGCAAACTGTTAATAGACCTGTATTTGCTATTAATGATGCTTTTGATCAAGGATTATTTAAACCTCTTGCGGAAGGATATAATGCTATTACTCCAGAGCCAATTCGCAATGGAGTTACAAATTTCTTCTCAAATTTAAATGAACTAGATAACGTAATAAATAATTTTTTTCAAGGAAAAATTACTGAATCTGCAACATCTTTAGGCAGATTTGTAGTTAATTCAACTATAGGAATTGGTGGTTTATTAGATGTTGCATCTAATATTGGTTTAGAAAAAAGTAGAGAAGACTTAGGACAAACTTTAGGTGTTCTTGGAACAGGTTCAGGTCCATATGTAGTATTACCATTATTAGGATCTAGTAGCGTTAGAGATATTCCAGGAAGAGTATTATCAATGTATTTAAATCCACTTGCTTGGTTAGATGATATTTCATTTAGAAATATTATGGTTGGTATAAATGCGGTAGATGATAGATCAAACTTATTAGCAAAAGAAGATATTGCTAAAGAAATATCAAATGATAAATATACATTATATAAAGATGCTTATCTGGAAGAGAGAGAATTTCAAGTTTTAGATGGCAATTTAGATGACTCTGATCTTACTAAAGATATTGCTGATTAAATTTATTTTTTTGCGTATATCCCAACATATATCCCATTTAGCAATATAAATGTTATAGGAAGAAAGATCCCTAAGATATAAAATTTGAATTTAACCCATGTTTCCTCCGGATATGATTGTGCAACATAAAGATTTAGAAAACCACACACTATAAAAAAAATAATCCAAGAATAAGACAGTAATACCCAGCTTTTATTCTCTAAATATATTTGGTCTTTTAGTAGTTTTTTAATCATATTTTCTTTTTCCGATAGCAAGTTAAAAATAAAAAATATAGCAAATCCCCAATAAACAATAGAAGGTTTTATTTTAATAAATAAGGGGTTTTTAAAAAATAAAGTACTGGAGCCTGCAATTATAATAATAATTAGGGTTATATAATGGATTTTTTTAACTTTCTTAAAGTAAAAAAGAAACAAAAATTGAATTGAGTATGAAATCATTAGAATTAATGTCGCAAAATATATACCACTAGATTTTTCAGGTGATAATGCAATATTAAATATACTATTAATTTCATATATATAGCTTATTGGGATATCTGTATAAAAAATATACGATAGAAAAAATAATAAAACAGGAATAAAATCAATAAATGCTTTCAAATTACGCTCCAAAAATTATATAAATATGTTAAGTTAATTTCATACTAATGATATAATATTAGTAGAAATAATAATACACATAGAGAGTCTATGGATACTAAAGGCAGAGAAGTTAAAGATTTAAAAAATGTCAGTGTACCTCTAGCATATGTCAAAGGCCAACCATATCTAAATATTCCAAAAGATTTATATCTTCCGCCAGATGCTCTGCATATTGCTTTAGAATCATTCGAGGGTCCGTTAGATCTATTATTATATTTAATAAGAAGTCAGAATTTTGACATTTTAGAGTTACCTGTAGCTAAAATTACTGAACAGTACATTCAATATATTGATTTAATGCAAGAATTGAAATTGGAACTAGCTGCAGAATATATGCTTATGGCTGCGACACTAGCAGAAATAAAATCAAAATTTTTATTACCAGTAATTGAGGAGGACCTAGGGGAGGAAGATGACCCAAGGGCAGAATTAATAAGAAGATTGCAAGAATATGAAAGATATAAAAAGGCTAGTCTAAATCTTGATTTGTTACCTAGAGTAGATCGTGATTTTTATCTATCAAAAAAAGTGCCGTATACTCCTATAAAAAAAGATGACATATATCAGAATGTAGATTTAAATCAACTTGTCATGGTGTTTCATAAGCTTATGGAGCAAACAAAATTCTTAACCCCCCATGATGTTAAAAAAGATTTTTTATCTGTTAGAGAAAAAATGACGTTAATTATGAATGCTTTAAAAAAAGAAGAGTACATAGACTTTAAGTTATTACTAGAAACTCATGAAGGGAAGTCAGGCCTAATAGTATCTTTTTTAGCAGTTTTAGAATTAATAAAATTAAGTCTAATTGATTGTGCTCAAGCAAATCAACATTCTGCTATTTATATTAAATTAAAGTAATAAATAAAGAGGGTAAAATTTGGAAAATAATAAGATAAAGAAAATTATAGAATCTTTAATATTTTCTTCAGCAAGTCCTATAGCCATAAAAGAAATAAGAAGTTTTTTTTCCGATGAAAAAATTTCTACAAGTGTAGTTGAAAGTATTATAAAGGAACTTCAAGAGCAATATTTAACATCAGGAGTTAATCTTATAAAAGTGTCTACAGGATATAGATTTCAGGTCTCTGAAGATTGTAATGAATGGGTCTCTAAATTTTATCCAGAGAAGCCGCAAAGATATTCAAGGGCATTAATGGAGACTTTAGCATTGATTATTTATAAACAGCCTATCACCAGAACAGAAATAGAAGCTGTTAGAGGCGTTAGTGTTAGTAGTAATATTATTAAAACATTGCTTGAGAGAGAGTGGATAAAAATATTAGGCTATAAAGATGTGCCGGGAAAACCAGCGATTTTTGGCTCTACAAAAGAATTTCTTAATTCTCATAATTTAAATTCACTAAGCCAGCTTCCAAAATTAGATGATATTATTGAATTGTCTGAGCAAGCTAAGGCCCAGCTAGGTCTTCCAGATATTAACCAAGAAGATCAAAAAAGCTTAAATATAAACCTCGAAGATGGTGATAATCTCGATAGTGAGAATATTCATTAAAAAAATTAAAGTTTTTTGAATTTTTCCAAATTTTATAACCCATTTTGGCTATTTTGGCTTGAGTAATCTGGAATATTAGAATATATTGTCGTACCATCAAGGTAATTAATAATTAAAATACAAATGGTAATAACATGAAAATATCAATTCCAAAAGAAAATAGAGAAGGAGAAACAAGAGTTGCAGCTTCTCCAGAAGTAGTTAAAAAATTTATTGCTATGGGTTTTGATGTCACTATACAAAGTGGTGCAGGATTAAATTCAGGATTTACAGATGAAATATTTAAAGGTGCAGGCGCTAAAATAGCTGCAGACACAAAATCTACTCTAGAGAATGCAGATATAATATTTAAAATTCAACGCTTAATGACATCAAATGATGGTATTAATGAAATTTCAATGTGTAAAAAAGATGCGATAGTAATTGCACATATGTCAGCTCTAAGCACTAAAAAAGATTCAGAAGAATATGCAAAAGCATCATTAACTACTTTTGCTATGGACTTAATGCCAAGAATTAGTAGAGCACAATCAATGGATGTTTTATCATCACAGTCTAATTTATCTGGATATCAAGCTGTAATAAAAGGTGCAAGCAATTATAATAGTGCTTTTCCAATGATGATGACAGCAGCTGGGACAGTGGCTCCAGCAAAAGTCTTTATAATGGGTGTTGGAGTTGCAGGATTACAAGCAATTGCAACAGCTAAGAGAATGGGAGCTATTGTTACAGCATATGACGTTAGAGCTGCTACTAAAGAGCAAGTTGAAAGTTTAGGTGGAAAATTTCTTATAGTAGATGAAGAAGCTATGAAAGAGGCTGAAACATCAGGTGGTTACGCAAAAGAAATGACTGAAGAATATAAGAAAAAAGAACAAGAAGTGATTAAAAATCACATTAAAGATCAAGATATCGTAATTACTACTGCTTTAATACCAGGTAGGCCTGCTCCAAAATTAGTGACAGCAGAGATGGTTAAATTAATGAGAACAGGATCAGTTGTAGTTGACTTAGCTGCAGAAATGGGCGGTAACTGTGAGTTAACAAAAAGAAATGAAGTGGTTAATGCTAATGGCGTAAAGATCGTTGGGTTTGATAACTTACCAGGCGAGCTTCCAAAAGATGCTAGTACATTATTTGCAAAAAATTTACTTAACTTTCTTTCCCCGCATGTTAATAGTGAAACAAAAAGTTTAGAGTTAGACTGGGAAGATGAGACAGTAAAAAATACCTTAGTAACAAAAGGTGGCAGTATAGTAAGTGAAATCGTTAAAGGAGTTTCATAATGGAATTTTTAAGTTTTTTTTCAATTTTTGTATTATCAGTATTTGTAGGGTTTTATGTTGTGTGGGGTGTAACACCAGCATTGCATTCACCATTACTTGCTGTAACAAATGCAATATCATCAGTAATCATCGTTGGTGGCCTTATTGCCGCAGTTGCTAGTACGGGCGTAGACCTATCTAGCACAATGGGATTAATCGCTGTTCTTTTAGCATCTGTAAATATATTTGGTGGTTTTATGGTTGCGCAAAGAATGTTAGCAATGTTTAAAAAGAAAAATAAATAGGTAAATATAAATGAATACAATAATTTTTGGTTTTGCATATCTTCTTTCAGGTGTACTTTTTATCTTAGCATTAAAAGGATTGTCATCTCCTGTGTCGGCTAGAAAAGGAAATACATACGGAATGATAGGAATGACAATAGCAGTAGTAACAACATTATTGATACATGGGTCAGGTTTAGATTTATCAAGATATACAAATTTAATTATAGCAGTTGCAATAGGTGGTACTATCGGATCTATTCTTGCTAGAAAAATTAGTATGACAGCTTTACCACAATTGGTAGCTGCATTTCATAGTTTAGTTGGTTTAGCGGCTGTATTTGTTGCTATTGGAGCTTATAAAAACCCAGAAGCATTTTTTGCTGGTGGAATCATAAGTACAGGCAGCATGATAGAAATGAGTTTAGGATTAGCAATTGGAGCAATAACATTTTCTGGTTCCGTTGTAGCATTTGCAAAATTACAAGGTTTGGTAAGCGGAAACCCATTAGTATTTAAAGGACAGCATTTAATTAATCTAGTTATATTTCTTGCTATTTTAGTTTTAATCTATATGGCAGCAATGGATATTAAAACTGAGCAATATTTTTGGGCAATTGTAGGCCTATCATTTCTTATAGGCTTTCTAGTAGTTCTTCCAATTGGTGGAGCAGATATGCCAGTAGTAGTATCTATGCTTAACTCGTATTCAGGTTGGGCAGCATGCGGTATTGGATTTACTTTGCAAAATACAGCATTGATTATTACTGGAGCTTTAGTAGGTTCATCTGGAGCAATATTAAGTTACATAATGTGTAAAGGCATGAATAGATCAATTGTGAGCGTTTTACTGGGTGGGTTTGGTGGTGATGCGGCGGATCCAGCAATGGCATCTGGAAGTGCGCAACAAGGTACCGTTAAACGAGGTAGTGCTGATGATGCATCATTTATCATGAGTAATGCTCAAAAAGTTATTATAGTTCCAGGATACGGAATGGCAGTTGCACAAGCTCAACATGCTTTAAGAGAAATGTGTGACATTCTTAAAGAAAAAGGTGTTGAGGTAAGGTATGCAATTCATCCGGTAGCAGGAAGAATGCCAGGACATATGAATGTTTTATTAGCGGAAGCAAATGTTCCCTATGACGAAGTATTTGAGTTAGAAGCAATTAATCACGAGTTTGCTACAGCAGACGTAGCTTTTGTAATCGGTGCTAATGATGTTACTAACCCTCTTGCAAAAACTGACCCAACAAGTCCTATTTATGGAATGCCTATATTAGATGTAGAAAAAGCTGCGACAACATTATTCATTAAAAGATCATTAGCGACAGGTTATGCTGGTGTTGATAATGATCTATTTTTCAGAGATAAGACTATGATGTTATTAGGCGATGCAAAAAAAATGACAGAAGAAATAGTGCAGGCTCTAAATTTAAACTAAACTATTAAATTTTTTAAATCTAATGGGGTTTTGATTATATAATCACTACTCCATTTTTTTATTTCATTTAAGTCATCAATAAAACCATAAGAAGCAATAACTGAAAACATTCCTGCAGCATTAGCAGCAACAATATCTCTAATATCATCACCAATATAAGCACAGTAAATAGGATTACAATTTAATAATTTGGCCGCATACAATAAAGGTTCTGGATTAGGTTTTTTAACATTTAATGTATCTCCAGAAACTACACAATAAGGTTTATGTTTAAGATTTAATAAATTAATTATGGGGTTAACTAAGAATCCAGGTTTATTAGTAACTATTCCCCACTTATAATTATTACTAATAATAAAATTCATAATTTCTTCAATGCCTTCATAAATATGAGTTTCATAAAAAATATTCATTTTATATATATCTAAATATTCTTTAATAAATTCATTTCTAGCTTTTGGGTCAAGGTCAGGACATGCAAAATCAATTAAACCGCCAGAACCTTTTGAAATAATATTTTTAGCTAAATCCAAATTAACTTTTTTAAGAGAATGATTTTCTAATAATATGTTTAAACAATTTATCATATCTGAAGATGTATTAGCAAAAGTACCGTCAAAATCAAATAAAAAAGCATCAATTTTTCTATTAATCATAATTTTTTCTACAGTGTAATATATAGTTTACTTTTGGGTTATTAGATTCATAGAATTTTTTAGCTAGGATATTATAATTAATACCTTTTATATTTTTAATAACAAGTGAATTTTTTCTCAGTATATTAAAAAATTCAGATGGTTTTATAAAATTTTTATAATTATGTGTTCCTTTAGGCAGAATATTTAAAATATACTCAGCACCGATAATGGAAATTAAATACGAGATTAGATTTCTATTTAATGTTGAAAAAAATAAATCAGATTTTTTGTTTGTTATATTTATACAATCTTTTATGAGCTTTTCAGGATCAGGAACATGCTCTATAAGTTCTAAACATGTCAGAACGTCATATCTTTTTTTTGTTTTTTTTATTAAATTTTCTAGGCTAATCTTTTGATAATCTATATTTAAATCTTTTAGTGATTGATGTGTTTTTGCTATTTCTATAGCATCTTCTGATAAATCTATTCCGGTTATATCTGTATCTTTTGAAGCAAGATTTTCACACAAAAGTCCACCGCCACAACCAACATCAATTAGCGATTTATTTTTTAAATTTATTTGATTTTTAATAAAATTAGTCCTAATGGGATTTAACATATGAAGCGGTTTAAACGGGCCTTCAGGATCCCACCAACTGTAAGAAATATCATTAAATTTTTGAACTTCTTTTTCGTCTACATTCATATTTAATATATTATAATATTTGCACTAAATAAGCATTATATGTCACTTATATTCGCTAATTTTTGTTGTTAATCTAGTGAAAAAAACCTACTCATGGTAGAATATAAGTCATTCCAATAAGTAAATTTATAGAGTCACAATGGTAGATTTTGCAAAAAATTTAGAAACCGTTTCTATTGAAGATGAGACAAAACAAGCTTATCTAGAATATGCTATGAGTGTAATTATTGGAAGGGCTTTACCAGATATTCGAGATGGCTTGAAGCCAGTTCATCGCAGGGTTCTTTATGCTATGGAAGCGATGGGAAATTATTCAAATAAACCATATAAAAAATCAGCTCGTGTTGTTGGTGACGTTATAGGTAAGTATCATCCTCATGGGGATACTGCTGCATACGATACAATTGTACGAATGGCACAGAATTTCTCAATGCGTTATGTTCTTGTAGATGGGCAAGGAAACTTTGGGTCTATTGATGGTGATTCTCCAGCGGCAATGAGATATACAGAAGTACGCATGGCCAAGATTGCACATGAAATATTATCTGATTTAGATAAAGAGACGGTTGACTTCAGGCCTAATTATGATGAAACAGAAATTGAGCCAGTAGTTCTTCCAACAAGAATTCCCAATCTTCTAGTTAATGGGTCTTCAGGTATTGCTGTAGGTATGGCTACAAATATACCACCGCACAACTTAACAGAAGTAATTGATGCTGCAATACAACTAAGTAAGAAACCAGACATGACTATTAATGATTTAATGGAATATATACCTGGCCCAGATTTTCCAACAGCTGGAATAATAACAACAGATAAGAACGAAGTTAATGGAATTGAATCTGCATATAATAGTGGTAAAGGCAGAGTAATAATGCAAGCCATGACAAATATTGAGATAGATAAAAAAACTTCACGTGAAAAAATAATTATTACTGAATTACCCTATCAAGTTAATAAGGCTAGATTAATTGAAAAAATTGCTGAATTAGTGAGAGATAAAAAATTAGAAGGAATATCTGAGTTAAGAGATGAGTCTGACAAAGATGGAATGAGAGTTGTAATAGAGCTAAAAAAATCAGAGATTTCTGGAGTGTTATTAAATAATTTATTTCAACAAACTCAAATGAGAACATCATTTAGTATAAATATGGTTGCTTTAATAGATGGAAAACCAAGAACTGTAAATTTAAAAGAGATACTGGCGGCCTTTATAGACCATAGAAAAGTTATAGTTACGCGAAGAACTATTTATGAATTAAAAAAAGCTAGAGAAAAAGCACACATATTAGAAGGTTTGGCGGTAGCATTATCTAACATCGACAAAATAATAAAACTTATCAAGGAGTCAAAAAATTCACAAGAAGCTAAAAATAAACTTTTATCTACAAAATGGGAAGCAGGACTAATATTAAAAATGCTTGATAATATTAATGGGTCTTTAACAAAACCTGAAAATTTAAGTCAAGACCTTGGTTTAAAAAAAGACAAATATCTTTTGTCTGACAATCAAGCTCAGGCTATTTTAGAAATGAAATTAAGTAGGTTAACAGCATTAGAGCAAGATAAAATATTTTTAGATTATAAAGACCTTGTAGATGCAATAAAAAAATATCAGCTTATTTTAAATGATAAAAATATTTTAATGAAATTGATAAGAACAGAGTTAGAAGAAGTGAAAAACACTTATGGAGACGAAAGAAAAACGCAATTTCAAAAACTCGTTAATTTTTCTAAAGAAGATTTAACGAAAGAAGAAGATTTAGTTGTTACTCTCTCACATGCTGGATATGTTAAAGCTCAGCCTGTAGATATATATAAATCACAAAGAAGAGGTGGTAAAGGAAAAACTGCCACAACAGTAAAAGATGAAGATTTTATTGAGAAATTATTTGTAGCTAATTCTCATGATACAATTTTATGTTTTTCAAGTCTTGGAAAAGTCTATTGGTTAAGAGTTTACGATGTTCCTCAGTCAGGAAGATCTGCTAAAGGCAAACCAATTATAAATTTATTACCTTTGCAGCAGTATGAAATAATAACGGCGATTCAAAAAATTGATACCTATGATGATGATTTATTTGTTTTTATGGCTACCAGTAGAGGCATAGTTAAGAAAACTAAACTTGTGAATTTTTCAAGACCAAGAAGTTCAGGAATATTGGCTATAAATTTAAAAGATGGAGATAATTTGATAGAAGCAAGCATAACTAATGGAAAAAAAGAGATCATGCTTTTCTCTAGCGCAGGAAAAACTATTAGGTTTAATGAAGCTGATGTAAAATCAGTTGGTAGAACAGCTGCCGGTGTTAAAGGTATTTCTATAACGAAAGATTATTCTGTAATAAGTATGATTACTAGTGAAACAAATGATACTGATGATATTCTTATAGCTACAGAAAATGGATACGGGAAAAGGACTAAAATTAATGCATTTTCTCCACAGAAGAGAGGTGGAAAAGGTGTTATTGCCGTTAAAACTTCTGAACGTAACGGTCAAGTAACTGGAGCTTTAAAAGTTAAGAAAAATGATGATTTAATGCTTATTACAAATCATGGTACCTTAGTAAGGACTACGATAAAGTCTATTTCTCAATTAGGAAGAAATACGCAAGGAGTGAGATTAATAAAGTTGAGTAAGGGTGAAAAATTGTCCCAACTTGAAAAAGTAGAAGAAACATAAGTGTATTTATATGAGTAAAGATATTAAAAAAATTAGAGATAAAATAGATTCGTTAGATAATAAAATATTAGAGTTATTAAATGATAGGGCAGGACTAGCTGTAAATATATCTAAAGAAAAACAAAAGTCTAAAGATATTGATAACTTTTATAACCCAGAACGTGAAGCCCAAGTTATTAGTCGAATTAAAGAATTAAATCAAGGACCATTGTCAGACGAGGGTATATTAAAGATATATAGAGAATTAATGTCCGCATGTTTGTCCCTTGAAGCACCTTTAAAAGTTTCATATTTAGGCCCGGAAGGTACATACACACACCTAGCTACACAAAACCATTTCGGAGCATCAGTTATATCAATGTCTTATTCTTCTGTTGAGGATGTTTTTATGTCTGTTGAAAAAAGAGATTCACATTATGGTGTTGTACCTGTTGAAAATTCAACACAGGGCATAGTTTCGTCTACGTTAGATATGTTTATGAAATCATCTCTTAGGATTTCTGGTGAGATTGAAACATCCATAAAACATAATGTTTTATCAAAATCTAATAGTTTAGAAAGCATAAAAAAAATATATGCACATCCTCAGTCTTTTGCTCAGTGTAAGCAATGGCTGGAAAAAAATTACCCAAAGATAGAAAAGGTTAATGTGCTCAGTAATGCTGAGGCAGCTTTAATTGCTTCTAGGGAAAAAAATTCTGCAGCTATAGCCAGTATAGTTGCTGCAGATATTTATAAATTAAATGTCCTAAATAAAAATATTGAAGACAATCATAATAATTCAACTAGATTTTTAGTAATAGGAGAAAGGGATACTAATCCATCTGGAAATGATAAAACAAGCATAATAGTTTCAACTAAAAATGATTCTGGAGCTTTGTATGGTTTATTAGAGCCATTATCAAAATACAAAGTGAGTATGACAAGAATAGAGTCAAGACCTTCAAAACATAATAACTGGGAGTATATTTTTTTCTTAGATTTAGATGGGCATATAAAGGATGAATCATTGAAAAAAGCTAATGAAGAAATTAAAAAGGAAGCGAGTTTATATAGATTTTTAGGTTCGTATCCAGCAGCCATAAGCAAATAAAATGCCAAAGAATATAAATAGTAAAAATAATAATATTTTAGTTATAGGCTTAGGATTAATAGGTTCTTCACTTTGTAGAGCATTAAAAAACAGTTCTTATTCTGAAAAAATATGCGGATACGACCATGATAAAGAAGTTATGGAATATGCTGTTGAACATAATTTTGTTGATGAAAGTATAAAAGATCTTAAAAGTGGTATTAAAGAAGCTGATTTAGTTATTATATGCGTTCCTGTTCATCAAGTTAAAAAAATATTAGATATATCTAAAGATTTCTTTAACACGAAAAAAGTTTTTACGGATACATTAAGCGTAAAAAATCCTATTTTAGATTTTTTAGCTAAAAATAATTTATCTAATATAGATAATTTAATATTTTCCCATCCAATGGCTGGTACAGAGCATTCTGGTATTATAAATTCTAAGGAGGACTTGTTTTTAAATGCAACAACAATAATAAATCCATTATGTAATTCTAGTTTAGAATGCATTAATATCGTTACAGAACTTTGGAAGGCAATTAATTGCAATATAGTAGAGTTTGATGCTTCTAATCATGACAGTCTTTTGGCAGCTATAAGTCATGCGCCACATTTTATTTCATTTGTATTATCTAAAAAAATGAATGATTTAGAATTTTCCGATATTGATTTTTTGCCAACAAAAACACCAAGTCTTTTAGATATGACTAGAATTGCTAATAGTGATCCTGAAGCTTGGGCAAGTATTTTTTTAGAAAATGAAAATGCATTATGCAATTTTATTGATGAATATATAAAAGAATTAAGTGAATTAAAGTACAAAATTAAATCAAATAATTTTGATGATATTTTTTCGTATTTAAAAAAATCAAAACCTATTAAATAGTTTACTTATGTCAGAAAAATATATTATACAGCCATCCTCAAATTTAAGCGGTAATATTGTCGTACCTGGAGATAAGTCAATTTCTCATAGATCTTTGATTCTATTATCTATCTCAGAGGGTATTGGCCATATAAATGGATTATTAGAATCTGAAGATTGTTTGGCAACTTTAGATATTTTTAAACTATTAGATATTAATATTGCCAAAAGTAGTAATTCTTCATATGTAGTAAATGGAAAAGGATTATATGGTTTATCAAAGCCAAATCAAGATTTAAATTGCGGTAATTCTGGGACTAGTATGAGACTGTTAACTGGCTTATTATCAGCGCAAAAGTTTTCATGTAATTTATTTGGAGATAACTCTCTTAGTGAAAGACCAATGGAAAGAATATCTTTGCCTTTATCGTTGATGAGCGCTGATATAAGTTTGTCAGAAAATAACACAGCGCCAATAAAAATTTTACCAGTAAAAGAAATTACTCCAATTGAATATAAAATGCCTATAGATAGCGCTCAAATTAAATCATCTATAATTTTAGCAAGTTTATATGCTAAGAGTGAAACAAAAATTTTTGAAAATATTCCAACAAGAGATCATACAGAAAATATGATTAATTATTTAGGTGGTAATATAGATAAAAAATCTAACCAAATTACAATTCACCCAAATAATAAATTAATAGCAAAAGATATCAATGTTCCTGGGGATATTTCATCAGCAATGTTTGTTATAGTTGGTTGTATAATTTCAAAAAACTCACAAGTTATAATTAAAAATGTAGGATTAAATGATTTAAGAACTGGCGGTATAGAAATTTTAAAATTAATGGGAGCGAATATTGAGTTAAAAAATATTAAGTATTATGGCCTAGAAAAAGTAGGGGATATAATTGTCCATTCATCTAAATTAAAAGGTATAACAATTCCAGAGAAATATATAGCTAGTGCAATTGATGAGTTCCCAGCACTCTTTATAGCTTCAGCTAATGCTTTTGGAGAAACTATTTTAAATAATGCCTCAGAATTAAAATTCAAGGAAAGCAACAGGCTTTCAGTTATGTCTGAGGGATTAACATTGTGCGGTATAAATAACAATCTTAATGATGATGGAATAGTAATTCAAGGTGGAAAAATATCTGGATCTACAATAGATAGTAAGGGTGATCATAGAGTAGCAATGGCATTTTCTATCGCGGGATTAGTTTCCTCGGAAAACATAACTATTTTGAATACCAAAAACGTTTCTACATCTTTCCCAGATTTTCATAATTTAATGAAAGCCTTGGGATTAAATATACGGAGAGAAATTAGTTGAATTCAAAAATTATAACTGTAGACGGACCAAGTGGAGTTGGTAAAGGCACAATAGCAATGATGATCGCTGAGTCCTTAGGATTTAAGTATTTAGATAGCGGTTCATTGTATCGATCTTTAGCTTTAAAGTTATTTGAAAAAAATCAAAATTTTGATGAAGTTTTAAGTAATCTAGATTATTGGATGTCTGATATTTTAATAGATTTTAAGTATGCGAAAGGACAAAAATCAAAAATATTTGTTAATGGTGAAGATTTTACAGATAAAATAAGGACTGAAAAAGTAGCAATGCTTGCTTCTAAAATAGCTATTAATAAAAGTGCAAGAGATATGTTAGAGAAGTACCAAAGAAGTTACATAAAGGATCCTGGCTTGGTAGCAGATGGAAGAGATATGGGGACAAAAGTCTTTTCGGAGGCTAAAATTAAGTTTTTTCTAACTGCTTCAGTTGAAAAAAGAGCAGAAAGGCGATTAAATCAGTTGAAAGATCAAGGAATTAGTGCTAACTTGCGAAACCTTATACAAAAACTTTTGTTAAGAGATAAGGCTGATATGGAGAGAACTATTTCTCCTTTGATACCTGCAGAAGATGCAATAATAATAGATACAAGCGATATAACTGCTTCTGAAGTATTTAACACAGCAATTAAAATTATAAGAGAAAATTTAAAAATTATATGAGTGAAGATTTTTCAGCATTAATAGAAGAAAGTATTTCTAAGTTACAAGTTAAACCAGGTGCCATAATCAATGGGACTGTTATAGATATAAAAAAAGATTTAGTCATTGTTAATGCGGGGCTTAAATCTGAAGGCATGATACCAATTGACCAGTTCATAGGGTTCGATGGAAAAGTTGAAGTTCAAGAAGGAGATACTGTAGAGGTATCTGTAGATGCTATAGAAGATGGATTTGGAGAAACTAAATTATCTAGAGAAAAAGCAAAAAAAGCTAGAGCATGGGTATCATTAACAGAAGCATTTGATCAAAAGAAAATCCTTGAGGGAAGAATTACTGGAAAAGTAAAAGGCGGTTTTACTGTTGATTTAGAAGATATTAAAGCATTTTTACCAGGATCATTAGTTGATGTTAGGCCTGTAAGAGAAACTACTTATTTAGAAGGCAAAGATTTAGAATTTATAGTTATTAAGATTGATAAAAAAAGAAATAATGTTGTAGTTTCTAGAAAAGCGGTATTGGAGTCAGAAAATAGTGAAGAGCGAGATGAGTTAATATCTAATTTAGAAGAAGGGTCTGTTGTAAAAGGAATTGTTAAGAATATTACTGATTATGGTGCATTTTTAGATTTAGGTGGGGTAGATGGATTATTGCATATTACAGATATGGCTTGGAAAAGAGTTAGGCATCCTTCAGAACTTATAAATGTTGGTGACGAAATAGATGTTAAAGTGCTTAAATTTGATAAAGAAAAAACAAGAGTATCGCTAGGACTAAAACAATTAAATGAAGATCCGTGGTTTGAAATTAGTAAAGCGCATCCTGAAGGATCTAAATTGCAAGGCAAGATAACTAATATTGCTGATTATGGGTGCTTCGTAGAAATTCATAATGGTGTTGAAGGTTTAGTTCATGTTTCTGAAATGGATTGGACTAATAAAAATGCAAATCCTGAAAAATTAGTTTCTATAGGGCAAGAAATTGAAGTAATGATATTAGATATTGACCCTGAAAGAAGAAGAATATCTTTAGGAATAAAGCAATGCCAAGATAATCCATGGACAAAATTCACTGATACCCATGAGATTGGCGAAATTATTGTTGGTAAAATAAAATCTATAACAGATTTTGGTGTATTTATAGGACTTGAAGATTGTATTGATGGTCTAGTACATTTATCTGATCTTTCATGGACAGAAAGTGGTGATATCGCAGTAAGAGAATATAAAAAGGGCGATGAATTGGAGACAATATTATTATCAGCAGATACAGAAAGAGAAAGAATTTCTCTTGGGGTTAAACAGCTAACCGTAAATAAATTTCAAGAATACATTCAAATAAATCAAAAAGGATCTGTTGTTAAAGGTAGAATATTAGAAAAGTCAGTTAAAATTATCTCGATCGAATTGGATGAAGGGGTAAACGGAACATTGAAATTGTCTGAGTTGTCATCTGATATAAATATCGATTCAATGCAATTAAATGATGAATTGGATTTAGTTATTACAAATATTGATAAAAAAAATCAGACAATAAGTTTGTCTATGAAAGTGCTTGAAAAGCAAAATGAAAATAAAGCATTAAATGATTATAATAAAAAAAATGAATCAGTTAGCACATCTTTAGGTGATATAATAAAAGAACATATTGATAAATAGTTTTTTTAGTTAAGGGTAGTATTATGGATTTAAAAAGAGAAACAATTACTAAATCTCAATTAATAGAGAAAATTTCTTTAAAAATTCCGCAATTAGGAAATAAAGATGTAGAACTATCAGTAAAAACCCTTATAGAAAAAATTATAGACTCTTTATCAAAGGGCGATAGAACCGAGGTAAGAGGATTTGGTAGTTTCTCAGTTCACTACAGAAAGCCTAGAATAGGAAGAAATCCTAAAACAGGTGATTCAGTGTCACTTCCTGGTAAAAATGCAGCTCATTTCAAGCCTGGCAAGGTATTACGCAATAAAATTAATAATTTACACGACATAGATTGATAAAAATAATATAATATAATTATATTTAACAAAATTTATAATTATATGTTTAGATTAATAGCTTTATTTTTAACAGTAATAATTTGTGTAATTAGCGTTGCAGCTGTGCATTACAATCAAATTCCTTACTTAGTAAATTTTTATATAATACAGTTTGCAGATATACCTTTAGGTATATTAATATTTATAGCCATGATCTTTGGTATCTTGGTGTCTGTTTTTTTCTTATTAGGCTTAGTATTAAACTCAAGAAAGAGATACAGGGTATTAAAAAAAGAGCATGAATTGATTAATAAAGAAGTTCAGAACTTAAGAAGAATACCAATACAAGAGTAAAATAATGTATATAGCAATATCAACCATAATCTTTTTTATAATTATAATTTCTGCGATATTATTTTACATCTCAATAAAATCATTTTATAAAAAAAATACCAATTCAATACCTGTTGAGTACCTACAGAGCATGAATTATTTATTATCTGAACAGCACGATAAAGCTTTAGATACTTTTATGTCAATGGTAAGTGTGAATCAAGATACTGCAGAAACTCATATCATACTTGGCAATCTTTTTAGAAACAGAGGAGAAGTTGATAGAGCTATTAGGATTCATCAGAATTTAATTGCTAGACCAGAACTTAAGCCTGAAATAAGACAAGAGTGTACTTTAGAATTAGCAAAAGACTATCTTAAAGCTGGTTTTTTAGACAGAGCAGAATTAATCTTTGTAAGATTAGCGAATGATATAAATTACCCTTTGCAAATATTACAATATTTAAAAGAAATATATGAGCAAGAAAAAGAATGGGAAAAGGCGATTGAAATATCAGTAAAAATTCAATCAATAGACGGCGAAGATATTTCTGATGTTATATCACATTATTATTGTGAACTTGTTGAATTAGAATTAAGCTTATTTAATGATGATAGCATTGAGAAAGCAAAAAAATATGTTAATAAAGCAATAAGCTATAATAATAATTCGTTAAGAGCTCTTATTTTAATAGGAAATATATCGTATGAAAATAAAAATTATACTGATGCTCTAAATAAATACATGATTGTTCATGTCAAGCATCCTGAACAAGCTTATTTGGTAATAGGTAATCTTAAAAAAACATATGAAAAATTAAATTTAGATGATAATTTTTTTAGTTTTATAAAAAATTTTTCAAAAAGAAGGAATCCAGTGGAAATGTATTCAAATTTGCATAATGAAATAGGTTTAGATATAAGTAACTCTGAAATTTCTGAATTATATGAAAATGAGTTTAGAGAGGGGAATCCATCACTTCCTATTTTATCTGAATATTTGGATTTAATTTCTAAAAACATAATTGCATTTGATAATATTAGCCTAAGAAATATAAAAAAATGCGTTGATATATATTCTTCAAAAGAAAATACACATCAATGTCAAAACTGTGGATTTAATAGTGTTACACATTACTGGCAGTGCCCTAGTTGCCAAGAATGGTCTTCAATTAAAAAAAATATATTAAATAAATTAGAAAGTAGTACTTATGTCATACCAAAGTGAAGATGAATCTAAAATTATAGTTGCTTTAGATTATAGTAATATACAGAATGCATTGAATTTAGCAAAACAATTAAATCCATCTTTATGTAAATTAAAAGTAGGTTTAGAACTTTATATAAGTTATGGCCCTTCAATCATTGTAGAATTACATTCACTTGGATATAAAATTTTTTTAGATCTTAAACTTCATGATATACCTAACACGGTGATGAAAAGTTGTATAACTGCAGCAGAACTAGGCGTATGGATGCTTAATGTTCATAGTAGCGGCGGGAAGAACATGATGTCAAAAGCTATGCAAGCAATTATTCAAGGAAATTATAAAACAATTTTGCTTGGAGTAACTGTATTAACATCGATGGATAATGACGAATTAAATGAAATTGGATATTCAAAAAATATAAGTGAGCAGGTATTAAATATGGCTGAATTATGTTACAAATCTAAATTAAATGGGGTTGTATGTTCAGCTCAAGAATCCAAATCTATAAAAAATAAATTTGCTAGTAATTTTATTTGTGTATGCCCAGGTATCAGAAATGCAGATGATAAGATTAATGATCAAAAGAGGGTTATGACTCCTGCTTTAGCAGCTAAAAATGGGGCTGATTATATAGTCGTCGGCAGGCCTATCACTAATAGTAGTGATCCATTGGAATCATTAATAAATATAAAAAAAGAATTTGATGAATCATCTTGATAAATAATAATGAAAATTAGTAATAAATTAAAAGTAGCTGTTTTTCCAGTAGCAGGAATGGGAACAAGGTTTTTACCTGCTACAAAAGCAAGCCCAAAAGAAATGCTGCCTATAGTTGATAAACCATTAATACAATATGCTGTAGAAGAAGCTATAGAGGCAGGGATTGATACTTTAATATTTATTACAAATAAGAATAAAATTAGCATACAAAATCATTTTGATAAAGCATATGAGCTGGAAGAAGAATTAGTAAGAAAAAAGAGAGATAAAGAACTTTTACTAATACAGAATATCATTCCTAGTAATGTTAAATGTATATATATTAGACAGCATCAAGCGCTAGGATTAGGGCATGCTGTTCTTTGTGCAGAAAAAACTGTAGGCAATAATCCATTTGCTGTAATTCTTGCAGACGATATGATTTTATCATCAGGTAGCGGTTGTTTAAAGCAGATGGTTGAACGATATGAAGAATTAAATTCTAGTATAATTGCTGTTGAAAAAGTGAAAAAAAATTTATTAAATGAATATGGAATTATTAATGGTATAAAGAATAACAATAATGATGATTGGACATTATTAGATATTATTGAAAAACCAGATAATGATAAAGCTCCAAGTGATATGGGTGTTGTAGGTAGATATATTTTAAATCCATCAATATTTGATTTATTAAAAAATACTGAAAAAGGTTCTGGTGGAGAAATCCAATTAACAGATGCTATTGCGAAGCAAATCAAGAAAGAAAAAGTTTATGCTTATGAGTTTAAAGGAAAAAGATTTGATTGTGGTAATAAGTTAGGTTTTTTACAAGCAACAATAGAATATGGTTTAACTCATAATGGAGTATCAAAAGATCTTAAGAAATATCTTAAAACTTTAGATCTGGATTAAAAATGGCTCCCCCGGACGGGCTCGAACCGCCGACCTAGTGATTAACAGTCACCCGCTCTACCAACTGAGCTACAGGGGAATAAATCGTGAATAGACATTATACGTATTTTTTTTATTTTTCATAATGTTATTCTATTTGATTAGATTTAAGTAGAATTAAGAAATTACCCTAAAATATTTTTTATTCTTCTGACAGCTTTTTGTAAATTTTCTAAGCTTGTCGCAAAAGATATTCTAATATGATTTGGAGAACCAAATGCTGTACCAGGAACTACAGCAACTTCAGCTTTATTTAACAAATACTCTGCTAATTCAAAATCATCATTTATACCTGAAATTCTATTAATTACTCCATCTACATTAACAAACGCATAAAAGGATCCTTCTGGTTTTTTATAACTTATACCTTCAATTTTATTTAGTTCACTATGTAAAAATTCAGACCTTATTTCATATTCTTTAACCATGTCAGAAATTTCTTTCCTCCCCCCTTCTAAAGCTGCTTTAGCTGCAGATTGTGCTATAGAACAAGTGCATGAAGTACTTTGAGACTGAATTTTTTTCATTGCGCTAATTATATCTACATGTCCTGCTGCGTATCCAATTCTCCATCCTGTCATCGCATATGCTTTAGAAACACCATTTAAAATCACAGTTTGATCATATAGTTCTGGGCAAACATTTTGAATGTTAGTAAATTTTTTATTATTAAATATTACATGTTCATAAATGTCATCTGATGCAATTATTATATCTGGATAATTTTTTAAAACGTCACCGATTTCTTTTAAATCTTCTACGTTGTATATAAACCCAGAGGGATTAGAGGGGCTATTTAATAAGAGCATTCTAGTTTTTTTGGTAATACTTTCTTCTAAAATTTTACCAGTAATTTTAAAATCGGTTTCACTTGTTGTGTTAACAAAAATAGGAGTTGCGTCTGATAATTTTACAATTTCAGGATATGAGACCCAGTAAGGAGATGGAATTAAAACTTCGTCTCCTAAGTCTAAAGTTGCCTGACATAGATTATAAATACTTTGTTTGCAGCCAGTTGATACTATTATTTGGTCAGCTGAATAATTTAAATTATTTTCATTCTTAAATTTTTTCACGATAGCTTCTTTTAAATTAAGCATACCATCTACCGGGGTATATTTAGTATTACCAGTATTTATTGCATCTATAGCTGCTTTCTTTATATATTCTGGTGTATCAAAATCGGGCTCGCCAGCACTAAGAGATATAATATCTTTACCTTTTGCCATTAGTTCACGAGCTTTCATGCTCATGGCTATTGTCGCAGATGTTTTAGTATTCGAGATTCTCTTTGAGAGTTTCATTATTTAAAAAATGTATATATAAATTTAAATAGATATTATGATATTCTAATCTAAAATCATAGCTTATTTTTCATTAAAAACAATTTTTTTATATAATGTAAATGAATAAAAAAAAATTTGAACTAGCGTCAAAATACAACCCAGCGGGAGACCAGCCTGCAGCAATCAAAAAATTGCTTGAAGGCTTAGATTCTGGGCTGAATTCGCAAGTACTTTTGGGGGTTACTGGGTCAGGAAAAACGTTTACTATTGCCAACATAATAGAAAAATTACAAAGACCCACAATTGTCCTTGCGCCAAATAAAACTTTAGCAGCTCAATTATATGGAGAAATGAAGGTGTATTTTCCAAAGAACGCAGTTGAATATTTTGTGTCTTATTATGATTATTATCAGCCAGAAGCTTATGTTCCAGCGAAAGATAGTTATATTGAAAAAGATGCAGCTATAAATGAACATATTGAGCAAATGAGATTGTCTGCAACAAAAGCTTTATTTGAAAGATCAGATACTATAATTGTTGCATCAGTTTCTTCAATCTATGGGTTAGGCGATGCAAAATCTTATCAAAATATGGTACTTCATTTATCTAGAGGGGAAATAATTGACCAAAGAAAAATATTAAGAAGACTAGCTGAAATTCAATATACAAGAAATCAATTAGAACTTAAAAGAGGAACTTTTAGAGTAAATGGTGATATTATTGATGTACACCCGGCTGATTCTGAGAATGAAGCAGTTAGAATAGAGTTATTTGGTGATGAAATTGAAAAATTAAGTATCTTTGATTTCTTAACTGGTGAAGTTTTAAAAGTTGTACCTCGATTAACTATTTATCCAAAAACCCATTATGTAACACCAAGAGAAGTTTTATTAAAAGCAGTAGATGACATTAGTGTTGAGTTAGATCTAAGGTTAAAAGAGTTTAGAGATGAAAATAAACTTGTAGAAGCGCAAAGATTAGAGGAAAGGACAAAATTTGATTTAGAAATGATTAAAGAAATTGGTTATTGTTCAGGCATAGAAAATTATTCTAGATATTTGTCAGGGAGAAATTCTGGAGAAGCTCCGCCTTGTTTAATTGATTATATGCCATCTAATGCATTAATGATCATGGATGAGAGCCATGTGACAGTTCCTCAATTTAAGGGAATGTTCAAAGGTGACAGGTCTAGAAAACAGACCTTAGTAGATTTTGGCTTTAGGTTGCCATCTGCACTTGATAATAGACCATTAATGTTTGAAGAGTTTGAGATTTTATCTCCACAAATAATATATATGTCTGCTACACCTGGTGACTATGAGATTGAAAAATGTGACCAGATTGCTGAACAAGTAGTTAGACCAACTGGCCTTATAGACCCAAATATAGAAGTTAGGCCAGCAGAAACTCAAGTAGATGACTTGTTAAGTGAAATTTCTAAAATTGTCGAAAAAAATGAGAGAGTTTTAGTAACTACATTAACAAAAAGAATGTCCGAAGATTTAGCAAGTTATTTGCAGGAACATAATATTAAGGTTAAATATTTACATTCAGATATAGACACGGTAGAAAGAGTAGAAATTATAAGGGGGTTAAGATTAGGAGATTTTGATGTATTAGTTGGTATTAATTTACTAAGAGAAGGTTTAGATATACCAGAGGTATCGTTAGTAGCTATTTTAGACGCTGATAAAGAAGGATTTTTAAGATCTGATAAATCTTTAATACAGACTATAGGAAGGGCTGCTAGAAATATTAACGGAAAAGCCATTTTATATGCAGATGTTATAACGGGATCAATTCAAAGAACAATTGACGAAACTGATAGAAGGCGTAAAAAACAAATATTATATAACAAAGAAAATAATATTAAGCCAAAAGGCGTTATTAAATCTATATCTGATATTATGGAAGCGCAAAAAATAGATAAAAATGATGAAAAATATATAGATAAAAAATTTACAGAAGAATTTACAGGAATTAGTCCATTAATAGCTGTGAGAAAAATAAACAAACTTGAAAAAAAAATGTACGAATACGCAACAAATCTAGAATTTGAAAAAGCATCAAAAATTAGAGATGAAATCAAGAAAATTAAAGATTTTATTTTTTCTTCATCAGAACTAGAAACAGGAAGCTAATGCATCTTGATAACTATTTTTCCAGTAGTGTTCCCTTTAATCATTTTTTTTGAAAATTTTACCACATCATTTAAGTATATGGTTTTAGCAGCTATTTTTCGAAGATGTTTAGGTTTATATATATTAGCAATCTTACTCCAAATCATATTTCTTCGTTGTTTTGGATAGTTTGTAGAACTTATACCAAGTATATTTACACTCCTTATAATAAAAGGGAAAACATTAGTATTTAACTCTGAACTTAAAGCCATACCTATAGAAACAATGTTGCCATTATCTTTTGTACTTTTTATTAACCAACTGAGAATGTTGCCACCTACATTATCAATACCGCCAGCAAAAATTTTACTATTTAATTTTTTTTTGTTAATTTCAGGCTCTTTATTTATTATATCTTTAGCGCCGATACTTTTTAAATATACGTTCATATTTTTTTTTCGAGTATATGCAATAACGTAAAATCCTAAGTTATTCATCATATCAATTGCTAAGCTTCCAACACCACCTGTAGCTCCAGTAACTAATATAGGTCCATTATCAACTTTTTGTTTATTTAATAGAATTTTTTCAATAGCAATAGCCGCTGTAAATCCAGCAGTACCAATTTGCATAGCGCTTAGTAAATTTAATTTTTCAGGAACATGGATAAGGCAATCTTCATTAATATAAATATATTCTGAAAAACCACCGTTTATATTTTCTCCCAAACCTGACCCTGTTGCTAGAACTTTATCGCCTTTAGAGAATTTTTTTGAATTACTTTCTATTACTGTACCTGAAAAGTCTAGGCCTGCTGTTAAATTGCTAGTAAGAATAATTTTTGCTGCACCTGTTACAGATAATGCGTCCTTATAATTTAGACATGAATACTTTATTTTAACGAGAATCTCTTTATTGAGAAGTTCTCTAAAAAGAGACTGAATTATTGAAACTTTATGTTTGTTATTAAAATATGAAATATTTAATGATTTATAAAGTTTCATTATATTAAATTAAACTATTAAATAATTTATCAGCAATTTTTTCTGCGGAAGTAATAGATTTATCAATAACAGTAATATGGCCCATTTTTCTACCAGGCTTTGCTATATCTTTATTATATAGGTGTAAAAATATATTTTCTTTATCAGTAGGAATAAAATTAGGAGTGCTATTTAACCAGAGATCTCCTAGTAAATTTATCATAACTGTAGAACTTTTAAGAGAAGAGCATTTAGGCTCCTGTTTAGTTAAAATTTTCACTTGATGTTCAAATTGTGATATATCGCACCCTTCAATAGAATAATGGCCACTATTATGAGTTCTGGGAGCTATCTCATTAACTAATATATTATTATCGTTATCAATAAAAAATTCTATACAAATAATTCCTTCATAATTAAGGCTATGTATAATTTTTTTTGATATATCTCTAATTACGTTTTCAGAGTCCAAAGTAATTTTTGCTGGCACTAATGATTTATGTAAAATATTATTAATATGTATATTCTCGCTTATCGGAAGAAATATAATTTTATTTTTATAACATGCAGCCACTTGAGAAACTTCTTTATATAACTTTACTTTTTTTTCTAAAACATAATTTGTAACACCTGCATCATTATAAGCGATAACAAGATCATTAAAGTTATTAATTACAGATTGACCTTTACCATCGTAACCAAAAGCACTAGTTTTTAAAATATATGGCCAATCATTAATATGATTTAATAAATTTAAATCTTCACTAGAATTTATTTCATAATATTTAGTTGTTGGAATATTCGCACTTTTTAAGAATTTTTTCTCAAGAGATCTATTTTGTGTAATTTTTAAAGATTGTGAAGATGGGTAAACTTCAATTTTATTTTCTAAAGTTTTTAGAGTTTTGTATGGTATATTTTCAAATTCTGTTGTGCAGACATCACACTCATTCATAATACTTTGTAATGCATTTTTGTCTGTATATTCTGCATTAATGAATTTATTTGCAATTTTTCCAGCTGGGCAATTTTTATCTGGATCAAGCACTAAAATCTTTTCCCCCATTGATTGTGCTTTTTCAGTAAACATAAGACCTAATTGGCCTCCACCTAGCATGGCAATTAATTTTTTTTTATTACTCATTTAATTTAGTCTAATTTTGCTTCAATTACTTTATTTTTCTGTGTTTTTCTAAATTCTGTAAGTTTCTTTTCTAATGATTTGTCGTTGCTCGCTAAAATTGATACTGCAAACAATGCTGCATTTGAAGCACCAGCTTCTCCTATTGCAAACGTTGCGACTGGCACACCTTTTGGCATTTGAACAATTGAGAGAAGTGAATCGTTTCCTTTTAAATGTTTGGTTGGAATTGGGACACCTAATATTGGCAATTCTGTTTTAGCTGCTAGCATTCCAGGCAGATGCGCAGCACCACCAGCACCTGCAATAATGCATTTGATTCCTCTTTTTTTAGCACTTTCTGCATATTCGTACATTATGTCTGGCGTTCTATGTGCTGATACAACTTTTGATTCATATTTGATGCCAAATTCTTCTAATACTTCTGTAGTTAGTTTCATTATTGGCCAATCACTATCACTGCCCATTACAACACCTATAATTGGATTTTTGCTTTCGGCCATGTCAGTTACCCCTAGTCGTAAATATGATATTATAATATATAAATCATAAGCTATCTATAGAATCACAATAATATACGAATATTTAGATATTATAAAATTTATGAAAAATATTTTACATACATCAAACATTAAGAGTCTTAAGAAAATTTACCAAGGTAAAGTTAGAGATATATATGAAGTTGACGAAAATAATATACTTATAATATCAACTGATAGAGTATCAGTTTTTGATGTTGTTTTGCCAACACCTATACCTGAGAAAGGCATAATCTTAAACAAGGTCTCAAATTTTTGGTTCAAAAAATTTGAAGGTTTAGTAGAAAATCATTTAAGCAATATTAATATTCAAGATTTAAAAATATCTGACGATGAATACGAGCAAATAGAAGGTCGCTCTGTAATAGTAAAAAAATTGAAAGCCTTGCCAATAGAATCAATAGTAAGAAGTTATTTAATTGGCTCAGGTTATTCTGATTATCTATCAAAAGGCTCTATTTGTGACATAGAGCTTCCAAAAGATATGAAAATGGCATCTAAATTACCAAATATAATATTTACACCATCAACAAAAGCTGAAATTGGCAATCATGATATTAATATAAATTTTACTGAAATGAAAAAATTAATTGGTGACAAGATATCAAAAGCTGTTAAAGATGTTAGTGTAAAAATATTTAGAGAAGCTGAAGATTTTTTATCAAATAAAGATATTATACTAGCTGATACTAAATTTGAATTTGGGCTAGAAGATACTGGAAAATTAGTCTTAATGGATGAATTATTAACACCTGATTCATCTAGATTTTGGTTATCTAAATCTTATGAAGAAGGAATAAGTCCGTTAAGTTTAGATAAGCAATTTATAAGAGACTACGTGAAAAGCATATCATGGAGTGATACAATGCCAGCCCCAGAATTGCCTGATGACATAGTAGAAAAAACTTTTGAAAAATATAAAGACTTAAAAAAAATATTAATTAGTTAAAAATATGATTAAATGTATCACTTTTTATTTAGATGATACTCTAAGGATAATTAAGAGGTAAATATGAATAATAATGAAGATTATGAAAAATTAGAAAAGCAAGTCGGAACACTTAAATTTGTAGTATTAATTATGGCTGCAGCCCTAATATATAATTCAGCAATTAAAACAGGAATGTTAGGAGAATATAAGATTACTGCAAGCACAATAGCTGCTCAAACAATTCTTTTAAAAGGAAATAATAATACGAATTTAGGTAAAATAAGTGTAGATAAAGATAATAAAATTAGTATTACTTTATCTAGTGAAAAAAACCAAATAATAATAGATCCTAGTAAAATTGAGCTTATAGAAATTAATGACTCCATTGATAGTGTAATATTAAAGATCCCGAGAAATTAAATTATTAATATTTTTTATTATAATTAATGGACACTTCGAATCCTGGGGTATTATAACCATAGACCTCGCTGTATTTCCTATTAAATATGTTGTTTAATAAAATTGATATTTTATTTTTACTATCAAGAATAAAATTGAATGAAGAATTACATAAAATATAATTATTTAAATATACCGTTTTATTTGGCCATTGTGTAAAATCAGTATCTTTAATTTTCGATGAATATAAAAAATACATACCAAAATTAATATCATTAGCTATTAAAGTATTATAATTAAAATTGACTAAATTTTTAGGTCTTCTAACTTCAATTTCTTGAATATTTTTAATTGCATTAAATTGCGTTGAATCAATATAATCATGAGACAATGACATGCTTGAATCATTATTAAAATTATAGATAATTTTTGATTCTAATCCTTTTCTGTAGCTATTGCTTTCCATATTTAAAGCAGTTTTTCCACCATTACCATTATCTGCGTAACCGTTGATTTCATTTTTAAGTTTCATATTATAATAGGTTTGACTTATTTTAAGTTTTTTATTAAATAGAAGCTTGGAAAAACCTATCTCATACTGCCTTATACTTTCTGGATTTAAATTTTCATTTCCATTAAAATTCCCAGTATAGTACCCAAATCTTTCAGTAAATGTAGGATTTTTTATTGCAGTTGAATGGTTAAAAAAAAGTTTTCCATTTTTAATTTTGTATGTAATACCAAATCTGTGTGAATCATCGTTTAAAAATTTTTGATTAATAGTTCTTCTTAATCCAATTTCTAACTGAACATTATTAATTGGATATAATAATTCAGCACTAATTGATTTGCTATGTTCGCTTTGTATTTGATTTCCATTGCCATAAGTTTTATCTAACACAAGTTGTTTGAAATTAATTTTTTTATATTCAAATCCTAAAGTAAGTTTAGGGCTGTATTTTGATTTTATAATCTCTTTTAATTCTATAGATGTGTTTGAAAATATTTTTAATTTCTCTGATTGGGTTAAAGTTTCCCATATTCCTGTTGACGGACTAAAGTCTAAATTTTTATTTCCAGAGTATTGGATCCCGTATTTTGAATAAATATTACCATCATATTTATCTTCGTATGTGTATTGAGAGTATATTTGATTTATGTCTGTTGTAGCTAATTGATTATCTGATAGATTGCCTGCTGCATCTCTGTCACTTTGTCTAAAAATATCAAAATACATGATAGATAAGTTATGATTTATTGATTTAATATTTATTCTGGCATTGTCATTCTCATATCTATTTCTATCCCCGGATGACCCCGATGTATCTACACCGCTTGATTCTAAAAAATTTATGTCTACCCCATATTGAAAATTATTAGTTTCATCAGAAAAAGAATAATTCTTTATATTGGTATTGTTACTACCAACTGTGAGATTCATAGCATTATCATTTTTAGTCTTAATATTAATTACTCCACTTATAGCATCAGGCCCGTGAACATTACTATATGCGCCTCTTAGTATTTCTAATTCTTTTATGTTAAAGGAATATAAATGCGAGAAGTCATATTCTGAGCCAGATGTTGGGTCATTAACTTCCATTCCATCTATTAAAACTAATACATGATTTGCCTCACCACCTCTTAATCGTAATTGATTTTGACTTGCAACGCCTCCACTTTTGCTTAGAGATAAATTAGAGTAATTTTTTAATATATTGCTAAGAGACGGATGTAGGTTTTTCTTTAATTTAATTAATTCAGCATTTCCAGCATGAAGATCAAAATTAATTTTGCTAGGGTTTGGTGAAATATATATGCGGGGAATATCTTTGCTAAATGCAATAGAGAAATTTAGTAATAAAACTATATACAAAAATAATTTTACGAGCATCATAATAATTCTCTGAATATATATTCAATGATGCCTACGTTAGTACAAATATTATGTTCTTGTTCCGGCACTATAATTTTTAATTAAATTAGTATACTTGTCAAGTTTATTATTTAAGAACGATAAGCGAAAAGTCTATAGATTTAATATTTTTTGTTAAATCTCCAATTGATATAAAATCAATATTACAGGAAATATATTTATCTACGTTCTGTAAATTTATTCCACCAGAAATCTCTATAGTAGTAACCGTATTATTTACAATTTTTCTAGCTTTTTTAATGTTAAGTATTGAAAAATTATCTAATAAAATATTTTTTGGCATATACTTTACAACTTTTTTTAACTCCTCTATATTCTCTACTTCAATAGAAATTTTTCTAAAGCTTATTCGCCTCTTTATATGATCTAAGAAATTCTCTAGTATGGGTGTCTTTTTAGTAATGTGATTCTCTTTTATTAATACTTGATCATATAAACCATGTCTATGGTTTTTTGCACCACCACATTTAACAGCATATTTTTGAGAAAATCTTAATCCAGGAATTGTTTTTCTTGTATCTAAAATTTTTGTTTTTCTATTTTTTATTTTTCGAACGTACAAATTAACTTTACTAGATATCCCGCTCAAAAATTGTATAAAGTTTAATGCTGTTCTTTCACCAATTAGTATTATTTTTAGTGGAGCAACAATCTTGCAAATGATTTCATTTTTTTTTATTTTATCCCCGTCTTTTTTATTCCATTTTATTTTTAATGAACCACCATATAATTTTTGCACGTGTTTAAATGAATTATCAAACCATAACTGACCACATAAAATACCATTTTCGTTTGTTTTTACTATTGCAGTGGTTAGTTTATTTTTTTCATTACCTAAGAGCTTAGTTGTAATATCACCTGAACCTAAATCTTCCTTGATAGCAATCGCAACATCGTTTGCTGCGATTTTTTTTATACTAGCTTTATTCACTTACTATTTCCTTAAAAAATATTCCTTGGATAATTTAAATATTACAGGACTTAATAATATTAGAGCAATTAAGTTTGGAATAGCCATGAATCCATTCATTACATCAGCAATTAGCCAAATTAGATTAACACTATCTGCTGTTGATCCCCCAAGCTTTAACGCGTAGGCACCTAATACTATTGATAGTAACCATAATACCCTATATGGCATTATAGCTTTTGCCCCAAATATATATGCTGAACATCTTTCTCCGTAGTAACTCCAACCTAATATAGTAGTAAAAGCAAAAAGAATTAGACAAATCGTAACGATTGTTTCGCCAATGACTGGCAACCCAAACACAAAAGCGTTTGATGTAAGAACAGCTCCATTATCACCACTAACCCATTGACCACTTATGATAATTACCAATGCAGTTAATGAACAAATAATTATAGTATCAAAAAAAGTACCAAGCATTGCTATTGTTCCTTGTTTGACAGGACTATTAGTCTTAGCAGCAGCGTGAGCAATAGGGGCGCTACCTAGCCCTGCTTCATTAGAAAATACTCCTCTTGCTATTCCAAATCGAATTGCCATTAAAACTGTCGCGCCAGCGAATCCGCCAGTTGCAGCAGTTCCATTAAACGCATGATCAAATATTGTACTAAATGCTTGTGGCACTAAATGTATATTCATTAATACTATAGTTATTGCAGATATTAAATATATTAATGCCATTGTTGGAACTAAAGCCGTAGCAAATGTACCTATTCTTTTTACTCCACCAATAATTACTAACCCAGCTGCAGAAGCAATTACTATTCCTGCAATTAAAGGGTCTACCCCTAATGTGTTTTGAAGTTGATTTGCAACAGTATTTGATTGCACCATATTTCCAATTCCAAAAGCAGCAATGGTTCCAAATAATGCAAATAAGAATCCTAGCCATTTCCATTTTTCTCCGAGACCATTTTTTATATAATACATTGGGCCACCAACATAAGATCCATTTTCGTCTGTTTCTCGAAATTTTACAGCAAGAACAGCTTCACCATATTTTGTAGCCATTCCCACAAAACCCATTACCCACATCCAAAAAATTGCACCAGGACCACCTATAGCAATTGCTGTAGCTACACCAGCAATATTACCAGTTCCGACTGTTGCAGACATTGCTGTTGCTAGAGCTGAACGTGGAGAGATTTCCCCCTTTTCTTTATCATCAGACTTAGTTTTTAATAATTTAAACGCATAGGGAATTTTAATAATTGGTAAAAATTTTAAACCAATTATTAGGTATAGGCCTGTAAAAGCTATTAAAGCAAGCATGTAAGGACCCCAAGCATAGCTGCCAAGAGTTTCAAATAAATTTATTAACGTCTCCATTTAACCCCCTATTATTTCTAATATTGTAATATTTTGTTAATATTTATATGTTTAAATATGATACTAAATCAGATAATTGTAAAAGGCTATATATAATGGCAGCAAAAATTTTGATAGTTGAAGATGATCTAGCAGTTAGAGAAATGCTTTCTTTTACTCTCAAAAATAGTGGTTTTAATACACTTGAGGCTAGCGATAGTGAATCAGCACTAGATTTGATAAAAAAACACAAAATTGATCTAATTTTATTAGATTGGATGCTACCAGGCAAAGCAGGTATTGATATATCAAGAGCATTAAGATCTTCAAGTGAAACAAAAATTCTACCAATTATTATGTTAACCGCTAAATCTGAAGAGTCAGATAAAGTTTTAGGCTTAGAGTCAGGGGCAGATGATTACATAACAAAACCATTTTCACCAAAAGAATTAGTAGCAAGAATAAAAGCATTATTAAGAAGATCTGCTCCTGAAGCAGACACGGAAGTAGTTAATTATGGAAATGTAACTCTTGACCCAATGACTCACAAAATTAAAGATGGCGATAAAAATATTAATTTAGGTCCTACAGAATTTAAGTTACTTCATTTTTTTATGACTCATCCAGAAAGGGTTTATAGTAGAGCGCAATTACTAGATTTAGTATGGGGAAGAAATATTTATGTTGAAGAAAGGACTGTTGATGTTCATATATTAAGGTTAAGGCAATCATTTAAGTCAGATTCATCTAGATATATAGAAACTGTAAGGGGCTCTGGTTATAGATACTCAAAATAAAATTATATAACAAATAATGTTATTTTTTATATATAATAAATTATATGAGTAATCAGAATAATAAAATTAATAATTATTCAATAGCAACTGATTTAATAAATTTCTTTTTATTCATTTCAGCGTCACTAATTATTGGTTTTTTAACAGATAAAATTCTATATAGTTTAGTATTTTTTTTATTTATTTTCATATTATATTTATTATATTCTCAACATATTTTAGAAAGATGGGTTTTTAATCATAAGTATAAAAAGTCAATTAAATATAATTCTAAATATCAGTATTTGGCTTCCAAGATAGATATGGAATATGAAAAATTTTTAATTGTGAAGAAAAAATTTAATGCGCTTGAAAAAAGATTTAAAGAACTAAGTGCATCAATGCCAGATGCTGTTATTGTAATCGATAATAACTTTATTACAGAGTGGTTTAATAAATCCGCCACAAATATGTTTTCACTTAAAGATAATGATATAGGAAGGCCTATTTTACATCTTATAAGAAACCCTAATTTTACTAAATTTATTAATAGCAATAAAAGGATTTCATTTGTTAAATTTATATCACCTTTAAAATATGACATTACCTTACAATCTTTTATTGTTCCTTATGGCGAAGATAAGTATTTATTAACATTTAGGGATGTTTCTGAAGCTGATCATTTAGATAAAATGAGAAGAGATTTTATTGCGAATGTTTCACATGAATTAAAAACACCGTTAACTGTTATATTTGGGTACTTAGAATCCATAAACACGTTAGATAAAAAGAATATTGATGACAACATTATTTTTCAAATGTTAAAACAAGCGAAAAGGATGGATGTTATGATTAGTGATTTATTAAAATTAACACAATTACAAGCCACAAGTATTCCTGAGAAAAATTTTTCACCTATTAATCTTAAAAATTTAATTAATGAACTATTATTAGCTACTAAAAGTGATGTTGAAAAAAATAATAATAAAATTTCTGTATTAAATGATTCTGATGTATATATTCGAGGTTCATACGAAGAAATTTATAGTGTTTTTTTAAATTTGCTGTCAAATGCAATTATGTATTCTGGAAATGGAGTATTGATAGAAATTAATTATATGGTTAACGATAAAAAAGAAACAATTTTATCGGTACAAGATTACGGTGTTGGAATTCCGAAGGATTCTGTAGGCAGGCTTACAGAAAGATTTTATAGGGTGGATAAAGGGCGCTCAAGAGAGCAGGGTGGTACAGGCTTAGGTTTATCTATAGTTAAACACATTATGAATAGGCATGATGGTAAATTAATAATCAATAGCTCTATCGGAGAAGGTAGTAAATTTTCTTGTATATTTCCAAAATCATTATTTACACTGAATTTATCCGAATCTTCCGGTAATGTATGATTCAGTAAGTTTATCTTGTGGAGTAGTAAATATTTTTTCAGTTGTACCAACCTCAACTAAACTACCTAAGTGAAAGTAGGCTGTTCTTTGAGAAACTCTAGCCGCTTGTTGCATAGCATGAGTTACTATTACAATTGTAAAGTTTTCCTTTAGTTCGTAAATTAGCTCTTCAACTTTTGCTGTTGCTATTGGATCTAGCGCTGAACATGGTTCATCCATTAAAATTACTTCTGGGCTAACAGCTATCGTCCTCGCAATACATAATCGCTGCTGCTGACCACCTGACAAACTTGTACCTGGTGAATCTAGTCTATCTTTTACTTCTTCAAAAAGACCCGCTCTTTCAAGACTATTAACAACTATTTCATCAAGTTCAATTTTATTTTTTGCCATTCCGTGGATTTTAGGACCATATGCTACATTTTCATATATAGATTTAGGAAATGGGTTTGGTTTTTGAAAAACCATTCCAACCTTTGCTCTCAGAGTTACAACATCAGTTTTTTTATTATAAATATTTTTATTATCAAGATAGAGTTCTCCTTCAACTTTACATGAGTCGATAGTATCGTTCATTCTATTTAAGCATCTTAAAAAAGTTGATTTACCACAACCAGAAGGACCAATCATTGCTAAAACTTCGTTTTTACCAATATCAATACTTACATTATTTATTGCAATTTTTTCTCCGTAATAAACATTAATATTTTTTGCGATAATTCTTGGATCTTCAACATGGATATCTCCTACTGTAGAAGATGTAAAATTTTTAAAGTTATCATCATTGGTAATAGAGTCTTTTTTATTGCTCATTAGTTAATATCCTTCTCGAATTTTTTTCTTAAGTAAACAGCTAAACTATTCATTACTATTAAAAATAATAATAGAACCATTATAGCTGCTGAGGTTCTTTCTACAAAACCTCTTTCTGGTGTATCTGCCCATAGATATATTTGAATCGGTAAAGCTGTAGATGGATCAGTCATTGATTGTGGTATATCAACTATAAAAGCAACCATTCCAATAATTAAAAGTGGAGCACTTTCGCCTAATGCTTGTGCCATTCCTATAATTGTTCCAGTTAGCATGCCTGGCAACGCAACTGGCACAACATGATGAAAGACAGCTTGGACATTAGAAGCTCCAACACCTAGCGCTCCTTCCTTTATAGATGGTGGAACAGATTTTAAAGCGGCTCTACTAGGAATAATTATTCTTGGTAGTGTCATTACGGCTAAAACCATCCCACCTACAAGTGGCGCAGATCTTGGCATACCAAAAAAATTTAAAAATATAGCTAGGCCTAATAATCCAAATATTATTGATGGCACAGCAGCTAAGTTATTAATATTTACTTCAATAAAATCAATAAATTTATTATTTTTTGATGCAAACTCTTCTAAATAGACTGCTGTTGCTACACCAATTGGAAAAGACAATGCTAGTGTAATGGTTAAAGCAAATAAAGATCCAATAAGGGCGCCAAGTACTCCAGATTGTTCTGGTTCAGCAGAGTCTCCGTTTGTAAAAAGTGTTTTATTAAAAAATTTGTCAATATATTTTTTTGATTCTAGTGTAACAATCCATTCTAGTTCCTTATTATCAATTCTTCTTTCATCTTCAGGTAAATTTCTTTTTATATGTCCTTTAATTAACATATCTACGTCATCGTCAGCCAGGACCCATAGTTTCTTACTTGTGCCTATAATATTTAAATTATTTTTAACTTCATTTCTTAATTGGTACTCCGCAGAGCTACTAATCAATTTAAATAATTTTTTCTTTTGCTTTCTTTTGGTAGTATCTGGAAAAATTTCAGATAATGAATTTTTTACAAGTAAATTAAAATTAGATTTTTTAATAACGCTCCAATCTTTTGTATGCCCAGGATCAAGAATATCTTGTTCAAAATTTATTTTTAGCTGAATCCTTGTTTCCTCAAAAGCTGTATATCCTTGAGAAAAAATACTAATAAATAATAAAGATAACAAAGATAAGGCTAAAAAAACTGATATAAAACCATATAGCTCAAATCTTTTTTCTTTTGCAAGCCGGGATTTTAAATTATTCATATTGTTCTCTATATTTTCTGACTACGTATAAAGCCATATAATTTAATATTAAAGTCACAAAAAATAATACTAAACCTAGAGCAAAGGCAGCTAAGGTTTTAGGACTATCAAATTCTTGATCTCCTACTAGTAAAACCACTATTTGAACTGTTACAGTTGTTACTGCCTCAAACGGATTTGCTGTTAAATTTGCAGACATGCCAGCAGCCATAACTACAATCATTGTTTCTCCAATAGCTCTTGATACTGCTAATAATAAACCACCTATTATTCCTGGAAGAGCAGCTGGGACTATAACTTTTAATATTGTTTCTGATTTAGTTGCGCCTATCCCAAGAGAACCATTTTTTAAATTTTGTGGAACAGCATTAATAACATCATCTGAAATAGAGGATACAAAAGGAATGATCATTATACCCATAACTAATCCTGCAGCTAAAGCACTTTCTGAAGCTATATCTAAACCAAGATATTCACCAGTATCTCTAACAAATGGTGCTACAACAACAACAGCAAAAAAACCATAAACTACTGTAGGTATACCAGCAAGAATTTCAGTTATAGGTTTAATAATGGCTCTATTTTTTTTTGACGCATATTCTGATAAGTAAATAGCTGACATTAAACCTATTGGTCCAGCTACGCACATAGCAATAAAAGCGATTAAAAAAGTTCCTGTAAATAATGGTATAGCGCCAAATGCCCCTGATGAGCCTACTTGATCTTCTCTAATTGGTATCTGAGGACTCCAATGCGTACCAAATAAAAATTCAGTAATGGATATTGATTCAAAAAATCTACTTGATTCAAAAATAACAGATAGAAATATTCCTATTGTAATTAGTATAGCTATCGAAGAGCAGCATAATAAAAAATATTCTATAATTTTTTCTAGGTGGTCTCTTGCCTTGAAATTATGTTTAATTTTAATAAAAGTAACAAAAGCAGTTAATAAAAATATAATTATCGAAATGGTAAATAAATAATTTCTAAAAGAAGATAACTCTAAAAGAAAAGTTTTTTCTAAAATTATCCAAATAATTAAAAATAAAATAGATGTAAGCGATGAATTTACTGCTAAAAGAGCACCATGGTAAATTGGTGTTGAATGTAAGAAACTTTTTTTTCGTAATGTTATAGATTTTTTAAGACCAGCATAGTATGCAGATATCCCAAGTAAGCTTAAAAATATTAATATTGTTGATATATTCATTTATTAAGTTTTCTGGTTTTTTTACAGAAGAAGTCTCTGATCATATTGATTTTTTATCATTATAGGGTAATATAAAATTATCATAAATATTAATATGTATATTTAAACATTCAATTGTTACATTTTTATTACAGCGTTACATTTTTATTGCATCCTAATAATTACCTAATAGAAAAATATGAAAGAAGATCAAATAAATACTAGTCATATCTTGAGCTCCTATGATGAGTCAATATCCGAAATTCAGTCAAAAACTTTAGAAATGGCTGGAGTAGTTGAGTCGTCATATTTAGACGCATTATCTGGATTAATTAAAGCTGATAGTGAGTTATCACATAAAGTCGCTACAAATGATTTCTTAGCAAATTCATTAGAGATCCAGATTGATGAAAAATGCAATACTATTCTTGCGTTACAAACACCAGTTGCTTCAGATCTAAGAAATATTATTGTGGTTTTGAGGATTATAACTGACCTTGAAAGGGTAGGTGATGAGGCTGAAAAAATTGCAAGATTATCTTTGAAGCTAAATTATGAAAACATTGATCCAGTTTTTTTAAAAACATTAGAGCATTTAGGTAATATCACATCATTGCTTCTTCATGGTGCTATTGATGCATATGCTAGAAAGTCTGTAGATCAGGCGTTAAAAGTTATTGAAGGTGACAAAGAAGTAGATTTGGAATTAGAGGTTTGCATGAGACAATTAATTACTTTTATTGTTAAAATTGAAGATAATAAAGCAGTAAAAAATTTTTTAGACATATCTAATTGCGCAAGAAGTATAGAAAGAATAGGCGACCATGCAAAAAATATTGCACAGCACACTATTTACCTAATAAAGGGAAAAGATATTAGACATACTTCAGTAGAGCAGGTGCGTTCTGAACTTAATGAAACTTAATTATTTTTTACTAAAAGATATTCAAGTAAAGCCTTTTGCGCATGAAGTCTATTTTCTGCTTCTTGCCAAATAACACTAAACTTACTATCTAAAACATCTGATGTAACTTCTTCATCTCTGTGTGCCGGCATACAATGCATAAATATTGCATCTTTGTTTGCTAAATTCATAATTGCATTGTTTACTTGTAAAGGTTTGAATATTTTTTTCCTTTCTTCTTCTTCTTCTTCTTGACCCATACTAACCCAAACATCTGTAACTATTAGGTCGGCATTTTTTACTGCTATTTCAGGATCGTCAGTTAATAAAATATTGTCTTTTTCATTATAAAGCGATGGCTTAAAATTTTTTGGAGTTGCAATAGATAAATTGAAATCAAATTGTTTTGAGGCATTTATATATGAATTACACATATTATTAGAGTCACCTATCCAAGCAACTTTTTTCCCTTTAATATCACCTTTTAATTCTATAAATGTCATCATATCTGCAAGTAATTGACATGGGTGAACAAGTTCAGTTAGCCCATTTATAACTGGAACAGAAGATTTTGAGCAAAATTTTAAAACATCATTATGTTCATGTGTTCTAATGACTATACAGTCAACCATACTAGAGATAACTTTAGCAGTATCTTCGATAGGTTCTCCTCTTCCTAACTGAGTATCCCTATGCGATAAAAATAAAGTATTACCTCCAAAATGACTCATGCCAACCTCAAAAGAAACTCTTGTTCTTGTTGAAGATTTATCAAAAATAAGCGCAAGTGTTTTATTTTGTAGAGGTGTATAAACAACACCTTGTTTTATCATTTTTTTTAGTTCAATCGCTCTTAAAATAAGATTCTTTAAATCCATTTTTGATATATCTAATAGTGTAAGAAAATTATTATTTTTCATTAGAATATCCTTTTAATATTTTTGACAATGTTTTAGATATAAAATTAGCATGATTTTTTTTGATTATTAAAGGGGGAAGCAATCTTATTACATTTTCAGAAGTAAGATTTATTATTAAACCATTGTTAAGACAATCTTTTACAATATTAGTATTTTTTTTATAAATCTCTATACCAATCATTAGTCCTTTGCCTCTTATTTCATTTATTATATCTAGATTTTTAGTTCTTTCTTTTAAATCTGATATTAAATAATCCCCCATAATTTTAGATTGCTTACACAAATTTTCTTCATTAATAATATCAATAACCTTTGAGGCTACAGCACAAACAAAAGGATTACCACCAAAAGTACTTCCATGTGAACCAGGCACAAATAATTTGCTAACTTTATTATTTCCTAGGCATACACCAATTGGCACACCATTACCAAGGCCTTTTGCTAATGTAATTATGTCTGGTTTTATATTTGAATGCTGATATGAGAACCACTTTCCAGTTCTTCCCATTCCTGTTTGCACTTCATCAATTATTAATAAAATATCTTTTTTTTCAGTAATTTTTCTTATTTCTTTTAAAAAATTATCTGATGCAATTCTAATTCCACCTTCGCCCTGAATAGTTTCTAGCATTATGGCAGCAATATTATTTTTACTTATAGCTTTTTTTACTGAATCAATATCATTAAATTTGCATCTAATAAACCCACTTAGCAATGGTTTAAATCCTTTTTGAGCATTAGAACTTCCTGTAGCGCTTAGAGTCGCTATAGTTCTTCCATGCCATGCTTTGTCAAAAACAATAATCTTAGAATTTTTTAAATTCTTATTATTAGCATGCAACCTTACTAATTTTATTGCTGTTTCATTTGCTTCAGATCCTGAATTACAGAAAAAGGCTGAACTCATTTTTGATATTTTGCAAAGTTTTTTTGCAAGTAATTCCTGATTTTTGATATTAAATAAATTTGATACATGTATAAGCTTTTGAGATTGTCTATTAATTGTTTTAGATATTTCACTATTACAATGACCAAGACCGCAAACTCCTATACCAGAGATAGCGTCTAAATATTTAGCACCATTTTTTGTATATAAATAACATCCTTTTCCATTATCAAATGATATCGAAAGAGGGTTATAATTTTTCATTAAATAATTCATATTTAAAATCTCAAATAAAAACGGCAGCTAATGCTGCCGAATATTATTTCTATATTACTGCGAAACTTAAATAAATTCAATGTTATAGAGGTAATCCATGCATATGACTACTCATACACATTAACATAGGAATAGATAACAAAGTATTTGTTCTAGATGCCATTAACGCAATAACTTTACCTTTAGCAATTTTAGCGTCTGTAGCCTCAACCATACCTAGAATTCTTTTTTGATTGGGCCAAATTAAACCCCAAACATTAAATAACATAATTGTTCCAAGCCATGCGCCAATTCCAATAACCTCAGCACCCGTTTGAAGTGAAAAAGCATCATGAACTCCAATCCCACTGACATGTAATGTAACTACCCCAGTTAACCAAGTTAATAGCGCTCCCCATCTAAAATAAAATAAAGCGTTTGGCGCAATATATTTATTTATTGCTGACGGACCAGGGCCACCTTTATCTGCTAAAGCCTCTACTACTCCAGGAACCTGAACAAAATTAAAGTAATAAAGTAAGCCAATCCAGATTACACCAAAGAAAACATGTAGCCATGTCATTAATGAGTAAATATTAAATGCAGGATCACCATCTCCATAAGATAAGCTGATTATTATTGCTAGAACAAAACCTAAAGCTACAGTCATGGGTATTGATTTCAAAGGATTCATTATTTTTACTCCTCGTAAAAAATATTATAATCTATTACATTCTATTCTTAGCTAAGAAATGATGCAAATATGATTATATTAAAAAAATGGACAAAATAGGGTTAAAATAATATATATGGTATTTAGAATAAAATCAGAAAAAGAAACAGAAATAATAGCAAAAGCATTAAATCGAGCTATAGAACTTCCGATAGTTATAGGAATAAAGGGAGAACTAGGGTCTGGAAAAACTGTTTTTGTAAGAAGCTTAATAAGATTATATAAAAAAAATGAGAAAGTAAAAAGCCCTACATTCAGCTTAGTAGAAGAATATAAATATAATAAAATTGACATAACACATATTGATTTATATAGAATAAAAAAACATGAAAAATATTATTTAAATTACTCAGATTATATTTCAGAAAATAGTTTAATAATAATAGAATGGGTAGAAAATGATGAAAAAATAATGTTAAAATCTGATATTATAATAGAGCTGAATATTATAGAAAAAAAACAAAGAGAAATTAAATTAGAAGGCAAGTCATCGAAAGGAAAGAAGATCATTCAAAGTATAAAAAATGTTCCTATTTAAAAAAATTATCTCGAAAAGAAATTTTATAAAAATATTATTAGCAAATTTTTATTTTTCAATATTACCGTCATATTCATTATCATTAAATAAATTAAAAAGAATTCGATTTTATTACAATAATAAAAAACATAAATTACGTATAGTTTTAGACACATCTGAGAAAATTAATTACGATATTTTAAAAAGTATAAATTCAAAGACTTTTAAGATGTCATTAAATAATATCACAATTAATAATGATTTTAAAAATCCTAAAATAGATGAGGATATAATAAAAAATTTAAAGTTATCTAATAACAATAATAACCTTACATTTTTACTTGATTCTCATAATACATTTAAATATAAAGTATTCACTTTGCTGCCAAAAGCTAAATATGATCATCGGCTTGTAATAGATTTATTTTTTTTAAAAAGTTTTATTTCAGATGTAAAAAAAAATAAAAAAAATATTTTTAAGAGTAATAAATTAATTATTGCTATAGATGCAGGTCATGGTGGAAAAGATCCTGGTGCTATTGGAAAAAATGGAACAAAAGAGAAAGATATTGTTTTATCAATTTCAAAAAAATTATATTCCTTATTAAAAAAACAGAAAAATATAAAACCTTTATTAATACGATCTAAAGATAATTTTATAACTTTGAGGCAAAGAATTTCTAAGGCAAGAGTCTATAAATCTGATTTATTTATTTCTATTCATGCTGATGCTGCTAGAAATAAAAAAGCTAAAGGTTGTTCTGCTTATGTTCTTTCACAACGCGGAGCTTCTACTGAGGCTGCAAAATGGTTAGCAAACAAAGAAAATTCAGCAGATTTGATTGGTGGCGTCAGAATTAATAATAAAGATAATACTCTTGCTGAGGTAATTTTGGATATGTCTCAGAGCGCAGCCATAGAAATTAGTATTAAAGCCGCGAATGAAATATTATTATCTTTGAAAAAAGTGTCAGTATTACATAGTAAAAATATTGAGCAAGCTGGTTTTGTTGTCTTAAAATCTCCTGACATACCATCAATATTAGTTGAAACTGGATTTTTATCTAACTATAAAGAAGAAAAAAAATTAAGATCTAAGAAATTTCAGCACGAAATTGCGAATGCTATAAAAAAAGGAATATTATCAACAATAAAAAAAGGTATTATTTAAATATATTATTATCGTAATTTTTTTGAATAAATAAATTTAATACTTTGCTTGTAATGCCAGATGACAGTTTGGTTAATTTATCTGATAGTGTTTTTAATGGTTTGCATTGAATTCGAATGATATCGAATTTATCTTTTGCTGATAAAATATATTCATCACTTGTAATTATTTCATCTATTAAATTTAAATCTAAAGCATTTTTCCCATACCAATATTCACCAGTAGCTACTTTCTCAATGTCAACACTCTTTCTTTCGTTTTTAATAAAATTTTTAAATAGTTCGTGAATATCCTCTAGCTGCTCATTCAATTTTTTTCTATCTTTGTCTGTATTTTTACCAAACATTGTTACAGTTCTCTTATAATTTCCTGCAGTATGTTGCTCAAAAGCAATGCCCTTGTTTTGTAATAATTTATTAAAATTTGGAACTTGCGCTAATACACCAATTGATCCAATTATAGCGAAAGGAGAAGCCAGAATTTTATTCCCAACACATGCCATCATATAGCCACCGCTAGCAGCTACTTTATCGACACATATAGTCAATGGGATTTTTTTATTTTTAATTCGTTTAAGTTGTGAAGCAGCAAGACCATGCTCATGAACTGTGCCACCAGAATTTTCTAAACGTAAAAGAACTTCATCACCTTTTTTATACGATAAAATAACTGCTGATATTTCTCGTCTTAATGATCGTATTTCTGAAGCTTTAATATTTCCATGAAAATCTAAAACATATAATTTTTTTTCTATAACTTTCTTACCTTTTTTTCTTAATTTTAAATATTTTTTAAAATCAGAACTTGTAAGAATACTTTTTTTTACATTTTCTTCTAAAGATAAAAGTTCGCTATTTATATTTTCAATAACTAAATTCCCTTTATGTTTATTTTTTTTAGAATTTATTATAAAGTTTAGAATTAAAAGTATGCTAATCACCACAGTAATAGTTTTTAATAGGAAAAGACCGTAGTTTGATAATAATTCTATAAGCATTTTATTTGCCTTTTAAGTTAAATACTTGATACAAAGTCTGTATTTTTTCTTTGTTATTTTTTTTTGTTCCTATGTACATTTCTTGTAGATTTAGATTAGTAAATTTTTTTAAGTAATCACCACGTATAATTTTATCGTAGTAATTTGTTCCTACTAAACCCATACTTACACTGCAGTATAGTTTGTCTAGAAGATTTTTACTAATCATTTGTTCCACTATTCTTGGACCTGCAATAAAATATATACTTCTTAGTTTGTTTTTTAAAATAAAATTATTTAAAATTGCTGGTGTTATATTATTTCCCTTGTATTTTACGATATTATATTTTTTTTCTATAAATTTGTTTATTTTTTTAAATTCGTTAGATGTTGTTAAAATAGTTATTTGATTTTTATATTTTTCTATAATTTTATTTATTGGAAAATTTAAACTATTACTTAAAATAATAATTTTTTGCTCAGGTAAATTATTTTTCAATCTCCATTTTTCTAGTGTTTTGTTATTTATTGATAATATGTCTCCATAATGCCCCTTGTTTAATCCACTAATGTATTGTGTATTTGTTACTAAGCAGTCAGATTGAGCATGAAGTTGACAAAAAAGTGAGAAATCTACATCATTTTTAATTTTATTTGGGGTCAATAATAGCTTATTTTTCGTGTTAAATGTAGCTATTCTGCCATCAAAACTTGTTAGAAAATTTGCATAATATAATGGCTTTGAAGCTTTAGAATGCTTAATTAATAAGGGATTTAGATATAAGCTATCTACCTTATATATAAAATTTTTTTCAGGCGGATAAATTTTTTTTATCATTTGATTCATAAATTCAATAATATAAACCTTTGTATTTTGCTAATATAATTAACATATGTCGCTATAATTATTAATTATAGAGTAATTAACATAAAAATATATGGTGAAGTATTTAATTTTAATATTATTTATGGATGAATTTTATTTAATATAGGGGAGATAGTTTTGGAATCAATATTAGAGATAAAGGATAGTTGTGTAACGTCTGAGCAATTGCTCAAAAGTTATGCATTTGCTAGGTACCTAAAAATATATAAAAAAGAATTTCTAGAAGACCTAGAAAAAAAAGGAGAGAAACATTCTCAAGAAGCGAAACAAAAAATGGAATTGATTGCTAAATTATCTTTAAAAGATATTTTACAAATTTTTGAAAGGGATGCTACTGGACATGAATTAGAAAGAGATAGAGCAATAGTTAGGTTCTTAGATGGATGTTACCACCATTATAGAAATAAAAGTTTTTCACGTTTAGTTCGTATGCACAATGAAATTGTTACTACTGCATCAGAAACACAAAATTCGATTAAATCTAAAATATCAGATAAAGCAGAAGATTTGTCTGAATTAATTATATTAACCAGAAGGAAATTACTTGATAGGGTTGGTTTAGGTCATGGAGTTTCAAGATCTCATGGATTAGATGCATCTCCTAATGTTACAGCTGGAGAAATATCTGGTCATTTTTGTAACGTCCCATCTGATTATTCTAAGCTTGCTCATACTAGCCTTACAGTTACCGCAGATATAAAAACGGGCGTACATTATGACACGCCAGTAAATAAAAGAGCATATCCTTTTTATGAATTAGATCATAATCCATTAAATCTTGATAATTTTGAACCAGAAGATTGGGTTTCTGTTCCCTTAAAAGTTGGTAAGTGGCTCATAATTACATATATTCATAAATCTAGAGGGTCTATAGAAATGGAACCAGGATTATTAAATTTATTTTCATTTTATAAGGTTGATACAGACTTTATGAATAAAAAACCAGATGGATTATTTTTCTTTGGCTATCAAGGAGCTACTAAAGATGATTTAGGTTTTTTTAATGATAAAGAAAATAATTTATTAATTGGAATGGTCCCAGATTTACCAGAATATGGATATTTTGGTTATTGTAAAAAACCAATTCTTACAATACATAATGTTCTAGCAATCTTAAAAGGTGATTTTCCTTTGCATTGCGGCTGCAACAGATATTTAGTTGGTTTTGATAAAGAAACTAATGAGCCATATATATCTGAAATATATATTAAAGCTGATGATATGGGAAAGATAGAATTTAAAAAGGACGCTGATAATGTTGTTAGATTAAAATTTTTTGGAACCGAGACAGGAGCATTTGCATGCCTAGATGGTTTTAGTGATCAAGCAAAAATGCAAATGGTTGGAAGGGAGATTGGATATAATGCATCATTTGGAACAAATGCTAGACAAATAGTTCCTGTAGCAGAAGAAAGCGAAGTTTCTACAGGCAGTAATTTAGATATGTTGCTATATATAAATAATTATGAACTTAAGAAAGCTGATGAAACAATGATAGATATTGCTAAACCAGTAAAAGAAGCAATTAAACATTTTCATGATGGGCGAAGATGCGCAGCAGGAAGTACGCAGACAGGAAGAGGCGGAACAGAAACAAGTTATTGGGCAAATCCATTTCCTTTATTAAAAGAGAATGATGATAAAATTATTCATAAAGAATTATATGAAAAATTCATATACACAGAGTCAAATTTAATTGCTGATATTGAAAAATTAGTAAATAAGGATGAAATGAATATTGGCGTTGCATATAGTCAATTAATGGCTGGAGTATATGAAAAAAATAGTGATAAACAAATACAAGACAGTGGGTTTAACAATAGAGAGGAAATAGAACAAGAAGGCCCGGCCCGTTTAGCAGAGTCACTTATAGTTACTATTAAGGAATTCGCTATTAAAAAAAGAGAACGTCTAGGAAACGAGTTATCAGAAGTTGAAGTTACAGTAGCAATGGTTGGGGATAGTAGAACTGGCAAGTCAGAAACTGCTGAAAAAATGGAAGGAATATTAAATATGAATATAGCATAAAGAAATTTTAATATATTCTTTTAAGAGTAATTTTTTAGCTGCTCATCTATTTTATCAATTTTAATTTTAAGGTCTTTTAGCTTTTGTTCATCAGCAACAACTATGTGGCCAGGAGCATTTTTAATAAAATCGGAATTTGATAACCTTGACTCAATTCCCAAAGCCTGATTAATGTATTTAGCTTTTTCTTTGCTTAGCCTTGATATCTCAATATCTAAATCAATTAAATCAGACGATGGTATTAAAATTTTTAGATTATTAGAAACACATGTATAGTAATTTTTTTCAACATTTTCACCACTGAAATTAATCTTAGATATTTTTGCTAATCCTTTTATGTAAGAAGATAATTCTTTAAAAAATAATTTATCTTTTTTATTTTCTCCGGTTACAATAATTTCGATCTCTTTACTAGGTAGAACGCCAATTTCAGATCGGGTTTTTCTTATTGCTGATACAACTTCAATCAACCAGTCTATATTTTCTACATTAGCATCATTTAAGAAATTTTTTGATTCTGGATATGAACTATCTTGTATAAATTTCTTTTCATCATAAATATCATTATATATTTCTTCTGTTATAAAAGGCATAATTGGATGTAATAAGAGCAAAATATTTTTTAAAACTTCTCTAAGGTTGTTTACTAATGAATTTTTTTCTTTTTCAGAAGTGCCTTTTGTATTTAATTTTATTTTTGCTATTTCAATATACCAGCTACAGTAATCTTTCCATATAAAGCTATAAAGATTTTTAGCTGCATAGTCAAATCTATAGTTTTTGTAATTATAATTTGTATTATCTATTATTTCTGCTAATTTCTTACGAATCCATATGTCTTCGTCTTTAAGAATTTTATCTTCTTCGTATAATTTTGTATTACTCTGCATTTTTACAAACCTTGCTGCATTCCATATTTTATTGCAAAAATTTCTATACCCTTCAACTCTTTTAAGATTAAAATTTATATCTCTCCCGTAACTTGCTAGTGAAGCAAATGTAAATCTTAAAGAGTCTGTTCCATAAGAATCTATCCCGTCAGGGTATTCTTTTTTTGTATTTCTTTTTATTTTTTCTGACATTTCTGGCTGCATTAAATCTGAAGCTCTTTTATTTATTAAATCTTCAAGTTTTATACCATCAATTAAATCTATTGGGTCAATTATATTTCCTTTTGATTTTGACATTTTGTTTCCAGATGAGTCCCTTACTAAACCATGAAAATATATTTCTTTAAATGGCACCTCTCCAACAAATTTTTTCCCCATCATAATCATTCTAGCAACCCAAAAAAATATAATATCAAAACCAGTTATCAGCACACTTGTTGGGTAAAATGTTTTAACTCGCTGATTTTCGTTTGGCCACCCTAGGGTTGAGAATGGCCATAACGAAGATGAAAACCATGTATCTAAAACATCTTCATCTTGGCTTAAATTAATATCATCTTTAATATCATATTTTTTTCTTACATCTTGCTCGTTTTCGCCTACATAAATATTTTTTTCATTGTCGTACCATGCTGGTATTCTATGACCCCACCAAAGTTGCCTACTTATACACCAATCCTGTATATTGTTCATCCAATCAAAATATGTTTTTTCCCAGTTTTCAGGAATAAATTTAATTTCTTTTTCTTTGACACATTTTATAGCCTCATCAGCTAATGGTTTTATTTTCACATACCATTGGTCTGTCATTAAAGGCTCAATAATTGCATGACTTCTGTCTCCTCTTGGTATTAGCATTTTATGGTCAGAAGTTTTTATAAGTGCGTTAGATTCCTGTAACTCAGACAAGATCCTTTTTCTTGCTGAAAATCTATCTAAATTATTATATTCCTTTAAATCACACTTAATTCTTGCAGCGGTATCAAATATATTTATTATTTTCAAATTATGTTTTTTTGCTAACTCGTAATCATTAAAATCATGTGCTGGCGTAATTTTTAGACATCCGGTACCAAATTCAGCATCAACATATTCATCTGCAACTATTGGAACTTTTCTTCCAGTAATGGGAACAATTACGTATTTTCCAATATATGATTTATATCTATCATCATTAGGATTAACAGCAACTCCAGTATCTCCTAGAAGAGTTTCTGGTCTTGTTGTTGCAATAGTTAAAAAGTCTTTTGATTCGTTATCTAAAAAATATTTTATTTGCCAAATTTTTCCATTTTCCTCAGATGATATTACTTCTAAATCTGAAAGCGCTGTCTGTAAAACTGGATCCCAATTAACTAATCTTTTGCCTTTATAAATTAAGCCTTCTTCATACAAATCTATAAATACTTTATTTACAGCTACAGATAACCCCTCGTCTAAAGTAAATCTTTCACTTTCCCAATCTAAAGATGCCCCCATTCTCCTTAGTTGCTTAGTTATTATATCGCCAGACTGGCTTTTCCAGTCCCACACCTGATCAATGAATTTTTCCCTACCCAAATCTTTTCTTGAAATTCCTTGTGCAGTTAACTTTCTTTCTACAACCATTTGGGTGGCTATACCAGCATGATCAGTACCAGCTTGCCATAAAGTTTTATACCCAAGCATTCTGTGATATCTACAGAGAATATCCATTAATGTAACTTGAAACGCATGACCCATATGAAGTGTGCCAGTAACATTTGGAGGTGGAATCATTATGCAGTATGGCTCACCTTTACCAGAAGGAGAAAAAATTTTACTTTCTTCCCATTTCTTGTACCATTTTTCTTCAATATCTAATGGATTGTATTTGTTATTAATCATGATCTTGTATTATTGTAAAACATAAACAAGATTATTTTTATAAAGATTTAGCATTATTTAAAATAAAATGTGTCAACAAAGAAACTGGTCTACCTGTTCCGCCTTTGTTAGATCCATCATTCCATGCTGTCCCAGCTATATCTAGATGCGCCCAACTATAATCTTCAGTGAATCTTGACAAAAAACATGCTGCAGTAATTGTGCCTGCATATCTTTTCCCTATATTTGCTATATCGGCAAAATTACTATCTAGTTCAGACTGATATTCTTCCCACATCGGTAGTTCCCAAATATAATCGTGACTTATATTAGAACTATTTTTTAGCATTTGAGTAAGTTTATCGTCGTTTGACAGAATTCCGCTGGCGACTTTTCCTAAAGCAACAAGTACTGCGCCAGTCAAGGTCGCTATATCAATAACATATTTTGGTTTAAATTTATTTACATATGTTAATGCATCACATAAAACCAATCTTCCTTCAGCATCAGTATTAAGTATTTCAACTGTTTGACCAGACATTGTTTTTACAACATCACCAGGATTAGTTGCAGTCCCGCTAGGCATGTTTTCCGCAGAAGCAATAACGCCAATTACATTAATTTTTACATTAAGTTCGCTTATAGCTTTAATTGTCCCTAAAACACTAGCTGCACCACACATATCGTATTTCATTTCATCCATAGCGTTACTTGGTTTAATTGATATGCCGCCAGTATCAAATGTTATGCCTTTGCCAACTAAGACAATAGGTTTGTCACTTTTATTAGCGCCATTATATTTTAAAGTTATTAATTTTGAAGGTTCTTCGCTACCGTTACCAACAGAAAGCAAACAATGCATTCCCATTGATTTCATTTCTTTTTCATCATGAATTTTTATACTTAATTTCTTATTTTTTTTACTTAAGTTAAATGCAGTTTTTGCTAAATACGTAGGAGTGCATATATTGCTTGGTAAGTTACCAAGATTTTTTGCTAGTTTAATACCATTAGCAATAGCTTCACCTTGTTGAAAACATGTTTTTAAGTTTTTTAAGGAATTTTTATTTTTTGATAAAAGTGTTAATTTGGTAATTTCATAGCCATCTTTATTTTTAGTTTTATTTTTAGTTTCACTATATTCATAATCTATACCACACAATAAAATAGATATGTTCCTTACAGCCCAATTAATTTTTATTTTATTGGTTAAAAAAGAGTCTAGGTCTATATCTATATTTTTTAGATTTTCTTTTTTACATAATTTGGTAAAATTATTTACAGCTTTTAAAAATTTTTTTTCTCCGTATTTATCTTTTTCACCCAAACCAATAATATATAATTTATCAAATTTGCTCCCTGATATATCGTATATACATAAAGATTGCTCTAATTTCCCATCGAAGGAAGATTTTTTTATAATTTCAGAGATTTTATTTTTTTCAGAGGTGCTAAGTGCTTTATTTAACCCATTTAAATTATTGCTAGTAAAAACACCAAATATTGCTGACCCTTTGGCACTATTTGATGTTATATTGTCAGTGAAATTGTATTGCATAGTTTGTAGCCCCATTGTAATTATTTATTATGAAAAATAACTCTAAATATACCAAAAATAAAGAAAAATGGTCGGATATTTACTTTTTCTATAAAATAAAATTATATCAACTTAATAAAAGAATTATATCTATTATTTCTAAAATAATACATAAAGTTAGTGAAATAAATATATCGAGTATTCTTAAAATAATACGTAAAATTAGCAAAATAAATATATCAATTATTCCTAAAGAATTACACCAAGTTGCTAAAACAATCAAATTACTTATTTTTAAAAATAAAAAGGGAAGTAAAGGTTTAACTTTGAAAATAGTTGCAAAATTAACAATTATTGATAAGTACATATTAAAAGATTTTTTATTAACATTATGCTCAGTTGTTCTTGTTCTTATTTTAGTGATAGTTGGAAGATTATTTGTAAAACTATTAGAATTAGTTATTGATGGTAGATTTGAAATTGAGATGGTTTTTTCATTATTATTTTTAAGTACTTCCAAATCAATAATATTATTATTGCCTTTTGCATTAATGATAAGTTTAATAATATCGTTGTCAAAATTTTATAGAGATAGTGAAATATATGCACTAAAAGCATCAGGAAACTATAAAAAAATATTTACTAAATTATTTTATATAATATCTATTCCGTCTTTTTTAATAATTTTCTTTTTAAATGTATTTGCTTCGCCTCATTTAATTGAAGAGATTCAAAGAACAAAAATTGAAGCTGCAGCTACATCAGAAATTGGATTAAATAATCCTGGAAAATTTATTCAAATGAAGAATAAAAATTGGATAATTTTTGTTGAAAGGGTTGAAAATGATATTTCTAAGAAAATATTTATAAAGAGCTCTGAAAATAATAAGATTTCTATAGAAACAGCTCAAGAGGGTGAAGAGTTCCTTGATGAAGGCATAAGAAGACTAGTACTTAAAAATGGACAGAGATATACAGGCACACCTGGTACAGGAAATTTTCAAGTTATGAAATATAATATACATGAAGTTAAACTTGTAAATACTTCTCCTGATTTTTCTAAAAATTATAGAATGAAAAGTATTTTTGATTTAGCGGTAGACTCTAATAGAGCGCTTTCTAATGCAGAAATTCAATGGAGATTGTTTGCTCCGATATCCGTAATTATATTAATATTATTTGCTTTTATCTTTGGAGATGTTGCTCCAAGGCAAAACAAATATTCAAATTTATTTTTAGCAATAATAGTTTATTTTGCATACTCTAATCTAGTAATTTTTTCTGTAAATCTTATTCAGCAAGATTCACTATTATTTTCTTTTGTTGGAACTTGGTGGGTTCATATATTTGCAGCTATTATTTGTTATTCATTGTACTTTTTTAAGAAATTTAATATAAAAAATTATAGCGATTTAAAAGTTTTTTTGGAAAATAAATAGAGTGCATAATTTATGAAAATTTTAGACAAATATATTGCTAAACAACTTTTATTGTACATTTTTACTGTTTTAAGTTTTTTAGTAATTGTTGTAACTTTGCTAGATTTTATTGATGAAATTAAAAAAATAGGTTACGGATATTCAATTCTTTTAGCTTTTTTACATGTATTATTAAATACACCCCAAAATATTTATGAGGTTTTACCTATAGCAACTTTAATGGGTAGCTTGATTGGTCTTAGTAAGTTATCAAGCACTAATGAATTAAATGCTGCAAAATCGTCAGGTGTTTCATTCTCTCAAATTATTATTATTACAATCAAAACAGGAATGTTTATTGTTATTTTAACTTTCTTGATAGGAGAATTTTTAGCCCCAAAAGGACAACAACTCGCGAATGAAATAAAAAATCTAAGTCAATCTACAAGATTAAGTATGAAAAATACTGATGGCATATGGATAAAAAGTCATGATAGCTTTATACATATTGCAAAAGTATATCCAGATAAAATTGTTCAAGAAATATCTCTGTACAGATTTAATGAGAAACAGCAATTAATGGAATCACTTTATGCAGAGGAGGGTATTTATAAAGATGGCAAATGGATTATAAAAAATATTACATCTACAAGCTTCAAAAATGAAATTATTGAAATTAGCAATGAAGAGAGTGCTATTTTTGATGAGTTTATAGATTTAGATCTATTTGATATTATGGTAGTAAAGCCTGAACAAATGACAATTATGCAATTAAAAAAATATACTCAGTACCTTAACGATAATTCAATGGAGTCAAAAAATTATGAGCTTGCGTATTGGTCTAAATTTACAATACCATTATCCTGTCTAATTATGTTTTTATTAACTACGCCTTTTGTTCATTCAAACATCCGCTCTGCTAGTTTTGGGCAAAGAATATTTATAGGAATGTTAGTTGGTATAACATTGTTTTTATTCAATCAGACAATAAGTAAATTGTCTATAATTTTAGATATTCCTCCGGTAGTAGGATCATTTCTCCCAATTTTTATTTTGCTAGGCTTAAGTTTTTATATTATATATAGGTTTTATGGACTTAATACTTTATTAAAATTGTTTTCGAAATAATATCGTGCAAGCATTTTTTTTCTTTATTAAATATAGCCATCATAAAACCTAACCCAAAAATTATTAATGAAATTATAGCTACATTAAATCTTATTAATGCTTGTTTATATGAAATGTTATTACCATTATTGTTAATAATTTTAATTTTCCATGTCTTCATTCCTAAGGTTCCTCCGTCATTTACCCAAAACCAAACGAAGAAAAATTGTATAATTGAATAAAAGTATAATTGCAATGATAATTTTAGTAATAAATTTTCTTCAACTTCAAAGCCATAAAAAGGTATAGACATAGCCATCAATACTGCAAATATAAGCATAAAATCATATAACATAGACATTATTCTTCTTAAAAAAGACACATAATTCATAGTAACTCCTCGTTGTAATGGGCTTCTAATTCAATTATTATATTATTAGAATCATGAAAAATACATTACACAATGATTATTTAGATAGTTTTCTTGATAATATTTGGGCTGAGCAAGGATTATCAAAAAACACTTTAATTTCATATGAGTATGATATAAAGGGTTTTTTAGCATATTTGCAAAAACATAATATTTTATTAACAAGTGTAGAACAGTCTGATATAAATTTTTTTGTTTCAATAAGATTTTCTAAAGGAATTTCATCAAGAAGTAATATGAGACTTATTTCCTCTTTAAAAAAATTTTTCCTATATTTACTTTCTCATAATATTATTAAAAAAAACCCATCCGAGGATATAGAAAGCCCAAAAAAAACTAAGTCATTACCTCATACTTTGGATGTAGATAGTGTTGACAAATTACTTTCTGCGCCTAGCTTAATAAATAGAATAGGTGTTAGAGATAAGGCAATGTTAGAATTATTATATGCTTGTGGTCTTAGAGTTTCAGAATTAGTCAATTTAAAATTATCACAGATTATGATGGAAAGCAGTTTTCTAAGAGTCATAGGAAAAGGAAGTAAGGAAAGAATTATTCCTATAAATGATTACGCTATATCTTTTCTTAAAAAGTATGTTGATGAATATAGATCTGATTTTGCAATTAACAAAAAAACTGATTCATTATTTTTAACAAATCGCGGAAAAGAAATGACGCGACAGTCTTTTTGGAATATAATTAAAAAATATGCTACAAAAGTCGGGATACATGAGCATTTATCTCCGCATACATTAAGACATGCATTTGCAACTCATATGATTAACAATGGAGCTGATTTAAGAGTTGTTCAAATATTGTTAGGGCATAATGATTTGGCTACTACACAATTGTATACCCATATCGCAAAAAATGAATTAAAGGAGATACATTGCAAAAATCATCCGCGAGCTTAATAGCTATATTAGCTACTTTATTTTTTTCACTCACTTATTCAAATCAAATATTTGCTGAAGAAAATACAAATGATCCTAAAATTAAATTTCTTGAAAAAAAACTCCTAGAAATAATTCCTACTTATAAGTTTGATAAAATAAGGAAATCACCAATAGGTAATATTTATGAAATAGTTTATGGAGGTGAAATAATATATATTACAGACGACGCTAGATTTATAATTGAAAGTGGCAATCTACAGGAAATTATTAAAAATGATGAGCAAAATGGATATTATTTTAAAAATATTACAGAATTATCAGCAGCTGAAGGGAGAAAAAATTTATTAAATTCTATCCCTGACTCAAAACTTTTTGTATACGGTAAAAGTGAAAAATATTTTATAAATGTAATTACTGATATTGACTGTCCTTACTGTAGAAAATTTCATAAGGATATTCAAAAGTATGTAGATAATGGTATAAAAGTAAGGTACTTAGTTTTTTCTGTAAAGACAAGTACAAAAAAAAGAGTTATATCAGCCTGGTGTGCTAAGGATAGAAACAATGCTTTCACTTTGTTAAAAGAAGAGAAATCTATAGATAAACAAATCTGCAAAAATCCAATAGAAGAACATCAAAAACTTATAAGTAGTATAGGCGTAAGCTCAACGCCATCAATGTTTTTAGCAGATGGAAGTTTAATAGAGGGATATTTAAGTCCTGAAGAAGTCATACAGATGATTAAGAACTAGATAAATTATTAAACCAACAGTCTTTCTTCTTTTGAAATCCATTAATTATTAATATTTTTTTTGCTCTAGTCAAAGCAACGTATAATAAGTTACTTTCTTCCTTTTGCATCCTTGCAGATGAATCAATAAAATTATCTTCAATAATTTTATTATGTTTAAAAATTGATAAATATAAATATATATCTCTGCATGATAAATCTTTATTAAAAGATGGCAATATATCTAAATTTTTTCTATAAGTATTACTATGATATGTTTGAGCAAGGAAAACCACTTTAGATTCTAAGCCCTTTGCGCTGTGAATAGTTAATATATTTACTGAATCAATTAAGTAAGAGTTATTTATCAAGGTGGTATCATTTTTTAATCTTTCAATTTCATAAAGAAACTTGAAAGGTGTTAAATATCTTCCGTTATTAATATTTAAACTTAAATTTAGGAAATTTAAAAAATTATTTTTAATATTATAATTTTTAAGAGAATTTTCTGTCTCATATAGTTGCTCAATTTTTATATCATGATATATCTTATCAAGAAGATCATGAATTGGTATTTTTCGAACAAGATTTTTCCACACAATTATATTTTTATTATGTTTGCTTTTAATTATAAATTTATTTAAATCCGTAAATTTAATATTTTTATTATTTATTTCATTTATTGAGTACCCAAATATAGGTGATAATAACAATAAAAATAAATTTCTTTCATCTTCTTCATTTATAATCAAATATTTTAGTAGATAGCATAAATCATTAATTTCATGAGTTGTTAAAAAAGATTTATTATAATTTGTAGAAACTGGTATAGAATTTTTAACTAATGTTTCCTCAATTTCTTTTATGTGAATTTTATTTCTTGTTAAAATCAATATATCTTTATATTTAATATTATCATCTCTTATTAATTTTTTTATATTGCTAGAAATGGCTTCAGATTCAAGAATATATGCTGAATTATCATTGTTATTATTTAGAAGTGTATTTATTTCTACTAACCCTTTTTCTTCAATACTCGTTGAAAAATTTTTTTCATTTGTAAATATTTTTTTTACATAGTCTGTTATCTGTTTACTTGATCTTCTTGATTCATTTAATTTTAAATCTATAGAGTTAAAATATTTTTTTGTATAAGATTGCGCGGTTTTAAAGAGCCTAGAATCTGAGCCTCTAAATCCATATATAGATTGATTAGGGTCTCCAACAATGGTTACCGTGCAATTATTTGATATATTACTCATTGCGTCAAGAATCATTTCAATAATTTTCCATTGCTTATAATTGGTGTCTTGAAATTCATCTACAAGAATATGATTTATAGAATTTGATATTTTATAATATATCCAATTGTCATTCTCAATTTGTGAAAGTTTTTTATAGCATAACCATGAAATATCATCATAATCTATCAAATTTTTTGATATTAGTAATTTTTGATAGTTTTCGAAAAAAATATCAATTAAGATTTTCCATGAATTAATAATTTCTTCATATAATAATTTATTATAGTCATCAATAATTTTAATAAATAAATCAATATCGATAGAAATTTTAAAAAGCTTATTTTTTAAGATAGATTTAGGTTTTTTCTCCTTAGTGAAAAAAAAATTATTTATAAATATTATTTTATCGTCAACATTAACTTCATTTGATGAAAGTTTTCTTTTTAAATCTAAAAAAATATTTTCAGAGCTAGTATTTTTTATTAATTTTAAAATTTTTTTAATACAATTATTTTTATTATTTAAAATATTTTTTTCTTTTTCCGAAAAACTATAATTTTTATTTTTTATTTTATCCTTAATCTCAAGATAATAAGATTTTTTATGAATAATTCCTTTAATTGATTCCTTAACATTGTTATAACTGCCGATAGAGTCTGTTAAAAACTCTATATTTTTTTTTACTTCAATGTTCTTGGATAAATATTCATTGCTAAATATTATTTTTTCAGTGTCTTTAGCTATCAGGTCAGGATGTTTATTAATTACTATATTTTTTGGTATTTCTTTATCTAGATGCATCAATGATAAAATTTCAATAAAAAACGCATCAAATGTGGTTATTCTTACATCTTTTTCATTTAATTGAATAAATTTAAAAAGTTTTTTTGCTTTATCCTTATATAGATCTAAATTTTTATTTATTCCTATTAGTTTTAATTCAATTTCAATTTCTTTTTCATTTAATTCTGACCAATATTCAATTTTTTCATTTAATCTGTTTGTCATTTCAGCTGCAGATTTTTTTGTAAATGTTATTGCTGTAATTTTACTAGGATGAATATCATTAAGTAATAATCTCAGTATTTTAGATATTATTATCCAGGTTTTTCCTGTGCCAGCAGACGCTATTACATTAATACTTTGCTCAGGCTTTAAATAATCATTTATATTCATTTTCTAATATATTAATATATCTGTTCAATAGTAATAATTTGGAAATATTTATGCTTAGAATAGCATTATTTTTGGGAACAAATATTGCAATACTTGTTGTATTAAGTATTTCAATGTCTATATTTGGGCTTGAGGGTGTACTGGATGAGAGAGGGGTAGACCTGAACCTAAATTCTCTTTTGCTTATATCTTCAATAATTGGATTTAGTGGTTCCTTTATTTCTTTAGCTATATCTAAATGGCTGGCAATAAAAACTATGGGTGTTGTTATAATAACCAATCCAAAAAATGACACTGAATCTTGGCTTTTAAGCACAATTTCCTCAATATCTGGTAAAGCTAAAATAAAGACTCCAGAATTTGGCATTTTTAATTCTAAGCAACTTAATGCTTTTGCTACAGGGAGGTCTAAAAATAATTCTTTAGTTGCCCTTAGCTCTGGTCTAATTAATCATATGAGTAGAGATGAAGTAGAAGCTGTAATTGCACATGAGATCTCACATATTAGTAATGGTGATATGGTAACAATGACTTTAATCCAGGGAATTATAAATACTTTTGTAATATTTTTTTCTAGAGTAATAGGTCATTTAGTAGATAGAATTATCTTTAAAGTTCAAAGAGGGCATGGCCCAGCTTATTACATTACAAGCATTATTGCCCAAATTGTATTATCTATATTAGCGAGCATAATTGTTATGTGGTTTTCTAGGAAAAGAGAGTTTGAAGCAGACTCATCTGCTGCAAAATTCGTTGGGACAAGTAAAATGATTTCTGCGTTAAAAACTTTATCTGTTAAATCTTCAAGTTCACTCCCAGATCAAATGGCAGCTTTTGGAATTTCTGGGAAAAAAGAAAATTCATATAGAAGATTATTTAGTAGTCATCCATCTATAGAATCAAGAATAGAGTCACTGTTAAGGAAAAGCTAATAAATATGGCTACTTATAATACTAGTAATATAAAAAATGGATTAAAAGTTTTAATAAATAATGAGCCATTTGAAATAATTGAAAATTCTTTTCATAAACCAGGAAAGGGACAGGCTTTTAGTAAAGTAAAATTAAAGAATTTATTTAATGGTAGAGTAAACGAGAAAACAATAAAAATTGGAGATAGTTTAGATTCTGCTGATATTCAGATACTTGAAATGCAATATTTATATTTTGATGAATCAAATTTTTTCTTTATGAATATAGATAGTTTTGAGCAAATTTCATTATCCAAAGATATTATAGGAGAAAATATAATTTGGCTTAAAGGAGAAGAGTTATGTCTAATTACTTTTTTTAATGATAATCCCATAGGTATAGAGTTACCTATATTTGTTGAGTTAAAAATTAAGCATACAGAACCTGGTTTAAAAGGTGACACAACCTCACGGGCAACAAAGCCTGCAACCTTAGAGACAAATGCAGAAATTCAAGTTCCACTTTTTATAAATGAAAATGATGTAATAAAAATTGATACGAGATCAAAGGAATATGTTTCTAGGATCAAGATTTAGATGTTTGCAGCATCTTATCTCTAATTAATATTTTATCCTTTAGTATTATCTTTTTTGACCAATTATAATTATTTTCACTTATTAATAATATCACTGTAGACCCAAGATTAAACATACCAATTTCCTGTCCTTTCTTATAGCTTTTTTCTTCATGCTTGTCGTTGTATTCTATAATACTATTTCTATGTTTTGATGGCGCAATAATTCCTTGATCAGTAAGAGAAATGCAACCAACATTTACAGCACCAACCATGACTAATGAAATATAGTAATTGTTATTTTTGAAAGACAACACAACTCGTTCATTTTTTGAATATAATTTTTTTATACCTTCTGTTGCGTATGGTGCAACACTATATAGTGAGCCAGGAATATGAGTAACCTTAGTTAATATTCCATCGCATGGCATATATACCCTATGACAATCCTTAGGCTCTAAATAAATATTAATAAATTTTCCATTGTAAAAATTATTATTTTTTTCGTGAATAATCTCATTTATTGAATATTTATATTTTTTTGCATGAATAAAAGTGTTGACATCTATATTCCCAAAACCTGCAATTGTTCCATCGCATGGAGATATCATATTCTTAGTATTATTTAAATTTTCTCTATTAACTAAATCTAATTCACGTGTAAAGAAATCATTTAATGAATTATAGTCTTTAATATTTTTAATTTTGCATTCATTTAATTCTATTTTAAATAACGATATATATGATTTTATTAAAAAATTCTTAATTGCGCTATCTTCAATTCTAGATATTTTATAGGTTATATTGGATATAAGATGCAAGGGACCTACATAAAATAATGTTATTTTTAATTGATTGAGGATTTTTTTTAAATTTTCTTTCATTTTTATTATTTAGTAAGCTTAATTTTTGATATAATAGTAATTATGCCAGGAAACAGTCACGGAAAATTATTTAAAGTAACCACTTATGGCGAAAGTCATGGTGAAGCTATAGGCTGTATAATAGATGGTTGCCCGCCAAATCTCAAGATTGATATTGGATATATACAAAAAGATTTAGACAGAAGAAAACCTGGTAAGACACGTCATACTTCACAAAGAAGAGAATCTGATACAGTAAAAATATTGTCCGGAGTTTTTGATGGTAAAACAACAGGAACACCAATTAGTTTAATTATTTATAATGAAGATGCTAGAAGCAAAGATTATTCAGATATAAAGGATTTATATAGACCAGGTCATGCTGATATTACGTATGATAAAAAATATGGAAATAGAGATTATAAGGGAGGAGGAAGATCTTCTGCTAGAGAAACTGCTACTAGAGTAGCTGCAGGAGCAATAGCGAAATTATATCTAAAGAAAACATTTGGATTAGAGATTCAGGGATACGTTTCCCAGCTAGGACCTATAATTGCGGATAAGATTAATTATAAGAAAATAGAAAGCAATCCATTTTTTTTCCCTGATGAATCTAAAGTTGATGAATTAGAAAAATATATGGATGACTTAAGGAAAGAAGGCAACTCAATTGGAGCCAGAATAAATGTTTATGCAAAAAATGTTCCTTTAGGTTTAGGGGAGCCGGTTTTTGATAGAATAGATGCTGATATAGCAAAAGCCATGATGAGTATTAATGCCGTTAAAGGTGTTGAAATTGGAGCAGGATTTTTATCTGTCACTCAAAAAGGAACTGAGCATAGAGACGAGATAACTGCTAAAAAAGGTTTTTTAAGTAATAATTCCGGGGGAACATTAGGAGGCATTACTTCCGGTCAAAATATTGAAGTAAGTATAGCTATAAAACCTACATCAAGTATTCGATTACCTGGAAAAACAATAAATACTAAAGGGAAAGATTCTATAATTGTAACTAAAGGTCGACATGATCCTTGTGTGGGAATAAGAGCAGTGCCAATTGCTGAAGCAATGCTAGCTTTAGTTTTAATGGATCATGCTTTAAGACATAAAGCTCAAAATTTGTGATTAAAAATAAATCTTATATTAAATTATGCGCTTTTTACTTTTTCTATTTTTCTACGTTGGGTGCGTTTCTACCATACTGGCCATTATATTTAAGTTATAAAAATTTTACAGCATATGAAATTGGTGTAATAACTGGCATTATGATAGGCACAAAGGTTATTGCTCCAAACCTATGGGGTTGGATTGCTGATTTGAGTGGGTTAAGACACCGTGTTATTCAATTAGGCTCATTTTGTTGTTTTATAATTTTCTCTTTTGTTTCAACAGTTGAAAATTTTTTTAGTATGGCCATACTAATTTTTTTCTTTAGTTTTTTTTGGAATGCGTCATTACCTCAATTTGAAGCGGTGACTATGAATACGTTGGGGGCGTCGTATAATAAATATAGTTATATTAGATTATGGGGATCTTTGGGATTTATCATCTCCGTACTTTCTTTATCATTTATTACAAATAAATTAGGCATTGAAATTATTCCATTATGTATTTTAAGTTTTTTATTCTTAACTTGGTTATCAACTTTATATGTTAAAAATCAAAATATAAATACAGAAAGGCATAATAATTCTTTAATAAGTATTGTTTTAAAACCGGCGATTATTGGTATTTTAGTTTCATGCTTTTTAATGCAATTAAGTCATGGCCCGTTTTATGCTTTTTTTGCAATTTTTCTTGCTGAAAATAATTATACTACAACTTCAATTGGTTTAATTTGGTCTTTAGGTGTTATAGCTGAAATTCTAATATTTTTAAAAATATCTTCTTGGATACCAAAGTATGGTTTACAGAATCTTTTTATAATAAGTTTTTTATTTGCAACTTTAAGGTGGTTATTGATTTCGTTATTTCCTCAAGATATTGTAATTGTGTGTATAGCGACAGTATTTCATGCTATTACATATGGCATGTACCACGCTGTTTCGATCTCATTAATTCATGAATATTTTACAGGTGAACTTCAAGGAAGAGGTCAGGCATTATATTCTAGTATAAGTTTTGGGCTCGGAGGATCTATTGGAAGCTTTTATAGTGGTTATCTTTGGGAATCTGTTGGAGGATCGACAGTTTTTTTATATGCTTCCTTATTTGCTTTTTTAGGTTTTATTGTATCGCTTATGTTAGTAAAATCTAATTATAGAAATTTAAAATAAATTTTTTTGAACAATATGAAAAAGACTTTATACGATAAATTGTGGGATGAACATCATATTCATACTTATGAGAATGGGTATAGTTTATTATATATTGATAAACATTTAATCCATGAGGTTACTTCACCGCAGGCTTTTGAAGGTTTAAAGCAAGCTAATAGAAGTATATGGCGGAAACAAAGCATTATGGCTGTTCCAGACCACAATGTGCCTACTACTATGAGAGAAAATGGTATTAGTGACCCTATATCAAAAATTCAAGTTGATACACTGAATAAAAATTGTAAAGATAATAATTTGCTAAAATTTGACCTTGAAGATATACGCCAAGGAATTGTTCATGTGGTTGGACCAGAGCAAGGAATTCTACTTCCAGGTATGACAGTAGTTTGTGGAGACTCACATACATCAACACATGGAGCTTTATCAGCTTTAGCTTTTGGGATTGGTACATCAGAAGTAGAGCATGTATTAGCTACACAATGCTTATTACAAAAAAAATCTTTAAATATGAATATTAATGTCATAGGCAAAATGCCCAATTATTTTTATTCAAAAGATTTAGCTTTATTGATTATAAGTCGAATTGGGACAGCCGGCGGTACCGGATATGCAATAGAATATACAGGTAACGCTATAAGTAATCTTTCCATGGAGGCGAGAATGACTTTGTGTAATATGACGATTGAAGCCGGAGCAACAACTGGATTAGTAGCTGTAGATGTTAAAACAGTGAATTATATAGCGAATAAACCATTTTCTCCAAAAGGGGATAATTTTGTTAAAGCAAAAATATATTGGAAAAATTTAGTTTCTGATAAAGGGGTTGGCTACGATCAAAAAATAGACATTGATATAAGTAAATCAAGTCCTATGGTTACTTGGGGGACATCCCCAGAGATGGCAGTAGCTGTTGATGAACAATTACCTGATTTAAGTGATGAAAAATTTAAATCAAAAAAACAAGATTTATTAAATGCTTTTTCATATATGGGTTTAAAAGAAAAACAGAATATTAATTCTATTAAGCTAGATAAAATATTTATTGGATCATGCACTAATTCAAGGATAGAAGACTTAAGAATAGTAGCTGATATAGTTAAAAACAAAAAAATTGCTAGGAATATAAAAAGCGCGATTATAGTACCGGGATCAGGTTTAGTTAAGGAAAAAGCCGAGAGTGAGGGTTTGGATAAAATATTTATGAAATCAGGTTTTGAATGGAGAAGCCCTGGATGCTCGATGTGCTTAGGCATGAATGATGATAAATTAAGTGAGTATGAAAGATGTGCTTCAACTTCAAATAGAAATTTTGAAGGAAGACAAGGACGTTTAGGTAGAACACACTTAGTTAGTCCTGCAACTGCTGCTGCTGCTGCTATATATGGTCATTTAATTGATGTGCGTGAAATAATATAAATATGAAAAAATTTAAAACAATTAGATCAGTATTAGCGTATATCGATAGAAAAAATATTGATACAGATGCAATTATACCAAAACAATATCTTAAAGCAGTTACTAAAGAAGGGTACGGAGAAACATTATTTGATGATTGGAGGTATTTAGAGCCTGGAAAGCTAGGTGATAACCATGATTTAAGAAAAAAAAATCCAGAATTTTTTTTATACAACCCTAAGTACAAGACAGCAAAAATATTAGTTACCGGTGAAAACTTTGGATGCGGTTCATCAAGAGAGCACGCTGTATGGGCTTTAATGGACTACGGTTTTGACGCAGTAATAGCTCCTAGTTTTGCAGATATTTTTTATAATAATTGTTTTAAAAATGGTTTATTGCCCATTATTCTTAAAGATAATGGTATTAAAAAAATTGTTGATGATATTAAAATTAGAAATGCAGTTTATTTTATAGATTTAGAGAATCAAATAGTATCTTGTGATAATTTTGAAATAACATTTGAGATTGACCAAAGAAGAAAAAAAGTATTAATTGAAGGTTTAGATGATATATCTGAGACATTAAAATTAAGTGATAAAATAAAAAATTATGAGAAAGAAAAGGCTACAATAACTCCTTGGATGTTTAATGATTAACAAAATGAAAATATTAATTTTACCAGGTGATGGTGTAGGGCCAGAAGTTACTAACGAAGCTGTGAAAGTTATTCATGTTATATCAGATATATATAGCTTGAAAATTGAGTTAGAGTATGGTGTTTTTGGTGGTGTCGCAGTTGATAAATGCAACGATCCTTTTCCTAATGAAACTAAAGAAAAAATTAGTAATTGTGATGCGGTGTTGCTTGGCGCTGTTGGTGGGCCACAATATGATAACTTACAGAAAAATAAAAAACCAGAATCAGGGCTATTATCATTAAGAAAGCAATTGAATTTATTTATAAATATTCGCCCTATTATTTCTTTTGGAGAATTAATTAACTCTTCAACTATAAAAAGTGAATATATTAATAATTTAGATATTGTAATTATTAGAGAACTAATAAGCGGTCTGTATTTTGGAGAGCCACGTGGTTTTAATAATGATCAGTCAGAAGCTTTTAATACAATGAGATATAGTGAATCTGAAGTTATTAGAATTTGTGATTATGCTTTTAAGTTATCTCAAACAAGAACTAAAAAATTATGTTCAGTTGATAAGGCAAATGTATTAGAAGTTTCTCAATTATGGAGAGCTTCTGTTAATAAATTATCCAAAAAATTTAGTGATGTTAAATTAAATCACATGTATGTTGATAATGCTGCTATGCAGTTAGTTCAAAATCCAAAACAATTTGATGTCATAGTTACTGAAAATTTATTTGGAGACATATTATCTGATCTTGCCTCAGTATTAACTGGATCAATCGGAATGCTACCTTCGGCATCATTAAATGAAGATAATTTTGGTGTTTATGAGCCTATTCACGGTTCAGCACCAGATATTGTAAATAAAAATATTGTTAATCCTATAGCTACTATTTTATCAGTAGCAATGTTATTTCAGCATACATTTAACAGGTTAGATATATATGACCATATTTTAAATTCAGTTAAACTAGTTTTAAAAGATGGTAAATTAACAAAGGATTTATCTGGTGATAATAAATATGTATCAACAAGCGATATGGGTAATTTAATAATTGAAAAATTAAAGGATAAATCAAGTGCGAAAAAAATATAATATTGCAATTGTTGGTGCTACTGGAGTAGTTGGCCAAATGATGATCCAAATCTTATTGGAAAGAGATTTTCCAATAAGTAATCTATATTTGCTTGCAAGTGAAAGATCTGATGGAAAAAAAATCACCGTTAAGGGTAAAACTTTTAAAGTTGAAGTATTAGATGGTTTTAATTTTAATGGAGTGGATATAGCAATGTTTTCTGCTGGCGGAGATATTTCTAAAAAATATGCGAATCTCGCTATAAAAAATAATGCTATTGTTATTGATAATACTTCTTTTTTTAGATATGAGAAAAATATACCTTTAATTATACCTGAAGTTAATGGCAATAAACTTGGAGAATATAAAGAAACAGGTATTATTGCTAACCCAAATTGCTCAACCATTCAGATGGTGGTTGCTATTAATCCAATACATAATGTTAGTAAAATTAAACGTATTAATGTTTGCACATATCAGGCTGTTTCGGGCTCAGGTAATTTGGCAATAGATGAATTAGAAAAACAAGTACATGCATTTGTTAATAATGAGCCATTAATAAATAATGTTTACCCAAAACAAATAGCGTTTAATGTAATTCCGCAAATTGATAAATTTATGGATAACGGTTATACAAAAGAAGAAATGAAAATGGTTTGGGAGACAAAAAAAATACTTGATGAGAATATTGAAGTGAATGCAACAGCAGTAAGAGTGCCAGTATTTTATGGGCATTCAGAGGCTGTACATTTAGAGTTAGAGAAAAAAATTACAGCCAAAAAAGTAAAAGATATCTTATCTGATGAGGGTAGTGGCGTGGTTTTGATTGATGGATATGAAGATGGAAATTACCCATGCGCTGCTAATGAATGTGAAGCTAGTAATGATGTTTATGTTGGGAGAATTAGAGAAGACATATCAACTAAATTTGGAATTAATATGTGGGTAGTTAGTAACAATATTAGAAAAGGCGCTGCATACAACAGTATTCAAATTGCAGAATTATTAATTAAAGATTATTTATAGAATCATATAAATGAGAATTTTATTGTCTATCGAGTATGATGGAAAAAATTATCATGGTTGGCAAGAGCAAGATAATCCTAATACTATCCAAGGAAAAATTCAGGAAGCTATTTTTAATTTTTCGCAAGAAAAAATTAAATTATCAGTAGCCGGAAGAACCGATTCTGGTGTTCATGCTACAGGACAGATTGCACACTTTGACACTTCTGCAAGCAGAGCAATTAACACATGGATTACTGGACTAAATTCATTATTACCAGACGATATCTGTATTAATAATGTAAAAGTTGTTAGTGATGAATTTCATGCTAGATTTTCTGCTTTAAGTAGGACATATAGATATATACTCTACAACAATAAAATAAAACCTTGCTTAAATAAGGATAAAGTAAGCTGGTACTATTTATCCGAATTAAATGAGGTAAATATGCAACATTCTGCAAATAAATTAATTGGCACAAAAGATTTTTCATGTTTTAGATCTGCTAATTGTCAATCAAATTCACCAATAAGAAAGATAAATGATATAATTATTACCAGAAAGAATGATTATCTATATATAGATATAAATGCAAATTCTTTTTTACATAATATGGTGAGAAATTTAGTTGGTACTTTAGTTTTAATTGGGTCAGGAGAGAAAGATATAAATTGGATTGATGACTTACTAGCGTCGAAAGGAAGAATTAGAGCAGGTAAAAAATTTCCAGCATCTGGGTTATATCTTATAAATGTTGAGTATAATCCAAAATTTAATATAGATATAAAAATTAATTACCCAAAGTATCATTAAAAATATAAAAGTATGAGTCAAATAAAAGTTAAAATTTGTGGAATTACAGATGTTTTAACTGCTACCGAAGCAGAAAAATGCGGAGCTGACGCAATTGGTTTAGTTTTTTGTAAAAAAAGTAACAGATGTATTTCTATTGAGACAGCAAAAAAAATAATTTTTTCACTGAAGCCATTTACAACCATTGTTGCTTTGTTTTCAAATGATAAAAAAGATTATGTAGATAATATTTTATATAATCTGCAAATAAATTTAATACAGTTTCATGGAAATGAATTAGATGAAGATTGTGTTAAATATGGAATCCCATATATAAAAGGTGTTTCATTAAAAAATAATGGTTGTGTGAACTTAGATTCTAAATATCCTAACGCGAAGGGCTTTATAATTGATAGTCATAATGATGATGGAATTGGCGGGACTGGAAAGAAATTTGATTGGTCAAAAAAAGAATTTGATACTGAAAAGCCTATTATTATAGCTGGAGGTTTAAATTGCGATAATGTGGAGGATGCAATTAAGTTATTTTTACCATATGGTGTTGATGTAAGTAGTGGAGTAGAATCTTCTAATGGAATCAAAGATGTAACATTGATTAAAAAATTTTTAAGTAGAGCTAAGAAATGAAAACTCATCTAAAAAAACGATTAAATGATTTTAATCTTATAGATTACAATTACCCAGATTCAAATGGTCATTATGGAATATTTGGAGGAACATTTGTTGCTGAAACTCTAATAGAGCCATTAACAGATTTAAGAAAAATGTATCATAACCTAAAAAATGATTCAGAATTTTTAAAAGAATTATATTATGAGTATGATAATTATGTAGGTAGACCAACACCATTATATTTCGCTAAAAGGCTTACAGAAAAAATTAACGGAGCAAATATTTTTTTAAAGAGAGAAGATTTATGTCACACCGGCGCACATAAAATTAATAATACTATTGGTCAGGCGATTTTAGCTAAAAAGATGGGTAAGAAAAGAATTATTGCTGAAACTGGCGCAGGGCAGCATGGGGTAGCTGCAGCAACAGTTGCCGCAAGGCTTGGTATGGAATGTGTAGTATTTATGGGAGAGCAAGATATATATCGTCAATCGCAAAATGTTTATAAGATGAAATTATTAGGCGCAGAAGTTGTTCCAGTTACATCAGGCTCAAAAACATTAAAAGATGCATTAAATGAAGCGTTGAGAGATTGGGTTGCTAATGTTGACGATACTTTTTATATAATTGGCACTGTTGCGGGTCCGTCACCATATCCCGAATTAGTTAGAGATTTTCAGGCAATTATAGGTCGAGAGGTAATTCAGCAAATGCAAGATATTAATAAAAAGGCTGATGCATTAGTTGCATGTGTTGGCGGAGGTTCAAATGCTATCGGTCTTTTTTATCCTTTTATAGACAGTGAATCAAAAATGTTTGGAATAGAAGCAGCAGGAAATGGTTTGGAAACTGGGAAGCATTCAGCTCCATTAAATAAAGGAAAGGTGGGAGTATTACATGGAAACAGAACTTACTTGTTAGAAGATGAAAATGGCCAAATAATAGAAACTCATAGTATTTCTGCTGGATTAGATTATCCTGGGGTTGGCCCAGAACATGCTCTTTTAAAGGACTTAGGAAGAGTTAAGTATGAATCTGCAACTGATAAAGATGCTTTAAAAGCATTTCATGAATTATCAAGAACGGAAGGGATTATTCCTGCTTTAGAAACTAGTCACGCTATAGCTTATGCAATAAAATTAGCAAAAAAAATGAAAAAAGGTGAAAATATTATTGTTAATTTATCCGGAAGAGGGGATAAAGATCTGAATACTGTTGCAAAAATTGAGGGAATAGAGATTTGAGTAGAATAGAAAAAAAATTTAATAAATTAAAAAGTGAAAATAAAACATGTTTAATTTCATATATTACCGCAGGGGATCCAACTATATCTGATACTTTAGATATCATGCATACTCTCGTAAAATCCGGAACTAATATAATTGAACTTGGTGTTCCTTTTTCAGACCCTATGGCAGATGGGCCAATAATCCAGAGAGCTTGTGAGAGAGCTTTAATCCAAAATGTGTCGTGCTTACATATCTTTCAATTAGTTAAGAATTTTAGGGAGTTGGATAGCGAAACACCAATTGTTTTGATGGGTTATTTGAATCCAATAGAAATAATGGGTTACGAAGTTTTTGCAAAATCAGCATATGATTCAGGTGTAGATGCTATATTAGTTGTAGATTTACCTCATGAAGAGGCTGGAGATATAGTGAATATTTTTAAAAAACACAAATTAGAAAGTATATTTCTAATAGCACCAAATACTAAAATAGATAGAATTAAAGAAATATTAAAATATGCATCAGGCTTTTTGTATTACATTTCTTTAAAAGGTGTAACTGGAGCAACATCACTAGATATTTCAGCAACAGTCAAGCAATTACAATTTATAAACAAATCAATAAACTTACCTTTAGCAGTTGGTTTTGGAATAAAAGATGCTAATACTGCAAAAATTTTATCAAGCAACGCCGACGCTATTGTTATTGGAAGTGCAATTGTTAATATTATAGAAAATGAGCAAAACAATAATCTAAAAATAAATGATAAAATAAAAAGTTTAATGAACTCAATAAGGTTAAAGTTAGACGAGGATTTAATATCTGGAGCAAAAATATGAGTTGGTATGAAAAATTAATGCCATCAAGAATTAGATTGGATGGAAGTAAAAATAAAAAAGTAATACCTGAAGGTATCTGGGAAAAATGCGCAAGTTGTCAAACAGTATTATACAGAGAAGATATTATACAGAACCAACATGTATGCACAAATTGTGGACACCATATGAGAATTAAGGCTAGAGATAGATTATCCATATTTCTAGATTCTGACGACAGAAAAGAACTTTTTTCAAAATTATCTTCTAAAGATTTTTTAAAGTTCAAGGATAGTAAAAAATATAAAGATAGGATTGCAGCAGCACAAAAAAACACTAATGAAAATGACGCTTTAATAGTTATGGAAGGAAGAATTAATGGGATTAAAATTATAGTCGCAGCATTTGAATTTTCATTCATGGGTGGATCAATGGGTTCTGTTGTTGGAGAAAAGTTTACTAGAGCAGCAAAAGAATGTATTAAAAAACATATCCCATTAGTGTGTTTTTCCTCGAGTGGAGGAGCAAGAATGCAGGAATCTTTAGTTTCATTATTTCAAATGTCTAAAACTTCAAGCATAATTTCTGACATGAGAAAAAAATCAATTCCATTTATAAGTGTTTTAACCGATCCAACAATGGGAGGAGTATCTGCAAGTTTAGCAATGCTTGGAGATATAAATATTGCTGAGCCAAAAGCATTAATAGGTTTTGCCGGACCTAGAGTAATCGAGCAAACAGTTAGAGAAACTTTACCTGAAGGTTTTCAAAGAAGTGAATTTTTATTAGAGCATGGCGCAATAGATATGATTATTGATAGGCGAAATATGAAATTAGAAATAACTAATCTTTTAAAAACAATGTTAAATAATCCTGCAAAAAAAGCAGAGACAGCATTAACTTAACTAATGTAGATAGCATTGAAAAATTTTTCTTTAGACGAATGGATTAACTGGCAATGTAAATTGCATTCTACAAACATGGATTTTAACCTCAGTAGAATTACAGAAGTTGCAAAGAAACTCAAAATTAATCAAATAAACTCAAAAGTTTTTACTGTGGCAGGAACTAATGGTAAAGGTTCAACTGTTGCAATATTGGAATCCATATTGGTTGAAAGTGGATATAATGTCGGGTCATATACGTCTCCACATATTATAGAATTTAATGAAAGAATTAAAATTAACAAAACGTCTGTTAAAACTAAAGAAATATGTGAAGCGTTTGAGATAATTGAAGAGTTTAGAGGTAATATTACATTAACTTTTTTTGAATTTAGTACATTAGCTGCGTTAATTATTTTTATAAAATATAATTTGGATGTAGTAATTTTAGAAGTTGGCTTAGGCGGAAGATTAGATGCAGTTAATATAATTGATCCTGATGTTTCAATTATTACCAACATTGGATTAGATCATACATCTATACTTGGTAGCGATACCGAAAAAATTGCATATGAAAAATCTGGAATTATGCGTAAAAATAAACCTACTATAGTTGGTTATTCTAAAACACATTTATCAGTTATAAAAAACTCAGAAGTTATAGGTTCAAATTTAAATATAATAAATAGAGATTTTTTTTATAAAATAAAATCTAATGATGAATGGAATTTTTTCAATAATGATAATGTTAAAATTAATTGTATAATTTCATCGATAAAAGGAAAAATACAAATAAGTAACGCTGCTACAGCTATTCAAGCTATATATCGCTGTGATGGCATTTCGTTTAATAAAAATGATATTAAAAATGGTATTAAAAAATCTAATATAATAGGTAGGTTTCAAGTTATAGAGGGAAAGCCTGTAACCATTTTAGATGTTGCACATAACGAACAAAGTATATGTATATTAGCAGAAAACTTAAAAAAATATTACCCAAAAAATAATCTACATGCGGTTTTTAGTGTGCTTAAAGATAAAGATATTGATCAGATGTTAAGACATTTAAAAAATGTATTTCAAACTTGGCATATTTCAAATTGCAATAATGAAAGAGCTTTAAGTGTAAAAGATTTAGGAAAAAATTGTTTTTTCATTACTGAAAATCTAAATGTATATGATAGTATAGAAGAGGCATATAATGGCGCGATAAGGAATATAAATGATAACGATATTGTGGTTGTATTTGGATCAAGCTACACAGTTGCACCTATATTAATAAAGTAAAAATTAAATGAATGAAAATTTGAAAAAAAGAATTATTGGCGTTGTAATTATAGGATCTATATCTGCCATTGTTGCTCCTATGTTATTTCAAGGTTCTGGCCAAAAAGATTTAAAATATATTTCAATAGAAGATCCTAAGGATATAGAATTTAAATATATAGATAAAGCAGAAAAATTAAATAATAAAAATAATAAACAAGTTAAGAAGTTAGATATTAGAAGCTCTGAAAGAATTATTAAAGACGTAGAAGATTTAAAAGATGTTTTAAACAAATCTAATAATATGAGTTGGGTTATAAGAGTAGGAACTTTTTCTGAAAAAAATAATGCACAAAATCTAGTAAAAAAATTACAATTATTAGGGTTTAGATCTTTAATAATTACAATAAATAAAGATACTAAAATTTTGTACGCTGTAAATGTGGGGCCATTCTTTAAACCTATTACTACTAAAAAAATGTATTTAGAACTAATTAAAAATAAAGATTTTAAAAATTCTTATATAATAGAGTCAGATCTAAAGAAATAATAAATTTTTTGGAGATATTTTGTGCTAGATTTTTTTATTTTTATTATATTATTAATTTTTCTAATATTTGGTTTTGTTCGCGGTTTTCAGAAAGAAATTAAGTCAATTATTGCTTTATTTATTTTTGTTGTTTTAAGTTTTAAATATGCAGATTTTATTGGTAATTATTGTATTAATTATTTTCAAATTAACAATTCCTATATCCCTTCTTATTTGTATTCTATATTAGGAGGTATTATTTTATATATTTTTGTTTCATTTATTGTATATATTTTTGGTAAAATATTATTTGATTCTTCTGCTCTATTTAATAATATTTTTTTTACTAAAATCCTTGGATCTTTTATTTCTTTAATAAAGGCTGTCTTTTTAATTTCAATTTTAATTTTATTAGTTCAATACTACGGTTATTTTGATTTCTTTGTGAATTTTACAGAAAATTCATTGTTTCTAGATTATTTTTTAAAATTTGGTGTACAATTACAATATGTGTGGAATCATTGGTATAGTTGATAATAATTCTGTGAATCAGAGTTTATTTGATGGTCTTACAGTCCTTCAGCATAGAGGGCAGGATTCTGCTGGAATTGCTACATGCCATAAAAATAACCTATTTCAAAAGAAAGCTAAAGGTTTGGTTAACGATATTTTTGATACTAAGGATATGCTTGAATTGCAGGGTAACTTAGGAATTGGTCATGTTCGCTACCCAACAGCAGGTAGCCATAGTATTGATGAAGCACAACCTTTCTATGTTAATTCACCATATGGTATAGCATTAGCCCATAACGGTAATTTAGATAATTCAGAGTTATTAAGGGATGAGTTATTGGTAAATGATAGAAGACATATTCATACTCAATCTGACACAGAAGTTCTTTTAAACATTTTTGCCAATGAATTATTAAATGTAGAGTCTTCATCTTTTAAAGTTCCTGATTTATTTAATGCAATTAATGGTGTTCATAAAAGATGTTCTGGAGCATATGCTGTAGTAGCTTTAATAGCAGGTTATGGTTTAGTCGCTTTTAGAGATATTCATGGAATAAGACCTTTAATTTTGGGTAGGAAAAAGAATTCATCTGGGTATAGTTATATAGTTTCATCTGAAAGCGTGGCATTAGATTTACTGGGTTACGAAACCGTTAGAGATTTAGAACCTGGGGAATCAATTTTTATTGACATAAAAGGCAAAATGCATAATTCTATATATGCTCAAAACTTAGATTTAAACCCATGTATTTTCGAATACGTATATTTTTCAAGACCTGATTCAATAATAGATGGGATAAACGTCCAAGAAGCTAGAATGAGGATGGGTAAACAATTAGCTAATAAAATTCTTAGAGAATGGGCAGATAATGATATTGATGTAATAATTCCAATTCCTGATACAAGTAGAACTGCTGCTTTAGAAATGGCAATAAGATTAAATAAAAACTATAGAGAAGGTCTTATAAAAAATAGATACATAGGAAGAACCTTTATAATGCAGGGGCAAGCAGTAAGAAAAAAATCAGTTAGATATAAACTGAACCCATTGGTATCTGAATTTAAGAATAAAAATGTGTTATTAGTAGATGATTCTATAGTTAGGGGAACTACATCTAAAGAAATAGTGCAAATGGCAAGAGATTCTGGCGCTAAAAAAGTTTATTTTGCTTCAGCATCTCCACCAATAAGATTTCCAAATATTTATGGAATAGATATGCCAAGTAAGAATGACTTAATAGCTAACGGAAGAGAAACAGAAGAAATTTGTAAAGAAATTGGTGCTGATAAATTAATTTATCAAGATATAGATGATCTAGTATATGCTGTTCAGGCTGGAAACACAGATATTAAGAAATTTGAGACTTCTGTTTTTACTGGAGAATATTTGACAAATGTTAATGATAAATATTTTCAAGATTTAGAGAAAAAAAGGCATTCAACTTAATTTATATTAATTAAATCAAAAGTTAAGCAATATAAATATGATAGATACAAAATTAATATTATCTCAATATATAAATAAAAATAATAATTTAAATAAAGAATACATGATCATTGTAAATATTCTTAATCAAGAATTAATCTTATATAAAAATTATAAAGAACTTATAAAATATATGATATCTACATCAATATATGGGGAGGGCTCCGAGGAAGGAAGTAATAAAACCCCAATAGGAGCACATTATATTAAGGAGTGTATTGGAAATAATACAGACCCTCTTACTATATTTCAAAATAGAAGACCAACTGGTACTAAGACTAAAATTATTAGTGAAAAAATATCTATTAATAAGGACATAATTTCTAGTAGAATTCTTTGGCTTGATGGGTTGGAAGAGGGTAAAAATAAAGGCTCTAATTTAGATAGTTATTCAAGGTACATTTATATACACGGAACAAATGAAGAAGGAATGTTAGGTGAAAAATCATCACACGGATGTATTAGGATGAGTAATAGTGATATTATAGATCTTTGTGATAAAAATATATGCAATTCATTTGTTTACATTTCTGAAAAATAATAATTAATGAATGATAAAAATAATATAAAAAAAATTTTTTTAGCCGGCGTTGATAGAGTATTAGGATATAATGCTGTTAAAAATTATTTGGATAATAATATAGTTTCTGGAAATCTTAATCTAGTATCTATAGGAAAAGCTGGAAGCTCGATGGCTCTTGCAGCATTAGAAAGTAAAGGTATTAGTATAAAATCTGGTTTAATAATTACAAAAAGAGATCATTTAGAAGAGGGTCTTAAAAATTATAGTAATATAAAGTGTCTTGAGTCAGATCATCCCACACCCTCTCAGACAAGTTTACAATGTGGAAATGAATTAATAAATTTTATTAACTCAAAAAATAATTCAGATGTATTTCTTTTTTTAATTTCCGGCGGCGGGTCTAGCTTAGTTGAATTATTAGTAGAAGACTTTAGTCTAGATGAACTTATGAATATGACCGATGCTTTATTATCTAGAGGTTATAATATCAGTGATATTAATGCTATTAGAAAACATTTTTCAAAAATTAAAGGTGGTAAGCTTGCTACTTTTTTGAAAAATAGAAAATCTACAGTTTTAACAATATCGGATGTTCCTTCTGACGACCCAAAAATTATAGCATCAGGCCCATTATCATTCGATGATATTAAAATTAATTTAGATAGTTATGAGGACGATATTATTGATATGCTTAATTCTGTAACACCCATAAATTGCCCAAATCTAGAAAATTTTTCCAATATTGATACGCATATTATAGCTAAACTTGATGACGCAAAGATGGCTTGTAAAGTATATGGTGAAAAATTAAATTATACAGTCTATATGAATGATAATTTTATTGAGGGTGACGTTAATGATTTAGCAAATTATTTTTCTGAATATTTGTTAAATTGTAAGAAAGGTCTTCATATCTGGGGAGGAGAAAGTTCTGTTCATCTTCCGAGTAATCCAGGAAGAGGTGGAAGAAATCAACAATTAGCTCTCCTGGTAGCGGAAAAGATTAAAAATTCTAATGTAATTTTTTTATCTGCTGGCACAGACGGTACAGATGGCCCAACAAATGATGCGGGAGGTCTAGTAGATGGTATGACAATAAAAAAAGGCATTGATTGCAATTTAGACCACAACAAATATCTAGAAAATGCAGATTCTGGAAACTACTTGGAAAAAATCAATGCTTTAGTGACAACTGGTCCTACTGGTACTAATGTTATGGATTTAATTCTTATCATAAAAAATTAATTGATTAATAAAGACTATAGATCAAATAATTCTATCTTATTATTTTTATAAACAATATAACTAGGTGCGTTATGCCAGTCACCTAAAACATATCGAAAATAATTTTTACCTTGAGTATTTATTTCATGAATATTTTTTCTATGTGTATGACCATGAATTATTATATTTGTTTTAAATTTTTTATAAAAATCCAACACTGTTTTGTTATTTACATCCATTATATTTTCAGGTTTTTGTGATATTATTTTTTTACTTTTACTTCTTAAGTATGAGGCTATTTTAGTTTTTATATTGTTACTAAGAAGATTGAAAATTAGTAATGTAATTTTATTTCTAATAAATTTTCTAAATTTTTGATAATCAATATCATCAGTGCAAAGTAAGTCACCATGTGTAACTAGTATTTTTGTGCCATTCAAATCTACAATGTAATTTTCTGGAAGAATTTTAATATTAGTTTTTTTTGTAAATTTTTTCCCAATCAAGAAGTCTCTATTACCATGAATTAAAAATATTTCTGTTCCTTGTTTTGAAATATTATAAAGAGCAGATATAATTATATTATTTTGAGCAATATCATGTCTATCATCTGTCCAGAACTCAAATAAGTCACCTAAAATATATAATTCTTTCATATCAGAGCTTTTTTCAGACATAAAATCTAGAAATTTATTTGTTACCTCTAAATTATTTGGATCTAAATGTATGTCTGAGATGAAGTATATGTTGTCCATTTTTCTATTCAATAATTATATCGTTTATAATTATTGGTTCTTTAGGTACGTCTTGATGCGGTCCATTGCTTGCAGTTTCTACGTTAGCTATTTTATCTATTATATCTAAGCCTTTTAATACTTTTCCAAATACGCAGTAACCCCATCCTTGCTGTGTTTGATCTCTAAAATTTAAAAAAGTGTTATCTTTTAAATTTATAAAAAACTGTGCGCTTGCTGAATGTGGGTCAGAAGTTCTTGCCATAGCTATTGTTCCTCTATCATTAGTTAGCATGTTATTTGCTTCGTTTTGAATAGGTGCAAATGTATCTTTTTGCTCCATATTTACTGATAACCCACCGCCCTGAACCATAAAGTCTTTAATTACTCTGTGAAATATAGTATTTGAAAAATATTTCGATTCTATATACTTTTTAAAATTTGATACTGTTATTGGTGCTTTATCATCATATAGTTCAAGCTTTATATCGCCCGATGTTGTTTTAATAATAATCTTAGTGTTTGTGGTCATTTCGGCGTTAACTCCATAATTCATAATGATTATTGTAATTATAACTAAATATTTGAAAATATTTTTCATATTTAAGTGGCTATTGCTCTTGTATGTAAGTTTTTTTTGATTAGAATACCATTCATCTAGAAAAATATCATGTTGATTAACTAATATATTAGTGAAGTTATTCTTTTTTTTCTCGTATAATATAACAGGTAATTCGGGGTATAGCGCAGCCTGGTAGCGCGCCTGCTTTGGGAGCAGGATGTCGGGGGTTCAAATCCCTCTACCCCGACCATGCAATGCGCCTGTAGCTCATTTGGATAGAGCATCGGATTTCTAATCCGAGGGTGGTAGGTTCGAATCCTACCAGGCGCACCATTTTTGTGGCGAGAGTAGCTCAGTTGGTAGAGCACTGGTTTGTGGTACCGGTTGTCGCGGGTTCAATCCCCGTCTCTCGCCCCATTTTTAAAAATGTTTCTTCAATACTTATTTTTTTAATTAGCTAACTAGGTATATAATTAATTCCATGAAATTATTTAATAAATATATAAAAATATTTGTCATAGCTTCAATTGCATTTATGCAAACAAGCAACGCATTTGCGTCTATTATCTTTTTAGACAATGATAATTATATTCAAATATGCACTGCTAATGGAATAAAATTAATTTCTGAAAATGGTTTTAATAATTCTAAAAAATCTATTGTTAAAACTAAGACTATGAATTGCTGTTTAGATATTCATTCAAACTTTGTAATAAATAGTTACAATTTTATTAAGCCAAATTATCTAATAGCTTTTCAAAATAATAATCATGTAGATTTATCAAAATCATCAGATTTTAATAATCTTAATTCTATAAGAGCTCCTCCAAGAATAATTTAATTTTCAATTATTAACGTATATTAAAAATATTTAATTTTTTTAAATATTATTTATAAAAGTAAAGAAACAGGAGAGCAAAATGAAAATTTTTTTTAATTTAATAGTATTACTATCAATATCAAGCAATTTGCATGCATCAGATATTACTATTGAAAATTCACGTATTCGTATGATGCCTAGTGGTACTCTAATAACTGCTGGATATTTTTCAATAATAAATAACACTGATAAAGATATTACTTTAGTAAAAGCTATTAGCAACAGATTTAACTCTGTGGAAATGCATAATACAATTAAAGATGGTGATATTATGAAAATGATTAAACAAGAATCTGTAACAATTGCTGCAAATTCAAAACTAGAATTTAAACCAATGAGCTATCATTTAATGCTCAAAAAGGCTAATAAAGAACTTATAGAAGGCGAAGACATAGAAGTAACTTTTACACTATCTAATGGCAAAACTATCTCTATTATATTTTTAGTAAAAAAAATGGGAGCTGGAGAAGGTCATGATAATAATGTTCTTCATAATCATTCAATGAAAAATATGCATAGACCTGATTTTGTTTTCCCTGTTGGCGTCAAAGGCGGAAAAAATATGATGTCAAAAAAAATTATGTTTGGTTATAAGTTTGGAATTATGGAAATGGATTGCTGTAAAAACAATACAAATTCTGTAAGCGAAAGCATTATTCAGGGTCTTGGCTACACTATGGCGCCAATAGACATGAGTATGCATATGCATATGTTCAGCGCTATGTTCGCAATAAATGATAAATTTACAGTAATGGCAATGCTTCCATATATAGAAAAAGAAATGAATATGAAAATGCTAACTGGAATGATGGCTGGAAAATTACATACAAATAGTAGTCGTGGTATTGGTGATTTAAGTATTACCGGATTATATAAGTTGTCTGATAAATCTAATTTTAAACTTGTATTATCAGTTCCTACCGGTGAATACGACGAGAAAGATCATAATATGAGCGGAGTTTTAAAAACATTAACTTATCCTATGCAACTGGGCTCAGGAACTTACGATGTCACTTTTGGTTATAGTTTTCAAGGAATACATGACGATTGGTCATATGGTATTCAGTTAAATGCATTAACAAGGTTTGATTATAATAATGAAGAATGGAAATATGGTGATAGACGAGAAGTGTCAGCATGGTTAGCTAAACCAATTTCTAAATCTTTTAGCATTTCATTTGGTTTAGATTTAGATCATCAAGAGAATATTAACGGTAGGTCTCGAAATAGAGATGAAACAACGCCAATCTGGAATGAGTATTTTCATTCTCATTTAATAGTTTCTTCTAATATAGGTATCAATTATAAAGTACCAAAATCTAAATCAAAAATTGGAATTCAGTGCGGAACGCCAATCTACTATGATGTAAATGGCCCGCAAATGCATCAAGATTTTAAATGCAATCTAGGATATTCAAAAATGATGTAAAATACTTTAATAAATAAGTTATTAAGGTAATTTAAAATGATATTCTGCTATTTTTTTTATATAAAAATACTAATAAAAATATTAAAATAGTAGTAATCCATATTGTTGAAAGATGTCCAGTAAAGTGATCATATGGGCTCAACATAAAAACATAGTTTGAATCAAAATTCACTGAAGAATTTTGTTTAAAAATTTTTATTATAAAAATAAATCCAGCATGAATACCAATACCATATGATATTGTTTTAAAATATGTTCTGATTACACCTAATAAAATACCAAAAATGAAAAGAGTTATTGCTGCGTCAATGAAGATTACTTTATGGAAATTTATAAATACATTAAATAATTCAATAAGTCCAGAATTCCATAATATATTATCATCAGTAATTAGTGGTATTTTTATAAAATGAAATAATGAGTAAATTAAGCTACTAAATATTATAATACTGAATTTTGAGATTAAATTATTACTTTTCTGAATCATGATTCCTCTAAAAAACGATTCTTCAATAATTGATATAATAAGGCTTATGAATATTATAAATAAAACTGAGTATAAAAATAATTGATCAAAAATAAACAAGTTAAAGTTAATATTTCTAATATCGAAATACTTAAATAAGAAAATTAAGAGTGTTGAAACAAGTAAACTTAAAGCAAAGCCCTTACAAATATTTAATATAAATTTTATTTTTGGCTCTAAATACCCTACTAGTTGTCTATCATATAACTTATAAGATTTCATTATTGGGATAATAAATATAGCAGACATTAATATAGCGCCATATTTAATAGCTTTATTTAGTGCTAAAATTGGCTGTTCATCAAATTGCATGTACAATAGAGAACAAATCAATGATGACAATACTGCAAAAAATATTATATAGATTGTAAAAAACAATATATTCCTCATGTTTTTATTATAATACATAATGCAATTACATAATTATTTTTTACGTATTAAATTAATGAATTATTGCGAGAGTGGCGGAATTGGTAGACGCGCTGGTTTTAGGTACCAGTGGGGTAACCCGTGAGAGTTCGAGTCTCTCCTTTCGCACCATACCTAAATAATAAGTAGGAGTTTAAATGAAATCAAAAGTAAAAAATTTAAAAGGTTTAGAAAAGGAATTATTTATAAGTTTTGATAGCAAAGAAATAGAGCCTACTATTAATGAAAAATTAACTAAATTAAGTAAAACATTAGATTTAAAGGGCTTTAGAAAAGGTAAAGTTCCGATGAATGTTGTAAAAAGCAAATATTATGAAGAATGTTTTAATGAATCACTAAGTGAACATATTGAGCGCAATTATATAAAAGTTGTATTGGAAGAAAAGTTAAATCCGGTATCTGCTCCAAAAATATCTATGGAGAAATCAAAAGATAAAAATATTTATTCTTTTAAAGCATTGATAGAAGTTATGCCAGAAATTGAATTAAAAAGTTTAGATAAAATAAAACTTGAGAAACCAATATTAAAAGTTAAAAAAGTAGACTTGGAAAAAGCTGTCAATAAGATAGCAGAGCAACACAAGGATTGGGTTATTGTAAAAAGAAAATCAAAAAATGGAGATAGAGTAAAAGCAGATTTTATAGGAACAATTAATGGAGAGGAATTTGAAAACAATAAAGCAGATGATTTTTTAATAGAGCTTGGAAGTAAACAATTAATTCCTGGCTTTGAAGAAGGTTTAGAGGGAGTAAAATATGGCGATAAAAAAACTTTAGATATTAAATTTCCAGATGATTATCAGGATAAAAAGATTGCCTCTCAGCCAGTTAAATTTGATATTAATGTTAAAGAAGTTTTAGAGCCAAAAGTTTCAGAGATTAATGAAGAATTTGTTAAAAAGCTGGGTATAGAAGACGGAAACATAGAAACTTTACATTCTAAAATTAAAGAAGGTATGAAAAAAGATGCAGAGACATTAATTGATTCTTTTTTGAAAAAAAATGTAATACTAGAATTAAGTAAATCTCAAAAAGTAGATGTACCAAAAAGTCTTATACATGATGAAATCCACAGAATGGATAAAGAAAATAATCCCAATGGGGACGTAAAAATTACCCACGATGATATGGAGAAGCTATATACAAAAGAAGCATCTGAGAGAGTTAAAGCTGGTTTAATATTAAGAGAAATTATTAACAATGAAAAATTTACAGTATCAAAAGTAGATATTGATAGCTGGGTTGAAAATGTTTCTCGTGGCCAAGGAAATAAATCAGAGATTGAGAATTATTATTTAAATAATGAAGAAGCTAAGAAAAACATGGAGTCTGTTATTTTAGAAAATTTAGCTGTAAAATGGGTAGTTGATAAGGCACAAGTTGTGGAAAAAAGTTATTCATTTGATGACATAGTGGAACTTAGATAGACTATCTGTAAATATTTGATTAATATATAACAATAATGAAATACAATAAGACTAATATTAGTAATTTGAATCTTGTACCAATGGTTGTTGAACAAACATCCAGGGGAGAAAGAGCATATGATATATACTCTAGACTATTAAAAGAAAGAATTATTTTTATTGTTGGTCCAATAGAGGACTACATGGCTAATGTTATTATTGCTCAATTATTATTTTTGGAATCCGAGGATCCTAAAAAAGATATATCTATATATATTAATTCTCCTGGCGGTTCAGTGACATCTGGTATGGCAATATATGATACGATGCAATTTTGTAAACCTGATGTTAGTACTCTTTGTATAGGCCAAGCGGCAAGCATGGGTGCAGTTTTATTAGCAGGTGGTGCGAAGAAAAAGAGATTTGCCTTAACTAATTCTAGAGTTATGATTCATCAACCTTTAGGTGGTTTTCAAGGCCAATCCACAGATATACAAATTCATGCTCAAGAAATTCAAAAAGTTAGAGAAAATTTAAATTCTATATTTTCTAAACACACTGGAAATGATATTAATAAAATATCAGAAGATACAGATAGAGACAATTTTATGAATGCAGATGAAGCTAAAAATTATGGAATAATAGATTATGTTCTCAAATCTAGAAAAGAAATTAAAAAGGATATTAAATAGTATAATTTATACTTAGGAAATATTATGAGCGATGATGATAAGAACCTAGATAATAAACTTTTATATTGTTCTTTTTGCGGGAAAAGCCAACAAGATGTTAAAAAGTTAATAGCCGGACCTTCAGTTTTTGTTTGCGATGAATGCGTGGAACTTTGTAACGATATAATAAGAGAAGAATTACTTGATCAAGACCCAAGTGAAGATAAAACATTACCTAAACCAAATGAAATTAATGAGTTATTAAATGAGTATGTAATAGATCAAGATAAAGCAAAAAAAGTTTTATCTGTTGCAGTATATAATCACTACAAAAGATTAGAGTCGCAGTTTTCAAAAGATGATGGTGTAGAATTATCAAAAAGTAATATTTTATTAATTGGACCAACAGGTTGTGGAAAAACTTTACTTGCTGAGACATTAGCAAGAATTCTTAATGTTCCTTTCACTATTGCAGATGCAACAACACTTACAGAGGCAGGATATGTTGGAGAAGATGTAGAGAATATTATACAAAAATTATTACAAAAATGTGATTATGACGTTGAAAAAGCACAAAATGGAATTGTATATATAGATGAGATTGATAAGATTTCAAGAAAAGCTGAAAACCCTTCAATTACTAGAGATGTTTCTGGAGAAGGAGTTCAACAAGCATTATTAAAATTAATTGAGGGCACTATAGCTTCTGTTCCTCCGCAGGGAGGTAGAAAACATCCTCAGCAAGAATTTGTGCAAGTCGATACAAAAAACATTTTATTTATTGTTGGCGGTGCATTTGCTGGTCTTGATAAAGTTATTAAAGATAGAACCGAGAAAAGCGGAATAGGTTTTTCAGCAGAAGTGCATTCTAAAGATGATTTAGATTCTTTAAAACTTTTACATCAGGCAGAGCCAGAAGATTTAATTTCATATGGTTTAATCCCTGAATTTGTAGGAAGACTTCCTATGATAGCAACTCTAGACGAATTAGATGAAAATGCTTTGATAAAAATTTTATTAGAGCCAAAAAATGCTATAACCAAACAATACAGTAAATTATTTAAAATGGAAAATACGGAGATTGAATTTAGGGATAATGCGCTAATGGCTATAGCAAAAAAAGCAAAAGAGAGGAAAACTGGAGCCAGAGGCTTAAGAACAATCCTTGAAAATGTTCTTTTAGATACTATGTATGACCTCCCTTCAACTCCAGATGTCTCAAAAGTGGTTGTAGATGAAGCTGTTATAGAAGGCGAAACATCACCTTATTTGATATATAACCAAAATCCTAAGAGCAAAAAAGCAGCTAAAGACTAAAAGTACCTTGAAATATTGAAATATACCCACATAATATAATTGTGAGCAATAAAATTTAAGGAAAATTCATGAAAAAAAGTAATTCTGATGAGTTAGTTTTTCCAGTTCTTCCATTAAGAGATGTAATTGTATTTCCAAATATGGTTATACCATTATTTGTTGGAAGGGAAAAATCAATAAAATCGTTAGAAGTTGCTATGGAAGCTAATAAGCAAATAATGTTAGTGGCACAAAAGAGTGCAGATCTAGATGATCCTCAAGACAAAGATGTATATAGATTTGGAACATTAGCAACAATACTTCAATTATTAAAACTACCAGATGGAACAATAAAAGTTCTTGTAGAAGGAGCTAATCGAGCTGAAATACAAGGTGAAATTTATGGAGATTCTTATTATGAGACAAAAGTTCAAGTAATAGATGAAAGCATATTTAATGATAGAGAAATTGAGATTTTGTCTAGATCAGTTATAGATTCATTTGATCAATATGTAAAATTAAATAAAAAAATTGCTCCAGAGGTTATGACATCCCTTTCAGGTATTGATGAGCCATCAAGACTAGCAGACACAATAGCTGCTCATATGGTTTTAAAATTGGAAGAAAAACAAGCTATTCTTGAAATTAATGATGTAAAAAAACGAATTGAACATATTATAAGCCTAATAGAGAACGAATTAGATATCCTCCAAGTTGAGAAAAAAATTAGAGGAAGGGTTAAAAATCAAATGGAAAAAAGTCAAAGAGAATATTATTTGAATGAGCAAATGAAAGCAATTCAGAAGGAACTCGGCGACATGGATGATATTCCAAACGAAATAGAAGAAATTGAGCAAAAAATTATTAAATCTGGAATGCCGAAGGATGTAAAACAAAAGATTAAAGGCGATGTAAATAAATTAAAAATGATGTCACCTATGTCAGCCGAGGCATCAGTTTTAAGAAATTACATAGATGTTTTAGTTAATGTGCCGTGGAAAAAAAGAACTAAAGTTACTAAGAATTTGGTTATAGCAGAAAAAATTCTTGAAGACGACCATCACGGTTTAGAGAAAGTTAAAGAAAGAATTTTAGAATATTTAGCTGTTCAACAAAGAGTTAGAAAACTTAAAGGACCTATTTTATGTTTAGTAGGACCTCCTGGTGTGGGTAAAACTAGCCTTGGAAAATCTATTGCTAAAGCAACGGGAAGAAAATTTACCAGAATGTCATTAGGTGGAGTTAGAGATGAAGCAGAAATACGCGGACATAGAAGAACTTATATTGGATCTCTCCCTGGAAAAATTATGCAAAACATTTCAAAAGTTGGTGTTAGGAATCCGTTATTTTTATTAGATGAGATTGATAAAATGGCTATGGATTTTAGAGGTGACCCATCTTCTGCACTCTTAGAAGTTCTTGATTCAGAACAAAATGATACATTTTCAGATCATTATTTGGAGGTGGATTTTGATTTGTCAGATGTTATGTTTGTTGCTACAGCAAACTCCATGAATATACCAAGCGCTTTACTTGATAGAATGGAAGTTATCAGGATCCCTGGATATACTGAAAATGAAAAAGACAGTATTGCTAGCAAGTATTTAATAACTAAACAATTAGAAAACAATGGCTTGACTGATAAAGATATTAAAATTGATAAAAAAGTTTTTCTAGAAATAATTAGATATTACACAAGAGAAGCAGGTGTTAGGAATCTTGAAAGAGAGATTTCAAAATTTTGTCGTAAAGCAGTAAAAATTCTTTTATTAAATAAAAAAATTAAAAGCATTAATATAAATAAAAATAATCTTAATGAATTTCTTGGTATAAAAAGGTTTAAACATGGAGAGGCAGAAAAAGAAAATGTTGTTGGTCTTGTCAATGGACTTGCATGGACAGAAGCTGGTGGAGAACTTTTAAGTGTTGAAACTGCAGTTATTCCAGGAAAAGGAAAATATATTTTAACAGGAAAATTAGGTGACGTTATGCAGGAATCTATTCGAGCTGCAATGACAATTGTTAGAAAAAGAGCTTTACAACTTGGTATTGATAAGGATTTTTATGAGAATAAAGATATTCATGTTCATTTTCCTGAGGGAGCAACACCAAAAGATGGTCCAAGCGCTGGAGTTGGTATTACAACATCATTAGTTTCAGCTTTAACTAATAATCCTGTAAAATCATCTGTAGCAATGACAGGGGAAGTTACTTTACATGGTCAAGTTTTACCAATTGGGGGATTAAAAGAGAAGATGTTAGCAGCTCTTAGAGGTGGTATTAAAACAGTTATTATTCCTCAAGAGAATGAAAAGGATTTAGCAGAGATACCAGATAACATAAAAAACAACCTTGAGATAAAAACTGTTGAATGGGTTGAAGAAGTTTTATCTTTAGCTTTAGAGAGACCAATTACAGGATTAGTGCTTCCGCAATCAAAAATACCTAGAAAAACAGAATCTAAGGACGTATTAACTCATTAATATATAAATCTAATAATTTCATATATTTAACTAATACATAAGATTAACATAATATTATGATTAGGATTTAATTTTGTGATTTTTGTTTCTTTTAGTTGACAGAGAATTTTCTTTTTGTATAAATGATACGGGAGCGACAAAAAATTTAGCAATTTCACAATATATTAAAATAGAGGATCATAATAATGAATAAATCAGATTTAATCGAAGCGATAGCAAATTCAACAGGCTCAAATAAAGCGGAAGCACAAAGATCGTTAGAAGCGACTTTAGGTGCAATAACTTCAACACTGCAATCTGGGGAAAAAGTAACAATACCTGGTTTTGGAACTTTTGAGGTTAGACATAGAAACGCGAGAATGGGAAGAAATCCTCAAACTGGAGAAGCAATTCAAATCAAAGCATCAAATACTCCTGGATTCAAAGCTGGTAAAGCCCTTAAGGATGCTCTAAACTAAGCCCGCCCTAGTCTGGTGTAAGGGTGCTTAGCTCAGTTGGTAGAGCGTCGCCCTTACAAGGCGGATGTCGGGGGTTCGAATCCCTCAGCACCCACCAAACCAAGGAAGAGTGAGGAGTGGTAGTTCAGTTTGGTTAGAATACCTGCCTGTCACGCAGGGGGTCGCGGGTTCGAGTCCCGTCCACTCCGCCATATAAGAAAATATTAAGAAGGAAATACTTTTGTTACAAAATATTAGAGATCGTTCCACAGGATGGATTGCTTATGTAATAGTAATAGGTATAAGTATACCTTTTGCGCTATGGGGAATTGATCAATATTTTACAAGTAGTAATGTAATAGTAGCAGAAATTAATGATACTAAAATATCATTAGATAGATTAAATAATGAATACCAAAATAGATTGCAAGAAATGCAATCAATGATATCAAAAGATAAAGATGAAGCAGAATTACAAAAAAAAATTATTAAAAGAACAGTTTTGGATGAACTAATTGATGGTATTTTAGTTCGAGAGTTTGTAAATAAAAATAAATTTCAAATTTCTGAAACTTCATTAATAAATGATATTAAAAACAATAAAATATTTCATAATAATAAAAAATTTGATGCAAATAGGTATCAAAAAATACTTCAAAGTCAAAATATAAAAATCCCTGATTATGAAAGAATAAGAATTTCTGAGCTAAAAGCTCTTCAATTTTACAATAATATTGTTCAATCTTCTTATTTGTCATCTAAACAAATAGAAGACTTAGAAAACATAAAGTATCAAACAAGAAATTTTAAATTATTATCTCTGAATTATAATGATTTTATAGATAATAATAAAAATTCAACTGAGGAAGAAAAAAAAGATTTTTATGTAAAGTATAAGAATATATTTTCAATGCCTGAAAAATTAGATATCGAATATATTATTTTTAATAAAAGTACATTAAAAAAACAATTAGTAACTAATAACCAGATATTAGAAAATTATTATAATGAGAATAAATTTAAATACATAATTAAAGAAAAAAGAAATATTGCGCAAATATTTTTATCAAATATTAAGAATGAAAAATTAAATAATCTCGAAATAATTAAATCTATTAAGTATAAGTTAACTAATGGACATACATTCGCTTCTATTGCTAAACAATACTCACATGATAAGTTATCTAATAATAAGGGTGGAGATATTGGTTGGGTTACTCAAAATGAACTTTCTAAAGAAATTAATAAAGCTGTTTTTACTATAAAAAATATTGGTGATATATCTGATATCGTTGAGACTGCACAGGGATATTATATTGTTAAATTATTAGATCTTAATGAAGCCAAAATAAAATCGTTTATTAGCGTAAAAGAATTAGTAAAAAAAGATTATGAGGATTCTCAAATTATTAACAGATATTCTATTATTTTTGAAGATTTATCTAATATACTTTATGAAAATCCTGACTCCTTAGAAAAAGCATCGGAACTACTTTCAGTAAGATCAATTTCAACAGGCCTAAATAATCTTTCAAGAATAAAAAAAGAACATAATATATTAAATAATGAAAAAGTTATGGCGGAGATTAGATCGAAAAAAGTTTATAAAAATAACCTTAATAGTGCGCCAATTGAAATTAAAGATAACATTATTATGTTGCGTATTAATAATAAATCTCCAGTTACATATAAAAAATATGATGACGTTAAAAAAGAAATTGAAGATTTAATTAAAACAGAAAATTCTATTGTTACCATGAAGGATACTATTAAAGATATTGAGAATAAGATTGCTAAAGGAATATCTATTAAAGATATTGAAGATAGCGTTGGTAAAAAATCTGTTTCTTATATTGATATCGGTAGAGACGATAAAGAAATTCCAAGCACTATTTTATTAAAAGTTTTTTCTCTAACTCTTAAAAATAAAGTCACAAGTATTGAGTCAGGCACTGGAAATTATGAGTTAATATTGCTTGATAATATAATACCCGGTGATTCAAAATTGAGTAAGAAATCCCTAGAAAGTATGTTTAATAATGAATATGTAAATACAATTTTATATTCTACAATTCAAAGTTTACGAGAACAATCTAGTATTAGAATATATACTGAGAACTTGTGATAAATAATAATGGAAAATTTACCGTCATCTAAAATAATATTATTTTCTTTATTTGCCGGCTTAATTGCAGGCATTATTTTTGATCAATCTAACGCTATATTTGGAATAAATATATATAATTTTTTTAATTTAATGGGATCAATATTTTTAAATTCTTTAAAAATGATTGTAGTTCCATTAATAATGTCTTCATTAATATATAATATTTCTTCTTTTTCCAACATAAAAGACTTTTCAAATCTTGGAACTAAAACAATAATTTTTTATGTGTTTACAAGTTTAGTAGCGATAATAATTGGAATTACTGTTGTGAACATTATTCAACCTGGGATTTTAAATGGAAATAATGCAGCAAATTTAATTGGCTTAGATGTAAATTCTAATATATCTTTAATAAATAATTTAAGTCATGATTATTCGTTAAGTAATTTTCTTTTAAATATATTTTCGGGAAATATTTTCATATCTATCGCCCATGGTAATATGTTATTTATCATATTTTTTAGTATTATATTTGGCCTAGCTATGAGATCTTCATCTTCAAAAAGTGTAATATTATTAAAGAGTTTTTGGGAGGGAATGTATATTGTTTTTTTAAAAATTACAAAATATATTTTATTTTTTACCCCCTATGGCGTTTTTTGTTTAGTAGCTAAAGCTACAATGACTTTTGATCCTGATAGTTATATAGTCTTGCTAAATTTTTTTATTACTGTAATTCTTGGTTTATTAATACACTCTTTTATTTTTTACCCAATAGTTTTATATTTTTTTAAAGCTAACGCTATTTCTCATTTTAAAGGCATGTTTCCTGCGTTATTAATGGCATTCTCATCAAGTTCATCTGTTGCAACTATACCTATAACATCAAAATGTTTGGTAGATAATCTTGGCCATAAAAATAATCATGTTAACTTCATTATTCCACTTGGCTCAACAATAAATATGGATGGTACAGCTTTATTTGAATGTGTTGCTGTAATTTTTATAGCTCAATCATATGGTTTAGATCTTGCACTGGCGGATCAATTTTTAATTTTATCTTTAGCTTTAATTACTTCTATTGGTGTTGCTGGAATTCCCTCAGCAAGTTTTGTGGCAATTATAGTTATTTTATCCGCTGTTGGCTTACCTTTTGAGGCTGTAGGTATTATATTAGGCGTTGATAGAATACTTGATATGTTAAGAACTAGCGTTAACGTTTTAGGCGATTCATGTTGCGTGAGAGTTGTAACCCATTAGATTTATTTAGTCTATTGCTGGCATTCCAATAATGTTATAACCAGAGTCTACATATAATGTTTGTCCTGTTATTCCACTAGCATTGTCTGACGCTAGAAAAGAAGCTGTATTTCCTACCTCTTGTATTGTTACATTTCTTTTTAATGGTGAATTTTTTTCAACGTGATCTAGCATTTTTCTAAAATTTGAAATTCCTGCTGCCGCTAAAGTTTTTATTGGGCCAGCTGATATACAGTTAACTCTTATATTGTTTTCACCCATTGCATAGGCAAGATATCTAACATTTGCTTCTAGACTAGCTTTTGCAACCCCCATAACATTATAGTTTGGCATTCCTCTTACTGCCCCAAGATATGAGAGAGATATAACTGAAGGACTACTCCCTTTTAACATTGGCTGCGCTTCTTTACAAAGTTCTAACAAGCTATAACTACTTATACTGTGAGCAGATAAAAATCCTTCTTTTGTCGTTTTCTCTACGTAGTTTCCTTCTAATTCTTCACGTGGGGCAAATGCTAAAGAATGAATAATAATGTCAAATTCATTCCATTTACTTGATAATTTATCTAGCATATTCTTAATACTGCCATCTTCCGAAACATCACAAGGCATAATTATGTCTGATTTACACTCATTTGCCAAAGTTTCAACTCTTCCTTTTAGTTTGTCATTTTGATATGTGAATGCGAGTTCGGCGCCATTTTTATGTAAGGAATCAGCAATTCCCCAAGCAATTGATCTATTACTCGCTATACCTAATACTAAAGCTTTTTTACCTTCTAAAAAATTCATTTGTGTATTGTATATCAAATTTTATTTATTATGCAGTAAAATATATAATATATGTAAATATGATGAACAAATTTCAAATGCTAAAATTATTTAAGTATGCTTTTATAGTGCTATTTCTATTATTAGAAGGTTGTGCAGACAAACCTTTAAATAGTCCATATAGTAGCTTAAAAAATAAAAATGTTTTTTATTCGTCTTTTCAAGAAAGACCTAAGCATTTAGACCCAGCAAGATCGTATAGCTCAAATGAATATGCTTTTATAGCGCAAATATACGAACCATTATTTCAATATCATTACCTTGAAAAACCTTATAAATTAATACCATTAACTGCAGAAAGAATGCCAGTAGTAAAGTATCTCGATAAGAATTTTGTAGAAACTAATAAAAGTAATAATATTTCATATACTAAATATATTGTAAATATTAAAAAAGGAATTATGTATCAGGATCACCCAGCTTTTTATAAAAAGAATGGTCAATTTATTTATCATAATCTAAGTAAAAATCAATTAAAAAAGATAAATAGCTTGAAAGACTTTACGCACGAATCAACAAGGGAATTAATTGCAAAAGATTATGTATATCAAATTAAAAGATTATCTGACAAAAAAAATCATTCCCCAATTGCTGGCGTGATGCAAGAATATATATATGGATTTAGCGAGTACAGAAAAAAACTAACAGACTATAAAGATAACAATTATAAAAATAATCAGAATTATATTATTGATAATGATATAGCAGGTATTAAAGTAATTAATAGATATTCATTCTCAATTATTTTGAAAAAACAATATCCTCAATTCATATATTGGCTAGCTATGCCATTTTTTTCGCCAATGCCGTGGGAGGCAGATATATTTTATGGGCAAGAACCATTAAAAGAAAAAAATATTACTTTGAACTGGTATCCGGTTGGCACGGGCCCCTTCAAACTAACAGAAAATAATCCTAACTTAAGGATGGTGCTTGAAAAAAATAAAAATTTTAGAGGAGAAGTTTATCCTTCGCTACTTGATAAAATTAATAACGGTAAATTAATTTCTAAAAACAAGGATTTAGTTGTTCCATTTATAGAAAAAGCTATTTATTCATTGGAAAAAGAGCAAATCCCAAGATGGAACAAATTTCTGCAAGGATATTATGATAACTCTGGTATTGCATCAGATAATTATGATCAAGCAGTTTCTCTAGATAAATCAGGTGATATATCACTTACAGAAGATTTAAAAGATAAAGGCATACATTTGGCTACAGCTACAGCTGCATCTACATATTATATTGGATTTAATATGCTGGATTCAGTGATTGGCGGTAGTAACGATAGGGCTAGGCTGCTTAGACAAGCATTAACTATAGCCATAGATTATGATGAATATATTTCTATTTTTGCAAATGGAAGAGGTATTTTAGCCCAAAGTCCAATACCCCCAGGAATATTTGGTTACCAAGACGGTACTAAGGAGTACAACCACACAGTATTCCAAAATAAAAATAATCTTGTTATTAAAAAAAGTATTAAAGAAGCAAAAATTCTTCTTAAGAAGGCGGGATATAAAGATGGTATTGATGAAAGAACTGGAAAACCATTAATTTTATATTTTGAGGCTACCGGGTCTGGAGCTGACACATATGCTTTTTTAAACTGGTTAAGAAAACAATTTAAAAAAATAAATATTCAATTGGTTACCAGAGTTACTGATTATAATAGGTTTCAAGAAAAAATGATTAATGGGACAGGTCAAATATTTCAATGGGGTTGGAATGCAGATTATCCAGACCCGGAAAATTTTTTATTTCTTCTATATAGTAAAAATGGCAAAGTAAAATTTGGAGGTGAAAATGCTTCAAATTATTCTAATTATGAGTTCGATAAGCTTTTTTTAAAAATGAAAAATATGGAAAACTCTGATAACAGAGAAAATATAATAAAAGAAATGCTTAAAATAATTCAATATGATTGTCCATGGATATGGGGTTTTCACCCTAAATCTTTTTCTCTGTCACATGAATGGTTTGAAAATGTAGAATCTAATTTAATGGCCAACAATACTCTTAAATATAATAAAATTAATGATAATATTAGATCTGAAAAAATTAAGATATGGAACAAAGCTAATTTTACTTTAATGTATATTTTATTAGTATTACTAGTATCATTTATAATTTCTGTTTTAGTGATGATCAAAAAAAAGGATGAAGAAAAAGTCTTATGATTAAATATATTATAAAAAGAATTTTGTATGCAATTCCAATATTAATTGGCGTTAATATATTAACTTTTACTTTATTTTTTGTAGTTAATTCACCAGATGAAATAGCAAGACTTCATTTAGGGAACAAAAGGGTAACTCAGGAACAAATAATATCATGGAACGAAGAGAGAGGTTATAATAATCCTCTTTTTTACAACAATAGTGAAATTGGTCTTAAGGTATTTAAAAAAACTATTTTTTATGAAAAATCTTTTAAACTTTTTCTTTTTGATTTTGGTTTATCTGATAGCGGAAGAGATATAAAATATGATATTAAACAAAGAATGTGGCCTAGTTTAGCTATAGCATTACCATCACTGTTTGTAGGTTTGTTTATTAATATAACTTTCGCTTTGTTTTTTGTTTTTTTTAGGTTTACCTATGTAGATTATTTTGGTGTAATTCTCTGTGTTGCGCTAATGTCAGTTTCGAGTCTTTTTTATATTATAGGTGGTCAGTATCTTATTAGTAAGTTACTTCATCTTGTGCCTATTTCTGGTTACACCCAGGGATTAGATGCTATAAAATTTTTAATTTTACCTACTATTATTAGCGTTATATATAGCATAGGATCAGGCACGAGATGGTATAGATCACTATTTCTTGAGGAAATAGAAAAAGATTATGTTAAGACTGCTAGATCAAAAGGACTTTCAGAAGTAACAGTGCTATTCCATCATGTATTTAGGAATGCTTTGATACCAATATTAACAGGTGTTGTGGTTATATTACCTTTATTGTTTTTAGGTAGTTTAATAGTGGAATCTTTTTTTGGAATACCAGGGCTCGGAAGCTATACTATTGACGCAATTCAAAGTCAGGATTTTGCAATTGTAAGAGCAATGGTCTTTCTTGGTTCGATATTATATATATTTGGATTAATATTAACAGATATATCATATACATTAGTAGATCCTAGAGTGAGTCTAAAATAATGTTCGTATATTTATTAACAGACATATTTTTTTATTTAATAATAATTTCATTATTAATTTACATACTGTACGTTAGAAGAACGCCAGATATGTTAAGAACATGGTCATACGTTTTTAAAAATAAAACTGGAATAATATCAATTGTAGTTTTAAGTTTTTTTATGCTCATAGCGTTTTTTGACTCTATACACGTAAAGAAAAAAATTTTAAATAATGACACTAATCAATTTATTTATAGTAATGATATACAAAGCCTATTAGATATTATTTTGCTTCCAACATATGAAAATTTTGAGAAAAGTTACTCTTCTCCATTTTCTTCAAAACTATATTCAAAAGAAACTATCAAGCTTAAGGATGGGTCTGAAAAAAGAATTTATCCTGGGCTTGCTTATAAGGGAAATCATAATAAATACTCTAAGAATATTTCTGCCAATTTAGTTATTACTGCAATCTTGTCTTTAGTAAAATCTTTTATTATATTTTTATTTTTTTATTTAATTATTTTTTATAGAACGCTTTACGAAAGAAAAAATAATATATTTTATAATTTTAAAAACAATAACATTTTATGTATAACTTTCTATATTTTATTATTTATTTTTTTATTATTATATGATTTAAGTACTCAATATTACGTGTTAGGCACAGATAAAGTTGGTGTAGATGTATTATATAAAAGTATAAAAAGTATTAGAACAGGCATATTAATTGGGACATTAACTACAATAGTTATGCTTCCATTTGCAATATTTCTTGGAATATTTGCTGGATTTATAGGTGGTATTGTAGATGACATTATTCAATATATTTACACTACATTAAATTCTATTCCCAGCGTTCTTTTAATAGCCTCAGCGATATTAATTCTTCAGGTTCATATGGCTAACAATCCTCTTAATTTTGAAAATATTTATGAAAGAGCTGATTTAAGATTATTCTTTTTATGTATGATACTGGGTCTCACAAGTTGGACGGGTTTGTGCAGACTTTTAAGAGGAGAGTCTATGAAACTTAGAGAAGTTGAATTTGTTCAAGCTTCGCAAACATTTGGTCTTAATAAATTTTCTATAATAATTAGACATATCATACCCAATATAATGCATATTGTTATTATTACAGTTGTATTAGATTTCAGTGCTTTGGTATTAGCAGAAGCAGTATTATCTTATGTGAATATTGGTGTTGACCCAACTACATATAGTTGGGGTAACATGATAAATGACGCAAGATTAGAAATGTCTAGAGAGCCTGTAGTGTGGTGGTCATTATTTTCAGCGTTCCTATTTATGTTTATTTTAGTATTGTTTGCAAATTTATTTGCTGACGTTGTAAGAGACGCATTTGATCCAAGAGCGAGCAAAAAATATGAATAATATATTAAAAGTAAATAATTTATGTTTGAGTATAAATTCAAACAATAAAGAAGAAGAAATATTAAAAAATATTAATTTTGAAATAAATAAATCCGAAGTAGTTTCCCTTATAGGAGAATCAGGAAGTGGAAAATCACTAACAGCTTTATCAATTATTAGACTTTTAGAAAAATCATGTTGCATAAAAAAAGGTGAAATAATATTTACTAATAAAAATATTTTAAAAATTCAAGAAAAAGAAATGAGAGAAATAAGAAAAAATGATATTTCTATGATATTTCAAGAGCCAATGAGATCTTTAAATCCAATAATGAATATTTATAGCCAAATAAAAGAATCATTTGTAAATAAAATAAATAAAAATTTAACAGAGAAAATATTAAATTTATTAGTGTCAGTAGGAATTCATGACGCAGAAAGAGTTATTAATTTATACCCACATCAATTATCTGGTGGTATGAAGCAAAGAATAATGATAGCAATGGCTATAGCATGCAAGCCAAAACTTTTAATAGCCGACGAACCTACAACATCGCTTGATGTAACTATTCAAAAACAAGTATTAGATTTACTTTTAGAATTAAAAGAAAAACTAAATATGTCTATTTTATTTATCACCCATGATCTTGCGGTAGCTTCTCAAATTTCTGATAGAATAATTGTAATGAAAGATGGAAAAATTATTGAAAATAGCTTATCGAAAAATTTTTTTACATCTCCAGAAAATTCTTATAGTAAAGAATTATTAAAATCTTCTGTATATAAAAGAAATATTAATAATAGTATTAACTATAATAGTAATAATATTTTAGATGTTACAAATCTTAAGGTTTATTATAAAGAAAAAGAAAGTTTTTTATTAAATAAATACATATATACGAAGGCCGTTGATGGAATAAATATATCTATTAAACCCGGTATGACTCATGCAATCATTGGCGAGTCAGGTTCTGGAAAAACAACAATTGCGAAAGCAATAATGGGTCTTACTTCTATTACAGCTGGTAAAATTAAAATTTTAAATAAAGATATATCAGAACTAAATAGTTCCAAAAAAAGAGATTTTAGGAAAAATTATCAAATGATTTTTCAAGATCCTTTTTCATCATTAAATCCAAGAATGAGAATAGGGGCTATTATTAAGGAAGGGTTATGTTTTTTAAAGCCAGAAATTAATAATCATGATGTTAATTTAATATTAAATGATGTCATAAAGAATGTTGGATTAAAATATGATAGTTTGTATAAATACCCGCATGAATTTTCAGGCGGACAAAGACAAAGAATAGCTATTGCGAGAGTTTTAGTATTAAATCCAAAGTTATTAATATGTGATGAACCTACAAGCTCATTGGATGTTACAGTTCAAGAACAAGTATTAGACCTACTTTCAAATATACAAAATAAAAGAAATATTTCATATTTATTTATATCGCATGATATTAAGCTAATATCAAATATTTCAGATACAATATCAATAATGAATAAAGGTAAAATCGTTGAGAGTGGTAAAACGTCTGATATAATTAATAAACCAGAAAATGAATACACACAAAAATTATTAAACTCTGTTCCTGAAATTAATAGAATATTATGAATTTTAAAAGTTCTGAAATAAATAATTGGTATGAAACTATACCAGGAAAAATTAATTCTAAATTAATTTTAGATACTATAAATAAATTATTTTATTTATCTAAGGATAAAAATATTATATATGTAGGACCTTCGCTGATAATAAAAAAACTTATGTGTGAAAATTACAATTTTAATAGTTTTTATATTTCATCATCTGAAAGCGCAGATTTAAACGCTGAATTACAAAAATTACCATTTAAGGAAGCTAGCGTTGATTGTATTATACTAATCCATTCACTGGAAATTGATGAAAATCCGCACGCTGTTTTTAGAGAAATTAATAGAATATTAGCTGAAGACGGACAGTTAGTAATAACAGGATTTAATAGAGTTAGTTTTCTGGGTCTATATAGTTTTCTCCCAATTAAATCAATTTTTAAAAAAAAGAATTATATTAAAATTAGTCGTTTAACAGACTGGATGACATTATTCTCATACGATATTAGACAAATATTTAATATTAATAAGATTCCCCCAATTAATAATATAAAAATACTAAATTACTTTTTATTTTTAAATAAAAATCCATTTAGTAAAATTAATTTTTTTGGGAATAATTATGTTATTTTTGCTAAAAAGAAAACATTTAAATATATATCTGTAAAGAATTGGCATAAAAAAAATAATATTATCTTAGGCAAATTTTCTAAACCAGTTATACATAATAATTATGAAAAATAATATTATTATATATACTGATGGTGCATGTAAAGGAAATCCTGGTATAGGAGGTTGGGGAGCAATTTTAAATTATAGTGGCAATAGTAAAAGTATTTATGGATATGAGGAAAATACCACTAATAATAGAATGGAATTAATGGCTGCAATTAAATCCTTAGCTGTTCTGAAGAATAAATCAAATGTTATTATTTATACAGATTCAAAATATTTAATGGACGGTATAAATACATGGATACATAGTTGGAAAAAAAATAATTGGAAAACTGCTAATAATAAAGATGTAAAGAATGTGGATTTGTGGAAGATGATAGATAAGTTAAATTCTTCACATGTAGTTGAATGGAAATGGGTAAAAGGTCACAGTGGTGATATGGGAAATGAAACTGCTGACAGTTTAGCTAATTTAGCGATTATTAATAAGGAAGAAAAATTTTATGAGTAGGCAAATAATTTTGGATACCGAGACAACTGGGTTAGATGTAACTAGAAATCATAAAATAATTGAAGTCGGATGTGTTGAACTAATAGATAGAAAATATACTGGAAAAAAATTTCATAAATATTTAAACCCATTAAGAGAAATTGACCAAGGAGCTATTAGTATTCATGGAATTACCAATGAATTTTTAAAAGATAAACCTATATTTAAAGATATAAAAGATGAGTTGTTGAATTTTATTAATGGCTCAGAATTAATCATCCATAATGCACCATTTGACGTTGGTTTCCTTGAGCTTGAATTTAAAAATTCTTCACAAAAAATTAAATTAGATTTAATTTGTAAAATCTTCGATACATTAGTTTATGCTAGACGTTTACACCCCGGACAAAAGAATAGTTTAGATGCTTTATGTAAAAGATATGATATTGATAATTCATCGCGAGAATTTCACGGTGCTTTACTTGATGCTAGAATTCTTGGAGATGTCTACCTTGCTATGACTGGAGGTCAAACATCTTTTAACTTAATAAAAGATAAGGTTATAAAAAAAGAAATTGCGTCTGAAAACAAGGTAAATGCTAAATACATTGTTAAAAAAGCTAATGAAGATGAATTAAGAGCGCATAATACCTTATGTGCTGTAATAAATGATGCATCAGATAACAGATGTATTTGGAATATCTTTAAGTTTTGATATAATATAGGAATTAATTTAAATAATAATAACTAGCGGTGGGAAATTCATATGGATAAGGTATTTATGTTGATAGTTCTATTAATTGTCGGTTTTTGGGGATATTTAAAATATAGTGATGATACTGGTAATTGGGTTGCAACGTCATCAAGTGGTGTAATTGGCGAATATGGCAGCTATGATGAATGTGTTGATGGAGCTAAGTCTCAAATTGATATAACTGTTGAATCCTACTCTTGCAGCAGAAATTAAATTAATTATTTTTTAATTTATTTTTAATAACACGATTTTTTTCAATCGCCCAGTCTTTATTTTTTTCAGATTGTCTTTTATCATATTTTTTCTTACCCTTTGCAATACCTAATTGTAATTTTACTCTATTGTTTTTCCAGTAAAGAGTAAGTGGTATTAAGGTCAAACCTTCCTTTTGTACTTTTCCTATTAACCCGTTTATTTCTTTTTGATTAAGAAGTAGCTTTCTTGTTCTTGTTGCATTTTTAAAGGTATCTTTGTTTATATACTGTAATGGCGTTATATTTGAGCCAATAAGTAAAACATCTCCTTTATTTATTTTTACATAAGCTTCTTTTAATTGTACTTTTAAAGCCCTAATTCCTTTGACTTCCCAGCCTTCAAGCACAAGTCCAGCTTCCATCTTTTCAAGAATAAAGTAGTCATGTGTAGCTTTTTTGTTGACAGCGATAATATTTTCTGTATTTTTAGTTCTTTGATTCATAATATTTGTAATATTAACATAATAAATATCAGTAACTAATGGCAATAAATAGAACTTCTTCACATGGCGAATGGTCTTCAAGGACAGCTTTTATTCTAGCTGCTACTGGCTCAGCAGTTGGCTTAGGTAATATATGGAAATTTCCTTATATTACTGGCGAGAATGGAGGCGGTGCTTTTGTTTTAATTTATATTTTATGTGTTTTATTTATTGGAATCCCAATAATGATTAGTGAAGTATATTTGGGAAAAAGGGGAAGATTAAATCCAATTGCATCTATAAAGTATATTTGTGAAAGAGAAAATAGATCTAAATATTGGCAAGTTATAGGGTTATTTGGAATATTAACAGGAATATTAATATTATCTTATTACAGTGTAATTGCTGGTTGGACAATGGCTTACGCATCTAGAACAGCCTTTGGTATTCTAAATAATATTGACGCAGTAGGCGCAACTACAATGTTTAATGATTTTATTTCAGACCCAGAAAGACTTTTAGCATGGCATACAATGTTTTCAATTATTACGGCTATTGTTGTATCAAAAGGAGTTAAATCTGGCTTAGAAAGTGCGGTTATGAGGCTTATGCCAGCATTGTTAGTATTATTACTAGCATTAGTGATTTTTTCAGCATTTGAAGGTGATTTTATAAATGGATTAAAATTTATGCTGTACCCTGATTTTAGTGTAGTAACGTGGAAGACAGTGTTAATAGCTATGGGTCAGGCGTTCTTTAGTTTAAGTTTAGGAATGGGGGCATTAATGGTTTATGGGTCATATCTATCAAATGATATTTCAATACCACAAACATGCGTGATTGTAGCATCTCTTGATACATTAGTTGCTTTATTAGCTGGATTAGCAATATTTCCAATTGTAATTTCAAGTGGTTTAGAAATGAGTCAAGGGCCTGGATTAATATTTCAAACTTTAACAGTTGCTTTCGGCGCAATGCCTGGCGGGCAACTATTTGGAACGTTATTTTTTATTTTATTAATTTTTGCAGCGTGGACATCATCAATTTCATTAATTGAACCAATGATAATTTGGTTGATAGAAAAATATGATCTCACTAGAATGCAAGCAGCAGCATTTTCCGCAGGTTTGGCATGGTTATTAGGAATAGGAACAATAATATCATTTAATATTGGATCAGATTTTACAATATATGGTATGACAATATTTGAATTATTGGATTACATAACATCAAATATTTTACTTCCAATGGGAGGTATTATGATAACAATTTTTGTAGGTTGGTTTATAGTAAAAGAAAATATTAATTCAGAATTAAAAATTAAGTCTAGGTTTTTAACTTTTGTTTGGTATTTCTCCACAAGAATATTAGCGCCATTAGCCGTAATGTTTGTAATGCTTAATGCATTAGGGTTTAATATAAATATATTTTAATTTAATAAATAATGCTGATTAAAAAAGAAGCAATAATTTTGCAAGATATTAAAACAGTATTTAATATTGTTAATAACATAAATTCATACAAAAATTTTGTACCATACTGTATTGGTTCAGAGGTGTTGATTGAAAAAGATGATGAATTAGAGGCAAAGTTAGATTTCAATTTAAAAGGTTATAAAGTCTCATTTACAACAAACAATAAAATAAATAAATATAAAGACATTAAAATGACTCTTGTAAATGGTCCATTTAAATATCTTAATGGGCTATGGAATTTTAAGGAAGTTGAAGGTAAAACAATAATATATTTAACAATAAACTACGAGGCAAAAAATAAAATAATTGAATATACTATAGGAAAATCTTTAGATAAAATTACAAATTATCTTGTTGAAGCTTTTGTTAATGAGTCTAAATAATAACATGACAAATACTAAAGATATTGAAATTATATATATTAGTTCAACAAATAATATAATAACAAGTAAAATAGAATATTGTAATAATTTATGCTTAAAAGATGTTATAGATTTCTTAATAAAAAATTCAATTTTTACAAAACAATTTCTTTCAAATAAATTTTTTGGATGTTTCGGTAAAAAAATTGAATATGATTATATTATAAAAGAGAATGATAGAGTAGAAATTTTCGATAAATTAAGAATGACACCTAATGAAAAAAGAAAATTTAATTTTAATAAAAAATAATATTAATTAGTCACAAGCTCTTCAAATATGATTTTCCATTTATTATTAATTTTTTCAAATTTTATTTGTTTTATAACTGTATCTGCATATTTTTCAGAAGAATAATTTTGTGTAAATATTACATTAGCTCTTACAGATGATTCAATATTTATTTTTAAATTTACTATATTAATTTCAATTTTTGATTTATTTTTTATTCTTTTATCACGGTCAGCTTTCCACATTTCATGATCGTTGTAATATAATGAGCTATAACCATTTAAATAAAATGAAAGGTACTTGTCTATATTTTTGTCTTCCCATGATTTTTCCCACCTGTCTAATATCCCTATAATAATATCCTGATCATTTTTTTCGTTAACTTTTATAGATTTATTTGTATCTGTTTTAGTTATTTTTTCTTTATAAGCTATTTTATCTTCAATATTATTATTTTTTTCATTTTTATCAAATTCTAGTTCTTTATTATTTTCTGATAATTCCTTATCTTTTATTTTTGTTTCTTTAAGTTCAATCTCATCAAACATTTTTTCAGTTATAGTTTCTGTTTTATTTTCATCTGTAAACTCTGGTTTTTCTTTACTATCTTCATTTATTTCAAAAAGTCCGTCATTATTTTTAGATATTTTTTTCATATTTATTATAGAATTATTCTTAAAGAATATACTTATCATTTTTAATTGTGTTTCTTCAGGTTCACGTTTTCTATAGTAAACATAATCCCATCTTTCCTTATTAAATATATTATTAACAATTGGCTCTCCTAGTAAAAATACCACCTGATCTTTTGTCATGTTTATTTTTAGTGAATCAACTTTGTTTTCCTCGATTAGGTTCCCTTGTTCAACAAGAACCCTGAAGCTTCTCAGCTGTGTATTTTCCTGAAGTAAATTGCATCCATTAAGTGTTACTAGAATTAATAGCGTTGTTATTATGTAATATATTCTCATTTTTTTGTATATTGTTTCTTTAAATACGGATAATATAGTAATTATGAGCAATATAGAATTAAAAAATGCAGGGCTGAAGGTTACGTTGCCTAGAGTAAAAATACTTAACAAGTTAGAAAGTGCTGAAAATCACCACATGAGTGCTGAAGATATATATAAGGAATTAATAAATGATGGTGAGGTTATAAGTTTAGCTACAGTATATAGGGTATTAACTCAGTTTGAAGCTGCTAATATTGCTATTAGGCATCATTTTGATTCAGATAATGGCCAAGCTGTATTCGAGTTAAATCATGGAGGTCACCACGATCATATGGTTTCCTTAAAAACTGGTAAAGTTGTCGAATTTTATGATGATATTATTGAAAATAGACAAAAGGAGATCGCGAAAGAGCATAATTTTAAAATTACTGAACATAGTTTAATTTTATACGGGGAATTTTCTGAAGAAGATTAATTCTATTTATGAAAGTAACTCTTTTGCAAATTGCAAGGTTTTGTCTGTTAATTCTATACCACCAATCATTCTAGCTAACTCATTTATTCTTTTATCTTCATCTAGATATAATAGTGTTGTGGAAGAAAGATTTTTATCCTTAGAAACAAGATAATGATGCTTAGATTTGGCTGCTACTTGCGCAAGATGCGTAACGCAAAGAACTTGAGTTTTTTCTGCTAATGTAGAAAGGTGATTACCAAGGACTTCTGCAGCAGCCCCTCCAATACCAGTATCAATCTCATCAAAGATCATAGTCTCACAATCATTATTAGATCGTGTTTCTAATTGAATTACTAAACTTAATCTTGATAGCTCACCACCTGAAGCTATTTGGGATAAAGGAAGCAGCTTAGACTTCTTATTAGTTTTTATTAAAAATAGAACTTTATCATATCCATTTTTATTTATTAAAGATTTATCAGAACTAATATCAATTTTAAATTTACAATCATTCATACCCAGTTTTATTAATTCTGAGCTAATTTTTTCTTCAAGTAATAAAGATTTTTTTTGTCTAGTTTCTGAAATTTTTTGTGCAATTATATGATATTCATTAAGATTATTTTTAATTTTTAAATTATTTTCTTCGATATTTTTTTTATTGTTTTTTAAATTTTCTAGTTGTTCTTTTTTACTATTTAATATTTGCGATAAATCTTTTTCCGAAACATTATATTTTCTAGCTAGGTTATTAAGTATTAATATTTTTTCATTTAATATAATTAATCTTTCTTTATCGCTACGTATTGTATTACTATACTTCCCCAATGTTCTTGATAAATTTTTTGTTATTTCTAGAGCTTGCAAATTTTCGTCTAAAATATAGTTTGCATTTTCATCGATACCACTAATTTCTTCAAGGTTTTTATTAATATGAGAAAATAAGGAATATATATCACCATTATTATCACTTTCTAATAGGTTTTTGCATTCATCTATTTTTATATTTAAAAAATCTGCGTTATTAAGTTTTTTAAATTCTTCAGATATTTTTTCATATTCAACGGGGTCAAGTGCCAATTCTTCTAATTGTTTAATTTCATATTCTAGTAATGAATATTTTTCATTATAGTCTTCATCATTTAGTAAATTTTCTAATAGTGATTTTTTAAAAATATTTATTTCCGATATAATATTTCTTATTTTTTCTTTTTTATTATCAATATTTATAAAATTGTCTAATCTTTTTCTTTGCTCTTCATTTGAAAGAATTAATTGATTTTCATGTTGCCCATGTATATCAATTATTAAAGAACCTATCTCTTTTGCAGTGCTAGATGTTACAGGTTTATCATTAATATATATTTTAGAAATATTTTTGTTGCTAACTTTTCTTCTAAAAATACATTCATTATTATCCGCTAATCCCTTTTCATCTAGATAGCTTAATATGTGATTATTTGAGATTTTAAATTGACAGATAATTTCTGTGTCAATACTTTCATTTCTTGAAATTTTATTTGTTTTTTTATTGCCAAAGACTACGTTTATTGCATCTATCAGTATAGATTTCCCCGCACCTGTTTCACCTGTTAAAACCGACATTTTACTGTAAAAATCTATTTCTAACTCATCAATAATTGCGAAATTTTTAATATATATGTTTGTAAGCATAAATATTTATGGTTTTATTCCCCATCCTAATTTTTTTCTAAGTACAGAAAGAAATTTATGACCTGGAGGTTGAATTAACTTAAGAACTATTTTACTTTTACTTATCCTAATTATGTCATTAGCTTCTATCGGAATATTGGTTTGTCCATCGAATGTTACACTGGCATTTGTATGAGATTTTTCTGATAATTTTATTTCTACTAAACTATCCATACTAATAACAATAGGTCTGTTACTCAACAGATGAGGGCATATTGGAACCACGACTAACGCTTCCATAGTTGGCTGTAATATTGGGCCGCCAGTTGATAGTGAGTAGGCAGTAGATCCTGTTGGTGTTGAAACAACTAAACCGTCAGCATTTACTGTATAGAGCTTTTCGCCGTCTAAAGTAGTTTCCATTTCTATCATTCTTACTGCGTCCCTACTGTGTATCACCACATCATTAAAAGAAATATTTTTTGAAATTTCTTTACCTTTTCTAATTACTGAGCCAATCAATGAAATTCTTTCATCAACCGAATAATTTCCAGACAATATATGCTCTAAGTTTTCTTCAATATGATCTGGGGAGATATCTACCAAAAACCCAAGCCTTCCTCTATTTATTCCGCATATAGGAATATTGCTTGTTGATAAATCTTGGGCTGCTCTTAATAATGTCCCATCTCCGCCAATAATAAATGCTATATCACATTCTTTTTTTATAGTTTCTATATTCGTAAAAACCGTATTTTTTAGTAAAATACTTGAGTTTTTATCTAGAAAATATTTGATATTTTTGCTATCTAAGTGTTTTACTACTGAATTTAGGCTATCTTTTACACTATCATCATCAATTTTTGAGATAATTGCTATATTTTTAAATATTGACATTAAGCCCCCTGTATACGTATAACATTACCATATAAGTATTATAATATATTTAATAATATTATATTATTAGAAATAAAACTTATAATTTTTTATGGAAAGTTTAAATACAAGACAAGAATTACTACTAAAAGCACTCGTAGAGAGCTTTATTTCAGATGGCCAACCTGTTGGATCTACGAAATTATCCCAAACATATGATTTTGGAGTTAGTTCAGCCACAATAAGAAATGTTTTTGTGGATTTAGAAGATTTAGGTTATATATATTCACCGCATAAATCTGCAGGGCGAGTTCCAACAGAATTAGGTTATAGAATGTTTGTTGATAAGATGATCAAAGTCCAACCAGTAAGCAGTAATTTAATTAAGACTCTTAAAATCAATTTAACGCAAGGAATTGAAAGAAAAAATATAATTAAAAAAACAAATGAAATATTATCAAATATGACTGAACTCACAGGAATAATATCTTTACCTACTCAGAAAAATCAAGAACTTAAACAAATTGATTTTTTAAAACTAAGTGATAATAAAATATTAGCAATTCTAATAAATATAAATAATGATGTTGAAAATAAAGTTATTCATTTAGAAAAAAATTATTCTTTATCTGAACTTCAAGAAGCTTCAAATTATTTAAATACCATATTATCGGGGCGTTCAATTCATCATATTAGAAAGATATTACTGAATGAGTTAGATGAAATGAGGCAAGATATGAATAGTATTATGATTTCTGCTATAACTTTTGGAAAAAAATTATTTTTAGAATCAGACGAGCCACAGAAAAACGATGATCTTTTAGTTTCTGGACAAACTAGATTGATGAATTGTAAAGAATTATCTGATATTGAAAAGTTAAAAACTTTATTTGATGCTTTTAGTGAAAAAAATAATATTTTACATTTATTAGATAAAAGTATTTCATCAAATGGCGTAAAGATATTTATTGGAGCAGAGTCTGAATATAATGTTCTCGATGATTGCAGTGTTGTTAGCGCTCCTTATAAATTTGATAATGATGTTGTTGGAGTACTTGGGGTAATTGGTCCAAAAAGAATGGCATACGACAGAGTCATTCCAATAGTTGATATAACGGCTAAATTATTAACTGAAGCCTTGAAATCTTCGGATTAAGCCACATATATATTATATTCACATAAAAATTTAAAAGGGATACCATGAAAGAAGATAAAAAAAATGTTTCTGAAGCAAAAGATAGTATAAATGATGGGGATAGTCATATAAAAGGCGAAACTATTGAAGATGGTAGTAATGAAATAAAAGAAGAGCCCGTTAAAGAAGTTATTGATGAAATTACTCTTTTAGTTAAAGAAAATGAAAGACTTAATGATTTGTTACTTAGATCAAAAGCTGAGTTAGATAATTTCCAAAAAAGATCAATTAAGCAGTTGCAGCAAGCTCAACTATATTCCACAGAAAAACTTTCCTCAGAACTTATGACAATTATGGATAGCCTTGAAACTGCCACCAATCTTTCAAGTGATTCAAGTCTCAAATTAGAAAATTTTATAGAAGGTAATTCATTATTATTAAAGACAGCTAAAGAGGTTTTTGAAAAACTTGAAATTGAAGAAATAAATCCTATAAATGAAGTTTTTGATCCAGAACTACACCAGGCAATGGCTACTAAGGATTCAGATAGCAATGAAAATACCGTGCTTGAGGTCATGCAAAAGGGATATAAGTTAAAATCAAAGCTATTGCGCCCTGCATTAGTTATTGTTTCTAAAAAAGTTTCTAAAAAAAAATAATATTTACTTGAATTTATAGATTTTGTCCTCATATATAAATTAACAAAGATATTAACAAATTTTAAGAGGTAATTAAAAATGGGTAAAATTATAGGTATTGATTTAGGTACTACAAATTCATGTGTGTCAGTTATGGAAGGCGATAGACCTAAAATAATAGAAAATAGCGAAGGAGATAGAACTACACCATCAGTTGTTGCTTTTACAGATTCAGAAACTTTAGTTGGACAATCAGCTAAAAGACAATCAGTTACTAACCCACAAAAAACTGTTTACGCGATTAAACGATTTATTGGAAGAAAGTATGCTGATTCAGAAGTTCAAAAGGATAAGTCTATTTTACCTTATAAAATTGTTGAGGCTGACAATAAAGATGTATGGGTTCAAATTGATGATAAAAAAATGGCTTTACCAGAAATATCTGCAAAAGTTTTAATGAAAATGAAAAAAACTGCTGAAGAATATTTGGGTGCGTCAGTTACAGATGCTGTTATTACAGTACCAGCATATTTTAATGATTCACAAAGACAAGCAACAAAGGACGCTGGAAAAATCGCTGGTTTAAATGTTAAAAGAATTATTAATGAGCCAACTGCTGCAGCGGTAGCATATGGCCTTGATCAAAAGAAAGGTGATAAAAAAATTGCTGTTTATGATCTTGGTGGTGGAACGTTTGATGTATCAATTATTGATATATCTGATATTGATGGTGAAAATCAAATTGAAGTATTATCTACAAATGGAGATACCCAATTAGGTGGAGAAGATTTTGATTCTAAACTTATTGATCATATAGTTAGTGAATTTAAAAAAGACCAAAATTTTGATTTAAGGACTGATCCACTTGCTCTTCAAAGATTAAAGGACGCAGCCGAAAAAGCAAAAATAGAATTATCAAATGGACAGCAAGCAGATATAAATATTCCTTACATAACTGCAGATGCAAGCGGACCAAAACATTTAAATATAAAGGTTACTAGAGCTGCATTTGAATCTATGGTTGAAGATTTAGTTAAAAGAACTATAACTCCATGTGAAATTGCATTAAAGGATGCAAAGTTGTCTAAAAAAGATATAAATGATGTTATTTTAGTCGGCGGCCAAACAAGAATGCCTTTAGTTCAAAAAACAGTTAAAGAATATTTTGGTCAAGACCCAAGAAAAGATGTTAATCCTGACGAAGCAGTTGCCGCTGGAGCTGCTATACAAGCTGGGGTTTTATCTGGAGATGTAACAGACGTTTTATTATTAGATGTAACTCCTTTGTCGTTAGGTATTGAAACTATGGGCGGAGTTATGACGAAACTTATAGAAAAAAATACTACAATCCCAACTAAACAAAACCAAGTTTTTTCTACTGCAGAAGATAATCAGACTGCAGTAACAGTTCATGTGCTACAAGGAGAAAGAGACATAGCTTCTGGAAACAAATCTTTAGGTCAGTTTAATTTATCAGATATACCTCCATCTCCTAGAGGTATGCCACAAATAGAAGTAAACTTTGATATTGACGCTAATGGCATATTAAATGTTTCAGCAAAAGATAAAGCTACAAATAAAGAACAATCTATTATTATTAAGTCATCAAGTGGGTTATCAGATGATGAGATAGAAAAAATGGTAAAAGATGCTGAGCTTCATGCTGAAGAAGATAAAAAGTTCCAGGAACTGGTAAATGTAAAAAATCAAGGAGATGCCCTTGTTCACGCAACTAATAAATCATTAGATGAATTAGGTGATAAAGTTACTGAAGAAGACAGAAAAAATATTCAAGAAAAAAATAGTTTATTAACTGAAGCTTTAAAAACTGAAGATAAAGATGCTATAGAAAATGGTATTAAAGAATTATCTGAAGCTTCTGCAAAAATGGCTGAAATGATGTATGCTGAGCACGCGAAAGAAAATGAAAATTCATCTGACGCAACTTCAGAAAATCAAGGTTCAGCTAACGATGCAGATGTAGTTGATGCTGAATACAAAGAAGTTGAAGAAACTCCTACTGAAGAAGTTAAAGCTGAAAAAGTTAAAGTTAATAACGACAAAAAATAATTGAATAAAATAATCGAGATACTATGGATTACTATGAGGTATTGGGTCTCAGTAAAGGCGCTTCAAGCGAAGAAGTAAAAAAAGCTTTTAAGAAAAAAGCTATGAAATATCATCCTGATAGAACAGGTAATGATAAAGCTTCAGAAAAAAAGTTTAAAGAAGCTAAAGAAGCTTATGATGTGCTTTCTGATCCTCAAAAAAAATCAATGTTTGATCAGTATGGAACTACAGATTTCGGAGCTGGTGCTGGCGGGGGTTTTAATACTTCTGGTTTTGGCGAAGTATTTGAAGATATTTTTGGTGATATATTTGGTGGTAATCAATCAAGAAGTTCAACTCAAAGATACAAAGGCGCTGATTTGGAATATGAGTTAAAACTCTCTCTTGAAGAAGCTGCATTTGGTGTTGATAAATCAATAAAAATCAGAACTAAGGATACATGTGATTCATGTAGCGGTTCGGGCGCAAAATCTGGCTCTAAGCCAACTGCTTGTAGAATGTGTAATGGTGTTGGGCAAGTCAGAGCTCAGCAAGGTTTTTTTACAATACAACAAACTTGTCCTACATGTTCTGGAAAAGGAACAGTTATATCTAACCCTTGCTCAAAATGTTATGGAAAGGGCGCAATTAATATTGATAAAGATATTTCGGTAACAATACCAGCTGGAGTAGATAACAGTGATAGGGTAAGACTAGCTGGAAAAGGCGAAGCTGGAATTAATCAAGGACCACATGGAGATCTTTTTATAAGAATACAATTATTAAAACATTCAATATTTAAAAGAGATGGTAATAGTTTGTATTGTGAAGTGCCTATTTCATTTGCGGAAGCTGCTTTAGGTGCTGAGATAGAAATTCCAACACTAAGTAGTAAAAAAGTATCTATCAGCATACCGGCTGGAACACAAACAGGAAAATACTTCAGGTTAAAAGGAAAGGGAGTAAAATCAGTAAGAGGCGGATCTATAGGTGATATGATGTGCGCAATACAAGTAGAAACTCCAGTTAATTTATCTAATGAACAAAAAAGCATATTAATGAAATTTGAGGATAAATTAAAAAATAGCTCAAAAAAACACAGCCCAAAGTCAGAATCATGGATTGATGGCGTAAAAAAATTCTTCAAATAGAAATTTTTGTTTTAGCACTAAGCATAGTCTATGTTAATATAATGTAATTTTAAATAATCACTAATTTTATAATGTCTATAAACGTCTGCGTACCTGGTGTCTCAGGCAAAATGGGAATGGAAATAGCAAAATTAATATTATTAGATGAATCTGATATAGTTTTATCTTCTGGCGTTATAAGGGATCAAAATATAAATAACGATAAATTAGCACACCTAGATAACAGTATTTTAACTTCGAATTTAGATCATGCTGTTTCTAAATGCGACGTATGTATAGACTTTACAAGACCAGAATATTCTATGTTAATACTTGACGCTTGTGTTAAAAATAATAAAAAAATTATTATTGGGACAACTGGCTTTTCAAGCGATCATATTAAAAAAATAGAATCTAGTAGTAAAAAAATACCAGTACTAAGAGCATCTAATATGAGTGTAGGTATTAATATATGTTTAAAATTGGTTGAAACACTATCATCTTTAGTTGGAGATCAGTCAGATATTGATATAATTGAGCATCATCATAAACATAAAATTGATATGCCGTCTGGAACATCATTATCTTTAGAAGATGTAATTAAAAAAAATTTAACTACTAAAAAAGAAATTAACCATCACTGTTTAAGAGTAGGTAATGTTGTAGGTGATCATATGGTTAAGTTTACTTTAGATAACGAATCCATTGAAATTAATCATAGAAGTTTTGATAGAAAAATTTTTGCAGAAGGCGCTATATTAGCAGCAAAATGGATTTCTAATAAAGGTAATGGTTTATACACAATGGGAGATGCGCTATCTTTGTAAAAAATTGCGCTAATAACATAAATGAATAGGAAACACTCTTGCAAGAAGCTATTTTAATATTAGAAAATAACGAAATTTTTTATGGGAAGTCAGTAGGGTACAAAGCAGACTCTTATGGCGAAATAGTTTTTAATACAGCAATGACCGGCTATCAAGAAGTAATATCTGATCCATCGTACAAAGATCAAATTATAACATTTACTTACCCACATATTGGAAATGTTGGTATAAATAATGAAGACCAAGAATCAAATTTTTCATGTGTTAGTGGTATTGTATTAAGTGAAATTCCGACAAAATCTTCTAATTGGAGATCTGAATTAGAATTAATAGATTATTTAAAGAAAAATAAAATCGTTTGTATTGCTGATTTAGACACGAGATATATAGCTTCGCTTATAAGAAATAAAGGAGCGATGAATGCATGTATTTTTCACAATAAAAAAGATATTAATAAAATTAAAAAAGAGTTAAAAAATTACAAAGGTATAGCGGGTTCTGAATTAGCTTCAAAAGTATCTATTAAAAAGGAGTACGGTTTTAAAGAAAAAGTGTTTCAGTGTAAAAAAGTTATACCTGATACTAATAAAAAATTAAAAGTTGTCTCTTATGATTTCGGTGTTAAGAAAAATATTTTGCGTATTCTTTATTCTATGGGGTGCGAGGTTCAAGTAGTCCCAGCAAAAACTTCAGTGAAGGAAATATTGAAATTAAAACCTAATGGTATTTTTTTATCTAATGGTCCAGGCGATCCAGAGCCTTGTGATTTTGCTATAGAATCTGTTAAAGAGCTCTTTGATAAAAATATCCCTATTTTTGGTATTTGTTTGGGGCATCAATTAATAGCTTTAGCAAGCGGAGCTAAGACAAAAAAAATGAAATACGGCCATCATGGAGCCAACCATCCTGTGATAGATTTAAAAACTGGGAAAGTTATGATCACAAGTCAAAATCATGGTTTTGTAGTAGAAGAAGAATCTTTACCAAATACTTTTAGGGTTACTCATAGATCGCTTTTTGATAATACTGTACAAGGGATAAGTCATAAAAAAAAACCAATATTCAGTTTTCAAGGACATCCTGAAGCATGTCCTGGCCCACAAGATGTTAATTATTTATTTAAAGATTTTGTAAATTACATAAAGAAGAGTATAAATGCCAAAAAGAAATGATATTAAGAAGGTTTTAATTCTTGGGGCAGGACCAATTGTTATTGGTCAAGCTTGTGAATTTGATTATTCTGGAGTGCAAGCCTGTAAAGCTTTAAAAGAAGAAGGTTATTCAGTTGTTCTTGTTAATTCAAATGTTGCAACTATAATGACTGACCCAGAAATGGCAGACGCAACGTATATTGAGCCAATAAATCATTCTATAGTTGAAAAAATAATTAAAATTGAAAAGCCAGATGCAATATTACCAACTATGGGTGGTCAAACAGCACTTAATTGCGCTTTAGATTTAGATAGATTAGGTGTTTTAAAAAAATACAATGTTGAAATGATTGGTGCTACAAAAAAGGCAATTGATTTAGCTGAAGATAGAGCTCTATTTAAAAATGCAATGTCAGAAATTAATTTAGAAACTGCAAGATCATTTATTGTTGGTGATATTGAAGATGCTTTAATTAAACAAAAGAAAATAGGTTTTCCTGTAATAATAAGGCCATCATTTACTCTTGGTGGTAGCGGTGGCGGGATAGCATACAATATAGAAGAGTTTATAGAGATATCAAAAAGAGGTTTAGATATTTCACCCACTACAGAAATTCTTTTAGAAGAGTCTTTATTAGGATGGAAAGAATACGAAATGGAGGTTGTGAGAGACTCTAATGATAATTGTATAATAATTTGTTCAATTGAAAATTTTGACCCTATGGGGGTTCATACTGGTGACTCAATAACAGTTGCGCCAGCACAAACTTTGACGGACAAAGAATATCAGATTATGAGAAATGCATCTATCGCAATTTTAAGAAAAATAGGTGTAGATACTGGAGGCTCTAATGTTCAATTTGCAGTTAATCCAAAAAATGGAAAATTAATTGTCATTGAAATGAATCCAAGAGTTTCAAGATCTTCAGCATTAGCTTCAAAAGCAACAGGTTTTCCTATAGCAAAAATTGCTGCAAAGTTAGCAATAGGATATTCTTTAGACGAATTAAAAAATGAAATAACAGCTGGCGCTACGCCAGCATCATTTGAGCCAACAATAGATTATGTGGTAACTAAAATCCCACGTTTTGCTTTTGAAAAGTTTCCAAAGGCTAACGACAGATTAACTACTCAAATGAAATCAGTTGGAGAAGTGATGTCAATTGGAAGAAATTTTCAAGAATCATTGCAAAAAGCATTATCTAGCTTAGAGTTGGATATATATGGTTTAGACTCTATAGATGAATTTAAAGAATTAGATAAATTTAAATTTGATTATGAGTTAAAGGAGCCTGGCTCAAATAGAATTTTTTATGTGGCTGAAGCATTTAGGAAAGGGTATACAGTTGACCAAGTGAAAAAAATATCAAGTATTGATCCTTGGTTTTTGGAACAAATATTAAATTTAGTAAAAATTGAAAAAGATATATCCTTAAAAAATATAAATGAAATATCTAAAGAAGATTTATTATTTTATAAGAAAAAAGGATTTTCTGATATAAGGTTAGCAAAATTAATTAATACAACTGAACATGATGTAAGAAAAAAAAGAGAAAAATATAATATTAGACCAGTTTATAAAAGAGTAGACACATGCGCTGCTGAGTTTCCAACATCAACTTCTTATTTATATTCCACTTATGAGCAATTTTGCGAAGCCTTGCCCTCAAAAAACAAAAAAATTATTGTAGTAGGTAGTGGTCCGAATAGAATAGGGCAAGGAATTGAGTTTGATTATTGTTGTGTTCACGCATCAAAGGCAGCCCAAGAATTAGGGTATGAAACAATAATGATTAATTGTAACCCAGAAACTGTTTCAACTGATTACGATACCTCTGATAGATTATATTTTGAACCTATAACATTAGAAAGCGTTTTAAACATAGTTAATATAGAAAAACCTGATGGAGTAATTGTTCAATATGGAGGACAAACTCCTTTAAAATTAGTTAATGATCTATCAAAATATGGTGTTCCAATAATTGGAACATCTTCAAAATCAATTGATGCAGCAGAAGATAGAGAGAAATTTAAGAATGTTTTAAAAGATATAAATGTTCTTCAGCCTGCCAATAGTACTGCAAGAAATCAAACACAAGCATTAAATGAGGCTGAAAAAATTGGTTACCCAATAATCATAAGACCTTCCTTTGTTTTAGGTGGTAGAGCTATGGAAGTTATATACGATTCCGATGAGTTAAAAAAATATATTTCTGAGGCTGTGAAAGTATCTAATGACGCTCCCGTATTAATTGATAAATTTTTAAATGAAGCTGTAGAAATTGATGTTGATGCAGTTAGAGATTTTAATGGGGATATTTTTATTGCAGGTATTATGCAACATATAGAAGAAGCTGGAGTTCACTCTGGAGATTCAGCCTGCTCCATTCCACCATATTCAATAACCAAGGATGAAATAGAATTAATTAAAAAGAATACTATTAAAATGGCAAATGAATTAGATGTAATTGGATTAATGAATGTTCAATTCGCTATAAAAGATAAAAAAATATATGTTATTGAAGTTAATCCAAGAGCATCAAGAACAATACCATTTGTATCTAAATCTATAGGTGTATCTGTAGCAAAAATTGCTGCGAAATGTATGTTAGGCGTAAGTCTTAAAAAACAAAAAATACCAAAAAATATAAATCATAAATTTTGTTATGTTAAAGAAGTAGTTTTTCCTTTTTTAAAATTCCCTGGCGTTGATCCAATATTGGGCCCTGAAATGAAATCAACCGGTGAAGTAATGGGTATTGGTAAAAACTTTGCTGAGGCATTTGCAAAATCCCAAATAGCAACTAATGTTATAATTCCTGAAAAAGGCACAGTATTTATTAGTGTTAAAAAAGAAGATAAAAAGCATGTTATTAAAACAGCTACCGAACTTATAAATCTAGGTTTTAATTTAATTGCAACTAATGGAACACAGAAATTTTTAAATAAAAAAAATATAGAATGCAAAAGAGTTAATAAAGTTAGAGAAGGTAGAACACATATTGTTGATATGATAAAAAGCAATGAAATTGATTTAATTATTAATACAACGCAAAATAAACAAGCTATTAATGATTCTTATTTAATAAGAAGAGAAGCACTTCAGTTTGAAGTATGCTATGCAACTACTATAGCTGGCGCTAATGCACTTGTTGGCGCCATTAAATACTCAAAGAACCTAAATGTGTATAAGTTGCAAGATATTTTTAAACTTGCTTAAACATTATATCAACTTCATAATTAATAAATGGATAAATTCCCTATAACAATTAATGGTGAAAAGGAGTTACGTAAGGAGCTAGATAACCTTACAAATATTGAGCGCCCAAAAATTATAGAATCTATAGCTGTTGCTAGAGAACATGGTGACCTTAAAGAGAATGCGGAATATCATGCAGCTAGAGAGCAGCAAAGTTTTATAGAAGGAAGAATAAAAGATATTAAATTAAAATTATCTAACGCTGAAATTATTGATCCAAAAAAAATTACTACAAATAAAGTTGTATTTAGTGCAAAAGTTAAACTTTATGATTTTGAAAAAGAAGCTGAAATTACATACTCGATAGTTGGCGATGATGAAGCGGATATTAAAAAAAGTTTAATTTCAATCAATTCACCTATTGCTAGAGCATTAATTAGCAAGGAAGAGGGGGATACTGCGCTTGCTGAGACACCTAGCGGAAAAAAAGAATTTGAGATTTTAAAAGTATCCTATGAGTAAGAAGTCTTCTAAGTGGTACCATTCACATATTAGTGATGAATTTGTTAAACTCGCTAATAAAGAAAATTGGCGTTCTCGCGCTGTATTTAAATTAAAAGAGATAGATGAAAAGTATAATCTAATAACACCTAATTCAAATATTTTAGATCTTGGTTCAGCTCCTGGTGGATGGAGTCAATATGCATCTCAAAAAGATAGTTCTGTTAAGATAACAGCAGTTGATTTACTACCAATGCAAAGTATTGAAAATGTAAATTTTGTACAATCAGATATTGAAGATTTTGCTAATAATTTCCTAAAAAAAGATAAATTTGTTAAAATTGACCTTGTAATGTCAGATATTGCCCCTAATATAAGTGGTATAGATAGTGCAGATGTTCCAGCAATGTTAAATTTAGCTGATATGGTTGCTGAAATAGCTTTAAATACACTAAATGATTCTGGTAATTTATTAGTTAAATTGTTTCAGGGAAAAGGTACAGATAATTTTTTGAAAGAAATGAGAGAGTATTTTGAGAAGGTTAAAATTGTGAAGCCAAAAGCATCAAAGTCAAATAGTAGAGAGATATATATGTTAGCGTTAAAATTGAAATATAAATCAATAAACTAGGATTAATAGTATGAATGATATGTTAAAAAATATGTTAGTTTGGGTAGTGATAGCAGTTGTTATAATGTCAGTCTTTAATAATTTTGCTCCTCAAAAAGAAAGCGCTACAAACCTTTCGTATTCAGAATTTATTAATCAAATTAAAGACGAGCAAATTCAAAGTGTATTAATAGAAGCAGATGGCAAAACAATATCTGGAACATATAAAAATGGAACACGTTTTTTAACATATGGTTTAAATGACCCAAAATTAGTTGATGATCTATTAACTAATAATATTGAAATTCTTACAGAGCCTCCAGCAAAACCATCTTTATTTTTACAAATTTTAATTCAATGGTTCCCAATGTTATTGTTAATTGGTGTTTGGTTATTTTTTATGAGGCAAATGCAAGGGGGTGCTGGTGGTAAAGGTGCTATGTCATTTGGAAAAAGTAAAGCTAAAATGATGTCAGAAGATCAAAATAAAGTTACTTTCAATGATGTTGCTGGCATAGAGGAAGCGAAAGAAGAAGTTGAAGAACTAGTTGAGTTTTTAAGGGACCCTGGTAAATTTCAAAAACTTGGTGGAAAAATTCCAAAAGGCGTTCTTTTGATTGGCGCACCTGGCACTGGAAAAACTTTATTAGCTAGAGCGATTGCAGGAGAAGCAAAGGTTCCTTTTTTTACTATTTCAGGATCTGACTTTGTTGAAATGTTTGTTGGGGTTGGTGCTTCAAGAGTTAGAGATATGTTTGCTCAAGCTACAAAACATGCTCCTTGTATTATATTTATTGATGAAATTGATGCAGTTGGAAGACACCGTGGTGCTGGTTTGGGTGGCGGCCATGATGAGAGAGAACAAACACTTAATCAACTATTAGTAGAAATGGATGGCTTCGAAGGTCACGAAGGCACAATTGTAATAGCTGCAACAAACAGGCCGGATGTTTTAGATCCAGCTTTACTACGTCCAGGAAGATTTGATAGGCAAGTTATAGTTCCTCTTCCTGATATAAGGGGTAGAGAACAAATATTAAAAGTTCATATGAAAAAAGTTCCAACAGATGATGATGTTATTCCTTCTGTTATAGCGAGAGGAACACCCGGATTTTCTGGAGCAGATTTAGCTAATCTTGTTAATGAAGCTGCGTTGTTTTCAGCTAGAGCTAATAAAAATAAAGTAGATATGATCGAGTTAGAAAAAGCTAAAGATAAAATTATGATGGGTGCAGAAAGAAAATCTATGGTGATGAGTGAAGATGAAAAAAAATTAACTGCTTATCACGAATCAGGCCACGCTATAGTAGGTAGATGTGTGCCAGAACATGATCCTGTCCATAAGATCACAATTATTCCTAGAGGCAGAGCTCTTGGAGTAACTATGTTCCTACCAGAAGACGATAGATATAGTAATAGTAAGCAAAGACTAGAAAGTCAAATATGCACACTATATGGCGGAAGAATTGCCGAAGAAATAATTTTTGGAAAGGATAAAGTTACAACTGGCGCGTCAAATGACATTGAAAGAGCTACTGAATTAGCAAAAAATATGGTTACAAAATGGGGTTTGTCAGAAAAAATGGGACCATTATCTTATTCTGAAGAAGATGGAGAAGTTTTTCTTGGGCATTCAGTTACCCAACATAAAACAATGTCAGATGATACAGCTAATGAGATAGATAATGAAGTAAGAGTTTTAGTAAATAAATCCTATGCAGTTGCTACAAAAATAATCAAAGATAATATAGATAAACTTCATCTTATGTCGGAGGCTTTAATGACATATGAAACAATAGAAAGAGAACAAATTGATGATATTATGTTAGGAATAAAACCTCGCCCACCAAAAGACTGGGATGACAAAGATGATAATGATAAAACAACTACCGATTCTAAAAAAAATATTAAAGAATCTGGTTTTATTGATCCAGCTAGTTCACACTAAAAAAATTTATGCCTAGAAAATATTTTGGCACCGATGGTATACGCGGTGAAGTAGGGATTGAGCCACTCACAGATCAGTTTTTCATAGTATTAGGCGTAGCTATAGCGAAGTCACTTTTTAAATCATCAAAACTTAAAAAAAAAATTATCTTTGGTTTAGATACAAGAAAATCTTGTAAGAAAATTATTAATCTAATATCAATAGGTTTAATTTCAGAGGGATGTGAGATTCATAGTGCAGGAATAGTCCCCACACCTGCAATTGCATTTTATACTAAACAAAAAAATTATGATTTAGGAATTATGGTAAGCGCATCACATAATTTATATAAAGATAATGGTATTAAAATTTTCGATAGAAATGGATTTAAAATTTCTATAGATGATGAGAATCATATAGAAAATTATATTGAGAATATTCAAAATAAACATATTAGATATGAAATATCAGAAACTAACATAAAAAATGTTTCTAGTAATGCACAAACAGAATATATAAATTTTTGTTTAGATTCATTTAAAATAAATAATGTAAAAATGAGTTTAACTTTAGATTTAGCTAATGGTGCTAACTATGAATTAGCCCCTAAAATTTTTCAAGAAGCTGGTTTTAATATTAATATATATAATAATAAGCCAAATGGTAAAAATATTAATGATAAATGTGGATCAACATATCTTAAAGATTTACCTAATACTGTTAAAAAAGATAATTCAGAGTTTGGAATTTCAATGGATGGGGATGGAGATCGTATTGTAATAGTAAATTCAGATGGATTAGTTTTAGATGGTGATGATATTCTTTATATAATAATAAAAGGAAGAAAATTTTTAAATGAAAGTGTAGAAGGTGTTGTAGGGACTACTATGACAAATTGCGCACTAGAGCACTACTTAATAAAAGAAAATATTAATTTTTTAAGAACTAAAGTCGGCGATAAGTATGTATTAGAAAAAATGTTAACTAATAATTATATTTTAGGTGGAGAAACATCAGGTCATATTCTAATGCTTGACCACTCAACATCTGGGGACTCAATAATAGCTGCTTTACAATTTTTGTATTATTCTGATATTCTAATTAAAAATAATAAATATGATTTATTAGATAAGTATCCTCAAAAAATTACTAATCTATCAATAGATACGGACCTACCAGAAAATATTATTAATATAATTATAAAAGAGGCTAATGAAAAATATTTAAGTAATGAAATGAGAATAGTTATTAGAAGGTCTGGTACTGAAAGTTGTATAAGAATTATGGTTGAAGCTAAAACAAATGATATCGTTAATAATGCGTCTAATGATATTAAGGAATTTATTAAAGAAAAAATAAATATATTATTATGAAAAAAATTATTGCTGCAAACTGGAAGAATAATGGAGATAAAAAGTTTATAAAAAACTATTTTGAATACTTCTCTAAAAATTTAAATAATACAAATAAAAATGAAATAATTTTCTTTCCTCCTGATCTTTATATGGATCAAGTTGATAAATACAAAAAACAATCAAATTTTAGGCTGGGCGGACAAACTTTAAATACTGCTGGATCAGATAGTGATGGATCAGATCTTGTACTAACTAGCGGAACCTCTAGTGAGATGTATATTGATAATGGATGTAGTTATATTTTAATTGGGCATTCAGAAATTAGGCAATTTTCCAATTTTCTTATAGATGGACCGAAGATGGACCGAGGATTAACCGAAAGCGAAACAATAATCCTTGCCTTGCAAGGTTCAGATAGTCTCCAAGTGATTTTTTGTGTTGGTGAAAACGAAGACGATAAAAATGCTGGCGATACGCATACTATATTATCTGAGCAACTTGATGATTTATGTTATTTGAAAGTGAAGCCTAAGAAATTTATTGTTGCTTATGAACCAGTTTGGGCTATTGGAAGTGGAAAAATTCCTACATTAGAAGATATTTCATTTATTCATAGATTTATTAAGAGTAGTATTTTAGAAAAACTTTCTTCTTTAAAAGAAAAAGATATAATGGTGCTTTATGGTGGAAGCGTTAATTTAAAAAATGCAAAAGATATTCTTTGCGCACCACATGTTGACGGAGTTTTAATTGGTGGAGCTTCATTAAAAGTAAAAGAATTTACCAGTATTTGTAATTTAAAAATTTAAGGACAGTTCTATGATTTATACAATTTTATTAGTTATTGCAGTAGTTTTATCTATATTAATTATTTTTTTTATTTTAATGCAACAAGGTAAGGGAGATGCTAGTGGTATGTTTGGCGGAGGATCTTCTGCCGCTGTTTTTGGAGCATCAGGAGCAGGAAATTTTATAACAAAGTTAACTACTTTTTTAGTTGTATTATTTTTTATTAATTGTCTTGCGCTTGCATATATAGCAAAAAATAATGTTGCGCAAAATAGTATTATTATTTCAAATGAAGCATCTGAAGTTGAAAAAGATAAAAAAAATTCATCAGAAGCTTCTAGCTCGGATATTACTCCTGAAGATGATCTAGTTATTCCAGATTAGTTCGTATTATTTGCCGATGTGGTGGAATTGGTAGACACGCTATCTTGAGGGGGTAGTGGCGTAAGCCGTGCCGGTTCAACTCCGGCCATCGGCACCAGATAACCTGAACAAATGATAGATATAAGTAGAATATATCACCCTATAGCATATATTTTGTATTATTTGTATAATTCTACGTATATGATTTCATTTTAGATCATAAAAAATACGAGACAATATGTTAAGTAACTATTTTCCAATTTTATTATTTATTATTGTTAGTGCTGCGATAGGTGCATTTCCAATAATATTATCGCGACTAATAAATAAAGGTAAAAATAATAATAAAGCTAAAACTTCTGCTTATGAATGTGGTTTTGATAGTTTTGATGACGCTCGTATGAAATTTGATATACGTTATTATCTAGTAGCTATTTTGTTTATTATTTTTGATTTAGAGATAGCTTTTTTATTTCCATGGGCGGTAGCATTAGAGTCATTAGGAACTAGCGGTTTAATTACTATGAGTATATTTTTATTAGTACTTATAATTGGTTTTATTTATGAATGGAAAAAAGGAGCTTTGGATTGGGACTAAGTTATGGATATTGTAGAATCATTAAATAGTAGTAGTAATGGTTATGTTACTACATCTTCTAAAGAATTAATTAACTGGGCTAATACAGGCTCAATGTGGCCAATGACATTTGGCTTAGCGTGCTGTGCAGTTGAAATGATGCATGCAGGCGCATCTAGATATGATCTTGATAGGTTTGGAATGATGTTCAGACCAAGCCCAAGACAATCTGATGTTATGATTGTAGCTGGAACCCTAGTGAATAAAATGGCTCCTGCTTTAAGAAAAGTTTATGATCAAATGCCAGATCCAAAATGGGTGATTTCTATGGGATCATGCGCAAACGGTGGTGGTTATTATCACTATTCTTATTCCGTAGTAAGAGGTTGCGATAGAATAATCCCGGTTGATATTTATGTTCCTGGATGCCCTCCTACTGCTGAAGCGCTTCTTTACGGAATTTTACAACTCAAAAATAAAATTCATAATAAAAGTTCTATTAAACGATAAAACTTTAAAATATTAGGTATATATAGTGAATAAAAGCAAACCAAGTAATGAGTCCTATTTAAAAGAAAATAAAATCTTGAGAGATTTGTTTAAAAAACACTTAGATATATACGAATATTATTTTGAAAATAATAGTACCGTAGTTTTTAATCAGGATTCATTAATTGAAATAATGACTACATTGCAAAATAATAGTCAGATAAATTTTGAAATACTTATAGATATTATCGCAATTGATTATTCTGATTATGGTATTAGCGAGTGGAATACTGGTAGCGCACATAATAAGGGATATAGTAGAGGTATTAAAAAAAATAGTAGCGGTAGATATACCTACGAGTCTTCTAAAACAAATACCAATCAACCTAAAAAAAGATTCGCAACAATTTATAATCTTTTGTCTATTAGTTCTAATTGCAGAATAAATATAAAATTTTATTGTGACGATGATGATAATCCTTCTTTGGCATCTGTAACATCAATCTGGTCATCAGCAGATTGGTATGAGCGAGAAGCTTATGACTTATTAGGTATCGTATTTATTGGTCATCCAGATTTAAGAAGATTGTTAACAGATTATGGTTTTATTGGACATCCATTAAGAAAAGATTTTCCTTTAATAGGTAATGTTGAAGTAAATTATGATTTAAATAAAGAAAGAGTTGTTTACCAGCCTGTTACTATCAAACCAAGAGTGTTAATTCCTAAAGTTATTAGAAATTCCGATGATGGAGACAACGAAGATGCCTGATATAAAAAGTTTTACAATGAATTTTGGCCCTCAGCATCCTTCAGCACATGGTGTACTAAGATTAATTTTAGAGCTTGAAGGAGAAGTAATAAAAAGAGCTGACCCACATATTGGATTACTTCATCGCGGAACTGAAAAACTAGCCGAAAGTAAACCTTATAATCAAAGCATAGGATATATGGATAGACTAGATTATGTTTCAATGATGAGTAACGAACACGCTTATGTTTTATCTATTGAAAAATTGCTAGATATAAATGTCCCAATAAGGGCAAAATATATTCGAGTAATGTTTGATGAAATTACAAGAATACTTAATCATCTTCTTTGGCTTGGTGCTCATGCATTAGATATAGGTGCAATGAGTGTATTTTTATATGCTTTTAGAGAAAGAGAAGACTTAATGGATTGTTATGAAGCAGTATCAGGAACTAGAATGCACGCAACTTATTACCGTCCGGGTGGCGTCATTAAAGACCTTCCATTAAGTATGCCAAAGTATGAAGAGTCAAAATGGAAATCAAAAAAAGAAATAAATAAATTAAATGAAGCTAGAGAAGGATCATTATTAGACTTTATTGAAGATTTTTGCTCACGTTTCCCAAAATGCGTTGATGAATATGAAGCGTTGTTAACGGACAATAGAATATGGAAACAAAGAACTGTAGACATTGGTATTGTTTCAAAAGAAAGAGCTTTTCAGTTAGGTTTTACTGGGCCAATGTTAAGGGGCTCTGGTGTTGCGTGGGATCTTAGAAAAAAACAACCTTACGAAATTTATAGTGAATTAGATTTTGATATACCAATAGGAAGTAATGGAGATTGTTATGACAGGTATCTGGTAAGAATTGAGGAGATGAGACAATCTAATAAGATTATTAAGCAGTGTATAAAATGGCTAAAAGAAAATGAAGGAGAAATAATTTCTGATAATAATAAAATTACTGCCCCAACAAGAGATTCTGTAAAAGAAGATATGGAGTCACACATTTATCATTTTAAATTATTTACTGAAGGTTATTGTTTGCCTGAAGGTGAAGTATATTGTGCTGTAGAACACCCCAAAGGAGAATTTGGTATAACACTAATATCTGATGGATCAAATAAACCATATAGATTAAAAATACGAGCGCCTGGATTTCCTCATCTCGCGGCATTAAATGAAATGGTTAGAGGCCACATGATATCTGATGTAGTTGCAATTATAGGCACTCAAGACATAGTTTTCGGTGAAATAGATAGGTAAATTATGAAAGATAAAGATTTATATAATATACCAAGCGAAGCTTGTACAAAAATAAATGAATGGCTTTTAAAATTTCCAGACGGAGAAAAAAAGCCAGCGATAATCTATGCACTACATTTAATTCAAAAAGAAAATAAATATATAAAAAGCAAACATGTTGATGCTTTAGCTAATTTATTAAATTTAAAAAAAATAGATGTTTATGAGGTAGCTTCATTTTATTCAATGTTTGAATTAGAAAAAGTTGGAAAACATACTATATCTGTTTGCACAAATGTTTCATGTATGCTTAAAGGTTCAGATGAAATCTTAGCTTATTTAGAGAGAAAACTTAAAATTAAAGTTGGAACATCTTCAGATGAATATTTTTTAAAAGATGAAAGGGAGTGTTTAGCAGCTTGCTGTGGCGCACCCATGATGCAGGTCGATCATAGATATTACGAAAATTTAACTAAAGAAAAAGTAGATAAAATAATTCGAGATATTGAAAATGAAAAATAATATAAGAATTAACGAACTATGTTTTTCAACGTTGTCATCTAACAACCCAAACTCTCTAGAAACATATTTAAGCCAGGGAGGTTATTCTACATGGAAAAAAATTGTTAATGATTTTACTGATAAACAAGAGATTATTGATCTTGTTGTTAAGTCAGGTTTACGTGGAAGAGGAGGCGCTGGCTTTTCTACTGGGAAAAAATGGAGTTTTATAAATTTAGAATCTGATGAAATTAAATATTTAGTTTGTAATGCAGATGAATCAGAACCAGGAACATGTAAGGATAGAGATATACTTAGATATAATCCACATGCTGTTATCGAAGGCATGTTAATTGCAAGTTATGCAATTGGCGCAAATGTTTCATATTGTTATTTGAGAGGAGAGTTTATGGGTGAAGTTTATAAAAACTTTAAGCAAGCTCTTAATGAAGCCTACTCAAATAATTTTGTAGGTAATAATATTTTGGGTTCTGAAATTAATATTGAATTACATGATTTAATTGGTGCTGGTGCTTATATTGTTGGTGAAGAAACAGCAATGCTAGAGTCTATAGAAGGAAAAAAAGGTTTCCCAAGATATAAACCTCCATTTCCAGCTATTAAAGGATTATTTAACTCCCCTACAATAATAAATAATGTAGAAACTTTAGCTTCAATACCAAAAATTATTAGTAATGGGCCAATATGGTTTAATTCAATCGGAACAAAAGATAGCCCAGGTTTTAAATGTTTTTCAGTTTCAGGCCATGTAAACAAACCCGGTAATTATGAAGTTCCATTGGGAACACCATTTAAAGATTTATTAGAGTTAGCTGGCGGCGTAAAAAATAATAAAAAAATTAAAGCTGTTATCCCAGGCGGATCCTCTGTACCTGTTTTACCTGGTAATATTATAATGAATATAAATATGGATTATGAGTCAATCGCAAATGCTGGCTCATTACTTGGATCTGGTGCAGTTATAATCATGGATGAAAATACCAATATGGTTAAAGTGCTTCATAGAATTGCAAGGTTTTATTATTCTGAGTCTTGCGGGCAATGTACTCCTTGCAGAGAAGGTACGGGCTGGATGTACAAAATAATTGATAAATTACTTAGTGGCAAAGGCAGTCTTAAAGATATAGAAACACTTGAATCATTACCAAATATGATTGCTAGCAGTACAATCTGTGCATTTGGGGATGCTGCCGCTATGCCGGTAGAAAGTTTTATTAAATATTATAAAAATGAATTTTTGAATTATATAAAAAATGAAGATTAAAATTAATAATAAAGAATGTGTTTTTGATAAAGGTGATACTTTAATACAGATTGCTGACAGAAATGGAATTCATATACCAAGATTTTGCTACCATGATAAATTATCAATCGCTGCTAATTGCAGAATGTGTTTAATAGAACAAGCAGGTGCAAATAAACCGCAACCCGCTTGCTCAACACCTGCAATTGAAGATCAAGAGTATTTTACAAATTCAGATTTAGCATTGGATTCTCAAAAAAATACTATGGAATTTTTATTAATTAACCATCCTTTAGATTGCCCAGTATGTGACCAAGGCGGAATGTGTGAATTGCAAGATCTTGCTTTAATGCATGGAAGAGTAAAATCAAGATACAAAGAAGATAAAAGAGTTGTCGTAGACCACAACATTGGCCCTCTTATTAAGACTAATATGACCAGATGTATTCATTGCACAAGGTGCGTAAGATATGGAGAAGAAATTGCTGGTATAAAAGAATTTGGCTCTATAGGTAGAGGTGAAACTATGGAAATAAGAACATATTTAACTTCTGCAATAAATTCACCAATGTCTGGAAACATGATTGATATATGTCCTGTTGGTGCATTAAATGCGTCTCCTTCGCACATGAAGGGTAGAACATGGGAACTTGAAAAAGTTAAATTTATTTCAAATCATGATTGCGTTGGATCAAATATGGATATCCATGTTTTAGAAAATAAAGTTTTTAGAGTGGTGCCTCATGAAAATAATAAAATTAATGAAATTTGGTTGTCAGACAGAGATAGATTCTCGTATGAGGCTTTAGATCATAATGAAAGAGTGAAAAAACCTACAGCAAAAATTAATGGTAGACATACTGAGGTTGAATGGGATCAGGCTTTTGAAATCATTAAGAATAATTTAGATAGTATTAATAGCAATGATGTTTCAGGTTTAATAAGTGCAAACTCAACAATTGAAGAACAATATCTTTTTCAGAAATGGCTTAGAGAAATGGATATTAATAATATTGATTATAGAGTTTCTCAAAATGATTTTAGATATCAAACAGAAGAACCTTTTCCAAAAATTGATATTCCAATAGACGATATAGAAAATATGGACTCAATTTTATTAATAGATAGTAATATTACTTATGAGCAACCAATTTTATCACATAAATTAAGAAAGCTATTTTTAAAAAATGCAAAAATTAATTCAATACATACATACAACTATACTTATAATTTTGATTTAGAAAATTCTATTTTAATTAATCCTAATTTTTTAGTGGATATATTAATTGATTTTGTTGAATATTTATCAATTACAAGTAATCGGAAGTTTGATATACCAGCAGAAATAAGGAAAAAGTTCAAGGGAAATGCTAAGAAGAGTGTTCAGGAAATAGCAAAAAATCTACTCGCTAAAAAAAATTCTCTAATTCTTCTTGGATCATCATTAGTATCGCACCCAGATTATCAATTACTAAAGATTTTAACTAATATGATTTCAATAATGGCTAATTCTTCAAAAGGGTATCTTGTAGAAAATTGCAATGTAGCTGGCGCATGGCTTACAGGCTGTATGCCCAATACGACTAAAAAGATATCTAAAGATAAAAATTCTAGATTTAACGTATTGGAAGCGATTAATAATAAATTAGATTCTTATATAATTTATAATTTAGAATTTATTGATTTCTATCATTATAAAGAATTAAAAAAATCTTTAGATAATGCAAAGTTTGTATTAGGTTTTCAAAGTTTTGTAACTGAGGAAGAGAAAAGTTTCTATGATGTAATTCTACCTTTGGCAACAGCATTTGAAAGTCCCGGAACATTTGTAAATATTGAAAATGAATGGCAGTCTTTTGCCCAAGGATGCAAACCTTATTATATGTCAAAAGAAGGCTGGAAAATACTTACAAAACTAAGATTACAAAATGGCGCAAGTATTGATAATTCTGTTGATTATATAGATGTATTGAATGAAGTGGATTCTGTAGTAAGAAATCAAAAGTTTAATATGGAGGAAAAATATAATAATTTAGTTATAGAAAAAAAATTGAACACAGGATCCTTAACCAGGTTTGGAGGTATTGACAGTTATTATATTGATAACATTGTCAGAAGAGCGGATTCTTTAAATAAAGTAAATTCAAAGAAAAATTTTATAAGTGTTAATAAAAAAACATTAGAGGCTAATAATATCGATATAACAAAGAATAAATTAATCGTCAGGCAAAATGATAATACTTTATTAGTAGAATTAATAATAGATGAGAATGTTTCTGATAATAGCGTGTATATTATTAACTCTAATAAAGAATATTATGAATTAGGTAAACGATATCAACCAATAAAAATAGAAAATGTTTGATTTTTTAAATAATTTTACTAGCTTATTTACTTTTTTTAATGAATTGAGTATTTTGCCTAGTACCTTAATTTTAATTTTATTAATTATGGTGCCTCTTTTAATAGTTGTTGCTTATTATACATATGCAGAAAGAAAAATAATTGCTTCTATGCAGGGTAGGTTAGGACCAAATGTTGTTGGCCCATATGGTTTATTTCAGCCCTTCGCTGATGGTGTAAAATTATTTTTTAAAGAAATTATTATACCGGTAGACTCAAATAAATTTTTATTTTTATTGGCGCCAGTAATAACTTTTACGGTTGCTTTCAGCGCTTGGGCTGTAATTCCTTTTGATAGTGTTATGGTTTTGTCAAATATTAATGCTGGATTACTTTATATTCTTGCCCTTACATCTTTAGGTATATATGGAATTATTATAGCTGGATGGTCATCTAATTCTAAATATTCTTTATTAGGAGCAATGAGATCTGCAGCCCAGATAATTGCATATGAAATAGCTATGGGTTTTGCTCTTGTGGGAGTAATAATGATTTCTGGAAGTTTAAATATTGGTGACATCATACATGCGCAAAAAGGATCAATGCTTAATTGGCTTTGGGTTCCATTGTTTCCATTATTTCTTGTTTATTTTATATCCGGAGTTGCTGAAACTAATAGAGCCCCTTTTGATGTAGCGGAAGGAGAATCAGAATTAGTTGCTGGATTTCATGTAGAATATTCTGGAATGGGATTTGCAATATTTTTTATAGCGGAATATGCAAATATGATATTAATATCAGCATTAACAGCTATATTATTTTTTGGAGGATGGTTATCACCATTTAATCTTAATTCTCTAGGTGGTTTAGAAATAAACGATGTTGTTAGTAATATATTATTATTCTTTATTAATGATGGAATACATTGGTTTATAATAAAAACATTATTTTTTATGTTCTGTTTCATATGGTTTAGAGCAACATTTCCTAGATATCGGTATGATCAAATTATGAGATTGGGTTGGAAAATTTTAATTCCAATCACATTAATATGGATATTTGTAGAAATGTTATTTATATATTATAAAGTGGAACCATGGTTTTTATAAGGTAAAGTATATGTTAAAAAATTATATAAAAAGTTTTTTTCTATTAGAGTTGCTACGCGGACTTAAAGTAACTTTTTCTAACATGTTTAGAAAAAAAACTACATTGAGATATCCGTATGAAAAAACTCCACAGTCACCAAGGTTTAGGGGACTTCATGCACTTAGAAGATACCCCAACGGCGAAGAAAGATGCATTGGTTGTAAGTTATGCGAAGTTGTTTGCCCTGCATTAGCAATTACAATTGACACAGAAGAAAGAAATGATGGAACCAGAAGAACTACTAAATATGATATAGATCTATTTAAATGTATTTTTTGTGGATTTTGTGAAGAGGCATGTCCTGTAGATGCAATTGTAGAAACTAGAATATTTGAATATCATTTTGAAGAAAGAGGGCAAAATATACTTAAAAAAAGTGATCTTTTAAAAATTGGCGACAAATTTGAAAAAGACATAGCAGAAGATCAAAAAGCAAAATCACAACACGCATAACAATTATGGATATAACAACTATTTTATTTTATTTAGTCACTACAGTAATAATATTATCTTCAGTAAGTATGATAATTGTTAATAATACTGTGCATGCAGCACTACTTTTAGTTCTTATATTTTTTAATAGCGCGATACTTTGGCTAATGTTGCAAGCAGAATTTTTATCTATAATTTTAGTATTGGTTTATGTAGGCGCTGTTTTAGTTTTATTTCTTTTTGTAGTTATGCTTCTAGATTTACCAAAGAAACAGAAAGCTAATCAAAAATTATATTTATTATTTTCTATAATAACATCAGTAGTTATGTTTATTGAACTATATATTGTTATTTTTTATCAAGATTTTTCAAATAGTCTTATAGCTATACCGTTACCGGAGTCTAATAATACATATGAAATTGGTTTAATGTTGTTTACTGATTATGTATTTTCTTTCGAAGTCACAGCTTTTATTTTACTAGTTGCTATTATTGCCGCTATTGCCATAAATATATCTGATAAACAAAAAGCTTTAAGACAAGATCCAGGCAAACAGGTACTAGAAAATAAATCTGATAGGTTAAAAATTATTAAGGATGATGATTTATGATAACTATTACACATTATTTAGTTTTTAGCGCTTTACTATTTTGCATTAGTGTTGCTGGAATATTTATTAACAGGAGAAATATTCTTTTATTACTAATGTCTATTGAACTTATGCTTTTGTCTATTAATACAAATTTTATAATTTTTTCTCATTACAGTAATGATATCACAGGTCAAGTTTTTGTATTCTTTATTTTAGCAGTAGCTGCCGCAGAATCTGCTATAGGTTTAGCAATTATAGTTTCACTATTTAGACTAAAAAACTCATTAGATATAGATACCATTAGCAATCTTAAGGGTTGATCATTATGCAAACTATACTATTCCTTATACCAATTTTAGTTTTAGCTAGTTCTATTATTATTGGATTAAGCGGGAACATCATTAATAATTTTTATTCTGGATTAATTAGTACAATATTAGTTTTTATTTCTTTTGGGTTATCTTTAGTTATTTGCTCGTCGTTTTATTTTGATAATAGTGTAATCCTTTATGAAGATTTTTATAACTGGATATCTATAGATAATTTACATATTACTATTGGGTATTTAATTGATAAATTGTCTTCTATAATGCTAGTTGTTGTGCTATTTATTTCATTAGTTGTACATATTTATAGTATTGGTTATATGAAAGACGAGAAAGATTTTAAAAGATTTTTTTCTTATATAGCTCTTTTTACTTTTTCTATGCTTTTGTTGGTAATGTCGAATAATTTAATTCAGCTTTTTATTGGGTGGGAAGGTGTTGGTTTAATATCGTACCTATTAATAGGTTATTGGCACAATAAAGAATCTGCTATTAAAGCTAATTTAAAAGCCTTCTTAATTAATCGTATCGGCGATATGTTTTTTATTCTTGGCATTGTCATGATTTACTCAGCATTCGATTCATTTGATTTTAAAACTATTTTTACAAATATTGATTCTATTGATTTAAATAATTTAGAAAGTTATTTTGGTTTAAATTACATTGATTTTTCGTGTTTATTTTTATTTATTGGCGCAATGGCTAAATCTGCCCAGATACCTTTACATGTTTGGTTGCCAGACTCAATGGAAGGTCCTACCCCAATTTCTGCATTAATTCATGCAGCTACTATGGTAACAGCTGGTATTTTTATGGTAGCAAGATTATCTCCTTTATACGCTACAACAGATTTTACTTCTGATTTTATTTTAATAATTGGTGCTTCAACAGCACTTTTTATTGGAGTTATAGCTATATTTGAAAATGATATAAAAAAAGTAATAGCATATTCAACAATTTCACAATTAGGATATATGGTTGCAGCCTTAGGAATAAGTGCCTATTCAGTTTCGTTTTTTCATTTATTTACACATGCGTTTTTTAAAGCTCTTTTATTTCTATGTGCAGGATCTATTATTATGTCATTACATCATAATCAAAATATACAAAATATGGGTGGACTAAAATCTAGACTCCCTGTCACCTATATATGCTTTTTAATTGGGACATTAAGTATAATAGGTTTTCCTTTAACATCAGGGTTTTTTTCAAAAGACCTAATATTAGAAGTTATGTTGTATGAAAATAACACTATATCTTACATAGCGTACTTTATGCTTCTAACGGGAGCTTTAGTTACTTCAATATATTCATTTAGATTATTATTTCTAGTATTTTTCGGAAAATTTAAAAGTGGAAATATAGAAGATATAGTAGAGCAATCTACATTAATTTTAGCACCATTAATTATTCTTTCATTATTGTCGTTATCAGCAGGATATTTTATAAATATATTTATTGAGCTTCCGATATTTATGTATGGTATTAATAATATAAATTATGACGGTTTGTTAAATTTTATAATACACGGAGTATTATCACCAGCATCGGTAGCACTAATAGTGGGGTTTTATTTTGCAAAACGCATTTATAAAGATGATACTAAATATAAAATATTTGAAGTTAAGATTATTAAAATTTTTAAGCAAATAATATCCTCAAAATATAAATTTGATGAATTTTTTATTTTATCTGCACACAAAATGGTTAATTTATCAAATTATTTTTCTAAAAAATTTGATATAGCTTTGATAGATAGTTTTATCGTTAATGGACTTCCCTTAAAAATTAATAATTTTTCTAGAAAATTAAGAAATTCTAGCACTGGATATTTATACCATTACGCATTTTCCATAGTTTTTTCACTTGTTGTAATATTTGGAATAATTTTAGTGAGAGTTTTATGAATATAAATATATTATCTTTATTAATATGGCTTCCAATATTTTCTGGACTACTTTTATTGTTTTATAATAGAAAAATTAAATATATTAATCTTTATAATATTTTTATCAACGCATTAATTTTTGTTTTTTCAGTTTTATTACTTAAAAACTTTAACCATGCTATTGCTGATTTTCAGTTTGTTGAAAACATTCAATGGATAGAATACTTAAATATTAATTATTACCTTGGTGTAGACGCAATTTCAATATTATTGATCTTGCTTAATTCAATTATTTTTTTAATTGTAGCTTTTTATAACTCTACTTTAACTATAAAAAAACAAAATCATTATTATGCAAGTTTTTTAATTGCTAATGGCCTAACTATTGGTGTTTTCTCTGCTTTGGATGCAATATTATTTTATGTCTTTTTTGAAGCTTTATTAATTCCAATGTTCCTTATTATAGGAATTTGGGGAGGTCCTAACAGAATTTATGCCGCAATTAAATTTTTTATATATACTTTTTTAGGATCTGTTCTTTTATTAATCTCATTTATATATATAAATTCTACAATTCATTCTTTTAATGTTAATTCTTTTTATGATGCACATTTCTCATTAGCAGAGCAAGAATGGTTGTTTATTGCTATGGCGATTGCTTTTGCTATAAAAATCCCGATGTTCCCTTTTCATACTTGGCTGCCTGATGCCCATGTTGAGGCTCCAACATCTGGCTCTGTTATTTTAGCAGCTATTTTATTGAAGGTTGGTGCTTATGGTTTCTTAAGATACGTTATTCCAGTTGTTCCTATGGGAGCATTGTCTCTAGACATATATTTTATAATTTTATCTCTCATTGCAATTGTGTATGTTGGAATGATTGCGATTGTACAAGATGACATGAAAAAATTAATTGCATATTCATCAATTTCACATATGGGTTTTGTTACACTTGGTTTCTTTATAATTTTTCAATTATTTAGTAATACATCTATTAAAGAGGATATTGTTATTAGTTTATCAGGAAGCATGTATCAAATTATATCCCATGGATTTATCTCTGCAGCTCTATTTATATGCGTTGGATCTATATACGACAGATATAAAACTAAAAAGATTTCAGAAATAAGCGGGATATTAAATCAAATGCCTATTTACGGATGGTTTTTTGTGTTTTTTGCTTTAGCTAACTGTGGAATGCCAGGTACTTCCAGTTTTGTAGGAGAGCTTTTAATTATAATTTCTTCTTTTAAAGCTAATTTTATCTATTCTATTTTGGCATCTGGAACATTGGTAATTTCAGCAGCTTATTCTATGTGGTTGGTAAAGAGAGTAATATATGGCGAAAGTCAAATTAATATCAATAACTATATAGATGCTAATAAAAGGGAAACAATAATATTATTCACTCTTTCATTGATAGTATTAATTCTTGGAATATATCCCGATTATATGATTACATTTATGAACGCCACTTTAGTTAATATGGTAGATAATATAATAATTAAAATTAGCATATGATAATAAATAATATAACAATGAGCATAATGTATTTTATACCAGAGATATTCTTATTTATAATGTCTATGGTTATACTATTGTCTGGAATTTTTCAAATATCTAAAAACTATATTTTTCATTTGACTTTAATATCTATTATAAGTGCTTTAATAATGAGTTATAATTATCAAGTATCAGATTCTCTAATACTATTTGGCTCATCAATTATTAAAAATAGTACAACAGAATTTTTTGAATACATTTGTTATATAATATTTTTAATTCAAATAATTATCTCAAAAGACTATTTAAAAAATAGGAACTTACTATCTGGAGAATTTTATTCTTTATTAATATTAGCGTTATTGGGTTGCTTTATTATAATTTCTTCAAACAATTTAATAATACTTTTTTTAGGTATTGAGTTGTCATCATTAAGTTTGTATTCGTTAATAGCATTAAATAGGTACAGTGTAATATCAAGCGAGGCTGCCATAAAATACTTTGTACTAAGTATTATTGCTTCGGCAATAATGTTATTTGGTTTTTCTTATTTGTATGGAATTACTAATACATTAGTAATTTCTGATATCGTAAGTTTTTCATATTCAAATAATAGCTCTAATTTATATTTATTATCATACGTATTAATTTTTATTGGTATAGCTTTTAAATTTGCAGTTGCACCATTCCACATGTGGTTGCCAGATGTCTATGAAGGCTCTCCATTACCTGTAACTAATTTTATATCCTCGATACCAAAGATAGCTTTTTTTGTAATTGTATTTAGATTTCTAGATGATAACTCTATTATCGCTAATGAGAACTTTTCAAAATTATTATTATTTCTTGGTGTATTTTCAATTATTGTGGGTAATTTATTTGCTTTGGTCCAGAAAAAGATCATGAGGATGTTAGCATATTCAGGAATTGCAAACTCTGGTTTTATTTTCTTAGCGTTTTTTTCTGCTACTAATCACAATTTCTCTGTTGCTGGTTTTTATGTTCTCTCATATTCAATTACAATTGTTTCTGCAATTTCTATTATAACTTTTTTATCTTCTCAAAAATTTGATTTAGTTTACATAAATGATTTTAAAGGTTTTTCGGCTAAATCAGGTTACTTATCATTTTTAATAATGATTACTTTGCTTTCTACTGCCGGAATTCCATTAACGATTGGTTTTTATGCTAAATATTTGGTATTAGATGCTTTAGTTAATAAAGATCTGGTTTTTGTAGCTGTAATTGTCGTGTTAATGACTGTTATTGGTTTATATTACTACTTAAGAGTGATTTGGTTTATGTTTTTTGAGACTAATTATAATAGTCTTCTCAATATAAGTGGAAAATTTTCTATATTTGTATTATCAATTATACCCGCTTTAATTTTAATAATTTTTTTACTTCCTGATAATATTTTAAAGTATATTTTTTACATACTTACTTGATAAATTATATTTCTTCAGTACACTCCTATCATACGGTGCGGGGTGGAGCAGTCTGGCAGCTCGTCGGGCTCATAACCCGAAGGTCGTAGGTTCAAATCCTACCTCCGCTACCAATTTAATTTTCCCTAATTTTAATTTTAAAAAAGGTTGCTTATGTCTGATGATATGAGAAATATTGCAATTATAGCTCACGTTGACCATGGAAAGACTACTTTAATTGATTCAATTATGAAACAAACTGGTATGTTTAGAGATAATCAACAAGTGGCTGAGCGTTTAATGGACTCAGGAGATTTAGAAAAGGAAAGAGGTATAACCATTCTTGCAAAACCCACTTCTATAACTTGGAAAAATACTAGAATTAATATTATAGATACTCCAGGCCATGCAGACTTTGGTGGAGAAGTCGAAAGAGTATTAGGTATGGCTGATGGTGTTATATTATTAACTGATGCTGCTGAAGGACCTATGCCGCAAACTAAATTTGTGTTAGGAAAAGCATTGGCGCAGGGTTTAGAACCCATTGTTATAATAAATAAAGTAGATAGATCAGACGGAAGGCCTGATGACGTTATTAACGAGGTTTATGATTTATTTGTGTCGCTTGAAGCCAGTGATAAACAATTAGATTTTCCAATAATGTATGCATCTGGAAGAGACGGGTGGTGTGTTAACGATCTTAAAGATGAAAAAAATAATTTACATCAATTGTTAGATTTAATATTAGAGTATGTTTCACCGCCTATTGTAAAAGCTGATAAATCATTTGCAATGTTAGTAACATTATTAGATGCAGATCCGTACCTTGGGAGATGTCTTATAGGTAAAGTGGAGCAAGGTTCAGCAAAAGTTAATGATAATGTAAAAGCAATAAATTTGAATGGTGAATTTATTGAGACAGGAAGATTAACAAAGCTCTTAAGATTTGAAGGCACAAATAGAATTCCTGTAGGAGAAGTTCATGCAGGTGATATTATATGTATTGCAGGCTTAACTAACGCTTCTGTCGCCGATACAATATGTGACGCATCAGTTACGACGCCAATTCAGTCCACACCAATAGATCCACCTACTATGTCAGTAACAATTTTAGTTAATGATTCTCCATTAGCAGGACTTGAAGGAAGAAAGGTTACATCTACTGCGATAAGAGAAAGACTTTTAGATGAAGCTGAAACTAACGTTGCTATAACTTTTTCTGAGAATTCTAATAAAGATGCATTTGAAATTGGCGGAAGAGGAGAACTTCAGTTAGGAGTTCTTGTTGAAACAATGAGGAGAGAGGGTTTTGAACTTACTGTTTCACGTCCTAATGTTTTATATAAAATAGATTCTAATAATAAAAAATTAGAGCCTATAGAAGAGGTAACTATTGATGTTGATAAAGAATATTCAAGTACTGTTATCGATGGAATGAATAAAAGAAAATCAGAAATGATTGATATGAAATCTGCAGAAGGAGATAAAGTTAGACTTATTTTTCAAGCTCCATCAAGAGGATTGATAGGTTATCAAAGTAAATTTTTAACAGATACCAGGGGAACAGGTGTTATAAATAGAGTATTTCATTCATATGGTCCTTACAAAGGAGAGATGTCTTCTAGAAGAAATGGGGCTCTAGTTTCTACAGAGACTGGCATGGCAGTAGCATATGCGATATTTAATTTACAAGATCGCGGAATAATGTTTATTACTCCTCAGACTAAAATTTACCAAGGAATGATAGTTGGCGAACACAGTAAAGAGAATGATTTAGAGATAAATGTTCTAAAAGGAAAGCAGCTTACAAATGTAAGAGCTTCTGGAACTGATAAAGCTGTAACATTAACTCCACCTAGAAAAATGTCTTTAGAGCAAATGATGTCTTATATAAGTGAAGATGAGCTTTTAGAGGTAACGCCTATCAGTTTAAGGCTCAGGAAGAGGTATTTATGTCCTAATGAAAGAAAAAGGAATCTTAGAGAGCAAAATGATATTTAAATTATATGTAAGAAATACATGAAAATAATGATATTTTAAATATGTTGAAGTTTTGCCTTATCCAAAATATAATCATTACTGTGTAATTTGCTAGATACTATAGAGCCCCTTTATGGGGTTTTTTTAGAGCCCCTTTATGGGGTTTTTTTCGTCTAGAAGTTGATTTATATTGTTAAAATTAGGGTAAATTTAGTTGAAAAATGAAATAACAGAGTTAGTTGGACCAATAATTAGATCTATGGGCTATGATCTTTGGGGTCTTCAAATTGGGCAACAAAATAACTCATTTAAATTTACATTATATATAGATAGTGAAAATGGAATTAATATAAGTGACTGTGAGAAAGTTAGCCATCAAGTTACTCATATTTTAGATACTGAAGATGTGTGTGGCTCTAATTACGTATTAGAGGTATCATCTCCAGGTTTTGATAGAGTATTAATAACAAAAGAACATTTTAACAAATACATTAATGAAAAAGTTAAGGTTAAATTAAAATGGTTAGTAAATAATAGAAAAAATATTAAAGGGATTATTAAGACGGTAACAAATGAGTATGTTGTTATCGATGATAATAAAGAAAGTTACGATATTAAATATGACGCTATAGATAGCGCAAGATTAAAGATATAATCTGGAGAGATTGAAATGAGTAAAGAAATTTTAAATGTTGTTGATGCGGTTTCAAACGAAAAAGGTGTTGATAAAGATGTTATCTTTAACGCAATAGAAATTGCGCTTGCGACAGCTACAAGAAAAAAATATTCCAAAGATGTTGATGTAAGAGTTGCTATTGATAGAGTTACTGGTGATTACACTACTTACAGAAGATGGATTGTTTTATCAGACGATGATCCAGAATTTTCATCTACTGATTCTCAAATATTACATGCTTACGCAACAAAACAGCATGAAGAGATTGAAATAGGTGATTCTATCGAGGAAGAGATTGAATCTGTTCCATTCGGAAGAATTGCTGCTCATACTGCCAAACAAGTTATTGTTCAAAAAGTTAGGGAAGCCGAAAGATTGAGAATTGTTGAATCTTTTCAAGATAAAGTTGGTGAGTTAATTATGGGTATTGTTAAGCGTGTTGAGCATCATGGTGTTTTAATAGATCTTGGTAATAACACAGAAGGATTTATAGAAAAAGATGATTTAATTCCAAGAGAAGGAGTTAGAAACGGAGATAGAATGAGAGCTTTTTTAAAAGAAGTTCGCGCAGAGGCAAAAGGACCGCAATTATTTTTATCTAGAACTCATCCTGATTTTTTAATTAATCTTTTCAGTTTAGAAGTTCCTGAAGTTGGTCAAGATTTAATTGAAATATTAGCCGCAGCAAGAGATCCGGGAGTTAGAGCAAAAATAGCCGTAAAATCAAATGATCCTAGGTTGGATCCAGTTGGTGCGTGTGTAGGCATGAGAGGATCAAGAGTCCAGTCAGTTTCTAATGAATTAGCTGGAGAAAGAATAGATATTATATTGTGGGATGAAAATCCAGCTCAGTTTGTAATTAACGCTATGTCTCCTGCTACTGTCTTATCTATAGTAATGGATGAAGAATCAAAAAGTATGGATATAGCAGTTGAAGAAGAAAAACTATCTCAAGCCATTGGTAGAGGCGGACAAAACGTAAAACTTGCAAGTCAATTAACTGGTTGGGATTTAAATGTAATGACAGAAGGGCAAGTTGATGAAAAAAGTGAAGCTGAAACACAAACTGTAAGTGACAATTTTGTTAAGTATTTAGAACTTAAACCAGAGGTTGCATTAATATTAGCTCAAGAAGGTTTTTCAAGTGTTGATGAAATTGCATATGCTCCACCAAAAGATATGACTGAAATTGAAGCTTTCACTGAAGAAATTGTTGAAGAAATAAGAAATAAAGCTAGAGACTATTTATTGAAACAAGCTATTAATCCCGAGGCTTTAAATATGGATGCTGAGCCATCTAAAGCGTTACTTGAAATGGAAGGCATGACAAATGATTTAGCGTTCGAATTAGCTTGCAGAGGCATAATAACAATTGATGATTTGGCGGACCAATCTGTAGACGAATTGATGCCGATAAATAATATGACAGAAGAAATTGCTGGTTCATTAATTATGACAGCAAGAGCTCCATTATTTGAAGGAAAAAATAAAAAATGACAGATATCACAGTTAAACAATTTTCAAAAACAGTTGGATTGCCTGTAAATCGTTTAATAGACCAACTGGAATTAGCTGGCGTAAAAAACAAAAGTGAAGGTGATTCTATAAGTGACGAAGAAAAAATGCAGTTATTAGATTACGTTAGAAAAAACAAGAAAACTATTTCCACAATACAAAATGAAAGTATAGAAGAAAGTAAAAGTATCAACGGAAAAAATAATGATAAGGATGATAAGCAAACAAAGACTGTTATTAGAAAGAATAGAGTATTTTCAAAAGTAAATAATCAAGTCACAAAAAAAGTTGAACCAAAGATAATAGAAAAGAATGATGATTTAGAATTAGAAGATGAAATTTCAAATGATGTTGAGATTGCAAATGAAGTTGTTGAAGATAACGATATTGGTGTTAAAGAGATTCAAGAAGTTACTGTTCCTGAGACAGATAAAAATACTGATAGTAATAAAAAAAGAAAAAAAAGATCCAAAACAAAATTTGTTAATGATGACAAAACAAATGTCATAATAAAACAAAAACGCAGAAGACAAAAAATTCATATATCCGATGACAATAGAGGATTAAGAAGAAAATCTTCAAAAAAAGATAAAAAAAATCAAGGTGATGATAAGCATCAATTTGAAAAACCAACGGTTCCAGCAATTTATGAGGTTGAACTTGGTGAATTTACTTCTGTTGCAGAAATAGCTTCTAGCATTTCTGTGAAAGCTGCTGAAGTTATTAAAACTTTAATGAAGATGGGTGTTATGTCAACTATAAATGAGGCATTAGATCAAGATACAGCTACACTTGTAATTGAGGAAATGGGTCACAAAGCAAAATCTATAGATTATAAAAATTTAGAAAAAAACTTGTTAATCATTGAGCCTGAAGAAGATTACGAATTAGAGTCTAGACCTCCTACCATAACAATTATGGGCCATGTCGATCACGGAAAAACTTCATTATTAGATTATATAAGAACTAGTCGAATTGCTTCTGGAGAAGCAGGCGGTATTACGCAGCATATTGGTGCCTATCAAGTCGAAACTAAGCATGGTTTATTAACATTCTTAGATACACCTGGTCATGCAGCATTTACATCAATGCGTGCGAGAGGAGCAAATTGCACAGATATTGTTATTTTAGTAGTTGCTGCTGATGATGGTGTAAAACCACAAACTATCGAAGCTATTGAACATTCAAAAGCAGCTGATGTCCCTATAATTGTTGCTGTAAATAAAATTGATAAAGAAGGAGTAGATATAGAAAAAGTTAAAACAGAGTTAACGCAATATGAAATTGTTCCTGAAGAATGGGGTGGTGATAATATTTTTGTCGAAGTGTCTGCTAAAGAAGGAACAGGGGTTGAAAATTTATTGGAATCAATATCTTTATTATCAGAAGTTTTGGAATTAAAGGCTATAGCAAGGGGTTCTGCTACAGGAATTGTTTTAGAGTCTGCTCTTGATAAAGGAAAAGGCGCTACTGCTACAGTCCTTGTTCAAAAAGGCTGTATGAATACAGGTGAAAATATTTTATGTGGCAAAGAGTTTGGGAGAATTAGAGCAATGATTGACCAAAATGGGAAACGCGTAAGTATAGCAACTCCATCAACACCAGTTGTAATACTGGGATTATCTGCTGCCCCAGAAGTGGGAGATGAGGTTTTATCAGCAGTTAATGATAAAAAAATAAGAGAAATTGCTGAATTTAGAAAGACAAAAATAAGAGATAATAAATTTTCTTCACAATATCAAGCTCCAACATTAGATAATATTTTTAGTAACTTAAAGGAAGGCGAGATACCTAGATTTAACATATTATTAAAATCAGATGTTCAGGGAAGTTCCCAAGCAATTTGTGAATCATTGTTAAAATTAAATAACGATGAAGTGATGATAAAAATAATTAGTTCGTCTGTAGGCGCTATTAATGAATCTGATATAGCATTGGCAGAAGCATCTAATGCGATAATTTTAGGATTTAATGTTAGAGCTGACAACCAAGCTAAAAAAACATTAGGTGATAAAAAAATTGATTTAAGATATTACAGTATTATTTATGACTTAATAGATGACGTTAAGTTAGGAATGAGTGGGCTATTATCACCTGAAATTAAAGAAGAGATAGTTGGGTTAGCGGAAGTCAAAGATGTGTTTAAATCCTCAAGCATGGGATCTGTTGCAGGTTGCCAAGTTATAGAGGGTTCAGTAAAAAAAGGAAATTCTATAAGAGTTTTAAGAGATAATGTAGTAATTTACGAAGGAGAATTAGAGTCTTTACGAAGACATAAAGATGATGTTAAAGAAGTTAAACTTGGGACTGAATGTGGTATAGCTGTTAAAAATTACAATGATGTGAAACCAGGCGATAATATAGAAGTATTCAAAAGAATTGAGGTTGCTAGACAAATAGAGTAATGAAATATGATTCTGATAATCTGCGTATTCATAGAATAGGCGCAGCGATACAAAAAGAAATAGCGCAAGTTATTCAAAATGATATTAATGATCCTAGAATAAAAGATGTTGTAATAACAGAAGTTGAAATGTCAAAAGATTTAAAGCACGCAAAAGTTTTCTTTTTAATTTTTAATCATAAGAGTAAAAAATCAGAAGAAATAAAATCAATAACAAAAACCATAAACTCTTCAAAATTATTTTTTAAGAAAAAATTATCAAAAAACTCAAATTTAAGATCTGTGCCAAATTTAAGATTTATTTTTGATGACACTGAATCAAAAGCATTTGAGCTTGAAGAGTTAATAAATAAAAGTTTAAAATAGAATGTTGGATTTAAGTAAAAGCTGTTTAATTTTAGATAAACCTAGCGGAATATCTTCAAATAATGCTTTAAAAGAAGTTAAAAAAAAATTACACCAAAAGAAAGCGGGGTTTTCTGGAACTCTTGATCCTTTAGCTAGCGGTCTTTTAATTATTTTTTTTAATAAGGCGACAAAACTTTGCTCGTTGTTTTTAAATGCTAATAAAAACTATGAAGCTATTATGAAATTAGGTGTTACATCAACAACTGCTGATTTAGATGGTGAAATTATAAAAAGAAGTGATATTCCAGATATTGCAAAAAAAGATTTAGAAAAATTAGAAATTAAATATACTGGTAAAGTTAATCAAGTTCCTCCAATGTATTCAGCTTTAAAATATAATGGTATGCGCTTATATGAGTATGCAAGAAAAGGTATAAATATTGATCGTCCATCTAGAGAAATTAATATTTTTAAAATTGAATTAATTCTTTTGGATAAAAATCATATTTCTATAAAAGTTAAATGCTCTAAAGGCACATATATTAGAACATTAGCAGAGCAAATTGGTAATGATATAGGTTGTGGGGCCATAGTAAGTGAACTTAGAAGAACTAAAATTAATGAAATTGATTTATCAAAATCTATTAAACTTAATGACCTTCTTTCGTCTTCAGAAGAAGATATTTGTAAAAAATATATAGTTAATGCTGACGTACTATTACAAGATATAAATTCTTGTTATCTTTCAAAAAGTGATACGAAAGAAATTGTTAATGGGAATAAGGTTAAAATAAATGAGAATCCATGTGAAATAGTTAGAATTTATGATTTAGATAAGAAATTCATTGGAATTGGAAAAATTAATGATAATTTTGAGTTATTGCCAAATAAAATATTTGTATAAACTTAATGTTTGTATGATTAATATATCGTGCTAGAATGCGCCCTTAAATTAAAGAATTATTGGAAAATATGTCATTATCAACAGAAGAAAAAAGCAAAGTTATAGAGCAATATCAACAAGGAAATTCTGACACGGGGTCTCCAGAAATACAAATAGCGTTATTATCTAAAAGGATTGAGTTTCTTAGCGAGCATTTTAGCGTTCATAAAAAAGACCATCATTCGCGCCATGGATTATTAAAAATGGTGAATACTAGAAGAAAGCTACTTGACTACTTAAAGAGAAAAAATATTGATAGATATCAATCAATAATCTCATCTTTAGGATTAAGAAGATAACCTAAACAAACAACCTAAACAGATAACCTAAGAGAAAAAAATGAAACCTTTGAAAAAAAAGTTCCAATATGGAAATCACGAAGTAATTTTAGAAACAGGACAAATTGCAAGACAGGCAAATGGTGCTGTTTTAGTCAATATGGAAGGCACGGTTGTTTTAACAACGGTAGTAGCAAAAAACGATGGTAAAGCAAGAGACTTTTTTCCATTAACAGTTAATTACCAAGAAAAAACATATGCTGCCGGAAAAATACCAGGTGGATTTTTTAAAAGAGAAGGAAGACCTGCTGAAAAAGAAACTTTAATCTGTAGATTAATAGATCGACCAATAAGACCTTTGTTTCCAAAAGAATTTACGCATGAAGTACAAGTAATATGTACTGTTATGAGTTTAAATACTGAAGTTGATGCAGACATACCGGCATTAATAGGAGCTTCAGCAGCATTAAAGATAGCTGGAGTGCCATTCCAAGGGCCACTTGGAGCAGCAAGAATTGGTTACGGCAACGGTTCTTATATATTAAATCCAAGCAAAACAGAGTTATTAACTTCAGAATTAGATCTAATGGTTGCGGGAACTAAAGATGGAGTTCTAATGGTTGAGTCAGAGGCGAAAATGCTAAGCGAAGAAGTTATGCTTGGAGCGGTTGCTTTTGGTCATAAAGAGATGCAGGGTTTAATAAGCGAGATTAATAGTTTTGCAGAAGAATTCGGTATAAAAGATTATGGATGGGTTAAGCCTGAAAATCTAAACGAAAGTTTAGAAAAAGAAGTTTATGAGCATTTTAAAGATAATATTACCGAAGCTTACTTAATATCTGATAAAGCTGAAAGAAATGACAAGATATCAGAAATAAAAGCAAGCGCACTTGAGAAATTTAATAATCAAGAAGAGTGTAAAAAAGACTGCATAGAAGATTCTATACACGATATTCAGAAAGACGTGGTAAGAAAAAATATTATAGCCGGCAAACCAAGAATTGACGGAAGAGATAATAAAACAATTAGAAATATAAGCATTGAAGTAGGTCTCTTACCCAAGACACATGGAAGCGCTTTATTTACCAGAGGTGAAACTCAGGCAATTGTGGTGGCAACACTAGGAACAGACAGAGATGGTCAAATAATAGATGCGATAGAAGGAAAATACGAAGATAAATTTATGCTGCATTATAATTTTCCTCCATACTCAGTTGGTGAAACAGGTTTTGTAGGGTCACCAAAAAGAAGAGAAATTGGTCATGGTAAACTAGCAAAAAGAGCTATAGTTCCTGTACTACCAACACCAGAAGAATTTCCATACGTAATTAGGATTGTTTCGGAGATTACAGAGTCAAATGGTTCAAGCTCAATGGCTAGCGTCTGCGGATCAAGTCTTTCATTGATGGATGCCGGGGTTCCAATAAAAGCACCAGTTGCAGGAATAGCAATGGGTTTAATAAAAGAAGGTGATGAATTTGTAGTTTTATCAGATATATTGGGTGATGAAGATCATTTAGGAGATATGGATTTTAAAGTAGCTGGAACAAATGATGGTATAACAGCACTTCAAATGGATATTAAAATAAATGGTATTACCGAAGAAATTATGAAAATTGCACTTGGGCAAGCAAAAGATGGAAGAATTCATATTTTAGGAGAAATGAATAAAGTAATTCAGTCTTCAAGAGAAGAGGTTTCAGAAAATGCACCAAGGTTTGTAACTATACAAGTTAAATCAGATAAAGTAAGAGATGTTATTGGAAAAGGCGGGGCAACAATAAGGTTATTAACTGAAGAAACTGGAGCAATAGTTGACATAGATGATACTGGTTTAATTAAAATTTCAGCTGTTGATAAAGAAGCAGTGGAACTTGCAAAAGCCAAAATTGAGCAATTAACAGCAGATGTTGAAGTTGATAAAATTTACGAAGGTAAGGTTGCAAAAATTATGGATTTTGGAGCATTTGTTAATGTTCTTCCAGGTAAAGATGGGTTGGTTCATATATCTCAGATCTGCGAAGAAAGAGTAGAAAATGTAACGGATAAAGTTAAAGAAGGCGAGATTGTAAAAGTTAAGGTTCTTGAGATTGACAAACAAGGAAGAATTAAATTAACAATGAAGGGCTTAAATTAATTAAATTTTAGATTCAAATGCAAAAAGACTGGAAAAGCATATTAACAAAAGAAGAGTTTTTTGTTTGTAGAAAAAAAGGTACAGAGCCTGCCTTTTCCGGTAATTACGATAAGTTCTATGAAGATGGCACATATTATTGTAAATGTTGTGAAAATCAGCTTTTTAACTCAAGTACAAAGTTTGACTCAGGATCTGGTTGGCCCAGTTTCACATCCCCAATTAAAAAAGAAAATATAACCTCTATTGAAGACCATAGTCATGGTATGACAAGAGTCGAAGTTCAATGCTCAAAATGTGATTGTCATTTAGGGCATGTTTTCGATGATGGGCCTAGACCCGCAAACAAAAGATACTGTATAAATTCCTTAAGCTTGTCTTTTAAAAAATCATAATTTAGTAATATAGGTATATATCACTTTATGTATATAAGGCTTTGCAGAGGTAAGTTTTTTGGGTAAAATAGAGGTCGAAATCTAAAAAAGAGAGGAGAATGATATGAAAGTTACATGGGATGAGAGTGTTTGTATTCATGCTGGGAAGTGTGTGCAAGGAGCACCAGAAGTATTTAAAGTGGAAGACGGAAAATTTGTTATTGATACATCAGCCGGTACAGAGGATAAAATTACTGATGTGCTTTCAGAATGCCCATCGGGCGCCTTGAAAATAGAATAGAAATTTAAAAAAATAATAATTCTCTTAGGAGGGAAATATGATCGGGAATAAATTATCCACGGCGATGAAATTATTTGGTAACCCTAGCTGCATAAACACAGCTAAGTGTTTACAAACAGCTGGCGAAAAAGGAGTCGACGTTGAAGCGATTTCTATTAATAGTGGAGATGAAGTATTAGATAATTCTCCTTTAGGTAGTGCCCCAGTATTAAAAGATTTAGACAATATCGTTTATGGTACGGGTGCAATATTATCGTACTTAGATGATAAAGGATTTGGCCCTTCACTAGTTCCTAGAAACGGTGTTATCAGAGCAATTATGTATCAATATTCTCATATCGCAACTGATTATGTTCAAATGGAAGCTTACGGATTATTAACTGGTTCTGGTGGTAATATGGACATAGTAAATAAAGCATGTGATTTATTAGAGAATTTATTAACAGATCCTCCGCAGCATTCAGCTCCAAAATTAAAAAAAGATAGTTTTGTATGTGGCGAGTTTAGTTTAGCTGATATTCATTGGATGTCATGTGTTAATGCTTTAGAAATTTCTGGAAATGATGTTGTTTCCTCAAGACCTGGAATGACTGAATGGTATAATGCTGTTAAGAATCACCCTTCTACCAGTAAAGAAAAAGTTGTTCCTTATGATTTTCTTCCAACTAAAGAAGATGTTGATTCAGGTAAAGTAAGAAACGTAGGTATAAATGTAGTATAAGTTTTGCGTACTGAAAATTTAATTTAATTAACTAACTTAGTGTAATATACACAGGGAATTACTATATTCATATGTTTGGATTATTTAAAAAAGCTGGACCACAGGAAGTATCTCTAAATTCAGATCAATACAAATTTGAGGTTCAACCTGATCAAAATATTTTAGATGCAGCATTAAAAGCAGGTATAGCATTTCCACATGACTGTAGAGTTGGGAGTTGCGGAACATGCGCATGCAAATTAACTAAAGGAAAAATAAAACCTACGGCTGACTTTAGTTACGTTTTAGATGGCGAGCAATTAAAAAGTGGAATGATATTAGCTTGTCAGTCTAGAGCTAAAACTCCTGTTAGCATTGATGTAGAAATTGATGATAGTGTAAAAGTAGAGGCTACAAATTCTTATATTGCTGTTGTAAAAAAAGTTACTCCTTTAACGCACGACATTATGGAATTAACAGTAGAAATCGATGGATTAAATCATAATGGTTTGGCAGGGCAATATGCGGAATTAATGGTAAAAAAAGTTGGAGGTTCACGTTCATACTCATTTGCAAAAGCTCCAGCAAATGAGAATTCTAAGGAACTTTCTTTTTATATAAGAAATGTTCCAAAAGGTAAATTTAGTGGTTGGTTATTTGGAAAAGATCCAACAGGTCAAAAAATTGAATTAAATACTCCGTTTGGATCATTTTATTATAGAGATAAAAGTACACCAATGGTTTGCATAGCTGGTGGAAGTGGGATGAGCGCAGTTAAAGCTGTTTTAGAACAAGCTGCACTAGACCAAGCAGAAAGAGATGCAATATTTTTATTTGGAGCAAGAACACAACAAGATATATATAGTCAAAAAGAACTGGAAGTAATAAAAAAACAATGGAATCCAAATTATAACTTTGAATATATATATGTTTTAAATATGGAGCCTGAAGATTCTGATTGGAAGGGCCCAAGAGGTTTAGTTACAGATTATTTAAAGTCTGACTATATAGAAAAAGGTAAGTTAAATATGAAGGAATGCCAAGGATTTTTATGCGGACCTCCACCGATGATAGATGCTGCTATAGCAGCTTTTACAGCGGAAGGAATGCCAAATGAAGAAATATTCTTTGATAAATTCCTAGATTCTGGGTCTAAATAAAAAATATTGGACGTATTGATCAATATTTGTAAAAATATAACAAAATTATAAAGGGGTACTCAATGAGAGAATACATAGCAACAATTATAATAATAGCTTTTACATCTATTTGTTTTTGGGGAATGAATCAGTTTGGGTTTCAAAATCAGATGCATGATGTATTATGGTCAATTGGCGCTGCTTTCGCACTACTAATTATTCTTCTAATAGACGTATATATATATTTTATAGTATGCAAAGAAACACCATGGGCGTGGAAAAAAGGAGAAAAAATAAATAGTTAATTATTTTTTTTAATTTTTTGCACTTTAGAGTATATTTTACCATCAATCATTTTTATCTCAAGATTGTCATTTATATTGCAGTCCAATATTTTATTTATAACTCTATTGTTTTTGTAAACAACAGAGTAACCTTTATTTAAAATATTTAAGGGGTTTATGTCATCTAATGTATTTCTATTTAAATTTATATTATTTCTTTGTTTATCAATAAAACTTTTTAAAATATTTTTTAATTTCACATGATTTTCATTAATTCTTGATTCTGCAATTGTAATTTTATTATTAGGACTAAAGTTTTTTAATTTAATTTTTACTAAATTAATTTTATCTCTTTCGTAGATTAGCTTTGACAATAACTTTGATTTCAATGCTTCATAAAAAGTATCAATTGTCTGGAAATTATTATTAATTCTAGTAATAGGATTTTTTTTATCAATATCATTTTTATTTTCTTTTAAATTATTTCTTAAATCATTTAAAAAATTATAAATTATATTATTAAGGTCATTTACATATTCATAACAGTTATTTTTAATATCGTCACTTGATATCGTGGTTGCAATTTCTGCAGCTTCAGAAGGTGTTGCCGCCCTAAAATCTGATACTAAGTCAGCTATTGTAGTATCTGTTTCATGTCCAATTGCAGTTATAATTGGTATTTCTGAATTATATATTTGCCTTGCTAGAAATTCGTTATTATATTCAATAAGATCTTCCAAAGCCCCTCCTCCTCTTGCAATAATAATTACGTCAGTTGTATTTTTTTTATTTATAGTAATTAGTTGTTCTATTATACTTGATGAGCAGTTATCACCCTGAACATTACACGCATAGATATCTATATTTATTACCGGTAATCTTCTTTGCAATATTTTAAGAATATCTTGCAAAACTGATCCAGATAAAGATGTTATTATTGAAACTAATTTAGGATAGATTGGTAATTCTTTTTTAAACTTTACATCAAATAACCCTTCATTTTTAAGTTTTATTTTTAGTCTTTCAAATAGCTCATGAAATTTTCCAACACCAGATGATGATAAATCAATTATATCTAACTGATAAGATCCTGTTTTTTCGTAAAGCGTTACCTTACATTTAATAATTGCTTTCAATCCTACTTTAGGGTGAGTTTGTAGTTTTTCAACTCTTGAACTCCATAATGTACATTTCACAGAAGACTTTTCATCTTTTAAAGTAATGTAAATATGTCCTAATTGGCTTGTTTGCATTTGAGAGATTTCTCCCTCTACCAAGGAGTATCCCTCGAAAGAATATTCTATGACATCTTTTGCGTACTTATTTATTTCGCTAACAGAAAATATTTTTTTTTCAGTGCTTTGCATAATATTCTTAAAAGATAATATTAAGATACTTTTGTTTACTTTTCTCAAATAATATCTATAATACCGTTTTGTAGAGAGGTTAATATGTTAAAAGTTATCCAGGAAGCGCTAACATTCGATGATGTCCTTCTTGTGCCTAATCACTCTAATGTATTGCCGTCTGATGCCTCTCTTAAAACACACCTTACATCAAAAATTGAACTGAATATACCTTTGATATCAGCTGCTATGGATACGGTAACAGAGTCAGATCTTGCTATTGCTGTAGCTCAAGAAGGCGGTATTGGTATTATTCACAAGAATTTATCTCCATCAGATCAGGCAAATGAAGTTATTAAAGTAAAAAAATATGAAAGCGGAGTAATTACTGACCCTGTTGTTACTTCTCCTGATTGTACAATTAAAGAAGTTTTAGAGCTTACGGCTAAGCATAAAATATCTGGTGTGCCGGTAGTAGAAGGAAAAAATTTAGTTGGAATAGTTACTTCAAGGGATTTAAGGTTTGTTAATAAAGTAAATCCAAAAGTTTCTACAATTATGACTCCTAAAGAAAGATTAGTTACTGTTCAGGAGGGTGCTTCTAAAGAAAGTGTAAAAACACTTTTACATAAAAATAGAATAGAAAAGGTTTTAGTTGTAAATTCTAAATTTCATTTAAAAGGAATGATAACTGTAAAAGATATGCAAAAATCTAAAGATTTTCCAAATGCATGTAAAGATAGTTTGCAAAGATTAAGAGTAGGTGCTGCTATTGGAGTCGGAAAAGATTCTGATGAAAGAGTAAAAAAATTAATTAATGCTGGCGTTGATGTTTTAGTAGTTGATACTGCACATGGCCATTCTCAAAAAGTTATTAATGCAGTAAAGTCCATTAGAAAAAAATTTCCTAAGGTGCCATTAGTTGCTGGAAATATTGCTACAAAAGAAGCAGCTAAAGCTTTAGTTAAAGCAGGTGCTGATGCGGTTAAAGTTGGTATTGGCCCTGGGTCTATATGTACCACTAGAATTGTTGCAGGTGTTGGCGTTCCTCAAATAACTGCTATATCTGAAGTTGCATCAGCAACAAAGGGCACAAAAGTTAAAGTTATAGCTGATGGTGGTATAAGATTTTCTGGGGATATTTCTAAAGCTTTAGCAGCAGGAGCTGATTCAGTTATGATAGGAAGTTTGTTTGCAGGTACAGCAGAAGCACCTGGCGAAATTGAGTTGTATCAAGGCAGAACTTATAAAAACTATAGAGGAATGGGATCAATAGGCGCCATGAAAGTCGGTTCTAGTGAAAGATATTTTCAGGACCAAGAAAGTTCTTCAGATAAATATGTACCAGAGGGTATTGAAGGTAGGGTGCCATTTAAAGGCGGCATGTCTAATATTCTTCATCAGCTTCTTGGTGGGTTAAGATCTAGTATGGGATATATGGGTTGTGCCGGAATAAAAGACATGCGTAGTAAAGCAAAATTTATAAAAATAACAAATGCTGGAATGAAAGAAAGCCACGTGCATGACGTAATGATTACAAAGGAAGCTCCTAACTACCAGATTGATAAATAATGCACGATCAAAAAATACTGATAATAGACTACGGTTCTCAATACACACAATTAATAGCAAGGCACATAAGAGAAAATAAAACCTATTGTGAAGTTATTCAACCAGAATCAATAAACAAAAAAAATAATTTTGATTGTGTTATAGGAGTAATTCTTTCAGGAGGCCCAAACTCAGTTATAGAAAATAATAATTATGATCTGCCTGATATATTATTTAAAAATGATATTCCGATACTAGGTATTTGTTTTGGAATGCAATTATTATGCAAAAAATTTAATGGTAAAATTCAAGAATCAATTTCAAGAGAATATGGGAAAGCATACTTAAAAATAAAAAAAGATGAAAAAATTTTTAATGACTTAGATAAAGAGTTAGAAGTTTGGATGTCACATGGAGACAGCGTTACAGAAGCTCCAGTTAATTTTTCCATAATAGCTTCCACTGATAAAAAAAATATATCCGCAATAAAATCAAACGAGAAAGAAATATATGGCTTTCAGTTTCACCCAGAAGTTACGCATACACTTGATAATGGAAAAATTATATATAATTTTGTTAAAAATATTTGTAATTCCACAGGTAGATGGACGACTAAAAATATTATAAATAATCAAATAGCAGATATTAAAGAAAAAGTAAAAAATGATAATGTTATTTTAGGTTTGTCTGGTGGTGTTGACTCATCAGTAGCGGCGGCAATTATCCATAAAGCGATAAAAAATCAACTAACATGTATATTTATTGATAATGGACTTTTAAGGTTAAACGAGAAAAAACAAGTAGAGTTAGGATTTAAAGATTTTAAGGACATTAAAATAATATATGTTGATTCCTCTAAATTATTTTTAGAAAGACTTAAAAATATTACTGATCCTGAAGAAAAGAGAAAAATAATAGGTAAAACATTTATTGATGTTTTTCAGAAAGAAGCAAAAAAAATTAAAAATGCAAAATGGTTAGCTCAGGGAACTATATATTCAGATGTAATTGAATCTGCGGCTTCTTCAGATAGTTCGCATCTTATAAAGTCACATCATAATGTTGGGGGTTTGCCTAAAGATATAGGCCTAAAATTATTAGAGCCTTTAAGAGAATTATTTAAAGATGAGGTTAGAAAATTAGGTATTAATTTAGGCATAGAAGAAAAACTAATTAATAGACATCCTTTTCCTGGTCCGGGTTTAGCTGTAAGGATACCTGGCGAAGTTAAAAAAGAGTATGCTGATGTTTTACGACAAGCAGATGATATTTTTATAAGAATGTTACACGAAAAAGATTTGTATAATAAAATTTCACAAGCTTTTACAGTTTTCATGCCTGTTAAATCAGTGGGTGTAACAGGCGATGGAAGATCCTATGGAAATGTGGTTGCCTTAAGAGCTGTTAAAACCATAGATTTTATGACTGCGAAGCCTTTTGATTTTCCGTTTGATTTTTTAGAAGAAGTTTCTACTAAAATAATAAACAATGTTCCTGGTATATCTCGAGTTTGCTTAGATATTTCTTCTAAACCTCCGGCGACAATAGAATGGGAATGAAATAATATCTTATATCAGTAGTTTATGAGTGACACATTTTGTCATCTCAATGTAAAAATAAGGGTTTCAAAGAGTTAAAAACACAAATTCCATTTTCCAAAAATCCTACGTTGGTTAATGAACGTTCTTGTGAAATCCAAAAATGTTCTTGATCCCAACATTTATCTCTTCCACCAAGCCGGGTTTGGTGATTTTACTAATGCTCCAAGCCATGTTAATTGTTTTGATAGCGTCTTTTTCACTAAAAGAAGCATCACCTGAAACAATCGGTAACTTAGCACAAGCGGACATTGGTATTGCTACCATCGCCGCCAAAAATAGCTTAGTTATCTTCATTACCCATTTGATAATATTTATGAACAATTTACAATGAAATTTACATCTGACTAACATTTTATTAGTTTTCTAAGTGCTTTTTAAGTAACATAGGTTATGGCTTATTCCAATTTAACAAACTTTAATAAAAATTTTATTAAAAAGTTTACTCATAATACTAGATTTAACGTAGCTCAAAAAATTTTAAGAAATCATACGGGTGATAATATCTCTAATGTTTTAGATTACGGGACCGGTGACGGTGAGTTTTTAAAATTATTAAATAAGAATTTTATAGATTTAAAAGATATATCTGCCTATGAGCCATTAGTCGAAAGATATGATGAAGTCTCTAGTAATACTTTTAATTATAATAATATTTTTGTTTATAAGGATATCAAAGAGATAGAAAAAAAATTTGATGCAATTTTTTGCATGGAAGTTTTTGAGCATTTAAATGAAAAAATGAGCTTAGAGGCTTTAAGCAATATTTCTAGCTTAATGAAAAGTAATAGTATATTAATTGTCTCTGTGCCTATTGAAACTGGACTGGGTGGTTTTTTAAAAAATTTAGTTAGAATTGTAATTCGCCAAACTCACAGTGGAACAAATTTGAAAAATTTATTTAAAATTTTTTTTGGATTTAAAATAAATAGAAATACCAATGTTGACTTTATATCATCCCATATTGGATTTTCTCATAATGACTTACTAAAATTAATAAAAAAAGTTGGTTTTAATATTATTAAAAAAACCTACTCTCCATTCCCATTTTTTGGATCACTTTTAAATTCTCAAATTTTTTTAGTACTAAAAAAATAACTTATTTCAAATTATTTTATATTTTACCGTTTAAATCCATTTGATAATATTTATGAACAATTGAGCGGGAGTGACACATGTTAAGAGAGTTTCTTGAAAATACTTCTTTAGAACTCTCATTAATACATTGAGCTCCACGATGCTAAACCTATCAAGCCCATTAGGATAGGCGACGTTATTGCTCCAATCATTGCAAAAACTATACCTAATATTCCCCATATTATTGACTTATCTTTTGCTACTGAAGCAATGCCAAAAATTAGCGCAATTGGGGACAATATAAAACTTATAAAAAATATCCCTATTAATCCAATAATAAAACTAACAATCCCAAGAGCTGCGGTATCTGGTCGTTCGATAACTACCCTAGTCGCAGTTGTAGCATTACTACTTTGACCAGAACTAGCAGCATCATTAGCTTCCCCAAATCTACCCGGAGTTCCTCTTGGCGTTTCTAGACTCTCTCCACAATGTCTACATTTAATTGCTTCTTTTTTTATATCTTCTGCGCAATAAGGGCATTTTTTTAATAACTCTTCTTCTGTTTTTTCCATTGGGTTTGCCCCCTTATGTTATATTCTGGATTATGGTTTATTTTACCATTTGATAAAGTAATGTAACATAATATTTAAAGATTACAGTAGAAACAATTAAAACTAACTAATGCTTATATTTTTCCGTCTAAACCCATTTGATAATATTTATGAACAATTTTATCCTGATTTTCTAATAACCAATCAATACTAGGTTCATTTTTCATTGCCTTATGAATAGCTTGAGCTGTTGCTTTTCGGTGTATATCAAAAAGTATTTTGTGATCCAGATTATCATCTTTAATTACTGAAGGGTTAAGCCATACTGAAACTATAATACCTAAGTCATTAGCTTTGTCTTTTGGAATGTCACCATTTCTTACTGCATCCAGAACACCGTTTGCTATTGCCCCCTGGACCGTTCCCATGAGAATATTTGTATACTTAGTATTTTTTACAGTTACTTTGCTAACCATTATGGTTGCTGGTTTAACCATAATATCTGTATTCATGATTGCTAATACTCTAGAATGTCCTTTTACTTGGTCACCCAGAAGTGTCGCAAAAGCTGTTCCAACTGGACCATCTAGTTCACCAATAATAATTTCTGGTTCCGCTGCAGTCCCTGCAGGGCCACCAGCTACTAATGATTCAGCAACTCGCATTACAATTCTATCGCTCATTATATTACTCCTTGAAAATTTATATGTTTGAATTAATACTTAATAAGAAACTAATCATAACAATATATCAAGATTTGTTCTACGAGGTAATGAATGGATAACGAAATTTATATGAAGCAATGTATAGAAATTGCAAAACAATCAGAGGGTATTCAAGAAATCCCAGTAGGTTCTTTGTTGACACAAAATAATATTATTTTAGCGAAATCGCATAATACATCAATTAACAAAAATGACCCAACGGCGCATGCAGAAATTAATGTTATAAGAGAAGCATGTATAAAAATTAATAATTACAGAATAAATAACTCAGTTTTGTTTACAACACTAGAACCATGTTTGATGTGTATAGCTGCAATCTGCGAAGCTAGAATAGATCAAGTATTTTTTGGCGCCTATGCTAATTCAGAATTAAGTATCGAAGAAAAATTTATTTATTTAAAAAGAAACCATAATTTAGATCATACCCCAAAGTTTATTGGGGGCATTCTTCAGGAGGAGTGTTCTTTATTGATTAAAAATTTCTTTAAAAATAAGAGGCGTCAATTTTAAAAGTTAAAATATGCGAAACGCATATATTGTTTTGACTCTTCATTAATTACATTCAAATAAGATTTAATTCTTTCAACATATTTTACTGGCTCATAGCCCCTAGCATATCCGTTCATAGTTTTTTTATAATATTTTCTTTTGCTTAAAAAAGGTAAATATTTTTTAACGTCTGACCAGTAATTTGGGTTATGTCCAAATTTTTGTGTAATTATTCTTGCGTCTTCTAAGTGACCTAACCCAACATTGTATGCCGCAAGAGTCATCCAAATTCTATCTGAGCCCTTAATAGAGTCTGGCAATCTTTTAAAAATATTTTCAAGGTATCTAACTCCACCATCTACACTTTGATCAGGGTCTAAGCGATTTTTAATACCAATATAATTTGCAGTATCCATTGTTAGCATCATTAAACCTTTAACTTTTGTAAATGATACGGCTTTATGATTCCAATGAGATTCTTGATATGCAACTGAAGCTATTAACTCCCATGAAAATATTGAATGTTTAGTATGTTTTTTAAAATATGAAATATATTTTGGAAGTCTATCATTAATTCTTTTTTTTAATATTGATTCTTCGGCTGAGTTTAAAGCTTTATTAGTTTCGAGAGAAAGGTACATGTCTTTTATTACTAAACACATTTCATTATATTTTAGTAAGGAAAAATTTTCATCCTTAAAAGAATTGTGATCTGTAAATCCGAAAGTGAAGAGTATTGGTAAGATATAAACAATTATATAATTAAAGGATAGAACTTTTTTATTTATGCGCCAAGTAGTAATAATTTTTCCTTTCTAATAGTACTTGGACATGCATATTAACACTATATATTGTGTTTTTCAACATAATAAATACATTATAATATACTAATATATAACATTATAAATACATTCTAATATACTAATATATATGAAGTTATTATTAAATTTAGTATTAATATTCATTGTAAGGTCATTAATACTGATGTAGAGTACACACCTTGACTACATAAAATAATAATAAAGATTTAACTAAATATAAATAAGGTACTAAGTAGTTACCAGTCAATCATTTAAGGATAATTGGAGAGAATAAGAAGATAATGGCAACAATTCCAGGTTTAGTGCTAGCACAAAAAAATGAACACCCAAATGCAATATCTTTGCGATATAAGCATTTAGGTATATGGAGAGCATATTCATGGACTGAATATTTAGATGAAATATCAGTTTTAGCTGGAGCATACAAGTCTAGATCGGTTGGCAAAGGCACCGTAGTAGCTATTTATGGAAATAGTATTCCAAAACTAATATTTACAATCGCTGCTGTGCAGAGCTTAGGCGGTATTATTGTTCCAATTCATCCAGAAGCGACAGCCACTGAACTTAAGAAAATTCTAAATGATTCAAATGCAGAAATTCTAGTAGCGGAAGACCAACAACAAGTTGACACATTTCATGTTGCTGAAGCTGACTGCAAAATAAAAGATGTTATATATTTAAATGGAAGGGGATTAAAAGATTATAAAAATGCAAATTTATATTCTTTTGATGAAATTACTAAAAAAGCTAAGCCAATAAATATTGAACTCGAAGTAAAAAAATTAAAGGATAATGATTTAGCTTTTTATATGTATGATGAATTCGAAGATGCTATGTATAGTATATCTCATGAAGCAATAACTAATAATAGTAAGAAAATTATTAAATTAAATTCATTAACTCCTAAAGACTCAATTGTTTCGTATTTATCATTATCAATCCCTACTAATTTATTGTTTACATATGTAACATCTATTGTCAGCGGAATGTCTTTAAATTTACCAGAAAGCAATCAAACAATAGAAAAAGATTTACAAGAGATTGGCCCAACAATTTTGTATGCGCCATCATTTGTTTTTAAACACATAATTAGCTCTATAAGTTATAGAATAGAAGCTGCAACACAAGCCAATTATGAAAGATATAATTCGCATTATGATAGTTTAATGAAGATTTATGAAAAAGAGGTGCAAGGTAAAAGTTCACTTTTTGATAAAATTTACAAAGCCTATATCATGCTAGTAACATTTGCGCCTGCAAAAAATGTTTTTGGTTTAACAAAAATTAAACACGCTTTTGTAAGTGATGGTGTTTTATCAAAAGTAACCTTTGATTTTTTCCACGCTATTGGTGTTGAGATCCAACATTCATTTGGACAAACATCTTCATGTGGATGTATATCAGTTCAACCCGATCATTCTGTATCTGCAGAGAATGTAGGAAGAGCGATGGAAGGAACAGAAATTAAAATCAATGATAAATCAGAAGTACTTTTTAAAACAGATTGTTTAGCTACTCCTTTAAATGGTGGGTCAAACGCAGATAGTGGTTGGATTAATTCTGGGTACGTAGGAAAGGTAAAAGATTCAGGAAACCTAATGATTAGAGGAAGAAGCGAAGATCTTATACGTTTAAAATCTGGTAAAGAATTTTCTCCTGAAAGTATAGAAAATCTAATTTCTTGTTCTCCCTTTGTAAGATCATCAATGATAATTGGCACTAATCAAGATTCGGTTTCAGTACTAGTTGTTGTTGACCCTAGCGCAACAAATTCATGGGCTGATAGAAAAAATTTAAGGTATACAGGTTATACTGAATTAACGAGAAAGACAGAAGTTCGCGACCTAATTAAAGAACATATAACATGTCTTAATGAAACATTAGAAGATGCATTAAAAATTAAAAGATTTGTAGTGTTACATCGAACACTTATTATGGCTGAAGGTGAAGTTTCAAAAACTATGGAAGTTAAGAGAAATACAATTATTGCAAATCTAAATGATGTTATTGTTGCAGTTGAAAGCAATAAAGAAAAATTTACAGTTAATGATATAGATAGTTTAACTTATGAACTTAATGTTCATAAAATATAAATATTTAAGTAGAGAAAATAATGGGCGATTTATTAAAAGTAGAAAATGTAACTCTTCAATTTGGTGGCGTTAAAGCTATTACAGATATTAGTCTTAATGTTAAAGAGGGAGAGGTATGCGCAGTTATTGGACCAAATGGTGCTGGAAAAAGCTCAATGTTAAATGTTATTAATGGTGTTTATGTACCGCAAATAGGTACTGTAACTTATGACGGCGTTACAAGAAAAACTATCTCTCCTAGAGAAGCTGCAATAAGTGGCATGGCTAGAACTTTCCAAAATATTGCATTATTCCAAGGAATGAGTGTGTTAGAAAATATTATGACTGGAAGAAATTTGTTTGTAAAATCTAATTGGATGGAACAGGGCCTTAATATTGGGAGAGCAAGAACAGAAGAAAGAGCAAGTAGACTTGCAGTAGAAAAAATTATAAGTTTTTTACAAATTGAATCAATAAGAAAAACACCCGTAGCTAAATTACCGTATGGACTTCAAAAAAGAGTAGAGTTAGGAAGAGCTTTAGTCTCAGAACCAAAAATTTTATTGCTTGATGAGCCAATGTCGGGTATGAATTTAGAAGAAAAAGCTGATATGTCGTGTTTCATTTTAGAGATAAATAAAGAACAAGGCTTAACAACGGTTATGATTGAACATGATATGGGCGTTGTGATGGATATAGCAGACCATGTGATAGTTTTAGATTATGGTAAAAAGATTGGCGATGGTACGCCAAAAGAAATAATGGCAAATCAAGATGTTATAGATGCTTACCTTGGAGTAAGTCACTAAATACTAGAGGAATATATTATGGGATTTGATTGGGTATATTTAATTGAAGTTTTATTAGGCGGATTAATGTCAGGCGTCATGTATTCTCTTGTCGCGATTGGCTTTGTTTTAATATATAAGTCTTCAGGTATATTTAATTTTGCTCAAGGAACAATGCTTTTATTTGCATCTTTAACATTTGTTAAGATGACCGAGAATGGTATAGATTTTTGGACTGCTTTATTTATTGCCGCTGGCGTAATGGTGATATTTGGTGTCGCAATTGAAAGATACATGATGCGCCCATTAGCTAACCAAGATCTTTTAGCTTTATTTATGGCAACAGTAGGTTTAGCGACGTTCCAAGAAGGATTTTCTCAATTCATATGGGATTCAGATATTCACGGTTTACAAATGAATAAATTTTTAGATTTACAATTATTAGATTCAGCTCCAATATTCGTGGTTGAACACATACCATGGTTAGATATTTTGTTACCTAAGTTTGATATTTTTGCATCTTTAGTTGCTGGTTCATTGATTGTGGTGTTAGCTTTCTTTTTTCAAAAAACTAAAACCGGTTTATCATTAAGAGCAGTTTCAGACGATCATATGGCAGCAATGGCTGTGGGAATTCCTTTACAAACTGTTTGGGCAATTGTGTGGGCCGTAACAGGTATTATAGCTTTAGTAGCTGGTTTACTTTGGGCAGAAAGAGTAAGTGTTTCCTTTACATTAATTGAAGCGGTAATGAAAGCTCTTCCTGTAATTTTAATTGGTGGTTTAACATCGATACCTGGGGCTATTATTGGTGGACTGGTGATTGGTGTTGGTGAAAAATTAGGTGAAATATATTTAGGTGATGCTATGGGCGGGCAAGGCATAGAACTATGGTTTGCATATTTTATGGCGCTAATGTTCTTGGTCTTTAGACCACAAGGAATGTTCGGCGAAAAATTTATTGAAAGGGTGTAATTTAAAATGATATATAGAGAAACAGGAAATTTTGTAACAGATTATATGAGGGATAGAGAAATCTTCCCAATGAAGTTTGATAAAATCATGGTTGTGTTAGGTTTACTATTCTTATATTTATATGTTCCAACTACATCCGAATACATGTTAAGTGCACACGTTATCCCAATACTTGCGGTTGGTTTAGCGGTTGTAGGTTTGAATATATTAACAGGAATAACTGGACAGCTTTCATTAGGATCAGCTGGCTTTATGTGTGTTGGAGCTTTCGGTACATTTAATTTAATGTTAAGACTGCCAGAATGGCTTATGTCATTACCAGTTGCATTAATGATATCTGGTATTTTTGCGGGATTAGTTGGTGTTATTTTTGGACTTCCAGCAATTAGAATTAAAGGTTTTTATTTACTAGTATCTACTTTAGCTGCACAATATTTTGTATGGTGGTTTTTTAATTCGTTTACATACTTTATTAATTACGAGGCGTCAGGAGTAGTAGCTGTTCCGCCTAAAATGTATGATTACTGGGGAATAGGTAACTTTCTTGGTATAGATATGCAAGGTTATTCACCAAGATATATTTTGGCATTAACAATTGTTATAGGCTTAACATATTTTGCAAAGAATTTATTAAGAAGTACTACTGGAAGAAACTTTATGTCAGTTCGTGACAGAGATATTGCTGCTAGTGTTATGGGTATAAGCGTACCAAAAACTAAATTACTAGCATTCTTTATAAGTTGTTTCTACTGCGGAGTTGCTGGTGGTATGTATTCTTTCTTATACATAGGTAATGTAGATTTAATGATTTATGAAGTTGACCGTTCATTTACAATTTTATTTATGCTCATTATTGGTGGTCTTGGCTCTATTTCAGGATCTTGGTTAGGCGCAATTTTTGTATATGAGTTTCCAATATTATTTACATGGGTTGGTGATGTTATATTTGGAGGTGCTTTCAACACTGCTGTTGTAGAAAATGTCTCTAACATGGTATACGGAGTATTTATTATTGCATTATTAATAAGAGAGCCTGGTGGCTTTGCAGCATTATGGGCTACAACTAAACAAAAATTAAGAATGTGGCCATACCCACATTAGGAAATAAGAGGATAAAAAATGTCTAAATCTTTGTTAAAAATAAATAATATAGAAGTTGTATATAATCATGTAATTTTAGCATTGCGTGGTGTTACATTAGATGTTGAAGAAGGAAGTATAGTTTCACTTCTTGGCGCTAACGGCTCAGGAAAAACTACAACTCTAAAAGCTTGTTCAAATTTAGTAAACGCAGAGCGTGGAGCAGTAACCAAAGGATCTATAGAATATGATGGTAAAGACATTGCGAAACAAGATCCGTTTAAATTAGTAAAAGATGGAGTTGTGCAGGTATTAGAAGGCAGGCATTGTTTTACGCATTTAACTGTGGAAGAGAATATTATGACAGGCTCATTCATAAGAGAAGATCCAAAACAAGCTAAACAGGATTTGGAAAGAGTATATGATCATTTTGAAAGAATTAGAATACGTAAAAAAAGTTTAGCTGGTTTTATTTCTGGTGGAGAACAACAAATGGTTGCCATGGGAAGAGCTTTAATGTCTAGACCAAAATTAATTTTATTAGATGAACCATCAATGGGTTTAGCGCCACAGCTAGTAGAAGAAATTTTTGCAATTGTTAAAAATTTAAACAAGGAAGGCGTGAGTTTCTTAGTTGCTGAGCAAAATGCAATGGTTGCTCTTAAATACGCAGATGAAGGGTACCTTATTGAAAACGGAAGAGTAATTTTAAAAGGTAAAGCTAAAGATTTGTTAGAAAGACCTGACGTAAAAGAGATGTATTTAGGTGTTGGTGAAGAGGGTCAAACCAGTTTTAGAGACATCAAGTATTATCATAGAAGAAAACCTGCGTTTACATAATATTTAATTCTTTTTTACTAATAATAATTCCATCTAGGTCTGCATATATGTAGTCACCTGGTTTAAAAGTGACATTCATAAAAGTAACGTCTATATTTACATCCCCTATACCTTTTTTTATACTTTTAATAGGTATTGTCGATAACGCAAATACTCCAATTCCAATACCCGCAATAACGTCTGAGTCTCGAATACAACCATTAACAATAATTCCTGACCAATTATTACTAAATGCTGCCTCAGCAAGCATATCTCCTAGCAGAGCACAGTCTGTTGAAGCGTTACCATCTATTACTAATACTTTATTACACCCATTAGTATTTAGAGCTTCTCTCACCTTTGAATTATCATTTAAGCACCTAATGGTAGATATTTCGCCACAAAACGAACTTTCTTTGCCATAACTATTGAACTTTTGACCAATAATAATAAGGTCATTACTATGTTGGTCACATAAGTCTGCTGTTTTAAATTTTATCTTTTTTTTCATATATATTAATGGTTTAGGTTATTTTATTGCAATATAATTTAAGTAATTTTTAATGAATATTATCAGTATATTATATTTTTATCAAAGATATTAAAATTTTTAGGGACTAAAGAGCAATAAATTGTTAAAATACGCACGCGAAAAGACTCTATATTTTTCAAATAATATTCAGTATAACTTAAAAGAATAATTTAAATTATTATTTCTACGTATATCAGGAGACAAATGTGAATAGGAAAGAGCAAATTAAACAATTAGAAAACGAATGGAAAACAAGCAAAAGATGGGCAAATGTTAAAAGAGGCTACTCAGCTGAAGATGTTGTTAGACTTCGTGGTTCTTTTGTACCGGAATACTCTATAGCAAAAAAAGGTGCAGATAAATTATGGTCATTGGTTAATGGTAGTTCTAAAAAAGGATATGTAAATTGCCTTGGTGCTTTAACTGGCGGACAAGCTATGCAACAAGTGAAAGCTGGAATTGAAGCAATTTACTTGTCAGGATGGCAGGTTGCTGCAGATGCTAATACATCCGAAACAATGTATCCGGATCAGTCTTTATACGCTTATGATTCAGTGCCAGCAGTAGTAAGAAGAATTAATAATAATTTCAAAAGAGCAGATGAAATTCAATGGGCAAAAGGTGTAAACCCAGAAGATAAAGAATTTATTGATTATTTTGCACCAATAGTTGCTGATGCAGAGGCTGGTTTCGGTGGAGTTTTAAATGCTTTTGAATTAATGAAAAATATGATTGTTAATGGAGCTTCAGGAGTTCATTTTGAAGATCAATTAGCAGCTGTGAAAAAATGTGGTCATATGGGAGGCAAAGTTCTAGTTCCAACAAAAGAAGCTGTTCAAAAACTTATTGCTGCAAGACTTGCTTCTGATGTAATGGGTGTACCTACATTATTATTAGCAAGAACTGACGCAGAAGCAGCAAACTTAATTACTTCTGATTACGATGAAAATGATAAACCATTTTTAACTGGAGAAAGAACTGCTGAAGGTTTTTATAGGACTAATAATGGAATTGACCAAGCTATATCAAGGGGTATTGCTTACGCTCCTTATGCTGATTTAATTTGGTGTGAAACAGGAACGCCTGATTTAGAATTTGCAAAAACCTTTGCGGAAGCTGTTCGATCAAAATATCCAGACCAATTGTTAGCTTATAATTGTTCTCCTTCATTTAATTGGAAGAAAAATTTAGATGATGCAACAATTGCAAAATTCCAAAAAGAATTAAGCGCAATGGGTTATAAATATCAATTCATTACTTTAGCTGGAATTCATAGCATGTGGTACAACATGTTTGATTTAGCACATTCATATGCTGGTGAAGAAGGAATGAGACATTATGTTGAGAAAGTCCAAGAACCAGAATTTGCAGCTGCAGATAAAGGTTATTCATTTGTGAGTCATCAACAGGAAGTAGGCGCAGGTTATTTTGATGATGTTACTACTGTTATTCAAGGTGGCAAGTCGTCTGTAACAGCATTAACAGGGTCTACTGAAGAAGAGCAATTTTAAAAACTGCATAATATTGGAATTTAAATAATGTTTGAACATATAAAAATACCAGAAGAAGGTAATACAATATCATTTGGTAGTGATGATAAAATTATTGTACCTAATAATCCTATAATTCCTTTTATAGAAGGTGATGGAATTGGTTTTGATATTACACCGGTAATGCAAAATGTTGTTAATAATGCAGTAAAAAAAGCTTATAACGGCAAAAAGGAAGTTCATTGGATGGAAATTTATGCAGGTGACAAAGCTGTTCAAAGATACGGAAAACATAACTATTTACCTAAAGAAACTTTTGATGCTATGAAGAAATTTGTTGTGTCAATTAAAGGACCTTTAACAACACCTGTTGGTGAAGGATTAAGATCTTTAAATGTTGCAATAAGACAAAAAATGGATTTATATGCTTGCGTAAGACCAATTAAGTATTTCCCCGGAACAAGAACTCCTTTAAAAGTTTCTGATACTACTGATATGGTTATTTTTAGAGAAAATACAGAAGATATTTACGCTGGTATTGAATGGGCAGCTGATTCAGATGATGTAAAAAAAGTTTTGAATTTTTTAATTAATGATATGAGTGTTGATGGTATTAGATTTCCAGATACTTCTGGTATTGGAATAAAACCTGTTTCACAAGAGGGGTCAGAAAGATTGATAAGAAAAGCTATTCAATATGCAATTGACAATAATCGTACTTCAGTATCATTAGTCCATAAAGGAAATATTATGAAGTTTACAGAAGGAGCGTTTAGGAATTGGGGATATGAATTAGCTCGCAAAGAATTTAATAGTAAATTAATTGATAATGGTCCTTGGTGTACAATAATTAACCCTGATAACGGCAATAAAATTATTATTAAAGATATAATCGCAGACAATTTTTTACAACAAATATTGTTGCGCCCTGAAGATTATGATGTAATTGCAACATTAAACCTTAATGGTGATTACATATCAGATGCATTAGCAGCACAAGTTGGCGGAATTGGTATTGCGCCAGGAGCAAATATTTCAGATAAAGTGGCAGTATTTGAGGCTACACATGGTTCAGCTCCAAAATATACTGGAAAAAATAGAGTTAATCCAGGTTCTATTATTTTATCAGCTGAAATGATGTTAAGGTACATGGGTTGGAATGATGCTGCAGATAATGTTCTTAATGGTGTAGCAAAAGCGATTGCAAATAAAACAGTTACCTATGATTTAGCAAGAGTGAGAGCAGGTATGCAGACACGTGTCAAAAAACATAAAAGTAGTCAAGATATAGTAAAAGAGTTAGAAGAATTAATGCCAGGAGCTACACTTGTAACCTGTAGTGGATTTGGTGATGCTATTATTGATTGCATGTAAAAAATATTATATAAATTAAACTATGAGCCAAACATTTAAAGTAACATATTTTAATCATAACTCAGTGTATGAAATATATTCTAAAGAAGTTTATCAATCAGATATGTATGGATTTATTGTGATAGAAGATTTAGTTTTTGGAGAGAAGACTAGTTTGGTAGTTGATCCTAGCGAAGAAAAATTAAAAACCGAATTTTCAAATGTTAAAAGGTTTTTTGTTCCAGTTCATAATATAATTCGCATTGATGAAGTTGATAAAGAAGGTGCAGCAAAAATAACAGCGGTTGATAGTAATATTAAGCAATTTCCACCAGGAAATTTTACAATTCCACCAAGCTCTAATAACACTGAGAAATAAAGATAATATTTAAATAATGAATTGATTTAAGAAATTAATTTTAACAATAGATTCCCGCGTTAAATTACTAAAAATACTACGTATCAGGTAATGTACATTGGCATCTTTACCAACATATGGGAATCAAATGGAAAATTTTGAAATTTTAGGGCTTAATGATGTCCTAAACAAATCTTTGAAAAAAATGGGGTTTATATCTCCAACACCTATTCAATCTAAAGCTATACCAATAATATTAAGTGGAAAAGATATTCTTGGATCAGCTTCTACTGGAACAGGAAAAACTGGAGCATTTGCAATTCCAGTTATAGAAAAAATTCTTAATTCGAAAGAAGACTGCGCTCTTATAGTTACACCCACAAGAGAATTAGCTAAACAAGTAATAGATGTATTTCGAACCTTATTAGGTAATTCAAATCCTGTTAAAGCATGTTGCCTCATTGGTGGCGAAGCTATAGGAAAACAACTTAATCAACTAAAGAGAAAACCAAGGATCATAATTGGAACTCCTGGCCGCATAAATGATCATCTTGGAAAAAAATCATTGAGTCTTAAGAATTCTAACTATTTAGTTCTAGATGAAACAGACAGAATGCTTGATATGGGATTTGGTATTCAAATAGATCAAATATTAAAATTTATGCCGAAAAAAAGACAAACACTTATGTTTTCTGCAACGTTCCCAAAAAATATTGTTACCCTTGCTAATAAATATTTAATTGAACCAGAAAAAATAACTATAGATATTGAGAATTCAATATTAAAAAACATAAAACACGAAATTATACATATTGACAATACAAATAAATATAAAACTTTACTAAAGCAATTAGAAATTAGAGATGGATCAGTTTTAGTTTTTGCAAAAACAAAACATAGTACTGAAAAGATTGCAAAAAATCTTATAAAAGACGGTATAAAGGCTAACGCATTAAATGGTGATTTAAGACAAAGTAAACGCGATAAAGTAATGCGAGGTTTTAGAGAAAATAAATTTAAAGTTTTAGTTGCTACTGATATAGCTTCTCGTGGGCTAGATGTTCCACATATAAAGCACGTTATAAACTATGATTTACCGCAAGTAGCTGAAGATTATATTCATAGAATAGGCAGAACTGCCAGAGCTGGCGCTAATGGCGAGGCAATATGTTTTGTATCTCCAAATGAAGGACATCTCTGGTTAAATATTGATATGCTTATTAATCCTGATGCAAAAAATAGAATGTCTTCTAGAAGAGGAGCTTCTGATAAAAGAAATGGCAGGCGAAAGGTTAAAAGTAAATTTAAAACTAGTGAGAATTCCGAAAAAAAATATAAAGGTAAAAGTAAATTTAAAACTAGTGAGAATTCTGGAAAAAAATATAAAGGTAAAAGTAAGTTTAAGAAAAGTGAAAATGGTGAAACAAAATATAAAGGAAAAAAAAGATCAGCATCAAAAAACACCATTAGAAGTTCAGATGCAAAACCTAAAAAAAGATTTTATCCCGCTAAAAAGAAAAAAGTGCGATAATATTAGTTTAATAAAGGAAGGTTGACAGAGTGGTCGAATGTGCCACCTTGGAAAGGTGGTGTACTTTAGATAGTACCATGGGTTCGAATCCCATACCTTCCTCCACTTAAAGTCTAATAAATTTATTAAATGAAAGTATAAATATGGTAGCATAATTTCAATATGACAAACTTAGTATTAGCTACAAAATGGCGCCCAAAATTTTTTTCAGATCTTATAGGCCAAGATCCTGTTGTTACAGCTCTAGTAAACAGCTTAGATAGTAAACGATTACATCATTCTTATTTATTTACAGGAACAAGAGGTGTGGGCAAGACTACATTGGCTAGAATATTAGCTAAATGCTTAAATTGTGAAGATGCAGGTATTGGGTCCCAACCATGTGGAAATTGTAATACTTGTTTATCAATTGATTTAGGTCAATTTGTAGACCTATATGAAGTAGATGCTGCATCTAGAACAAAAGTCGAAGATACAAGAGAGCTTTTAGAAAACGTCCAATATATGCCTACACAAGGAAGATTTAAGATATATTTAATAGATGAAGTTCATATGTTGTCAACCCATAGTTTTAATGCATTATTAAAAACTTTAGAGGAACCACCTGAGCATGTAAAATTTATTTTAGCAACAACGGATCCGCAGAAAATACCAAGTACAATTTTGTCAAGATGTTTACATTTTAGCTTAAGCAGAATATCGCCATTAATAATACAACAACAATTAGAAAAAATTTTAACAAAAGAAAATGTTACCTACGAAGAAGAGGCTACAAAAAACATTGCAAAAATTGCTGATGGAAGTATGAGAGATGCTCTAAGTATTGCGGAACAATGTATATCTCATGGAGACAATTCAATTACATATGAAAATATTTGCAAAATACTATGTTTGCTCCCAAGTGATAATATTAATCAAGTAGTAAGTTTGTTAATTAAAGATGATATTAATGAGTTAATGGAATTAATAGATAAGTTGTATTATCAGTCTGTAGATTTTGAATATTTGTTAGAAGAAATTATATCGATATTCCATCAAGCTGCTATTTTTAAGGTAACCAAAAAATTATCTGAAAATTCATATTCAGAAAGTGTTCAGAAAATTTCAGAAAAATTTAATGATGATGAAATTCAAATATTATATCAAATTGGTGTATCAAATTTAAAAGATATAGAATTTGCGCCAAATTATAAAAGTGGATTTGAAATGGCTATAATTAGAATGCTTATGTTTACGCCATTTGACATAAATAGTAATATTAAAAACCTTAATAATGCTGATAAAAGCAATAAAGAAGTAATTAATAATTCTAAAAATTTTGAAAAGGCTAATAATAAAAAAGAAGAAATAATAGATAAAGATTCTGATACACAAAATCTAACAATAGAAAATAACTGGGATGCAATTGTGTCTAGGCTAGATATAGATCCTATTACTACAAATCTAGCCAAAAATATCTTATTTAAAACTAAGAGTGGCCTAAATATAAATTTTTTAATTGCTAAAAATCTAACAGGGGTTTTAACCAAGAAATCAACTGATAAGCTACAAGAAGCATTAGCTAGCTATTTTAAAGAAAATATAAATATTAATATTGAGATTTCAGACGATCAATTAGCTACGCTACAAAAAAAAGACGAAGATCACCATAATAAGAAAATTTCTAATGCTACCGATCAAATAGAAAATGATGATTTTGTAAAAGCTGTAAAAGAAAAATTTAATGCAACAAGCGTGGAAGACTCAATAAAAATTAATGAGACAAATTAAAGGAGTTTAATATGATGAAGGGGATAGGTGGTATGGGCGACATGATGGGATTAATGAAAAAAGCTCAGCAAATGAAGAAGGACATGAAAAAATTAAAAAAAGAAATTTCTAAAACAAACATAACAAAAGTAGATAATAATAATATTATATCTGTTGTAATAAATGGAGATCATATTATACAAAAAATTTCTATTTCTGAAAATTATGATTTTACGAATATTAAAAATTTAGAAATTCTAATTAAAGATACAATTAATGATGCGGCTAAAGATATAGATAAAATGACAAATGATAAAATGTCTGTTTTATCTAAACAAGGATTGCCTACAGATCTCCCTTTTTAATGAAAACAAAAAAAACACTAATTGAAGATTTAATTAATGCTTTGACTTGTTTGCCTGGCGTTGGCAAAAAAACAGCACAAAGGATGACATATTATCTCTTACAAAGAGCTAAGGAGGATGCACTTAACTTATCCGATGTTCTTAAAGAGGTTGTATCTAATACAATAAATTGCAAATCATGTAGAAATTTAACCCAGGATGAATTATGTGATTTATGCTTAGACTTAAATCGAAATGATGAAATGCTTTGCATTGTTGAAAGTCCAGCAGATGTATTTAATATAGAAAATAGCACAAATTATAAAGGAAAATATTTTGTATTATTAGGTAAATTATCACCGTTAGATGGAATTGGGCCAAAGGAAATCGGGATCAACCTATTAGATGAAAAACTTTCGAAAGGACATATTAATGAGCTAATACTAGCTGTGAATTCAACTGTAGAAAGTGATGTAACTGCACATGTTATAAGTGAGCTTGCTCTAAAATATTCTATAAAAGTTACTAGACTTGCACAAGGTGTTCCAGTTGGTGGTGAACTTGAGTATCTAGATCAATATACATTATCAAAAGCTTTTGATAAAAGAACTATATATTAATAATTGTAAAACATATTGTTAATGTAATTATAAAGCTTTATAAGTTCTTTGTTGTTATTGATTTTGGAAGATTTTTTGTAATAATATGTAATTGAATCTATTAGTTGCTCTTTGTTATTTATATTTTTGTTAAAATTATTATAAATTATAGATCCATCACCACCTGTAATATTTATATGACAATTTTTACAAAGATTTTCATGAATGATTTTCCCTGTTTTATTATTATCAGCTATTGTTAAATTAGAAAATACTAAAAAAATCAGAAATAATAAGAATGATGTGATATGTTTAAACATTATGAATAAAAACCCGCAAAATTTAATATGGATTGATCTAGAAATGACAGGTCTTGATACTTTTAAAGATCGCATTATCGAGATCGCGACTATATTAACAGATAAAGAGCTTAATATCATTGAGGAAGGTCCAGTTATTGCAATAAACACTCATATAGATTTTATAAATGGTATGGATGAATGGAATACAAACCAGCATAATAAATCTGGGCTAGTAAAAAGAATTGAAGAAAGTTCATATACGTATACTGATGCCCAAGCAATGACGATAGAATTTCTGTTAAAATACATAGATAAAAATACATCACCTATGTGTGGAAGTGGTATATGTCAGGATAGACGATTTTTAGCTAGGTGTATGCCAGAACTCGAAGATTTTTTTCATTATAGAAATTTAGATGTAAGCACTATAAAAGAATTAGCAAACAGATGGTATCCAAAAGTTAAATTTAAAAAAGATCCGCAGCACCTTGCTTTAGAGGATATAAAAGATTCTATTGAAGAGCTAAAATTTTATAGAGAGTCTATTTTTCTCGATATAACTTAAGATCGTTTTTTATTTTTTTATTAATAACCGTATCTTCTGCAATCTTATTTGTATAAGGAAAATCGACATTATAATGAAGGCCTCTACTTTCTTTTCTTGTTAGCGCAGAAGTAATAATAATCTCTGCAATGTAAATTAAATTTCTTAATTCAATTAGATCACAAGATATTTTATTTTTGCTAAAACATTCTTCTATTTCTTTTTTATAAATAGATATTCTATTTTTTGCCTTTAATAATCTTTCGTTTGTTCTTACAATACCGACATAATTCCACATTAATGTTCTAATTTCTTTCCATGAATGTTTTATAATTACTTCCTCACTTATGCTTTTTGTTGTATTATCAACAAAGTCTTTATGCACATCTTCAAAATCTTCATTTTTAAATCTTTCTATATCTTTCAAAACTTTTCTTGAAAAGAAAATGCATTCTAGTAGAGAATTACTTGCCATTCTGTTAGCACCATGTAATCCAGAGTGAGCTACTTCTCCTATTGCATATAAATTCTTTATATTTGTTCTTGCGTTAATATCAATATCAATACCGCCACATGTATAATGTGTTGCAGGAACTACTGGAATTGCTGACTTTGTAATATCAATATTGAATTCAAGACATTTTTTGTAGATATTTGGAAATCTTTCTTTAATAAATAAATTTTTTTTATGTGATATATCCAACAGCACATATTCAAGACCATGAATTTTCATTTCATTATCTATTGCCCGCGCAACAATATCTCTTGGCGCTAGAACGCCACGTGAATCATATTTGTGCATAAACTGCTCTCCATTTGGGAGTAATAATTTACCACCTTCTCCTCTTAACGATTCGCTTATTAAAAATGATTTTGCTCTATGATGATAAAGACAAGTAGGGTGAAACTGCATAAATTCCATGTTAGAAATATTGCAGCCAGCTCTATATGCCATTGCAATGCCATCACCTGATGAAGTATCGGGATTACTAGTGTATAAATAAACTTTGTTTGCTCCGCCAGTAGCTAAAACTATAAATTTTGCCTTAAAAATATCTATATGATTATTTTTTTTGTTTAAAATGTAACATCCTACGCATCTTTTTACATTTTTATCTTTTTGATCTTTAGTTATAAGATCTATCGCAACATGGTGTGTATAAAGTTCAATATTATTTTTTTTCTTCACTCCGCTTATTAAGCTATCTTGAATTACTTTACCCGTCTTATCGTCAGCATGTACAATTCTTGGATGCGTATGACCACCTTCTTTGGTTAAATGTAATTTATTGTTAGCGCCAACGTTATTTTTCGTGAATTTAACACCCTGATCTAATAACCATTTAATAATTTCTTTAGAGTCATTTGCTACTGCTTTGACAATATTTGCTCTACAAAGACCTGCACCCGCTTTCATTGTATCTTCGACGTGCAGCTCTATAGAATCTGGTTTGCTGAAAACAGCAGATATACCGCCTTGTGCGTAATACGTGCTACCCTCATGAAGTTCAGTTTTTGAGATTAGACCAATTGACATATCACTCGGTAATTGGAGCGCAAGACTATTTCCAGCAGCACCACTGCCAATTATTAAAATATCAAAAACTCTTGTTTTTTCAACTTGTTTTAAAATTTTTTGCAACCTTTATGATAGAATAAGTATAATCTATTATAAATTATCAATTAAGGCAAATATGAAAAACATATCTAAAAAATTCTTTTACTCAATATTAATTATTTTTGTATTTACAAATACAGGATTTACAAATAATAATGTTTTGCCAGATTTTACAAAGCTAGTAGAAGATAATAGTGCAAGCATAGTTAACATTAGCACAATAAGAAAAAGCAATGGTAAAGCAAGTGAGTCTCGCCCTGATATGCCAAATGATGAACTTAATGAATTTTTAAAAAAATTCTTCGGTGATAGAGGTCTTGAAAATCCTGAAAAAGGAACCCCAAGAAAATCGCACTCACTAGGTTCTGGTTTTATCTATTCTTCTGATGGTTATGTTATTACAAATCATCATGTAATTGCCGGTGCTGACCAAATTATAGTTAAATTAAATGATAAAAGAGAATTAGATGCAAAATTAATTGGTTCTGATATATCTAGCGATATTGCTTTATTAAAAATCAAAGCAAAAAATCTCAAACCAGTAAAAATTGGAAATTCTTCAACTTTAAAAGTTGGGCAGTGGGTATTAGCTATTGGATCTCCATTTGGTTTTGAAAGCACAGTGACTGCAGGCATAGTTAGCGCGATTGGCAGAAGTTTACCTAATGACAACTATGTGCCTTTTATTCAAACAGATGTCGCTATAAACCCTGGAAATTCTGGCGGACCACTATTTAATTTAAAAGGTGAAGTAGTAGGTATTAATGCTCAAATATTTAGCAGGTCTGGGGGATTTATGGGATTATCTTTTGCAATACCAATGGATGTTGCTAGTAATGTAATTAAACAACTAAAAATGTCTGGAAAAGTATCAAGAGGATGGCTAGGTGTGTATATACAAGAGGTAACTAATAATTTAGCAAAATCATTTGGTATGAAAAAACCAAAAGGCGCATTAATTTCTAGAATTATTGCTGACGGCCCAGCAGAAAAATCAGATTTAAAAGTAGGTGATATTATTTTAAAATTTGATGGAAAAAATATTACAACGTCATCAGCGTTACCACCGATTGTTGGAAGCACTAAAGTTGGTAAAAACGTTAGCATTGAAATACTTAGAAATGGCGTTAAGAAAAATATAAAATTTATAGTTCAAGAACTTCCATCTAAAACAGTTATAAGCTCTATTGAAAAAAATTCAAAGTCTATTACTAAGAAAATTCTTGGGATGTCATTATCTAATCTTAGCAGCGAAGATAAAAAAAATCTTGGAATCGATAATAAATACGGAGTTATTGTAAATGAAGTCTCAACCAACCCTGCTTATGAAGCTGGATTGTTAAAGAATGATGTTATATATCAAATCTCTGGTCGCAATATTCTAAATATTAACGAATTTGAAAAAATTGTTAATGGCATGAAAAAAGGTGATTTTGCTTCACTTTTAGTTAGAAGATCTCAAGGTAATTCCCTTTATCTTGCAATTAAAATTGAGTAATTGTTTGATGACAAAATCTAATAATGAATTAATTAGAAACTTTTCTATTATAGCCCATATTGATCATGGTAAATCTACATTAGCTGATCGTTTTATACAAATATGCGGGGGTTTGACAGAAAGAGAAATGAGCTCGCAAATCTTAGATTCTATGGATTTAGAGAAAGAAAGAGGTATTACTATAAAAGCCCAAAGCGTTAGGTTGTACTATAAATCAGAGAATGGCAATACATACCAATTTAATATTATAGATACACCGGGTCACGTAGATTTTTCATACGAAGTCTCAAGATCTCTTGCTGCATGTGAGGGAGCACTATTAATAGTTGATGCTTCTCAAGGCGTAGAGGCACAAAGTGTTGCAAATTGTTATAAAGCTACAGAATTAAATTTAGAAATTTTACCCGTTTTAAACAAAATAGATTTGCAATCAGCTGACCCAGATTCAGTAAAACAACAAATAAAAGAAATTATTGGAATTGATACTTCTAACACAATAAATGTAAGTGCTAAGACAGGATTAGGTGTTATAGAATTACTAGAAATGATAATTGAAAAAATACCTCCTCCTAAAATTATAAAAGATGATATTTTAAAGGCGCTTATTGTTGATTCTTGGTTTGATAATTATTTAGGAATTGTTTCTCTTGTAAGAGTAGTAAGCGGTTCTCTGTCACTTAAGCAAAAAATAAAATTAGCCTCTACAAATGATATTTATCAGGTCGAAGAACTTGGATGTTATTCTCCAAAAATAAAAAAACTAAATGAAATTAATCAAGGTGAAGTTGGTTATTTAGTTGCAGGTGTTAAAGACATTGCCTCAGCAAAAGTTGGAGACACGATCTTATCTTATAATGATGATGTATCTAAACCATTGGAAGGCTTTAAAGAGATCCAACCTAAAGTGTTTGCTGGATTATTTCCAATTAATAGTGATGAATATAAAGATTTTAGAGATGCGTTAGAAAAATTAGAATTAAACGACTCTTCGTTTACTTATGAGCCTGAAACTTCAAAAGCTTTAGGTCATGGATTTAGATGTGGCTTCCTTGGTATGTTACATATGGAAATAGTGCAAGAAAGACTCGAGAGAGAGTATCAATTAGATTTAATTTCTACATCTCCAACAGTTATATACAAAGTGGTTCTAAAAAATGGAAATTTAGTAGAGGTTGATAACCCAAGCTCACTTCCAGATATGTCAAGCATTGATGAAATACATGAACCGTTAATAGCTGCTTCTATGCTTGTCCCTAACGAATTTATCGGAAATGTTATAACTCTATGCGAACAAAAAAGGGGTAGGCAGATAAAAATTTCATATGTAGGCGGGCAAGCATTAATAGAATATTATTTACCTCTTAATGAAGTAGTTCTAGATTTTTTTGATAAGTTAAAATCATGCACTAAAGGATATGCATCTTTTGATTACTACATACATTCATTTAAAAAATCTGATTTGCAGAAATTAGATATACTAATTAACGGAGAAAAAGTTGACGCATTATCATTGATAGTTCATAAAACTCGATCACTTACCATAGGAAGGAAATTGGTTAATGGGATGAAAGAAGTTATTCCAAGACAAAATTTTGATATAGCTATTCAAGCTGCCATAGGCTCACAAATCATCTCTAGAGCTACAACAAAAGCCTTTAGAAAAGACGTTACAGCAAAATTATATGGTGGTGATGTTACGAGGAAAATGAAGTTATTAAAAAAACAAAAAATTGGTAAAAAAAGAATGAAGCAAGTAGGGAAAGTGGAGTTACCTCAAGAAGCATTTATGGCAGTTTTAAAAATTGACTCAAATGATTAAAATATTTTTTCTAAGTTTAATAATATTGTTTAGCAATATTTCAATTGCTGGAGAATTACTTAATATAATATTTCTAGGTACTGGGACACCACGACCAAATATAAATAAACTTGGTCCATCGATTCTATTAAATTACAATAACGAAGAAATATTATTAGATGTGGGAAGAGGAACAACTATTAGATTAAATCAAATAGGAAATGACTTTTCCAAAATAAATAATATTTATATTTCACATTTACACTACGATCATATAGTAGGTTTAGGTGATTTATGGTTGACAAGTAATTTATGGCAAAAAAAAAATGATACCAATGTCTATGGTCCAGAGGGAATTAAAAAATTTTGTAATGGTTTATTAAAATCATACGATGAGGATATTGGTTATAGATATAAAGATGGAAATTACTCGAAGTTAAAATGCAAAAATTTTGCAGAATCTACAGAAGAAAAATCTTCTTTGCATGTGAAGCCATTTAGAAATTCCCACGGATATGTAGATAAATCTTATGGTTTTATAATAAATTATAATAATAAGAAAATTGTTTATTCTGCAGATACAACATACTCAGAAAATCTTATTAATAATTATACAAATTGCGATATTTTGATTCATGAAATTATTTCTGTTAGTAAAAATATTTATGATAATAATAGGAAAATTCAAGAAGTAGTTGCTTCCCATACTTCCATTAGTCAACTTATAGATATATTAAAAATTGCTAAACCAAAATTGACTATATTAAACCATGCGCTATTATTTGGAGTTAGCGAATCTGATGTTTTAAAGACTATATTTAATGAATACCAAGGTGATGTTATTTTTGCGAAAGACTTTATGTCAGTTGACTTAGGTGAAGAAATAAATATTTTTACAATTGAGCATTAAACTTTATGAAAAATAAATTAGATTCTAGTAAGCCAATTATTATGGGCATATTAAATGTTACTCCAGATAGTTTTTCTGATGGAGGTGCATATCCATCAAGTGAACTCGCCGTTGAAAAAGCTCTTATTATGATTAAACAAGGCGCTAATATTATAGACATTGGTGGAGAATCAACTCGCCCTGGTTCCCAAAGAGTTTCTGCAATTGAGCAAAAAAGAAGAATTATCGATGTAATATCTCAGTTAAAAAAAGTTATCCCGAGTAATATTATAATTAGTGTTGATACTACATTATCAGATGTAGCAAATGCTGCTATTAATTTAGGTGTTGATATGATAAATGATGTTAGTGGAGGCATAGATGACGATAAAATGTTTTCATTAGTAGCAGAACATGATGTCTATTATTGTATAATGCATATGAAAGGCCCCCCAAAAACTATGCAAGATAACCCAACATATAAAGATGTAATTTCTGAAGTTATAGACTTTTTAAATTTACAATCTGAAAAAGCTATTGCAACAGGGATCAATAAAAATAAAATTATTGTTGATCCAGGTATTGGATTTGGAAAAACAACTGCTCATAATATTGAGATTCTAAAAAACTTAAATAGAGTTTCTAGTATGGGTTATTTATCACTCCTAGGTACAAGTAGAAAAAAATTATTTAGTGAAGTGTCTGAAAATAACAATCCTCTTGATAGGGTGTCCGGAACATGCGCTACATCCGCATTAGGAGTTATGGCAAATATAAATATATTTAGAGTTCATGATGTTTGGCAAAATAAGCAAGCAATAGATGTTGCTTTTGCTATAAAAAATAGATAACTGTTCTAATTGCTTTATTTGATTAATATGCTATGTTTTAAATTATCAATTAATCTTACTAATTAAAAACTATGAGCGAAGATTTATCCAAAAAAAAATGTGTTCCCTGTGAGGGAGGCATTCCAGCCTTTAATATAGATGAAATTCATGAATATTTAAAAAAAGTGAATGGATGGGATGCTAGGGAAAATGAAGAAAAAAAATTTTATTTAATTAAGGAGTTTAAGTTTAAAAATTTTGTCCAAAGCCAAGAATTTGTAAATAAAGTTGGCGATATCGCAGAGAATGAAGGACATCATCCTGACATATGGTTTGGATGGGGATATGCGAATGTAAAAATATACACTCATGCAATTGATGGATTAGCAGAAAGTGATTTTATTTTAGCTTCAAAAGTTGACAAAATAACCTGACTAGAAAAATATTTTGCAATTTATAAATAAAAATTACCTTGAGTTGATTACATCTAATTTTTTTAAAATTATACTTTAATGGAAGACCTTTTATATTACGCACCATTTATTTCTATTCTGCAAATAATTGCTATTGATATAGTTTTAGGTGGCGATAATGCAATAGTTATTGCTTTAGCATGTAAAAATCTACCAGCAAAACAACGCAAATTAGGTATCATCTATGGCGCACTTGGAGCAATAGTACTAAGAGTATTGATGGTATTTTTTGCTACTGCACTTCTTACGATCCCTTATTTAAAAATTATTGGAGGATTATTATTAGTGTGGATAGGCGTTAAATTAATTTTAGATCATAAATCAAGTCGTAATATTAATATTAAACAAGAAGGTAATTTATCTGGGGCTATTAAAACTATCATAATTGCAGATTTTGTTATGAGTTTAGATAATTCAGTTGCAATAGCTGGAGTAGCGGACGGCAATATACCTATCGTTATTTTTGGAGTTTTATTGAGCATACCGATTATAATTTGGGGAAGTTCTTTAATTTTAAAATATTTAGACAAATTCCCATCTATTGTCTTTCTTGGAGCACTTTTATTGGGATGGATTGGCGGTGATATGATACAGACTGATGTATCTGTAACAGATTTTACATCAACATTTGATCTGTTTGTAATTCCGTTGTTATTTGCAATACTTACTGTTTTTTTACCTAACATACGGAGAAAACTTTAGTTAAGTTACTTGCAATTTTACTGAAGCGGTAAAGTCTTTACATCTTTATTAAATATTTATTTACGTATTTAAAAAGCTCTTCAAAAGGTGTTCCTGGAATAAATATTTTCTCTACATTATTATTTTTATCCAAAAAGTACATATTAGCAGTATGATTAACTGTATAGTTATCTACCTCATCCTTTTTTTGATAACTATAATAAACATGATATTGATTAGTTATATTTTCTATTTGCTCTTGCGATCCCGTTAAACCTATTATTCTTTTATCAAAAAAAGATAGGTATTGTTTTAATAACTCAGGTTTATCTCTTTTAGGGTCTACAGTAATAAATATGGGATCAATATTTTCTGCTAGATTCTCTAAATTTTTCATTAGTCTTGATACTTCGGATAATGCTGTAGGGCATATATCTGGGCAATTTAAAAAACCAAAAAATATAATTTTTGCTTTTGATGATGAAGATAATGTGTATTTATTATTGTTGTAGTCAATCAAAGAGAAATCTCCACCAATCTCCGCCACTGCACTATAACTTATTGTTAAAACAATTGATAAAGATACAAACTTAATGTAATTTATAATGTTTTTAATTGGCATATTCTTCATAAATTTAGCGTCAATATCACGATTACTTGATCCCAAAACCTATATTTTAGACCGGGATTGTAAGATAGTCTTGACCTGTAATATTAATCGTTCATAATACGATATTCAAGAACTATAAAAATAGAAGAGGAAAAGTTATGTATTTACGAAACTTTGGAATTTCAATATTAACCGCTATTTTACTAACAATTAGCTCATTTTCATATGCTGATGAGACATGCATGTCTCCATATATGCAAAAAATAGTCGGACAAGAGGATTATGTGTATGTTTGGACACTTGGTGTAGAAGGACTTGGTGACGAACAAGATAAATTAGTAACTATAGATGTTAGTCCTAAATCTAAAACATATGGAAAAGTTGTAAGTGTTCTTTCTGTTGGCGGAAGAAATGAAGCACACCATTCCGGGTTAAGTGATGATAGACACTATTTATGGGCTGGTGGTTTAGATAGTAATAAAATCTTTATTTTTGATGTGGCTACAAACCCAAGAAAACCTTCTCTTAGTAAAGTTGTAATAGACTTTGTAGAAAAAACAGGGGGAATTGTTGGACCACATACATTTTATGCCTTACCAGGAAGGATGATGGTTTCTGGTTTGTCTAATAACAAAGATAATGGTGGTAGAACAGGTTTAGCAGAATACAACAGTAAAGGTGAATTTATAGCAACTCATTGGTTACCAACAGATGGTGATTTAAAAGGCGCTAATAAAACAGGGAATTTTGCTGATGGATATGGATATGATATTAGAGTTCAGCCAAGAAGAAATATTATGTTAACTTCATCATTTACAGGCTGGTCAAATTATATGATGGATTTTGGTCAAATGCTTCAAGATGGCGAAGCTATGAAGAGATTTGGTAATACAATGGTATTATGGGATTTGCATTCAAGAAAACCAAAAAAAGTATTTGATGTTCCAGGTGCACCATTAGAAATTAGATGTGCATGGGGTGCAAATAATAATTACTGCTTTACAACAACAGCATTAACATCAAAAATTTGGTTAATATACGAAGATAAAAGTGGTGAATGGCAGGCTAAAGCGGTTGCAGATATAGGTGACCCTTCAAAAGTTCCATTACCAGTAGATATTTCAATAACTTCAGATGATAAAGGTCTTTGGGTAGATACATTTATGGATGGTAAAGCTAGATTATTTGATATAAGTGATCCTCATAATCCAAAACAAATATTTGAAGAGAAAATTGGTTCACAAGTTAATATGATTTCTCAAAGTTGGGATGGCACAAGAGCTTATTTTTCAACCTCACTTTTAGGAAGCTGGGATAAAACTGAAGATGCAGACGAGCAGTGGGTAAAACTTTATGATTGGGATCAAGAAAACTTAAAGTTAAGTCATGTATGGACAGTTGATTTTTACAAAGAAAAATTAGGAAGAGCGCATCAAATGAGATTTGGAGCATATTCTCTATATTCAAGTAAAAATTCTGATGAAGAGAAATCCGTTTCAATGCTAGATAAGTAATTTATTAATTAATTACAAAATGATAAAATTAAGGTTAACGAAAGTTAACCTTTTTTTTAATAATTATATTATGAAAAAAATTATATTATTTATATATATATTTACTTCTGTAACATTAATCTATGCCGATAATGATAATCAGTTTTTATCAGATGAATTAGCCCCAGGCTGGAAGAAAGAGCTTGGTTATAAATTACCTGAGCCTGGATCTTATAAGCTTTACAATATCAGGAAAGCTGGTAATGGCCAGGTAGTAGATAAAAAAGGTAATTCTATAGATTTATATTCGGCAATGAATAACAAAATTACCTTATTAAGTTTTATTTATAGTAATTGTAGTGATAAAAATGGATGCCCGTTAGCAACTGCTGTATTTTACAAGATTCAAGAGAAATTAAAAAAAGAAAAGTATTTGTTGAAAAATCTAAAAATGATTTCGTTAAGTTTTGATCCAGAGTACGATACACCTAGCATTATGTCCTTATATGGAAAAGATTTAAGTTATATAGATGCTGATTGGAGATTTTTAACAACAAGTTCATTAAACTATTTGACTCCTATACTTCAAAGTTATGATCAGCCTGTAATTAGAAAATATAAGAAAGATGGAAGTTATGATGGTGTGCAGTCCCATATACTACGTGTTTACCTTATAGATGATAAAAAACTTATAAGAAACATATACAACGTTGATTTTCTTCATCCTGATCTATTGATTAACGATATAAAAACTTTATTATTAGGTAATGAGTAAAAAAATTGTTTCAAGAAGCGCCCTGTATTATTTGTTATGTATAACTAGCTTGCTTTTTATTAGTAAGTTAGCAATAAGTGTGGATAACGAAATAATTTATTCTGGACCAGGAGATAATAAAGATGGATATGAGTCTCGAGATTATGTAACTAAATCGTTAAGCATTAATGAAAGGAAGGGTGAGAAGACTAATTTAATTAAATACGCCGAACAGAGTCAATTAGGTTTACCAAAATTAAAGATCCCTAAAAATAATCCAATTACAGAGAAAAAAATAGCTTTAGGAAAAAAATTATTTTTTGATAGAAGGATTTCATTAAATAATACTATGTCATGTGCTATGTGTCATATTCCTGAACAAGGATTCACTAATAATGAAATTAGAACGGCAGTTGGTATTGAAGGTAGGTCTAATTTGAGAAATGCACCAACTATTATTAATTCCGCTTATTATAAATTTTTATTTCATGACGCAAGGGAATATTCATTAGAAAATCAAGTATGGCAGCCTGTTTTAAAGCATTCGGAAATGGGTATGCCGTCATTTGGTTTTACAGTTAAAAAATTAGAATTAATACCTGGATATAAAAATTTATTTAATGATGCGTTTCCTGGTGAAGGCATTAATGTAGCAACATTTAGTAAAGCAATAGCTAGCTATGAAAGATCATTAATTTCAGCAAATTCTAATTTTGATAAATGGTATTTTGGTAAAAATGATAAAGCTGTAAGTGCTGAAGTGAAAAAGGGATTTGAAGTTTTTATTGGAAAAGGAAACTGTGTGTCATGTCACTCTATTGACAATGACCATGCATTATTTTTTGATAATAAGCTCCATAATACTGGAGTTGGATACGCAGATTCTATGGGTTTATTAATTAAAAATAATAAAACTGTTGTGCAACTTGCGCCAGGTGAATACGTTGAGGTTGATAATAATATTATTAAAAGCGTAAATCAACAAAAGAAAAAAAATGATTTAGGTTTATACGATATTACTGAAAATCCTGATCATAGATGGATGTTTAAAACACCAAGCCTTAGAAATATTTCTTTAACTTCTCCATATATGCACAATGGTGTATTTAGCTCATTAGATGATGTAATAAATTTTTATAATGATGGCGGTGTTCAAAATGAATTACTTAGCCCAAAGATAAAAAAATTAAATCTTAGCAAAGCAGAAAAAATTAATTTAAAACTTTTTTTAGAATCTCTTGTGGGTGAAAATATTAATATATTAATTGCTGATGCATTATTTCAAACAGTAGGCGATCTAACTAAAGATGACCCTAACTGGGCAAATGACAAGGATATGGGTTATAATAAATAGTGAAAATTAAAAATTTTATTATTTTAACCCTTACATTAATTATATTATCTTGCTCAGGAAGTAATGACCATCTAATGTATAAGATTGAAGGAAATAAAAAAGCAGATTTTAATTTAGAAAGATTAGATGGGACTATTTTAAATGCAGAGGATTTGAATGGCTCATATATTTTAGTAAATTTTTGGGCTACATGGTGTAAGCCTTGTGTTAAGGAAATTCCATCATTAAATAACTTACATAAAAAATTTAATAATAATGAAAATTTTCATGTTATAGCTATTAATGTTGGTCAAAGTAAAGAAGTGATTAAAGATTTTATTAGTAAAAATGGCCCGATTGACTTCACAATATTAGTAGATGAAAGAATGGAATTAGTGAACTGGAATGTTGAGGCTATACCTACAACATTTTTAATTGATGATGAAGGAAATATGTTATACAGAACAGAGGGTGAAAAAGACTGGTCTAGTCAGGAATTCACCTTATTTATAAATTCTGTAATTAGTAAATAATTATTCAGAGGTAGTTGGGTCAATAATTTTTGTTACAGCGCTAATTTTATTTGCAGGAAACCCACCTTCATTAGCATGCTCTTTAATTAAGTCTTCATTTGGCGCTATATATACACAATAAACTTTATCTTTTGTTACATAGCTTTCTACCCACTGGATTTCAGTCCCTAATTTTTTTAAAACGCTACATGACTTCTGAGATATACCCTGAAGTTCGTCTGCTGTTAATGAACCCGCATCATTTATGTCTCTTTCAATTATAAATTTAGGCATTATTTTCTCCTATAGTTTTAGTTATTCTTCACCCATAAACGCACCTAAAATATGAAGCAGGCTAGTAAACAGGTTGTATATCGATATGTACAATGTAACAGTTGCCATTATATAATTATTTTCACCGCCATGAATTATTGCGCTAGTTTGATACAAAATTAACCCGCACATCAACAAAGAAAATAATCCAGAAATTCCAAGCATCATAATTGGAAAATAATATCCCATCATTGCAGAAATAAGCAAGGCTATGCTAGCTAAAAAAGCAATTATAATGCCTGAAGTTATAAATCCGCCAATATAATTAAAATCTTTTTTTGAGTAATTTACATATGCTGATAGAGATAAAAAAATTATTCCTGTTAACATCATTGACGTTGCGACAATTTCTGTTCCATTGCTAAAGCTATTTATATAAATATTTAATATTGGACCTAATGTGAACCCAAGTAGGCCAGTTAAACAAAACACCCAGAATAAACCGAATGAGTTATTTTTATTTTTAACTGTTAAGTAAAGAGTTAAAAAATATAATCCAAGCGTAATAAAGGGATTTATAATTGAAATATTCATTATATAGCTTATAAAAGCAGTTGCTGCACTAAATAAAAGTGTTATTGATAAAAGAATATATGTATTTTTAAGAACTTTGTTCGATACAGAGGTTCTTGCTTGTCCTACAACTGTTGTATTGCTATTATTCATATATATGCTCCATGATTAATTTTATATACATTAACGCTTTATCACTTACTTGTAAATATAAAGGAATGTATAAATATGACCTATTTTATGTGGAGAGTTGGCAGAGTGGTCGAATGCGGCGGTCTTGAAAACCGTTGAGCCGAAAGGTTCCGGGGGTTCGAATCCCTCACTCTCCGCCATTATTTTATGATAATTGTAAGGAGGCAAATATGATGATGATAATTTTAACAATAATATGCATAGTAATTATGCTGATTTTATTTTCAATAAGTAAAAGTTTAGACTCTCTGAATGAGCAGTTAGACCAAATAGTAGAGTTAACAAAAAAAGTTCAGAGTGATATTGATCTAAATAATAACTCTTAATTTTAAATTATATAAAAATTAATTATTAGTATACTTATAGCTAAGAAAAATCTTCTATAACGCCAATTTCCTTCATCCAGGCTTTAAATCCACCTTTCATATGTGAAACATTTTTATAGCCCATAGTTTTAAGTGTGTATGCTGCTAATGCAGATCTAGCACCTGAATTACAAAATAATATAATTTCTTTTTCCTTGTTAAAACAATCTTTATAATACTCGCATTTGGGATCTGCAAAAAATTCTAAATGGCCCCTAGACGCATGGTGCGATCCTGGAATAACTCCATTTTCAATAAGCTCAGCTGTATCTCTTAAATCAATTATATTAGTTTTACTGGAATTTAATTTTTTTTTTACATCCGCAACAGAAACTTCATCTAAATTTTGTTTCGCAGACTTTATCATTTCTTTTACTGTTATATCGCCCATTACTAATTATCCTTTAAGTTATTTATTAATATCATTTATATTATAATTATATATTATATAACTATTCTTTCATTAGATGTATTTTTTTGCTTTTTAACAATAATTAATGTTACTTTAAAAGTAGTTAATAACAATGTGAGCCCATATGAACTTAGGTAGATTAATAGTTGATGTCGAAGGAGTTGAATTAAATAAAGAAGATAAGGGGATATTGCAACATCCTAATATTGGCGGTGTAATTTTATTCTCTAGAAATTTTGTTTCTGTAGAACAAATTACTTTATTGATAAAGCATATAAAATCTTTAAGGTCACCGTCTTTGCTAGTATATGTCGATCAAGAAGGACAGAGAGTTCAAAGATTTAAAAATGGTTTAACAATATTGCCTTCTATTGAGTCTTTAGGAGAAAAATATAATAATGACCCTGAGGGCTCATGTGAGTTATCTTACGATCTTGGCTGGCTAATTGGTTATGAGCTTGTTTTATTAGGTGTAGATGTTAACACTATGCCTGTTTTAGATATTGACTACAAAAGAAGTAATATTGTGAATAAAAGATGTTTTTCTGGTAATCCTAAAATTGTTACTTTATTATCTGAGTCTTTCATTAATGGTGCAAAGGATTCAGGTATATCTAGCATATGCAAACATTATCCAGGGCATGGTTATGCTAAGACCGATTCTCATGTTGAATTACCTGAAGATAATAGAGATTTTAATTCTATATTTAATAATGATTTATTACCTTATAAGAAAGCTATTGATATAAACATTGAGGGAGTAATGACTTCTCATGTCTTATATAAGAAAATAGATACTTTTCCACCAACACTGTCTAGAAAATGGTTACAGGTGCTAAAAAATGATTTAAGATACAAAGGTCTAATATATTCAGATGACCTAAGCATGAAAGCTTTACAGGAATTTGGAAATTTAAGAGATAACTTAATGAATTCTATTGATGCTGGATGTGATTGCCAATTTATATGTAATGATAGAAAAGGTGTAATAAATATACTTGATGATTTGATTATAAAAAAATCAGATGTGATTAGTAATAAATTAATAAAGTTGAGTATAAATAATAATAATATTAATAATACAATAAATAATAAAAAGCGCTTAAAAGTAATAGGTAAATTAGAAAAAATATCTGAAACTAAGCAAATAAGTATAGAGATATAAAATTATGGAAAGTTTTTTTCAAAATTATAGTTTAGATCATTGGCTTGTAAAGGTCTTGTTAATAATATCTGTCATAATAGTAATTAACATCTTAACAAGATTAGTGCTTAATACTTTAAAGAAGCAGGTTAATAAAACAGAAAATATATGGGATGATTGTATTATTAATTCTATATATAGACCACTTACCATTCTTGTTTGGATACTAGGAATAGTTCTTACTTTAGAAGCTTTTAGCAACGATCTAAAAGCTATAACTATTTCTGAAGATATTGTATCTAATTTAAAAAAATCAGGAATTATTTTTGCTATTGCGTTATTTTTAACAAATTTATCCAAAAATTTTCAGAACGCTATTATTCAAAGTAATGCAGATAAGATGATAGATGTTGATGTTGCTACTTATGAAGCAATAAATAAAATAATAAGACTGTCTGTTATTATTACTTCTAGTTTAATTATTTTACAAACATTTGGATTTAGTATATCTGGAGTTTTAGCTTTTGGTGGAATAGGTGGTGTAGCTGTTGGTTTTGCAGCAAAAGACATGCTTGCTAATTTTTTTGGTGGACTAATGATTTATTTGGATAGACCATTTCGTACAGGAGATTGGATTAGATCTCCTGATAGAGATCTAGAAGGCGTTGTAGAAAATGTAGGATGGCGTCAGACTTCTGTAAGAAATTTTCGTAAAAATGTAATATATATACCTAATTCTATATTCATGACCATTATTGTTGAAAACCCATCAAGAATGACTCATAGAAGAATTAATGAAGTTATTGGCCTTCGTTATAAAGATTTTCCAAAAATGATACCAATAGTAAAAGAAGTTAAGCATATGCTTAAAGCACATAATCGCATTGATCAAAAACAAACAACACTGGTCACATTTAATAATTACAATGATAGCTCAATAGACTTTTTAGTAAGAGCTTATGCTGATACAACAAATTGGCTAGAATATCATGAAATAAAACAGGATGTTTTAATACAAATTGGTAATATTCTTGCAAAACATAAGGCTGAAATTGCATTTCCAACTAGAGTTCAAATTAGAGAGTAATAATAATTAGATATTATTAACTTTTATAATACTTACTACGAATCCAAAATTATCTCTATCTATATAAGTAATTTTATTTAGTTTTATATTTTGATTGATAACAATGTTTTTCGAAGTAAGAGTTTCTGTAGCAAAAAAACCAGTAGGTTTCATTCTTTTTCTTTCGTGAATATTGATATGTATTTGGAAAAAATTTTCTTTGATTATAGAGACTGTGCCCTCGTATTCAGATATTGTTCCTGAACTTAGTATATCAAAATCACTTATTGTTAAGACTTCATCAAGTATTTCATTGCTGTAATCATAACCACCTTTAATTTTAATATTCGCCTTAATTGAAGAGTCTTGAACCCACTCTAAATGATCAATTATTGTTAAATCACTTTGTCCTTGAAGAATTTTTTTATATTCATTAAAAGTATCTAGCTTGTAATCAGATTCAAATTTTTCACATGTTATATCATCTTTTAATATACAATTATTAATTATTTGAATTGGAGCTTTGTCGTTATATTTGTCGTCAGTAAAATTTTCTTCAAAATCTCTATAGCTGCTTATATTATGAGATATTGCTATAACTTTTACATGATATAAGATTGGATTTAATTGATTTTCTATATTTTCTTCTGCATATGACACACTAAGCAGATTTAATATTAATATTTGTATTATTAGAATTAATTTCATATTATTTTATTGCTTCAATTATATTTGTTATTACAATTTTTTTATCTCTAATGTCTTTAAAATCTTTTTTATAAATTAAAATATTTTCTTTAGTAAATGATACATTATTATTACTATTATTTATAAACTTTATTAATTTTTCATGACTTATTTTAGCATCTTGCTGGAATGATATTTTTAGTATATTTCTTGTTACAACAAGTTTTTTTATACCTATTTTCGAGTATTTAATCTTCATTTTTGTAATATCTATCAAGTTATTAACTTCATTTGGCAAGTTTCCAAATCTATTTATTAACTCAATTACAATATTGTCGAGTGATTCGCTAGATTCTGAATTTGCAATTTTTTTATACATTATTAACCTTTGATTAATATCGTGTATATAGTCCTCTGGAATTAATGCAATTTCATTTATATCAATTTCTGTTATCACATCAAGCGGATTATTAATATTTGGTATCTTTCCTGATTTTATCAATAAAATAGCTTTTGATAAAATTCTATTATAAAGTGAAAAGCCTATCTCTTGAATTTCACCACTTTGTGACTCACCTAGCAAGGTACCTGCACCGCGAATTTCTAAATCCTTTGAGGCAATAGAAAAACCTGATCCCAAATCTTCCATAGTCTCTAAAGCTTGGAGTCTTTTTTTAGCATTAATAGTGATATGATTTATGTCTGGAACTAATAGATAGCAAAAAGCCTGTTTGTTACTGCGTCCAACTCTTCCTCTAATTTGATGTAGTTGTGATAAACCAAATTTGTCAGCTTTATTAATAATGATTGTATTAGCATTAGCTATATCAATCCCATTTTCAATAATTGTCGTAGAAAGTAATATATTAAATTTTTTATTATAAAATTCTAAAATAACTTTTTCTAATTGCGATGAACTCATTTGAGCATGGGCTATTTTAATTGAATAATTAGGCATTAAATCCTGAAGGTTGTTATAAATTAAATTAATATCTTTAACTCTATTATGTAAAAAAAATACTTGACCACCTCTATTAATTTCTCTGTCACACGCTTCTTTGATAATAATATTTTTCCATTCTGAACTATATGTCTTTATAGGCATTCTATTTTCAGGTGATGTAGCTATAATGCTTAAGTCTCTTAATCCACCAAGAGACATATTTAAAGTTCTTGGTATAGGTGTAGCAGTTAATGTTAAGACATTGACTTCGTCTCTCATTTTTTTTAAAAATTCTTTATGTCTTACGCCAAATTTCTGCTCTTCATCCACAATTACAAGACCTAAAGATTTAAATTTTATATCTTTTTGTATTACTCTATGAGTTCCAACTACAATATTGCAATCTCCTGAATTTATTTCTGATATAATTTTTTTTTGTTCCGACTTAGTTTTAAATCTTGAAAGACAATAGATTTTGTAAGGCCATTTTTTAAATCTTTCCTTAAAAGTTTTTTCATGTTGCTCCGCTAGTAGCGTTGTAGGTGCTAATACTACTACCTGCTTAAAGTTAGATGCGCATATAAATGCAGCTCTCATTGCTATCTCAGTTTTTCCAAAACCTACATCTCCACAAACTAATCTATCCATCAGTTTTTCGGAACTTAGATCTTTAATAATATCTTCTACTGCTGATATCTGGTCTTCAGTTTCGTCGTATATAAATTCATTAGAAAACTCTTCGTATTCAAAATTATTAATATTATATCGTAGAGTTTTTATTAGAGCTCTTTTTGCATTTATTTCTAGTAATTCTGCGGCAACATCAAAAGCTTTTTTAGTTGCTTTCCTTTTAGCATTTTGCCATGAAAAACCTCCTAGTTTATGTAAAGGTGCAGTGTCATTTTCTAAAGTATGATATTTATTAACTAAGTGTAAGGATGATACTGGAACGTATAATTTGTCATTGTCCTCATAAATTATTGTTAAATATTCATTTGAGCGTCCATTATTATCAATATATTTTAAACCGTCGTATCTTCCAATACCGTGAACTTCATGTACGACTGGCGATCCTATTTCTAAATTTCTTAGTTGGTCTAAAAAGAATGCTGATTTAGTATTTTTTTTACTTACATGTTGTTTTATTTTTTCTTTTATTATGTCTTTGTGTGTAATAAATGATATTTTAAGTTCATTGATTTTGAATGCTTCATTTAAATATTTATTTATAATAAAAAGTTTATTCTCAGTTGAATTAATATCATTGAGAGAATTTATTAAAGAATATTTAATGTTATTAGTATCAAATATATCTGTGAGCTGTGTAATTTTTTTATTATTTTCTGCAAATAGAATTACATAAGAGGATGTTTCGATTAAATTATTCAAATCTAAAATAGGTTTATCTAAATATGGTTTTAGAGATATATCTGGAATTGCTGAAATATTATAGTTATATGAGTCCTTAGATAAATTTTTATTAGTATAAATTTCGTGTTTTATTTTACTATTAACAATATTAATTAAATCATTTTTTTTTAAATAAACATGTTCTGGATTAAGAACTAACTCTTTATTTGCAATAGCATAATCATGTCGTGATTCTATATTATTATATATATCAGTAACTTTATTCCATATATCATTATAAATAATTATGTTTTCCTTATTATTAAAATAATCAAAAATATTACTAGTTTTTTTGTACAATAATGGAAAATAATTATTAAAACCTTGAGGAATTATATTATTACTAATAGATGTATAAATACTACTATTATTTGGATTGCCTTCAAATATTTTTCTATAATTTTTTCTAAATTCAATAATATTTTTATCATTAATAATTATATCATTTATTGGAACAGTATATATATTTGCTGGAACATCTTTGTCAAATGTAATTTGCGTATCAACTTTAAAATATTTGATTGACTCTATAGTTGTGTCATTTAAATCAATTCGTATTGGATAATCATAACCACCAGAAAATATATCAATAATTGATCCTCTTATAGAAAATTCTCCATGAAAATTTACTTGCGGGCTATTTATGTAACCAATTTTTGATAATTTTTCTCGCAGATCATTTATATCTATTTCATATCCTTGAGTAAAATTTATTGTTTCTTTTTCCAAATATTCTCTAGGAATAATTTTTTTTATTATATTATTTATGGTTGTAATTGCTATTACGGTTAAATTTTTTGTATTTATAAAATTAATTAGTTGTAAATTTTTTTTAGAGCTTAGATTCTTGTCAGAATCAACCATATCGTATGGCATTTCTTCTGTTTCAGGAATAAAAATTATTTCTGCACTATATTCTTTTTTTAACAAATGACTTAATTCTTTATATAATTTTTCTCCTAATGAGTTATTGTCAATAACTATAAGGTATTTATTATTCTTTTTAATTTTTGATGATAAGAATAGTGAATCAGATGAATATGACAATCCATCAATTGTTCTTGAATCACTATTGTTAAAATATGCTTCAATTTTTTTTATAATTGATAAATTGCTCATTTAGGTTGTTCTATAATCGAATAAGTCAGATATTTTACATTATTACTAGCGCAAATGTTTGCTAAGTACAATTTATATAGGTTATTTCATATGTTAGTATTACATACTCGAAATAATATTATTAGGAAAACGCCTTGGAAAGTTTGAAAATTTCAGTAAATTCAGCTACTTGCTACAAAAATAATAGTGTAATTTTCAGTGATATAAATATTTCTCTTAAAAATAGTGAAATTATTATTATTATGGGCTCAAATGGATGTGGTAAAACTACATTAATTAAGTCAATAAGTGGTATTCAAAACCTAGATTCTGGAGAAATAAAACTAAATAACAAGAATATAGCTACTATTGGAAGCGATTTTAAGGAAGAAATAGTATATGTAGGGCATAAAAATAGTTTAAATAATGATTTAACAACAATAGAGAACCTTGAGTATTTGTCAGCATTTGATTCAACTACTGATATTTCTAATACTGCAAATATCAGAAATTTAATGAAAAATCTTAATATAGAAAAATATAAAAATTATAGAGTTTCTGATATCTCAGAAGGAAATAAGAAAAAAATATCTTTAATGAGATTATTGTTAACTAAGAAAAAAATTTGGCTTTTAGATGAGCCTATGAGCTATTTAGATGACGAGTCAATTAATATGCTAATTAATATATTTATAGAGCATCAAAAAAAGGGAGGTTTGATATTCCTAACAACACATTATGATTTTTCAAAAAAAATTAATGCCTGTAAAGTATATACAATGAAAGACGCGGAATTAACATGATAAAAACTATATTACTAAAGGAATTATCTATATATATTAGAAATTTAAATAGTGTTTTTCTGCCACTAATATTTTTTTTCCTCATCATATCTATATTTCCTTTGGTATTAGGACCCGATAAAGTTTTATTAAATAAAATAATTCCTGGAGTAATATGGATCACGGCAATACTAACAACTCTGCTAATTTCAAATAATTTTTTTAAAGAAGATTTTAATAGTGGAATTATTGAAATATATTTAACATCTGAATCATCTATTGAGCTAATTTTATTTTTAAGAATTATTTCTTGCTGGATATTCACATGTTTGCCAATTATTATTTTTATACCGATAGTTTCACTGCTTTTTGAAATACCTTTTTCAAGCTCAATAATACTAGTATTTACTTTATTACTTGGTACTCCAATTTTGATTTCAATTGGTCTATTTGGTTCTGCTTTAACACTAGGCTTATCTAGAAATAATATATTAACTCCAATACTTATTATTCCTTTCTATATTCCGGTTTTAGTTTTTTCTGCTAGCGCTATAGAGTCAGTATCTATTGGGTTACCGTATTATTCACAAATTTATATTTTATTAGCTTTACTTATGCTCATTCTACCTACTATGCCATATTTACTTAAATACACATTGGAGTTTAGTATTAATAATTAATTATGAATATTTCAACAATTGCTAATCTTAAATTTTTTTACATTAAAACAAAAAATATTTCTTTGTTTTTGTCAATTATAACCCTAATTTTGTTTATTATTGGTTTGTATTGGGGGCTTTTCATTGCGCCACCTGATTATTTGCAAGGAAATAGTTATAGAATTATGTTTATTCATGTTCCGGCAGCGTGGTTATCTCTTCAAGTATATATAATTATGGCTGTAACAGCTTTTATTGCCTTAGTGTGGAGAGTTAAAATAATGGAAATTATAAGTATACAGTGTGCTCCAATTGGTGGTTTATTCACTTTAATAGCTTTAGTTACTGGCATGATATGGGGCAAGCCTACATGGGGAACTTATTGGGTATGGGATGCTAGATTAACTTCTGAGTTAATTTTATTATTCCTATATATAGGAGTAATAATTTTATATTCTGCTTTTACTGATAAAAGACAGGCTGTAAAAGTCACGTCTATATTAGCTATAATTGGTCTTATAAATATTCCAATTATTCATTTCTCTGTTGAATGGTGGAATACATTGCATCAAGGCCCTACGGTAACTAAGTTTGAGAAACCTTCAGCACATATTTCTATGTTATTACCACTACTGTATATGTTATTTGTGTTTAATATGTGTTTTATAACAATATTGTTAAAAAGAATCAGATTGGGAATATTTCAAAGAGAAAAAAATACAAAATGGGCTGAGGACTATTTAAATGATTGAATTTCTTAATATGGGAAAGCATACAGAATTTATATATATTGCGTATATATTTGCGATAATAGTATTATTAGCAGGATATTTGTTTCCACATTTTAATTTAAAAAAGGAAATAAAAAAGAAAAAATATGAAAATAACAAAAAAAAATAAAAAACTAATAACAAAATACTTAGTATTATTTTTTGCGCTTTCTAGTTTTAGCGCAATTATAATTTATGCGTTGAGCAAAAATATGGTTTATTTTTATACACCAACTCAAGCAATAAATAACGAAGCCCCAATTAATTTATCTATTAGAATTGGTGGTATGGTTAAAATTAACTCAGTAAAAAAATCTTCATCAGATCTAAATGTAACATTTATTGTTCACGATCTTAATCATAAAATTTTTGTACATTATGAGGGAATTTTGCCAGACTTATTTTCGGAAGGGCAAGGTATAATTATGACTGGAAAATTGATAAATCAGAATAATTTTCTAGCAACTGAAGTTTTGGCTAAACATGATGAAAATTATATGCCTCCTGAAGTTGCTGATATGATGAAAAAAGATAGTGAGGTTTTTTATAAAAAATGATTTCTGAAATTGGTAATATTTTTCTTAGTATTTCTGCGTCTATTTCCCTATGTTTATTTTCTTTAATATTCTTTAAAAGATATGTTGATATAAATTTTAGATATACTTTAGGTAAATATTTATCTATTTTTATATTTTTTTTTATTTTTGTTTCTTTTTTGTTGTTATCTTATGCTTTTCTAGCGGATGATTTTTCATTAAGATATGTAGCAAACAACTCTAATGTTTCACTAGAGAATGTTTATAAGTTTTCTGCTGTTTGGGGCGCTCATGAAGGTTCAATTTTATTATGGGTTTTAGTACTATCATTATGGAATTTTTTCATTTCAATTTATTCAAAAACTATTCCTAAGTCTATCGTTGTTGACATGCTTTCTATAATGGGAATTTTATTACTATTTTTTTTATTATTTATTTTATTTACTTCTAATCCTTTTGATAGAATATTTCCAATTCCTTTGAATGGAAAAGATCTTAATCCGCTTTTACAAGACCCTGGGCTAATAATTCATCCGCCAATGCTTTATATTGGTTATGTTGGAACAAGCGTTCCATTTGTTTTTGCAGTTGCCATTCTATTAAAAGGTAATATAAATATTAATTGGATTACATGGCTTAGAAAATGGGTTATTGCAACATGGCTATTTTTAACATTTGGAATAACTTTAGGTAGTTGGTGGGCATACCATGAACTAGGTTGGGGCGGATGGTGGTTTTGGGATCCAGTAGAAAATGCATCATTTATGCCATGGTTAGCAATAACAGCATTGCTTCACTCGTTAATAGTTTCTGAAAAAAGAGGAATCTTTATTAGTTGGAGTATATTACTTTCTATATTGACATTTTCATTAAGTTTATTAGGAACATTTTTAGTAAGATCGGGAGTATTAGTTTCAGTACACGCCTTTGCAAATGATCCGGAAAGAGGGCTATTTATTTTATTATTTTTAAGTGTAGTAATAGGTCTTTCTTTAGGCTTATATTATGTAAAATCACCAAAATTAGTATTTTACAAAAAATATTCCATTACATCAAAAGAATTTATGCTTTTAATGAACAATTTATTTTTAACTATTACAACTTTCGCAATTTTATTAGGAACATTGTATCCTTTAATATCAAGCTCATTAAATATAGGAAAAATTTCAGTCGGAGCACCATATTTTAATTTTATATTCTCAGCTCTCATGCTTCCGATAATATTTTTGATGTCACCTGCGATATTCAGTAGTTGGAAAAATACTAGTTATAACAAAATTCAAAAAAAATTATTTAAAATTTTTTTTTATTCAGTAATCATAAGTTATATTTTTGCAAATATATTTTTTAGTACAAAATTTTTTATAGTTAACATTGCAATATTTCTTGCTGTATTTACAGTTTTATCTTCTTTAAAAAGAATTATTGATATATTTAATGCTACGCAGCAAAATTTTTTTATTACAAAAGTTCTTTCAGTTCCTTCATACGTTTATGCAAATTCACTAGCACATATTGGTATTGGATTTGTGATATTAGGTATAACTTTTAGCACATATTTTTCAACTCAAAATGAGCTTGTAATGAATTTCGGCGATAAGGTTAATATTAAAAATATTAGCATTAAATTTTCTGGAGTTAAAAATATTGTGTCAAAAAATTATATATCACAAACTGGTATTTTTGATTATTATGAAGATAAAAATTATGTTTTATCTTTTTTCCCTGAAAAGCGTTCTTATAATATTCAAAAAAACGTAATGACTGAAGCTGCGATAAGCTCTAATTTATTTAGAGATATTTATATTGCTTTAGGAGATAAATTATCTGAAAATTCATGGGTTGTAAGGATTTATTATAAACCTTTTATTCAACTATTGTGGTATGGGGCAGCTTTAATGATTTTAGGTGGATTGTTTGGTATATTTGGGAAATATAAATTTTTAAAAAATTTTAGTGATGAATTATAAAATTTCCGCTTTACCAATATTTATCTTTATAGGTATTTTATATTTTTTATATAACGGACTCTATGAAGATCCAACAGTAATTCCATCTCCATTAATTGGTAAAACTTTGCCTGTATTTGAATCCACTTCATTAATTAGCAATAAACTTTTAACCAACAAGGATTTCTTAGGGAAAAGTTACTTGCTTAATATTTGGGCAAGTTGGTGTTACGGATGCAGCTTAGAACATGATAATTTATTGGATATTTATAATAATGATAAAATATTGATTTATGGCTTAAACTATAAAGATGATAAAAAATCTGCATTAGATTGGCTAAAAAGAAAAGGCAATCCTTACAGCGATATTATTGTTGATACCAGTGGTGATATAGGTATTAATCTTGGTGTTTATGGTGCCCCTGAAACTTTTCTTATTAATAGCGATGGATTAATTTTGTTTAAGCATGTTGGTCCAATAAGTACTGGCTTCTATGAAAAAGAAATATTACCGCTCCTATTAAAATGAAAATAAATTTTTTTGCTTTAGTTATTTTATTAACGTTATTTACAAAAATTACATATAGTTACGATGCTGACTCATATAATAACATTATAGAAAACTTAAGATGTTTAGTATGTCAAAATCAGTCTCTAGCTGAGTCTGATTCAAATCTTGCAAAAGATTTAAGAATAAAAATAAAAATTATGCTGAATGAGGGAAAGTCTGCAGATTATATATATAAATTTATGTCTGATAGATATACAGATTACGTTTTATATAATCCACCTTTAAAAAAATCAACATGGTTTTTGTGGTACGCACCTTTTGTTACGCTATTATTGTCTTTACTTTATATTTTATGGATATTTACATACGGTAGAAGGGAATTACCGAAAAATGATAATTTTTTAGACAATAAAAATGATATTAAATTGACATCTAGTCCTGCTATTGTAAATAAAAGAAAAATTTATATTTTTCTATTAATTTTTGTTCCAATATTATCTCTTTCAATATACTCATACTCTAGTGAATATATAAGATATAAGATTTCTTATTATTTTTTAGATAAAAGCCCCGTTATTGATGTTACCGTATCAGTTCATGATGATATATTATCTAAAATTACTGGTAATGAAATTTTATTTGTTTATGCTAGAAATAGTAATGGAATGAGAATACCCTTAGCTATAGATATTTTTGACGTTATTAAGGGTAAAAAGAACTATAATATTAAATTAGACAACACAATGAATATGGTAAAAAATCAAACATTGTCATCCGCTTCAGAAGTTGTAGTTGAAGCTAGAATTACGTTACATAAAAAAGCTATGACTATGCCAGGTGATTTTATTGGCACATCAGATCCATTAAAACTTAATAATTCAAACTATTTATTACTTAACATTAACTCTTTAGTTGCAGAGGAATAATGAGATTTCTATCTTTTTATATAGCTTATAAGTATTTAAAATCAAAAAAAAGCAGTAGATTTACTTCAATTATATCTAAATCATCTATTGTTGGTATAGCATTAGGTATTGCAGCTATTATTGTAGTTATGTCTATTATGAATGGTTTCCATAACGAGATGAGAAATAAAATACTAAGCATGGCATCCCATGTTGTAGTAACAGAGAGAAATTATTCTTTAGAAAACTGGAGTGAACTAAAAGCTAATATGGACAAAAATAAATTGGTTTCAGGTTCTGCGCCATATGTTGAAGGGCAGGCAATGATTAGCTATGGAAATAATGTTCATGGTATACAATTAAAAGGAATAATTCCTACTCATGAAAAAAATGTTACAAGCTTAGATGAAAATATCATTGAAGGTGAGCTAAATATTATAGGCAGAAAACCGTATCAGATATCAATTGGAAGTAATTTAGCTGAAAAAATGCATTTATCTATTGGTGATAAGATTACATTAGTTATTCCAAGAGCAAATACTACATTGATAGGAATAGTTCCACGACTTAAAAGATTTGAAGTTAGCTCTATATTTCATTTTGGAATGCAACAATATGATAAAAATTTAGTTTTTATAGATATGAACGAAGCTCAATTACTGTATGACATGGGCTCTAATGTTTCTGGCTTACGACTAAAATTATTTGATTTATTTAAGGCGCCAAGTATTTCAAAAATTATTAAAGATTCTTTAGAGTCTGAATATATTGTTATAGATTGGACAATGATGAATAAAAACTTTTTTAAGGCGCTACAAATGGAAAAAACTATGCTTCTCTTGCTAATGTTATTAATAGTTTTAGTTGCAACATTTAATATAATCTCATCGTTGTTTATGGTTGTTTCTGAAAAAAAATCTGATATAGCCATACTAAAGACACTGGGCATGAATTCGACAAGGATAATGTATATTTTTGTATTTCAGGGTACTTTTTTAGGTATTCTCGGTATTGTATTTGGCATAATACTAGGTTTAGTAATATCCTTAAATCTCGACTATATTGTAAGTTTTATAGAATATATTTTAGGACATAGCATCTTAGATTCTGATATTTATATGATAAGCACGGTCCCAGTTAAAATTGAGATAATAGACATAGTTTATATATCAACTATCTCACTTCTTTTTTCCTTTTTTGCTACTGTATACCCGTCAATAAACGCATCTAAAACTATGCCAGCTGAAATACTTAAAGGTAATTAATTATGTTAGTGTGCAATAATATTTCCAAGATTTACAAAGATGGTACTACTGAAGTTAGCGTACTTAGCGAAATAAATTTAAATATAGATTCTGGTGATACTGTTGCTATAGTAGGTTCTTCTGGTAGCGGTAAAAGCACATTACTTCACGTCTTATCAGGTTTAGAGAATATAACATCAGGAGAAATTTTTATAGATAATATGCTTATCTCTAAACTTAGTGAAAATGATTTATGTAAAATGAGAACTAGTAAGATAGGATTTATATATCAATTTCATCATCTTATAAAAGAATTAAGTGTTAGAGAAAATATATCATTACCGCTATTAATAAAAAATAACGACAATTCTGATATACGAATGGCAGCAGACAATATTATTGATCAAGTTGGATTAAAACATAGGGCAGACTATCAGATTGATAAACTTTCTGGAGGAGAAAGGCAGCGAGTAGCTATAGCTAGGTCTGTAGTTCATAATCCAAAAATAATATTCGCAGATGAACCTACTGGTAATCTTGATAAAAATAATGCTAAAAACATACTTTCTTTACTTAGTGATTTAGTTAATTTTAATAATTCTAGTCTAATTATGGCCACTCATGATCTAGAAATGGCAGCTTTATTAAATAAACGTATGTCAATTGAAAACGGATCTATTAACACAATATAGAAAAATTATTTTTTTCTTTTAGCCCAAATTTTTTTAACGTAGTATCTCCAATATAGTCTAATTAATATATAGCTACACATTGAACCAATAACTGCGAATATTAAAGAACCTAGTAATAATGGTAGACCCATATGCATTATGTCAGAGATTATGTTTAATCCTTCATTCTTTATTACATGATTGCTATCGGCCCTAATAAAATATTTTCCGAATGTATACTCTAAGTAAAGAATTGGAGTAAAAGTTACTGGGTTGCTTATCCATGTTAAAATAAGTGATAAAGGAAGATTAGCGGCAAATATAATCGCTAAAAACACAGCTACCATCATTTGACCTGGTATCGGAAGGAAGGCACAAAAAGTACCAATTGCAATTCCTCTAGATACTGATTTTTTGTTTATATGCCATAAATTTGGCTGAAGAACTGCAGGACCAAAAATTTTTAAAATTTTTTGTTCCTTAATGCTGTCTAATTTTGGAAATAATCTTTTGATTACATTCTTGGCCATTTCTGTAAAATAAGTAATTTACTGTATTAAGGGAAGTATATAAGATTTTGAAACAAAGTACTCAAAAAAATGGCTGGGCAATATATAAAAGACTCGTAAAAATTGCATTAAAAAATAACTCAGGGCCTATAACTATAGCAATTACTGGTATGATCATTACCGCAGTTAGCGATCCTGCATTATCTGCAATAATGAAGCCAATATTAGATGGCGGTTTTATCGAGCGAGATCAAAATGTTATTAACTTATTGCCTTTAGGCTTATTTTTAATTTTTTTCTTAAGATCAGTTGGAATATTTTTAACAATATATTATATGGCAAAAGTTGGCAGATCTTTAGTTTTTAGATTGCGTGAAATGATGTTTAAAAAATTACTTGTATTGCCAGTAGCATTTTATGATAAATCTTCTTCGGGAGATTTAATGTCAAGAATATCTCATAATGTTGAATTATTGTCATCAGTCGCAGCAAGAAGTTTAATAATTTTAATTAGAGATACGTTGACAATAATTGGACTACTTATATGGATGATATATTTAAGCTGGGAATTAACCTTATTTTTTGTTTTAGCAGCACCGTTTATAGTAATTCTAGTAAGTTCTTTAAATAAAAGATTTAGACAGCTAACTCATGATGCTCAGGATTCCATTGGAAGTATAATTCATGTTGCTCAAGAAGTAATTCAGGGAAATAAAATAGTTAAAATTTTTAAAGGTTATAGTAAAGAAATTGATAGGTTTTATGACACAAATAATAAAAATAAATCAAGTCATATGAAACTAGCCTATACTGAAAGTATTAATAGCGCAGTAATAATGTTAATTGTAGGGTCGTCATTATCTGGAATAATTTTAATTTCTACCTTTGATTTTATATTAGAAACAATTACAGTCGGATCATTTGTATCATTCATGTTTGCTATGTTTATGATATTGGGCCCAGCAAGAGGTCTAGCAAGTGTTAATGCAAGACTACAACAAGGTATAGCAGCAGGTGAAAATGTATTTGAACTTATAGATGAGGATGCAGAAATAGATAATGGAGAAATTACAGATGTTGATATTAATAAGGATATTATTTTTAAAAATATATCTTTTAAATATGAAAACTCTGATAGTTTGGTTTTAGATAATATAAATCTTATAATAAAACCAGGTGAATTTTTAGCATTAGTAGGTATGTCAGGTTGCGGAAAATCAACTTTAGTAAACTTACTTCCACGCTTATATAATCCAAATAAAGGGTTAATTAAAATTAATGACGTTGATATAAATAGTTTAAAATTAGATACATTAAGAAAAAATATAAGTTATGTTGGGCAAGATACAATTCTTTTTAATGATACAGTAAAGAATAACATCATTTATGGTCAGGATAACGTAAGTGACAAAGATGCGTTAGAAGCATTAAAAAAATCATATGCTTTAAATTTTGTTATGGAAATGCCAAATGGTTTAAATACTATTATTGGCGAAAATGGTGTTCTTTTATCAGGTGGTCAACGCCAAAGGCTAGCAATTGCGAGGTCATTTTTAAAAAACTCACAAGTATTAATTTTTGATGAAGCAACATCATCTTTAGATTCAGTGTCTGAAAAATATATTCAAAAAGCCCTAGACGAACTAAAAGACGGAAAAACCACTATTGTTATAGCTCATAGGCTGTCTACTGTAGAAAATGCTAATAAAATTATAGTTATGGATAACGGAAGAATAGTTGAATCTGGGACACATAAAGAACTATTAGAAAAGAAAAATTATTATTATAAATTATATAACTCACAATTATTTAAATAGTGTTTAATACATCAAAATTAAGAATGCTTAATAAGCTTTATCTATATTCATTAGATAAAATTTATTTATTAAATATTATTTTAATTCCAGTTTCATTTTTGTATGTAATTATTAATTTAATTAAAAAAAATTTTTATAAAAATACCACAGGCAATAGCACTCCAGTTATTGTGGTTGGTAATTTGACAGTTGGTGGAACAGGAAAAACTTCATTAGTTATATGGTTAGCAAATTATTTATCAAAATTAAATTACAAGGTTGGAATAATTTCAGGCGGTTATAAGACACTTAATCCAAATAAGCTTGAGAGAGTTAATGATAAATCCTATGCTTTTGAGGTAGGTGATGAAGCATTATTAATTTATAAAAAAACAAAATGTATAGTGGCTAAATGCAAAAATAGAAAAATAGCTTATGAAGATTTGAATATTAATTGTAATCATAAGTTAGATATAATAATTTCTGACGATGGTTTACATCACTATAACTTAAATAGGGATCTTGATATTGTAATATTAAAAGAAGAAAAACCTTTTGGAAATAAATTACCTGTTCCAGCAGGCCCATTGCGTGAAATTTTTTTTAATTTAAATAATTTTGATAATATTATTTATAATAAAAACATTAATTCTTCTTTAAGGGGTTTTTATTATAATAACTCTACTTTAGTATCAGCATATCCTGATGAAAAATCTTATAAAATTACAGATTTTAAAAATAAATCTGTACATTTAGTTACTTCAGTCGCTAATCCAGATTTATTAATTAATGTATTAAAAAAATATAATATAGATGTAATTAGTCATATATATCCTGATCATTATCATTTTATGCCTGAAAATTTTATTTTTAATGATGAATTGGATATTTTTATGACTGAAAAGGACTATGTTAAAGTTGATTCATTTAGAATTGTTAGAGCCTATTATTTCCCTACAGATATTGTTGTTGATAATGATATTAAAATAATGTTGAATGATAAGATATCTAAATTATTAGAGGTATAAAATTGATAAATAAAAATCTTTTAAGTATTCTTGTTTGCCCTGTTACAAAAAGTGAGCTTTATTATAATAAAGAGTCCCAAGAACTAATTTCTTTGCCTGCTAGATTAGCATACCCTATAAAAGATGATATTCCTGTCATGCTTGAATCTGAAGCTAGAGATTTAGAACCTGACGAATATGATAAATTTAAATCTAAATTTCTTAAGTAAGAGAAAAATTTATGAAATTTTATGTTGTAATACCTGCTCGCTATGATTCATCACGATTTCCAGGAAAGGTTTTAAGTCTCATACATGGAAAAACAATGCTTCAGCATGTTTATGATAACGCTAAAAAATCACAAGCAACCGAAGTATTTATTGCTACAGACAGCGACATTGTTATGAAAAGCGCAAAAAGTTTTACTGACAATGTGCTATTAACATCAAAAAATAATAAAAATGGAACGGAAAGAGTCGCTGAAGTATCAAAATCTTTTAATTGGCCTGAAGATACATTGGTTATTAATTTGCAGGCTGATATGCCTGAACTAAGATGTGAAAATATAGATTTTTTAGCTAAAAGTGTTGATAAGACAGCTAATATAACGACATTGTACTATCCTTTAACTAGTTCAAAGCTTTTGTTAGATAAAAATACAGTTAAAATACATATATATAAGGAAAATATATCCTTTTGTAGAGAAATAAAAAGTAAAAAAGATGGTGATATATACAAGCATATTGGTATATACGCTTATTATGCAAAAGATTTATATTTATATAAAACTTATACCCAATCTGAAAATGAACTAACTTTAAGTCTTGAACAGTATCGATTTATAGATAATAAGCATAAAATATCAGCATATTGTGCTGTTAGTAACCCAGGACATAGTGTAGATACAATTGATAATCTTAATAAGATAAAGGATATAAATAATTGAAAAATAATAAAAAAGCATTATTAATTATTGCTCATGGAAGTAGAAAGAAAGTTTCTAACATAGAGATTCATCAGTTAGCTAGTAAAATCTCTAGAGAATCCTCAAGTTTTGATTTTGTTAAAGCTTGTTTTTTAGAAATTGCTGAACCGTTAATTCCAGGTGGTATATCGTACTGTATTAAAGAAGGGGCCTCAGAAATTTTAGTTTTGCCATATTTTTTAGCTGCAGGTAGACATGTAATTGAAGATATTCCTGGAATAATCGATGATGAGCAAAAAAAATATCCCAATGTTGCAATTAAATCCTTACCATATTTTGGCTCAAGCTCAGTCATTGTTGACATAGTTAAGACTCTAGCGGAAAATGACGCTTAATCAAATTAATTAATATATTACATGGAGTAAGGAGATAAGATGTTTAATGAAGACATGACAATTGAGAGTTTTGATCCAGAGTTAGCAAAAGCTATAAAGGATGAAACTAAAAGACAAGAAGAACATATTGAATTAATAGCATCTGAAAACTATGCAAGCCCAAGAGTAATGGAAGCTCAAGGGTCTGTTTTAACAAATAAATATGCAGAAGGCTATCCTGGTAAAAGATATTATGGTGGTTGCGAAAATGTTGATGTTGCTGAACAATTAGCGATTAATCGTTTAAAAGAACTTTATGGTGCTGATTATGCAAATGTTCAACCGCACTCAGGGTCGCAAGCGAATGCAGCTGTATACATGGCTTTATTGCAGCCACACGACACAATTCTAGGTATGAGTTTAGCTCATGGTGGGCATTTAACACATGGCTCAAAGGTTAATTTTTCAGGTAAAATTTATAATGCAGTTCAATATGGTTTAAATCCTGAAACAGGTGAAATAGATTACGATCAAGTAGAATCATTAGCTAAAGAGCATAAACCAAAAATGGTTATTGCGGGTTTTTCAGCTTACTCAAGAGTTTTAGATTGGAAAAGATTTAAAGATATCGCTGATTCTGTGGGGGCGTATTTTTTTGTTGATATGGCGCATGTTTCCGGTCTTGTAGCTGCAGGATTATATCCAAGTCCAGTTCCTTTTGCAGATATAGTGACATCTACAACTCACAAAAGTTTAAGAGGCCCAAGAGGCGGAATTATTATTTGTAAATCAAATGCAGAAATAGAGAAAAAAATAAGTTCAATGGTTTTTCCTGGAACGCAAGGTGGTCCACTTATGCATGTTATTGCTGCTAAAGCAGTTGCTTTTAAGGAAGCGTTAGAACCTGAATTTAAAATATATCAAGAGCAGGTATTAAAAAATGCGTCGGCAATGGCTGACCAATTTATAAAAAGAGGGTTTAATGTTGTTTCAGGCGGAACTGATGATCATTTATTTTTGGTAGATTTTATTGAAAAAGGTATAACAGGAAAGGATGTAGATGCCGCACTCGGTAAAGCTAACATAACAGTTAATAAGAATTCTGTTCCAAATGACCCGCAGTCCCCTTTTGTTACTAGTGGTATTAGGGTTGGAACGCCAGCTCCTACAACCAGGGGTTTTAAAGAGGCTGAGTGTGTAGATCTAACAAATTGGATGTGTGACGTAATTGAAAATCTAGATAACGAAGAAATTATTAATGCTGTTAAATTAAAAGTGATAGAATTATGCAAAAAATACCCAGTATATGCAAAATCCGTAGCTTTAAATGCTGTTTCAGCAGCATAACTGTAGAGTTATATTGAATGCACTGCCCATTCTGTAATTTTTCTGATACTAAGGTAAATGACTCAAGACTTACATCTGACAACTCTCAAGTTAAAAGAAGAAGAGAGTGTGTTAGCTGCGGAAATAGATGGTCAACAATAGAAAGCGCTGATTTAAATCTTCCTAGAGTTATAAAAAAAGATAATTCTAGGGAAGATTTTTCTGAAAAAAAAGTGGAACGTGGAATACTTAGAGCATTAAATAAAAGATCTGTTGCTAAAGACTCTATAGATACCGCTATTCAAAACATTAAAAATAAATTAAAAGCAATAAACGATAAAGAAATAATATCTTCTCAAATTGGATTATTAGTTATGCAAGAATTAAGAGAGATTGATCAGGTTGCATATATTAGATTCGCATCCGTTTATCATAGTTTTGAAGATCTTCAGGCATTTCAAGATATTATTAAAATAATAGAGAAAGATTTATCTCCTGAAATGATAAAAACGCAATTAAAATTAATTGATGATGAAATGACAAAAAACAAAAAAAAATGAAATCAGAAATTTTTTTTATGGAGCATGCTATTAGCTTAGCAAAAAATGGTACATACACCGCATCTCCAAATCCTTTAGTAGGTTGTGTTATTACTGAACATAATAAAATTTTAAGTGAAGGCTATCATTTTAAAACAGGTTTAGACCATGCTGAAATTATTGCTTTAAAAAAATTAAAGAAAAAAGTTAATAAAAATATGACAATGTTTATTAATTTAGAGCCATGTTGTCATTATGGTAAAACAGCACCTTGCGCTGAGGCTATAATAAAATCTGGAATAAAAAATATCTATATTTCAATATTAGACCCTAACCCTTTGGTTAAAGGAAAAGGCGTGAAGCATTTAAGATCAAATGGAGTTAGCGTTAAAATTGGTTTATGTAAAGATAAGGCTCGTTCCCTGAATAAAGGTTATATATCTAGAATGAAAAAAAATATACCATATGTAACTGCTAAACAAGCATTAAGTATAGATTCTAAAATATCATTGCTTGGAAAAAATAAATGGATAAGTTCTAAAGAGTCAAGGAGAGATGTGCAATATTTGCGAGCAGAGTCGTGCGCTATATTAGTTGGTGCAAAAACAGTAATTAATGATAATCCTATGCTTGATGTTCGTCTATCTAAAAAAGATTTAGATATAGAATTAGAAATAAGGCAACCAATACGAATTGTTTTGGATACCAATTTAAAATTAAATATAAATAAATATAAAATTTTTAACGGTATTGAAAAAAAAATTGTGTTTAATTCATTATCATCATTATATAACAATAAAAAAAACATAGACTTTGTGAAAATAAGAAAATATAAGGATGGACTTAATATTGGTTCTATTTTAAAGATTCTCGCAGAAAAATATGAGATTAATAATCTTATGGTTGAGCCAGGATCGAAACTACTAACAACGTTAATAGGTAAAAATTTTATTGACGAGCTAGTTTTGTATCATTGCCCAATTTATATAGGTAAACTAGGATTGAATTTTATTAATATCAATAATAAAGCTTTCAATAATCAGTCTATTGCTATAGATTCTGTTAAGAAATTTTCAAATGATGTTAGAATTACTTATAAATTAACGAGATAATTATGTTTACTGGATTAATACAAGAAATAGCTACCGTCGAATCTATTAATAGTAAGCATGGTGATATACAAGCAGTATTTTCAGCAAGCAATGCTTTTCTGCTATCATTAAAAAACGGCGATAGTTTATCTATTAATGGTGTCTGCCTAACAGTATATAATTTAACAGATAAAAATTTTTCAGTAGATATATCGAATGAAACCTTAGATGTTACTACCTTTACCCAACTAAATACTGGTTATAGAGTAAATATTGAAAGTGCATTAAGCTTGCAATCTAAACTAGGAGGGCACTTAGTAAGTGGACACGTAGATTCAACTGCCCAAATTTCAGATTTATATAAAGATTCTAGATCTTATAGACTTGGTTTTAAATTAAATAACAATAATTATGATAAATACATTGTAAAAAAAGGATCTATTTGCATTGATGGGATAAGCTTAACAGTGAGCGCTGATTCAAGTAATAGTTTTTTTGCAAATATTATTCCATATACATGGAGTAATACTATCATGCAATATTATAAAGTTGGGACTATGGTTAACGTGGAAGTTGATAGAATAGCTTTACATGTTGAAAAATTATTAATTAATAAAGATTAAGAGAAATAAATGCTATCAAAAACTGAAGACATACTAAAAGATTTAAAAGTAGGCAAGATGGTTTTAATAGTTGATGATGAAAGTCGCGAAAATGAAGGTGATTTCATAATGGTGGCAAGTAAAGTTACACCTGAAGATATTAACTTTATGAGTAAATTTGCTAGAGGATTAATATGCCTAACTCTTACCAGAGAGAGATGTAAGCAATTAAATTTACCTCTTATGAAAAGTGATACTGATTCAAAACATGAAACTAATTTCACAATATCTATAGAAGCGTCAGAAGGTGTAACTACAGGTATATCTGCATACGATAGAGCGCATACAATAAAAACAGCTGTTATGCCAGAGGCATTGCCAAATGACATATCAAGGCCTGGTCATATATTTCCATTGATGTCTCAGCCTGGAGGAGTTTTAACTAGAGCAGGACATACAGAAGCAGGTTGCGATCTTGCTAGGCTTGCTGGCTTTGAACCAGCTGCTGTTATTGTGGAAATAATGAGTGATGATGGAAGCATGGCTAGGCTACCAGAGTTAAAAAATATCGCTAAAGAGCATAATATAAAAATTGGCACTATAGAGGATTTGATTAAGTATAGAACTAAACATGAAAAAACAGTAATTAGGAAAAGCGAATCATGCATTAATACAGAATATGGTGAATTTAATTTAGTTTCATACGAAGATATATTGTCAAATACTATGCATATAGCTTTAGTAAAAGGAAGTATAAATAGCTCGAAAGCAACTTTTGTAAGAGTTCATATTCAAAATACAATTAAAGATATCCTTCATTCTTCTCATCATTCAGGATGGCCTCTAAAAAATGCTATGCAAAGAATAAATAAAGAGGGTAATGGTGTAATATTAATATTGAGATGGAATGAGTCTGTTAATGATATAATTGGAGATATAGAAAAAATTAAGATAACTAATGAGCCATCAACTCAAGACTTTGACAGAAGGACCCTCGGGATTGGCGGCCAAATTCTATCTGACTTAGGTGTTACAAAAATGAATTTACTTAGTTCGCCAAAAACATTTTATGGTTTAGGTGGATACGGGTTAGAAATTGAAAAATATATTACGGAATAACGATGGATAAAAACATATTTAACATTACGGTTATTAGTTCAGAATTTAATGCAGATATTGTAAATAATTTATATCTAGGTGTTGAAAAATTCTTTAAAGAAAAATGCTCATTCGCATTAATCGAAATAAATGAAATAAAGGCCCCCGGGTCTTTTGAATTACCATATATAGCGAAACGAGTTTTAGAGAAAAAAAATACCGATTGCATCATTACTTTGGGTTGTATTATTAAGGGTGAAACAGCACATTTTGAATACATATCAAATGCATGTGCAAATACTTTATCTCAATTAACAATACAATCTGAAATTCCTATTATGTTTGGTGTGATTACTGCTTATAACAGAGAGCAAGCAATTGCAAGATCTCAAGTAGATTTCGATAATAAAGATAACCTAAATATTGGATTTAATGTAGCTAATGCTGCCTTACAAACTTTAATATCCAAGAAAATTCATAAGCTATAAAAAATGAAAATAAATAATGCTATGCGTAATACTAATCGCAATATATGGTCACGTAGGCTAGCGTTTCAAGCTATTTATTCATGGTCAATAAATAATTGTGACATAGATGAATTAAGGTCTATTTTTCAATCTGATGAAAATTATAAAAAATCAAATGCTGAGTATTTTGATGAAATAGCTTCTGGTGTTATTAATAATATATCTGATATTGATAATTTTATTTCAGAATTATCTGAAATTAATATTAAAAATATTAATTACGTAGAACTTAGTATTATAAGATGTTGTATACACGAACTATACTATAATAAAAAATTCCCAAAGGAAATTCTGTTAGCTGAATTTATAAAACTTTCAACTAAATTTGGCGGTCAAGATAGTTACAAATTTGTAAATGCTTTTTTAGAAAAATTTATCTCAAGTAAACACTATGAAAATTACTGAAAAAGATATAATTGATATAATATCAAAAAATACTAATTTTAGAGAAGAAGTGCTTGTTCCAATAGGAGATGACGCAAGTGTATTGCTTCCAAAACAGAATTCATACCTTGTGTTAACAACAGATACTATGGTTCTTGATACACATTTTGATTCAAATATTACTCCATATGAGCTTGGCTATATTGCTGCAGCATCAAATGTTAGTGATTTATCAGCAATGGGTGCTAAACCAGCATTTGCTCTTTTAAATTTAACATTACCGGAGACCTCTGGAAGTTATATTAAGGAATTAATTAAAGGATGCAACAAAGTGTTTAAAGAATTTCCTGTTTCTGTAATAGGTGGTGATACAACAAATGGCCCATTAAGCATAACATTTACATTAATAGGATATACTGAAAAAAATAATTTTATGAAAATTGATAATGCAAAACCTGAAGATAAGATTTTTATATCAGGATTAATTGGTGAAAGCTTGTTATCAAGAAAAAATAATAAGTACCATTTGCCAAAATTACGCAATGAGCTAGGTATACTTCTAACTAATTATGCTAATTGTTGCACTGATATGTCGGATGGTCTGCTAGCTTCACTAAATAATATTACAAAGCAAAGTAATCTAGGTTCAAAAATTATAATTAATAATATACCTATTAGCAAAAATTTAAAAAAGAAATTAGAAATTGAAAATTTAACATGGCAAGATATATTAAGCTACGGAGAAGATTATGAGCTACTATTTTCTGTAAGCCGCTTTAAAACTGAAGTGTTGACTAAACTATGCCGAGATATTAATTTTGATATATATGAGATAGGTAAATTTACTGAAGAAAAAAAATCGAGTTTTTATAATGATGATATTCGTATAGAATTAGACATGACAAAAAAATTCGAGCACTTTTAATTATGTTGTCCTTTTTAGTTAAATTTTTTCTTACTGGATTTTACTCTGGAAAAATAAAATTCATGCCCGGTACTTGCGGCACATTAGTAGCAGTTTTGCTTTACTACTTTTTTTTTAATAACGCTCTAATTACAAATATTATAATAATAATATTTTTATTTTTTTTGTCTTTAATGATTTTAAATTACTCATACTCAAAATCAATTTTTAAGGAAATCGATGATAAATCAATAGTTATAGATGAAATTATTGGGTATTTATCATTTATGATTTTTTTTAATCCTACGATTAATAATATTATTATTGGTTTTATTTTATTTAGAATATTTGATATTACAAAGCCATTTCCTATAAATTTGATTGACAGAAAATTAAAAAATAGTCTTGGTGTAATTTTTGACGATATTATTGCTGGTTTTTTTTCAGGTTTAATTTTATATTTAGTTAATAATGCTTTTAAGTAGATATTTCTTGAAGTGGTTTTTTTTTACATTATTGGTTGTAATGTTTGGCAGTGCTTTTTTATTAATTGAGCTTTCATTAATATCTTTCCAGCCAATAATGATTGCTTTTTATAGAGTTACAATTGCTGCATTTATCTTATATATTTATTCTTATTATAAAAATTATTCTTTTAATTTTTTTAAAGACAATTTTAAATTATTGTTTATTCTTGGTTTAACAGGCACATCTTTACCTTTTTATTTAATTAGTTGGGCACAAGTTACTATTACCAGCAGTGAAACAGGTATACTTATTGGTTTTATGCCATTGTTTACAATTATTGGTTCACATTACTATTTTAAATATGAAATTTTAAATTTTAGTAAAATATTTGGTTTTATTATTGGATTTTTTGGTTTATTAATACTTGCTTTTCACAATGAAAGTGACCTTGCTATCTATGGAAATTTATTGGCAAAGTTTGCTGTTATATTGGGAGCTTTTTTTTATGCTTTAAATGCTTTATTAGTTAAGAAGATTAAAGACGTAAATATTATACCATTATCAGCTTCAGTTATGTTCTTGTCATCATTGCAGCTGCTTATTTGTATACTATTATTTGATAATAATGGTTTTATAAGTCAAAAATTTGAATTTATCCCAGTTATTTCATTATTATTTATGGGAATATTTTCAACAGCAATAGCAACAGTAATATATTACAAAATTATTCATGATTACGGGCCAAGTTTTTCAAGTCTGGTTAATTACCCAATACCAATATTTTCTGTTTTTCTAGGTGTAGTATTTTTAAATGAAAACTTAAGCATTTATTCAATTTTATCTCTTTGCTTAGTTATGCTGGCAATATATATTTCACAACGTGAATTAAGCTAATGTAATTTTAGAAATAAGCTAAAATTTTTATTAGTTGTATTAATAATTAGATTATTAATATTATTATTTTTTTTAATGTAGGCCATACCTGTATATATGCCATCAGAAGATCCACAGGAAGCAATTTCAATACTAACTTCGTAAATTTTTTTATTTAAAATTTTCATAGCACCATAGTAATTGCAGCCACTATCATCCTTACCTAAAATTTTATTTTTATTTATTATGAAAGAAGATTTTATACTGGAATTTTTTGTTACCCAGCTTTTATTTATTATTATTCCAGCATCTAAAACAAGTTTATCGTCTAGTTTTATTAGGTAAATATTTCCCCAGTCTTTTGCTGGTTCTGTTATCCATTTACCACTTAAGATATTTTCACCAATTAATTTTCCTGTAATTTTAGCAGTTCCAAAAAATGTTCCGTCTTTAATGTACATATTAAGGTCCCAGACAAAATTATTATTTTCGTTGTTTATTGTTCCGTTATACACAACTTTAGCTTGCTCTGTGTATGCTGTAGATTTATTGTCGTTTATTAATCCAGTAAAGTCATATCTTCCATGCCCATTAATATCGAATATTCCATTCCAAACCCCATCCATAGAATATGTTATTTTAGAAAATGCTAGTAATGCTATATAAATTATTAGTATTTTAATTTTCATTTTGATGACGGTATATAAATTTTGCACCTTATTATACTGCAATATTTGGTTATTTTTTGTGTATATATCATCATTTTTTAATAAATGTTAATATATTTATGTAATACTTAACATGATGGGCTTTTGCCTAAAATTTTATGTTTGGGGCTATAGCTCAGCTGGTAGAGCATTTGCATGGCATGCAAAGGGTCGGCGGTTCGAGACCGCCTAGCTCCACCAGGTTTGATCATTTTTTTCACTTCTATAATGTAAAATGAATATAACTGATAAATTTTCAAGAAAACTAAGAGATTTAAGAATATCTGTTACAGACAGATGTAATTTTAGATGTTCGTACTGCATGCCTAAAGAAATTTATACCTCTGATTACAAATTTTTTAAAAAAACAGAAATTTTAAGTTTTGAGGAAATAATAAGGTTAACAAAAGTGTTAGCTTCACTTGGTGTTAAAAAAGTTCGTTTAACAGGTGGTGAGCCCTTATTAAGAAATAATATTCATGTTTTAGTTGAAAATTTAAAAAATATCCAAGGAATTTCTGATATTAGTATGACTACAAATGGAGTTTTGTTGTCGAAAGAAAAATCTATTTTGTTAAAAAAATCTGGCCTTGATAGATTAACAGTTAGTCTAGATTCATTAAGCAACGAAAGATTTACTAAGATAAGCGGAAGTAAGTATTTACCTAGTGACGTTATCACAGGGATTGAAAATGCTCAAACCTCAGGTTTTGAGAATATTAAAGTTAATATGGTGGTAAAGAAGAATATTAATCATTTTGATATTTTGCCAATGTTAGATAATTTTAAAAATACTGGATGCATTGTTCGATTTATTGAATTCATGGATGTAGGAAATACGAATCTATGGGACAAAAAAGATGTTTTTTCTTTAGAGGATATTTTAAGAACTATTTCTGAAAAATATCACATTAAAGCGCTACAAAAAAACTATTCTAGTGAAGTTGCTAAAAGATGGTCTTATGATGGCGGTGAATTTGGTGTCATTAGCTCTATATCAAATCCATTTTGTGGTGACTGTTCAAGAATTAGACTTACTGCTGAAGGTAAATTATTTACCTGTTTATTTGCTAGTAATTCTCATGATATTAAAAAATTAATTAGGTCTAGTGAGTCTGACGATGTAATTAAAAATTATCTTTTAGATATTTGGAGTAATCGTGAAGATAGGTATTCTGAGACAAGAATAGTTACTGATAAACAAAAATTTAACAAAAAAGCAGAGATGTCTTATATTGGAGGTTAGTCTTTAAGCCTAGGTATAAGCTCAACAAGATTACACGGTTTGTAATTCGAGTCTAATTGATACTGTATTATTTCTAACCAAGCATCTTTACATGCCCCAGGCGAACCAGGCAAACAAAATATATAAGTTGAATTTGAAACTCCAGCTAAAGCTCTTGATTGTATCGTCGAGGTTTTTATTTTTTTATAAGAAATGTATCTAAAAATTTCTCCGAAGCCTTCTATTTTTTTATCTAACAAAACTTCAATCGCCTCAGGAGTCCCGTCTCGCCCAGTAACACCAGTACCACCGGTTGTTATAACAGCGTTTATTGATTCTTTGTCTATCCATTCTGAAATAATTTTTCTAATAGAATAAATGTTATCTTTAACAATATTGCGCTCAACAACCGCATGGCCAGAACTCTTAATAAGATCTTCAAGCAAATTACCAGATTTATCAGTTTTTTTTGTTCTAGAGTCAGAAATTGTCAAAACCGCTATATTTAGTTTTATATTTTTATCCATAAAGTGATAATATTATTTATTACAATAATATACAATAATAATACTTTTAAACATTATGAAATCAGTAGTTTTATCGTTAGATTTAATTAACCCATATAAAATACTTCATGATTATGAAAATATTAATTGTGATTTGAGTAAGTCGGGTGGTCAAAGTGTATTTATAGGATATATGAGGTCTTCAAGTAATGGAAATAATGACATTTTATCAATGAAACTTGATTATTATCCTGAAATGACAGAAAAATATCTTTTAAAGTTAAGAGAAAAAGCAATAAAGTCACATAACCTTCATAATGTTTTCATAGTTCACAGAGTTGGGGAAGTTAAACCTAAGGAATGCCTCGTTGTTGTAGCGTGCTGGTCCGAACATAGAAAAGAAGCGATAGCTGCAGTAAAATTTATATTAGAAGATTTAAAGCATAATGCTCCATTATGGAAGAAGGAGCTCTTCTCTAATCAGACCTCTAAATGGGTTGAAAAAAACATTAAATAGTTTATATATAATCCTTAAATTTAATAATTTTAACTTTACTATTAATTTTACATAAACCCTGTTCAACAGAAAGATAAATAAGGCAATTTGCATTGTTCATAGAGCTTAATATTCCAGAACCTTGCTTACCTACTGACTTAACATGTATTTTTTTATTTCTTTCATATGCAATTCCTCTTTGCAGTTCAGCACGTCCTTGGCGTTTTTTAAGATTCGAGTCAAGTACTGCATCTTTCGTTACTAATTGGTAATGTTCTCCAGAAAGCATTTTAATGCAAGGTAATACAAACAATAAAAAAGTTATCATTACAGAAACAGGATTGCCTGGAAGTCCAAAAAAGATAGTATCTTTCAGTTTTCCAAATGCAAGAGGCCTACCAGGTTTTACTGCTACTTTCCAAAAATTTATATCACCAAGAGAATTCGCAACATCTTTTATATAATCAGCATCACCAACTGAAACTCCGCCAGTAGATATAACGATATCAGATTTATTAATAGCTTTCTTAAACTTTGACTTAATATTTGAAATATTATCTTTAGCATGGCCTAAATCAATTACGTCAATATTAACTTTTTTTAACATTCCGAAAAGTGTAAATCTATTGCTGTCATGAACCTTACCTTTGGGTAATTTTTTATTTACTGCTACAACTTCATCGCCAGAAGTAAAAAAAGAAACCTTAGGTTTTCTATAAACTTTTATTTTATTAATACCTTGGGATGCTAATAGCCCCATAATAGATGAATTAATTTCCACATTTTTTTTTATTATAATTTTGTTGGGCTTTATGTCTTCACCAGCAAACCTTATATTTTGTTTTAATTTAATATTTTTTGATATTAGAGAAATTTTATTATTTTTTAATAATTCTACTTCTTCCTTAATTATTATGACATTGCAGTTTTTTGGCACAACTGCTCCTGTCATAATTTTTATACATTCATATTTTTTTATTTTTTTTTTAGAAGGGGAACCAGCTAAAGATTTTCCTATTACATTAAATATTTTATTATTTTTTGTGTCTTTTATGTTTAAAGCATAGCCATCCATTGCTGAATTATCGTAATTTGGTACTTTTAATCTAGACTTAATATTTTCAAAAATTACCCTACCGTATGAATTTTTTAGTTCAACATGCTCATAATCTATAATTTTTTTTGATATTTTATTTATAACTTTTAACGCATCTTCTATAAATATTGAATTTGGGTCAAAGTCATCCATGCAGCTATAATTTTTTTTCTTCATATTTATTTTTTAATTAATATTTTTTAATAGAATATATACTGCTCCAGTACCGCCATCTCTTTGTTGAGCTGAGTGATAAGCTAGTATATTTGAATTGTATTGTAAATATTGATCAACAAAATTTTTAAGTTTTGGCCCTTCTAGTCCAGAACCATATCCCTTTCCATGAATTATTATTCCTGACAATTTATTTTCATTTTGTAATTTTGGAAGCCATAAATCTAGAAAATTTTCTGATTCAATGATTGTCTTACCATGCAAATCTATTTCAAATGCTATATTTATATTGCCTTTTTTTAATTTTTGAAACTTTTTTTTCTGAATTCCAGGTTTTGAGCTTCCAATTATGTTATTTTCTATCATAGTTCTTCATCTAAATGATAATTTAAGTATAATCATCACATATGAAAATATTAATGTCCAATGATGACGGTTATTACTCTAGCGGTATTCAATCATTATGCAGCGTTTTAGAAAATAATCATGAGGTTTATGTTGCCGCTCCTATAATAAATCACAGCGCTGGTAGTAGCGCTCTTTCTGTTAGAAAAGATATTAAAATTGAAAATATTAAAATGAATCATTATATTATTGATGGCACTCCTGCAGACTGTGTTCATATTGCTTTAACATGCATTATTAACTGTGATATTGATTTAGTTGTCTCTGGAATAAATTTAGGTGCTAATTTGGGTGATGACGTAATATATTCTGGAACAGTAGCTGCTGCATTAGAGGGACGACACCTTAAAATGTCTCCAATAGCGATATCATTGGTGGGCCAAGAAAATACTTCTATTCAAAAGGTTTCAGAATTATCATCTAAATTAATAGAAAGTATTTCAACTAATAAAATTATTTCTCAAAAAACTCTAGTTAATATTAATATTCCAGATAGCGATGTAAGTATATCAGACTTAGAATATACAAGGCTTGGTAAAAGAGGAAACCCTCTTCCAGCTACTAATATAAAAAATACAGATTTGTATAAAATTGGAGCTGCGGGTCCACCGAAAGATAATGCCATAGGTACAGATTTTTATGCAATTAGTAATAATAAAATTTCAGTTTCACCTATTCTTTATGACTTAACTGATAACGTGGCATTAAATAAAATTAATAATATATGAGTTTAGATTTTAAAAATTTTTCTGGGACTGGAATGACTTCAGACTCCTCAAGGATGAAACTTATATCTAGATTAGAGAAAGAAGGTATTTTAAATAAAAAAGTTCTTGATGCAATGAAGTCTCTACCAAGGCACGTTTTTATTGATGAGGCAATATCAAGCAAAGCGTATGATGATACAGCTTTACCTATTGGAAAATCCCAAACAATATCGCAACCATACATAGTTGCAAAGATGACTGAAATTATCATGTTAAATAATCCAAAAAGAGTGTTAGAAATTGGAACAGGATCTGGTTATCAGGCTGCAATTTTATCTTTGATAGTGGATAAAGTTTATACTGTTGAAAGAATAGAATCCCTTCATAATAAATCAAAAGAGGTTTTTAAAAAAATTGGCATAAGAAACATATATTCAAAATTTTCTGATGGGAATAATGGGTGGTCTGAAAAATCACCATTTGATGCTATTATTGTTACAGCAGGTGCTTCTAGCATTCCTAAAGCTTTAAAAGACCAGCTTTCAAATGATAATGGAATATTGATATCGCCAATCAAGAAAGGAGGCAAACAGTACTTGCAATCAACTTTAAAAGATAATGGAAAATACAAAGAAAAAATCCATGGCATTGTCAATTTTGTACCTTTATTAGATGGAGTAATTACATGAGGCCTTTTACCAAAATATATGAATATATTATTTACATTGCCAATAAAAAAAATGTTGTTAAATATTTGTACGCTTTAAGTGTTATTGAATCTTTTATATTTCCTATACCACCAGATGTACTTTTAGCTCCAATAGCGTTAACAAGAAAGTATAATTGGCTAAAGATAGCTTTCTATACCACTATTTGTTCCGTAATTGGAGGTTTAATCGGGTATACAATAGGCTCTTACCTGTATAGCTTATCAGTGTTAAATAATATAATTAGTGAGGAAGTATTCTTGGAGGTAAAAAATCTGTTTCTTGAGCATGGATTCATTATAATTATTATAGCTGGTTTTACCCCATTACCTTTTAAAGCCTTTACTATAACAGCTGGCTACTTATCTATAGCTATTTTACCATTCATAATATCCTCCTTTATTGGAAGAGGATTAAGATTTTTTTTAGTAGCTGGTATTTTCCATTATTTTGGACTCGCATTAGCTAATAAGATTAAAAAATATTTTGAATATGTTGGAATAACAATTACTATTATTTTGATATACTTTATTTACTATAAATATTTCTGATTATCATGATTTATAAAAAATACTTACCGTTATTTCTTTCTTTAATATTAGTTATATCTGGGTGTACTAAAATTCATATGCATGGTTCAAAAGATTCTTTTCCAGAAAAAAAACCAAGACAAGGAAAACTGTATTTTACTTACGGTCTCAAATCTAAAAAGGCTGAAGAATCTGGAGATATTTATATTGTAAAAGAAGGCGATACATTATTTTTAATTTCACTTGAATATGACGTTAATTATAAAAATATTGCAAAATGGAATAACATTAAAAAACCTTATAAAATTTATGTTGGTGATAAAATTATTATTAAATCTAAAAAATTTAGAAAAATATCTTCTAATGGTAAAATAACTAAACTCAAAAAAAGCAGCGTTATATGGACTAGACCTCATAACGGGGAAGTTGTTAAGGAATATTCTTATAGCAATATAGGCAAAAAAGGTATTGATATTTCAGGTAATATTGGAGATAAAATATTTTCAGCTTCAGATGGAGTTGTAGTTTATACAGGTAATGGTATCAAAGGATATGGAAATTTAATTATAGTTAAACATGATGATGTATATTTAAGTGCGTATGGTCATATTAATGAAATATTAGTTGATGAAAAAAATATAGTTAAAAAAGGACAATTGATTGCAACCTTAGGTGATACTGATTCTATTAAGCCAATACTTCATTTTCAAATAAGAAAGTTTGGAAAATCTGTTAATCCAGAAAGATTTTTGCCGTAATTTTAATTAAATAGAATAAAGCTTAGAAAAATACGTTGCTCAGATAGTAATATGTTGTGACAACTACATGCTGCACTAATACTCATTATTTCTACACCGATATTAGCATCATTTAATTCTGAAATAATTGGTGTTTTATCGATGCAACCTGTATTATTTAATCCAATTATTACAAAATTAACATTATCTATAATATTATTCATGATAAATTCTTTTGTAATAGTAGTGCTGTTTTTATTACACTTAATTATAGGATTTTTAGGAGGAACAATTATATTATAGTTATATTCCTTATCTAATATAGCGATAGATGATGATGTGTAAGATTTAATAAAATTAGAGTTTTTTTCTAAAATTTGCTCACTAAACTTCATATCAATAATATAACATAAATTAATATTAATTATTCATTTGAAAATGTCAAAAGAATTTTACAGATTAAATAGACTTCCACCATATATATTTAATGAAATTAATGAATTAAAAATAATGGCAAGGAAGAAGGGCGACGATGTTATTGATTTTGGCATGGGAAACCCAGACCAAAAGACACCAGAACATATCATTAAAAAAATGCAAGAATGCTCTGATAAGGATAATGTTCATAGATATTCTGCTTCTAAGGGTATACCACGTTTAAGAAAAGCGATTTGTAATTGGTATGAAGATAAATTTAATGTATCTGTTAATCCGGAGTCGGAAGCAATTGTCACTATAGGCTCAAAAGAGGGTCTTGCTCATTTATCTTTAGCAACACTAAATCATGGTGATTCTGTTATTGTGCCAAGCCCAGCTTATCCTATTCATCCCTATGGTGCTGTTATAGCTGGAGCAGAAATTATTTATATAAAGGCCGATGATGATAGCGAGTTATTTTTCAAGTCTTTGGATGATGCTATTAACAAAGCTAGGCCAATACCAAAAATGATCATTGCAAATTTCCCATCCAATCCAACAACGCGGTGCGTAGATATAGATTTTTTAAAAGAATTAGTTAGGATTGCTAAAAAATATGGTATATATCTAGTTCACGATATTGCTTATGCAGATATAGTATTTGATGGATATAAAGCTCCTTCAGTGCTACAAGTTATGGGGGCGAAAGATATAGCTGTTGAATTTTATACTCTATCAAAATCTTATAACATGCCTGGATGGAGAATTGCTTTTATGTGCGGTAATCAAAAATTAGTTGACGCATTAGCAAGAATTAAATCTTATATGGATTATGGAACTTACACGCCATTGCAAGTTGGCGCGATAACTGCTTTAGAAGGACCTCAAGAGTGCGTAGAAGAAATAAGAATAATGTATAAAAATCGAAGAGATGTTTTGTGCAAAGGTCTTAATGATATTGGGTGGGATGTAACGCCATCAAAAGCTACTATGTTTGTGTGGGCAAAAATACCTAATAAATATAAACACCTAGGCTCATTAGAATTTAGTAAAATGCTTTTAAAAAAAGCTAAAGTAGCAGTTTCTCCAGGTATTGGATTTGGAGAGTATGGAAATGATTTTGTTAGGTTTAGTTTAATAGAGAACGAACAAAGAACTAAGCAAGCTGTTAGAAGTTTAAAAAATATTATATAATTAAATTTATTCATATGAAAAATAAAAAAATAAGAATTGGAATAGCAGGGCTGGGCACTGTTGGAAGTGGTGTTGTAAATCTTTTAGATAAAAATAAAGAAGAAATATTTAGAAGAACTGGCTTTGAAATTGAAATTGCAGCAATTTCTGCAACAGATAAAACTAAACAAAGAGATTGCGATATTACTGGATTTAAATTTTATTCTAATCCTTTAGATTTAATTGATTCTGAACAAATTGATATTATTGTAGAATTAATTGGTGGAGATAAGGTTGCAAAAGAATTGGTGTTAAAATCCATTAAGAAAAATATTCACGTAGTTACAGCTAATAAAGCTTTAATTGCACTTCATGGAAACGAGATTTCTGAAATTTCTGAAAAGAATCAATGTGACGTTGCTTTTGAGGCTTCCGTAGCAGGAGCTGTTCCTATAATTAAGGTTATTAGAGAGTCTTTAAGTGCTAACAAGATTTTTTGGATTGCTGGCATCATAAATGGAACTACTAATTTTATCTTAACCAAAATGTTACAGACAAAAAAGAACTTTGATGACGTTTTAGAGGAAGCTAAAAAACTAGGTTACGCCGAAGCTGATCCGGCTTTTGACATAGGCGGAATTGATGCTGCACATAAACTCGCAATTCTTTCTTCAATATCATTTGGCATTCCTCTTGATTTTAATTCAATATATGTTGAAGGCATTGAAAATATTGAGTTGGATGATTTAAATTATGCTAAAGAGCTTGGTTATGTAATTAAGCATTTGGCTATAGGTAGAAGGGTTAAAAATGGTATTGAACTTAGGGTTCATCCATGCCTTATCCCTAACACAAGGTTAATTGCGAATGTAGATGGCGTCAAAAATGCAGTTGTAGTATCTTCAGATGCTGCAGGCCCAACGCTATATTATGGTGCTGGAGCTGGTAGTTTAGCTACTGCATCGTCAGTAGTTTCAGATATTATTGATATATCCAGAAAAATAATATCAAAAAGTAACGTAAGTGTGCCACTGCAAAGTTATCAGCAGGGCTCTCAGTCTAAAGAAAATATCTTAAATATTAGAGAAATAAAATCAAGATACTACTTAAGAATAAGAGTTATAAATGAACCTGGAGTTTTAGCTCGCATAACAAAAATATTTGGAAGTAAGTCAATAAGTATTGAATCTATTCTTCAAAAGGAAGACTTAATTAATGATGAGTTTGTTCCAATAGTATTAGTAACGCATGCCGTTGTAGAAAAAAATATTACAGATGCATTGGTTGATATTGAAAATTTAGAAGTTGTTAAAGATAAAATAATAAAAATAAGAATTGAAGAGCTGAATTAATAATTTTAAATATTTTCAATTATATAATTTTTAACTAGTTCAGTATTATTATCTAAATTTATATATTTTTCTTCTAAGGAAATTAAATCTTTAAGTGATTTAGGTTGAATTGGGTACTCTCCAATAGACATTTTAATAGAATTAGGAAACTTAGCTGGATGTGCGCATGCTAAAGCTATATTTATATCATTATTATCAAGCTCATTAAGTATACTTAAGCTTGTTGCGGTATGTGGGTCAGATATATAGTTGTGTTTATCATAAATATCCTTAATAGTATCCAATGTTAATTTATCGTTAATGCTTTTTGACTTATAAAATAATTGTAAATGGTTTAATATTTTACCGCTTAAGTCATATTTTTTATTCTCCAGAAATGATTTCATAAGATTGTTTAAATCTTTAGAATTATAATTAAGAGATTCAAATAATTGTCTTTCAAAATTACTAGATATTTGTATATCCATACTAGGACTTATTGTGCTTTTAACATCTTTTAGTGACATGTCTCCATTTGAAATTGTTCTGTGCATAATATCATTAGAGTTTGTAGCTACAAAAAGCTTATTAATTGGCAACCCCATTAGTCCAGAAATATGAGCAGCATATACGTTGCCAAAATTTCCAGTTGGAACAATAAAGTTAACTTTTTTATTAAAATTATTAGCTTGAATATAAGCCCAAAAAAAATATACAGACTGAGAAATTATTCTTGCCCAATTTATAGAGTTTATAGCTGATAATGTTGTTTTACTTTTCAGGTCGTTAGAAACAAATAATTTTTTTACAATATTTTGACAATCATCAAACGTACCATTGATTGATATATTGTAAACATTATTTGATAGAACTGATGTCATTTGTTTTCTTTGTATTTCAGATGTTTTATCTTTCGGGTGAAGAATAAATATTTTAATATTATCTTTATCCTTGCATGCTTCAATTGCTGCAGAACCCGTATCGCCAGATGTTGCGCCGATTACAGTAATATTCTGATTATTTTTATTTAAGTAATGCTGAAATAAATTTCCTAACATTTGAAGAGGATAATCCTTAAATGCATATGTGGGCCCATGAAAGAGCTCTAATATATATGAATTATCTTTTAATTTAATTAAAGGAGCTATTTTTTCATGAGTAAATACTTTATAGGTTTGTTTTGATATTTTCTCTAGTTCAGAATTGTTAATTGTACCCCCAAGATATTTTGAAAGTATTATTGTAGAAAGTTCTGAATAGCTTATATTATTATTAAATATTTCTTCCGTATTTAGTTTCGGCCAAGATTTTGGCATATACAAACCGCCATCTGGCGCTAAGCCTTCTATAATAATTTCATCAAATGATTTATTTAAATTCGAGTTTCTTGTACTGCAGTACTTCATTATCTAATTTCTTTTTAGTGTAAGTTTATTTGCTAATCCAATATAATCTCTTGGTTTTAGCTTTAATAATTTTTTCTTAAGATTATCATCAAGATCACAACCGTTAATTATAGATGCTATTGAATCTTTATCTATTATTTTACCTCTTGTGGCGTCTTTAATAATCTCATAACTATTTTTAATGTTGTGGTATCTCATAACTATTTGTATTGGTTCTGCAAGAACTTCCCAGCTATTATCTAAGTCAGAATTAATTTTTTTGAGATTAATATCAATCTTATTCATGCCTTTTATTAATGATATTATAGATAAATAAAAATGAGAATATATAACACCAAGATTTCTCAAAACTGTAGAATCACTAAGGTCTCTTTGAAGTCTAGATGATAATAACTTTCTGCTAATTGATTGGCTTAATGTAGAAGTAATTTCTAAGTTACCTTCTGCATTTTCAAAGTCAATTGGATTTACTTTATGAGGCATTGTTGAAGAGCCAATTTCATTTTTTATATTTTTTTGTTTTAAATAATCAAGCATTATGTATAACCATATATCTCTAGAAAAATCTAAAAGTATATTTGCTATCATAGTAATATCATTCAGGGACTCTGATAACCAATCATGATTTTCTATTTGAGTAGTATATTCATTTTGCTCAAGACCAAGCGATTTTAAAAATTTTTTAGTTGTAACATCCCATTTAATTTCAGGCAGAACAAAAAGGTGAGCATTATAGTTTCCAACAGCACCATTCATTTTTGCAAAAACTTTTCTAGTTTTCATTAATTCTTTTTGCTTCACAATTCTAGAAGTGAAAACCTTTAATTCTTTTCCAAAAGTAGTTGGGGTAGCTTTTTGTCCATGAGTTCTAGATAACATAGGAGTGTCTGCATATTTAATCTCGTTTATTTTTATTATTTTTAAAAGATCATTTATTTTATTTAATAAAATTACTTTTGTATCTTTGTACATTAGCGCATACGATATATTATTAATATCTTCAGAAGTAGCACAGAAATGTATTAATTCCTTTTTATTTTTTAAGGATTTATGTTTATCAAATTTGTTTTTTAAAAAATATTCTATAGATTTTACATCATGATTTGTAATTTTTTCAATATTTTTAATTTCTTTGGCGTCATTAATTCCAAAATTTTTATTTATATTAAGAAGGTATTCTTTTTCTGATTTATTTATCGCAAATCTTTTCTTAATTGGGTTTAATGCTGATAAGAAAATAAACCATTTTATTTCTACATAAAGCCTATTTTTGATTAACCCGTATTCGCTATTTGTGTCTATAATTTGCTGGTCTATCTGCGATGAATACCTCCCATCTATTGGAGATATTGCTTTTAATGAGTAATCATTATTTTTATTTGCCATTTTTCAACTTTGCAGTAGTAATATACAATTAGATTATACTATAATTATATAGTCAATGTTAATAAGAGATACTAAATCAATGAATAAAAAAGTTAATAAATTTCGAGTAGAGAACGATAGTATGGGTGATGTAAAAATTCCTTCAGATGCTTTATATGGACCGCAAACCCAAAGGGCAGTTGATAATTTTTTAATTAGCGATCTTGTTATGCCTAGAGAATTTATATCTAGTATTTTGCACGTAAAAATTGCTGCTGCAAAAGCTAATTATAAGCTTGGTTTAATAGATAAGAAAATATGCGAGACTATTGTAAGAAGTGCTGAATTTTTACAAAAATCATATGTCGATGAAAACTTCCCCATAGATGTTTTTCAAACTGGATCAGGTACCAGTACCAACATGAATGTTAATGAAGTTATATCAAATATTTCAAAGAAAAAATTTAAAATAAAACTTCATCCTAATGACCATGTTAATATGTCTCAAAGCTCAAATGATGTTATTCCGTCAGCAATAAATCATTGTGCTTACTCTATAGCCAATACCAAGTTATTGCCATCATTAGTTCTATTATCAAAAGAGATTGATTCTAAATCTAAAAAATTAAGAAATGTTGTTAAAACAGGTAGAACACATCTTATGGATGCTATGCCTATAACTTTTGAGCAAGAATTATCAGGTTGGAAATCTCAAGTTGATGACAATATATCCAGTTTAAAAAACACACTTTTAAGATTGAAAAGATTAACTATCGGTGGCACTGCTGTAGGAACAGGAATTAATGCACACAAATTATTTACGAAAGAATTTTTAGTTGCTTTAAATAAAAATTCTAAATTAAAGTATATTGATAAAAAAAATAAATTTGAAGGTTCGAGCTCTCAAGATGATGTTGTTCTTTATAGTGCAAATCTTAGAGCAATAGCGATTTCGTTAATTAAAATATCTAACGATCTTAGATGGATGAACTCTGGACCTGGAGCAGGAATTAGCGATATTACTTTAAAAGCATTGCAGCCGGGTAGCAGTATTATGCCTGGAAAAGTGAATCCAGTAATTCCAGAATCTGCATTAATGGCGTGCTATCAAGTAGTAGGAAATGATACTACGATAATGTTATGCGGACAGTCTGGTAACTTTCAACTTAATGTTGCTTTGCCAGTTATTGCATACAACATTGTTCAGAGTTCTAATATTATTTCTAATACTGCTATTAGCTTGTCTAAAAAATGCATTCGCGATTTTGAAGTAAATAAGGAAACTATAAAAACATCGCTAAATTCAAATCCAATTTTAGTAACGGCTTTAAATAGAATTATTGGTTATGAAAAGGGCGCATATATTGCTAAAAAAGCATATAAACTTGGATTGCCAATTATTGAAGTTGCTTTAAAGGAAACGAACCTTTCAGAAAAAGAGTTAAAAAAATTATTAGACCCTTTGCTGTTAACAAAGGGCGGTATAAAATAAAAACTTAAGAAGCAATTTGTTTTAAAACGTATTGTAAGATTCCGCCACTTTTAAAATACTTAATTTCTTGAGGAGTATCAATTCTAACATTTGCCTTAAATATTTTTTTGTTTACACCATCATCTGCCTCAATCATAACATATTTAGAGCAACCGCTATTTATGCCTTTTATAGTATATTTCTCTGTCCCAGTTAAATTATATGTGTCCCCACTTTCACCATCTTTAAATTGAAGCGGCAAAATTCCCATTCCTACAAGATTAGATCTGTGTATTCTTTCAAAACTTTCTGCTAGTACTGCTGTTACACCCTGAAGTTTTGGTCCTTTAGCAGCCCAATCTCTTGAGGACCCACTACCATATTCTTTTCCCGCAATAATAATTGTTGAAACATTTTCTTTTTTATATTTCATAGCAGCATCAAAAATCGTCATTTCATTATTTGACGGGAGATGTAAAGTATATCCACCCTCGATATCTGGAACTAATTTATTTCTTAATCTAATATTTGCAAAAGTACCTCTCATCATTACATGATGATTTCCTCTTCTTGATCCATATGAATTAAATTCACTCGGCTTAACATTCTTACTAATTAAATATTTGCCAGCAGGGCTATCTTCTTTTATATTGCCAGCTGGCGATATGTGATCAGTTGTTACTGAGTCCCCTAAGTAAGCAAGTACACGCGCAGAAGATATTTCATCTACAACAATGTCTTCTTTTGACATATTGTCGAAATATGGTGGATTAGCTATATATGTTGAATCACCCCATTCGTATTGATTATTTGTTTTAATATTAATATCTTTCCATTCTTTTTTGCCATCATATATATTTTCATAAGATAGCTTAAATTGCTCTGGCGTTAATGAGGACTTTAAAATTTTATTAACTTCTGAATTAGATGGCCAAATATCTTTTAAAAATATTTCCTCCCCGTCATCTTTGACCGCTAGAGGTTCATTTATTATATCAATATTCATAGTGCCTGCTATTGAATATGCTATTACTAATGGCGGTGACGCCAAATAATTTAATTTAACCTCGGAATGAATTCTGCCTTCAAAGTTTCTGTTGCCAGATAGTACTGATGCTACTATAAGATTATTTTTCTTAATACCATCACTAATTTCTTTTATTAGCGGTCCAGAATTTCCTATGCAAGTTGTGCATCCGTAACCTACGTTATGAAAACCTAATTCTTCCATAGGTTTTATTAAATTTGAATTTTTTAGATACTCCATAACAACTCTTGATCCTGGCGCAAGAGAAGTTTTTACCCATGGTTTTCTTTCTAATCCTAATTCTCTAGCCTTTTTTGCGACCAAGCCAGCAGCAATCATAACACTTGGGTTAGATGTATTAGTGCATGAAGTTATTGCTGCAATTACTATATCTCCATTATCAATATTAAATGTATTATTATTGATAGTTATTTTTGACGGTTTATTTGATGGAGATATAATTTCTAATTCTTTATTATAAAATTTTTTAGAGTCTTTTAAATCAATTCTATCTTGAGGTCTTTTTGGTCCTGATATAGAAGGCATGATGGATGATATATCTAGATCAATATTTTCAGAATACTGTGCTTTTTCACAATCATTTCTTGTTAATCCTATTTTTGATGAATACTGTTTAATTAATTCAATCTGGGATGCGTCTCTATTTGATAATCTCATATAATCAATAGTTTCTTCATCAATAGGAAAAATACCGCAAGTTGCGCCATATTCAGGAGCCATATTTGCAATTGTTGCTCTATCTCCTATAGATAAATTGTCTAAACCACTACCATAAAACTCTACAAATTTACCAACTACACCATGTTTTCTGAGTATTTCTACAATATTTAAAACAAGATCTGTGGCAGTTGTTCCCTCAGGCAATTCACCTGTTAATTTAAATCCTACAACTTTTGGTATCAGCATAGAAATTGGCTGACCAAGCATTGATGCTTCTGCTTCAATTCCACCAACTCCCCATCCTAAAATACCTATTCCGTTAATCATTGTTGTATGTGAATCTGTTCCAACAACTGTATCTGGGTAAGCATATAATTTGTTATCAATATTATCAGTAAATACACATCTAGCTAAATATTCTATATTTATTTGATGAACTATCCCTGTATCCGGAGGAACAACTTTAAAATTAGAGAAAGTTGATTGACCCCATTTTAAAAATTTATATCTTTCAAGGTTTCTTTGATATTCAAGTTTCGCATTAAGACTAAAAGCATCTTTGCTGCCAAAATTATCAACTTGTACTGAGTGATCAATTACTAATTCTGCTGGTTGCAATGGGTTTATATCATTAGGATTTTTACCTAACTTCTTTATAGCATCTCTCATAGCAGCTAAGTCTACCACTGCTGGAACACCAGTAAAATCTTGCATTAAAACACGCGCAGGCCTGAAGGCGATTTCTTTTTTAGTTGCGTTTTTTTGCCAATCTACAATGGACTCAATATCTTTTTTTGTTACTGTCAAATTATCTTCGTTTCTAACTAAATTTTCTAATAAAATTTTTATTGAGTATGGTAGTTTTTCAACTCCATCTATTTTAGATATATCAAATATCGTATATTCTTTTCCATTACAATTTATATTTGTTTTTGTATTAAAGCTATTATTCATTAAAATTTATCCTTGTTATATGTCACATAAAAAATTTGTTACATTTATTTAAAATTTCTTTTCTTCTGAACATAAGCTGCCATTTTGTCCCACCATGATTTGACCATAGAACTGCTGCTCTTATTCCACTTAATAATAATGCCCTTATTAGTGAAGAATTTTCTTCTAAATATTCTTTTTTTCCAGATATAATTACTCTAGGCTGGATAATACTTATATGATCAGTATAAATAGCTTCAGAATATAAAATTAGGTCATCTAAATTAGTAGCCATCATACTATTTTCATGGTAATTATCAATTTTTTTTCTAATTAAATCCTTCAAGGTATTAATTTTATTTAAATTTTTTTGAATTAATAATATAGATAATATGTATTTTTGGACATTAATTAATGATAAATCATTTCTCCCAGTTAATAGTTGTTTAAGAGTATTAAATCCCAAAAATAAATTTTTTTTATTTACATATATATCTGCACTAATATTCGTATCTTTGATATATATGCTATTTATTAAAATTTCTATTTCATTTGTAATCTTTTGATTTGATATAGATATTTTATCTATTAAATATGCGCATTGTAATAATGCACACAACGACATAATATAATTATCATCAATACTTGTTAATTTAAACATTTGTTATAATGCCTCCACCAAGACATTTGGTTTGATCAAATATTGCAAGCGATTGGCCTGGTGCAGGCGCCCTTAAAGATTCTTCTAAAGAAACATTGTATATTTTATTATTAACTTTATTTACCGTGCATTTATGTTTATTTCCTAAGTGTCTAATTTGACACTTCAAATTTTTATTTAAAATATTATTTTCGTCATTATTAATAATATGTAGATCTTTAATATATATTTGTTTATGAAATAAAAGACTATTATCATTGCCTTGACATACATACAACGTGTTATTTTTTAAATCCTTCTTATAAACATACCAAGGCAGCTCTTTTTCATTCTTAATTCCCCCTAAACCAATACCTTCTCTTTGTCCGATTGTTGTGTAAAACATTCCATTATGTTTTCCAAGTAGCTTATTATCGCTACTTACAATATCACCAGGATTATTGTCAATGTATTTAGATATAAAGTTTTTGAATTTTTTGTTACCAATAAAACATATTCCCATACTGTCTTTTTTATTGAAAGCCTTAAAATTATTTTTTTTAGCAATATCCCTAACTTCACTTTTATATAGGTCTGAGAGTGGAAATATAACCTTAGAAAGTTGAACTTGATCTAAAGTATGTAAAAAATAAGTTTGATCTTTTTTTGGGTCTTTTGGAATTCCCAGATAGTGTACATTATTGTCTTTTATTATTTTAGCATAATGTCCTGTGGCTATTTTTTTTGCCCCCAAACTTTCTGCATATTCAATAAATACTTTAAACTTAATATATTTATTGCATAAGATATCAGGATTTGGCGTATAACCCTTTTTATAGTTATCAATAAAATCTATAAATATATTATTCCAATATTGATCTGAAAAATTTACGGTGTGAAGATTTATATTAAGTATTTCACATGCGTCTTTTGCATACATAAGGTCTTCTTTTGCATTACAACCATTTGTTATATCGTCCTCGTCCCAATTTTTCATAAAAATAGCTTCTAAGTTGTATCCACTATCTTTAAGTAATTTCATTGCAACAGAAGAATCAACGCCGCCTGAAACACCTATAATTACTTTTTCTTTCATGTATTAAATAGAGAATTTATAATTTTTTTTGAGTATTTTTGATTATCGTAATAATCATTTATGCATGCTAAAACCATATTGCCTCTTAAGTTAATTTCTGGTTTTAGTAAGTCCTCCCGCGATAACCATAATGTATTTACTATATCTTTATCAATTTTTTTTTCTAAATTTTTTTCAATAATTGAGCATTTGAAACAAAATCTTAAATACATGTCTAAACTACCTTTTTTTCTTTCCTGGTAAATACCAACCAAGTAATCAGCTTTAACTAAATATGCTGTCTCCTCAAGTGTTTCCCTAACGCAAGCCTCTTCAAGAGTTTCATGTTCTTCAAGATGTCCTGCGGGCTGGTTTATCACAAGCATGTTCTTAACATACTCTTCTACAAGCAAAAATTTATTATCTTTTTCAATTATTGAAGCAACAGTTATGTGAGGCACCCATGACATAATAGATAATTTTTATCTATCCCTGAATGTAATTCTACCTTTTGTTAAATCATAAGGCGTTAGAGCTACTGTAACCTTATCACCAGTTAAAATTCTTATGTAATTTTTTCTCATTTTTCCAGAGATATGTGCTGTTACTATATGTCCATTTTCTAATTCAACTCTAAACATGGTATTAGGAAGTGTATCAACAACTGTTCCTTCCATTTCTATATGCTCTTCTTTTGCCATAGTTTTTTGTATTTTTGTTAAATTAAATATTGTATTTTTTTCGTTTTTAAGTTAAAAAACTTAATAGAAAGTATATCAGAATTTTGATGTATTTAGTATATTTGGTTCTACGTATAATTTTTTTATAAATATATTTTTATAGGATTTTAAAAATGAGTATAGGCATTCTATTTCCAGGACAAGGTTCACAAAGTATAGGAATGTTAAAAGATCTTAAAAGTTCTTATAGTATTGTGTCTGATATTTTTGAAGAGGCGTCGGATTTACTGTCTTGCGATCTATGGAAAATTACGAAAAATGGACCAGACTCAAAAATAAATGATACAGAATTTACACAACCAATTATGCTTTGTTCTGCGTATTCTGTATGGAAAGTTTGGAATTATGAGGGTGGTGAAATACCAATTTTCATGGCAGGGCATAGCTTTGGCGAATATACTGCTTTGTGTGCTGCTGAAAGCTTAAAATTTAAGGATGCAATTAAGTTGGTTAAAAGGCGAGCAATATGTATGAAAGATTCTCCTAAAGGAAAAATGTCTGCTGTTATTGGTATTAGTTATCAAGATCTTAATGATGTATATGAACAAAGCGGGTTAAGTGATGTTAGTATTGCTAATATTAATGCTCCTGGACAAATTGTAATATCTGGCTCATCTCAAGGTGTAGATAAGTTGTCTGAACTTTTAGCATCAAGTGGAGCAAAAAAAGTTGTTCCTTTGCCTGTAAGTGTTGCAGCCCATTCAATTTTAATGCACGAACAATCAGAAACTTACAAGCAATACGTTAATAGCGTAAATTTTTTAAAGCCTAATGTACCCATTGTTAATAACGTAGATGTAAAAATTCAAGATACAGATGCGCGTATTAAAGATGCTCTAATTAGACAAATGTATTCTCCAGTAAGATGGGTTGAAACAATTGAATTTATTGAACAACAAGGTGTTGATTTACTATTAGAGCTTGGCCCAGGTAAAGTATTAACATCTTTCAACAAAAGAATTGATAATAGTATAAAATCATTATCTGTATCTGATTGTAATAGCCTAGAAATGGCTTTAGAAACATTGAGCAGTATATGAGCGATAAAAAAATAGTTTTAATCACGGGAGCATCAAGAGGAATTGGTTTAGCAATTGCTAAAGAATTGTCTAAACATAATTATATTGTCCTTGGCACAGGAACTAGTGAAAAATCAGTAAATTCTTTAAAAAATGAACTTGTAGCTAATAAAATTGACGGAAAAGCTTATAAGTTAGATATTAGAAACCAAGAATCTATAGATAATTTATTTAATGAGATTAATGACGATTATTCTGATACTCCGGATATATTGGTTAATAATGCTGGCATTACAAATGATAGTCTATTAATACGTATGGATGATAGTCAATGGCTTGATGTTATAAATACAAATATAAACTCTTTATATAGAGTGTCAAAAACCTTTCTTAAATCCATGATAAAAAAGAGAAAAGGAAGGATAATATGCATATCTTCAGTTGTAGCTAGCACTGGAAATGCTGGGCAAACAAATTATGTTACCAGTAAATCCGGTATGATTGGTTTTTGTAAATCACTTGCTAAAGAGGTCGCCACAAGGGGTATAACTGTGAATTGTGTGTCACCAGGCTTTATTGAAACAGATATGACGGATAAGTTAAATGATGCTCAAAAAGAGCAAATTTCAAAAAATATACCAATGATTAAAATGGGGCATGCTGAAGATATTGCTTACGCGGTATCTTTTTTAGCATCTGATAGGGCATCATACATTACTGGCGAGACTATAAATGTAAATGGTGGCCTTTTTATGCAATAGCAATTTTATGCAATAGCAATAATTTCTGGATTATCTTGCATTAATTTAATAAAATAAGCGAGTTTTTAAAAGCTTTACAACTAAATAGGGGACAGCATGAGCAACCAAGATAGAGTAAAAAAAGTAATAATGGAGCAGCTAGGGGTTAAAGAAGATAAAATTACAGAAAACGCTTCTTTTGTAGATGATTTAGGAGCTGATTCGTTGGATACGGTAGAATTAGTAATGGCTTTAGAAGAAGAATTTGATTGCGAAATTCCAGATGAAGAAGCAGAAAAAATTACAACAGTTTCACAAGCAAATGCTTATGTGAATGCAAACAGCAAGTAGCGTTATTAATATATTTATAAAACACATAATTTAATATGACAGATAATACTAGACGTGTAGTAATAACAGGATTAGGTTTAGTTACTCCTGTTGGATCCACTGTAAATACTGCCTGGGACAATATTAAGAATGGAGTTAGTGGCATTAGAAAGATTGATTCCTTTGATGCGTCATCATTTTCAGTTCAAATATCTGGTTCTGTGATTGGCTTTAATGTAGATGATTTTATTAGCGCAAAAGAACAAAGAAAAATGGATACATTTATTCATTATGGTATTGGTGCGAGTGCAATGGCCATTAAAGATTCTGGAATCGAAATCACAGAAGAGAATAGCGATAGAATAGGAGTATCTATTGGCTCAGGGATTGGTGGACTTCCTTATATAGAAAGAAATTACGGAAAATTTTTAGAGAACGGCCCTAGAAAAATATCTCCTTTTTTTGTTCCAAGCAGCATTATTAATATGGTTTCTGGTAATTTATCAATTATGTATGGTATTACTGGCCCAAATATGTCCTTGGTTTCTGCATGCGCAACAGGCACACATAGTATTGGCGATGCGGCTAGATTAATTAAACATGGTTATGTTGACTGCATGATAGCTGGGGGAGCAGAAATGGCAACATGCCCATTAGGTATAGGAGGTTTTGCATCAGCTAAAGCACTTTGTTCTACTAATAATGATGATCCTGAAAAAGCTAGCAGACCATGGGATATAAATAGAAATGGTTTTGTATTAGGTGATGGAGCTGGGATTGTTGTTATGGAAGATTATGAGCATGCAAAAAAACGTGGTGCTAAAATATATTGCGAGATTGTAGGATTTGGAATGAACAGTGATGCTCATCATATGACGCAACCAGCAGCAGGTGGTTTGGGTGCATCAAAATGCATGAAGCAGGCTTTAAAAGAAGCATCATTAAACGAAGATCAAATTAATTATATAAATGCCCATGGAACATCTACACCAGCAGGAGATAAGGCAGAGACAGATGCTATAAAGTCAGCCCTTGGCATTGAGAATGCTAAAAAGACTCCAATAAGCTCTACAAAATCCATGATAGGGCATCTTTTAGGCGCAGCAGGTGGAGTAGAAGCAGTTTTTTGTATTTTAGCAATTAAAGACAATGTCATGCCTCCGACTATTAATTTAAATAATCAAGATCCAGAATGTGACTTAGATTATATTCCAAATACAGCTAGAGAATCTGAGATCAATATTGCTATGTCAAACTCATTCGGTTTTGGCGGTACTAATGGCACATTGATTTTTAAACGTATGTAAGTATGAATTTAGTTAACGGAAAACCTAGCTCAAGTATTTCAATATTTGATAGGGGTTTTTTATACGGCGACGGTATATTTGAAACTATATTGGTAGTTGATAAAATACCAGTAAATCTTTCTCTTCATATAAAAAGAATAAAAGCTGGTTGCTCATCATTAAAAATTAAATATCTTGATTATACAGTTTTAACCAAATTAATAGTAAAAGCACTAAAAGATGAGACTAGCTGCGTTCTAAGTATTACTATTACGAGAGGAACAGCAAAAAAAAGAGGTTATAATATAAATATAGGAAGAATTAAACCTAACATAATTATCTCAACATCTAAGATTCCAAAATATCCAAATAAATATATTAATGAGGGTGTGTGCACAAAATTTTCGAAAAATATTCTAGAAAACAATAATAGATTTTCAAAAATTAAGCATTTAAACAGATTAGAGCAGGTAATAGCTAGTGAGGAATTAACTAAAAAGAATCCAGAAATAATTTTATGTGATAAAAATAATTTTATAATAGAGGGTGTATCTAGTAATATATTTTTTGTTAAAAATAATATATTTTATACGCCCTTATTAAAAAATTGCGGCGTAGAAGGTATTATGCGATCTATGATAATTAGCAATTTAAGGAAAGATAAATATCTTGTTAAATTTAAAAAAATAAAAAAAAGTAATATTGATAAATTTGATGGAGCTTTTTTTTGTAATTCAATTAGATTAATATGGAATATTAAATCAATAGATACTTATAAATATAAAAGTAATTTACATATCAACAATTTAATAAAAAAAATTAATGAAGATATCTATTAATAAAATATTAACTCCTAAAATTATTATTTTTATATTTTCAATATTAATATTAATATTTTTATCATACTTAAATTTTTCTTTTAATAGAAATATAAATCGTGATGTAAAGTCTATATATAATATTAATGAAGGTAGAAGTATTAGCTTCACTGTTAATGAGTTACATAAATTAAATATTATTGATTCAAAATTTCGTTTCAAAGTTTTTGCATATGTTTTTGATATTTACCCACAGTTTAAAACGGGTAAATATTATTTGTCTGGTAGTGATACTGAATTTGATTTGCTTATTAAATTTATTAAAGGTATTACTAAATATGAATTTTTTACAATTATAGAAGGGTCATCTTTTTATAATATAATTAGTAGTCTTGAAAATAATAATTCTATTAAAGAGATTAATGGCAGTTATTCTTTTTTAAAAAATTCTTACTTTATTAAGCTTGGTATTGATAATCCTGAGGGATTATGTTTTCCCGATACTTACAAATTTGCATCAGGTATTACTGACGATACTTTACTGACTTTGTGTTCTAATAAAATGATTGCTATGTTAAAAAAATATTGGAAAAATAGAGATTATTCCCTACCATATAAATCCCCATATGACATGCTGATTATGGCCTCAATCATAGAAAAGGAGACAGCTAATGATTTTGAAAGGCCTATAATTTCTAGTGTATTTGTAAATAGATTAAATATAAATATGAGATTACAGGCAGACCCTACAGTTATATATGGAATTAAGGATTATAAAGGTAATATCACAAAGAAAGATTTACAAACAACTAATGAATATAATACATACAAGATATATGGATTACCTAAAACACCTATATGTTCGCCTGGTGAAGAATCTATTAGAGCAGCTAGCAAACCTATTAAAAGTAAATTTTTATATTTTGTCGCTAATAAAAAAGGTAAACATATATTTTCAACTGATTATAATGATCATGTAAAAGCAGTTAATAAACACCAAAAGTAAATACATTATGAGTGATGGAAAATTAATAAGTTTTGAAGGTATTGAGGGCGTTGGAAAATCAACTACAATAAATTCAATAAGAGAGTACCTAGAAGCAAGGGGTATTGAAGTTTATTGCACAAGAGAACCTGGTGGTACAAAATTTGGAGAGTCATTAAGAGATATATTGCTTAATAAAAAATCAGTAATTACATCTGAAGCAGAATTACTAATAATATTTTCAATAAGAAACCAACATATTTCAGAAATTATAAAACCAAAATTATCTCAAGGCACGTGGGTTTTATGTGATAGATATATTGACGCATCAATTGCGTACCAAGGTTTTGGAAAGGGTGTTGATTTAAAGAAAATTAAATCTTTGATAGAATTATTTACTTATAATGTAATGCCAGATTTAACAGTATTCTTTGATCTAAAATACGAAATAGCTAAAAAAAGATTCCCAAAAAATAAAAATAAAGACAGATTTGAAATATTAGATAGTGAATTTTTTAATAAAGTTTATGATGGATACATGTATCAGATAAAAGAGCATGATAATAGAATTTCTATTATTAATGCAAATGCTGACAAAAAAAATGTTTTTAATCAGATTACCTTGTTACTAGACAAGAAATTTTCATTTTTATATAAGTAATTTATTATTATAATTAATTTTCTTTTCTAAAATTGCGGTTAGAGAAATTATATCATTATAGCCTTTTTCTCTAAGCTTAAATAAGTCTTCCATATTTCTAAGGCCTCCTGATACAATAATATTCGAATTTGGGTATAATTTTTTAGTGCTTTCTAGATTTTTATAACTAGGCCCATTAAGTGTTCCAATATTATCAATACTCATACATATTACATCACTTGGTTTTAACATAGTATATTCATTATTTTTTGATAAAATTGCATTATTTTTATAGTCTAGGGATAAAATATATTTAGTCGTAGTATTATTTTGAAGTTTTTTGTATTCTATATAAGTTTCTGTTCCAATAATTTGCTTGTAATTTGTTCCTTCATAAATATTTATTTGAGAATAATTATTTACGCCATTATCAATAATAAAATTTATGTGCTTATAAGTGCTAATAATTTCATTAATTTTATTTCCATAAGAATTAAAAATATTAATTGAGTCTAAATCTGCTAAATATATTGTGCTAAAATGATGAAATGACAATAAATGCTTAATAAATGCTATAGGGGAAGAACTTGGGGCAATATTTTTTGGAATCTCAATATATTTATCTCTGGAACCATTTTTAGCTAGTACTACTTTATTATTTTTAAGATCAATTGCAGGGATTAATTTCATTTTATTATGGATATTTTAGTTTACGAACAAATATTAGGTGAAGAATATAATAAAAATACACCAGAAAATCTAATTACAGAAGCAAAATTAATAGTTAGCTCATTAATTAATGATTTAGATGATTATTTTCCTAATTCAAATATATCATTTTTGACTAATAAAAAATATAAAAATATTTCAAAAAATATTACTACTTACACTAGAGATTATAAAAAAAATGTAGTTGATAATATAATTATGTATAAAAAAACATTTGATAATGTAATTGTATTAGCCCCTGAGCAAAATCGCAATCTTTACAAAATTATTAGAGCGCTTGAAAAAAGAAATATTAAATTACTGAATTGCACAAGTCGGTTTATAAATGTCACAACAAATAAAATTTTATTTTACAAAAATATTAAAAATTTACCTAGTAGCAAAATAAATACGTACTTAGACTTTGATGTAATTAATAGCACATTGCCAATTATCGCAAAAAAAATTGATGGCATTGGCGCAGAAGAATCCTATATTTTTAAGAATAGAAATGATATTTGTGCCAATTCCCATTTATTATCAACAAGTCATTTTTTTCAAGAATATATTGCTGGTGTTATTATCGGGATTAATGTTATTTCTAAAAATAATAAATTATATATAGTCTCAATAAATGAGCAAATTTATAAGATTTTTTCAAAAAGATGCATAAAATTGGATCGTATACATATAGGCAAATATAATTATTTATACAGAAAATTTAAAAAATTGGTTGATGATCTTATGGAAAATTTTGTTGGTTATAATGGTTTTTTTGGTATCGACGCTATCTTAACAAAAAATAATAAAATTTTATTCCTGGAAATTAATCCAAGATTAACTACATCTTATGTCGGTTTAAATGAGTCTCTTGGTTTTAATCCATTAAATATTTTATATAATGAGAAATTTAAATTTAGTATAAATAATAACTCACACGTTTCAATTATAATTAACGATGAAAAATAATATTTATATAGGTTTTGATATCGGCGGCGCAAATACTAAAGTTACTGTGTTTGATAATAATTTTATAATTATTAACGTTATTTTTAAAAATATTAAAATTTGGGATAATTTAAATGAACTTTCCAATTTTTTTAACTTAATATCGAGTCAATATAAATTATTTAATGTCTCTAATTACATTACTATTACAGCTGAATCTTGTGATAATTTTATTAATAGAGATAAGGGTATTATTTCTGTTATTAAAATTTGTAATACCACGCTTTTTGGTAAAATATTTTTTTATAGTAATCTGGGTGAATATATTGAATATAATGCCGCAATAACCTGCCCAAAAAATTTATTCTCAACGAATTGGTTGCTTACAAAAAAGTTAGTTGATCTCGATAATAATATAGATTTACTTATTGATATCGGTTCAACGACAACAGACTTTATATACAATGATATTGATATTAAATTTAATCTTACAGATTATGACAGGTTAAAGAATTATAATTTATTATATTTGGGAGTTATAAGAACCCCCATACCTATGGTTGCTGATTATGTTATGTATAAAGGAAGTAAATTACCATTAATTAGAGAATTATTTGCAACTACAGGAGATGTATTTAATATAACCCAGGATATAAATTTTTCTACTCTAGACTATATAGGGGCTGATAATAGGGACTATTCGAATAAAAATTCACTTATTAGAATTGCTAGAACGATTGGACTAGACTTTAAAGATAAAGATAAAGATGAAATTGAAAAGACGGTATTTTATATAAAAAATCTATTAATAGAGAAAATATATAAAAATGTAAATTTAATATTTAAAAATACTAAAAAATTAAATATAAGCTCTGTTGGTGAAGGAAAATTTTTGATAAAAGATATGTGTAGATTACATAAAATAAATTACATCAATATATCTAAAAATAAATATTTTAATATTCCTGATACAATAGATGAAAATTTAATTTATTGTAATTTACCATCTGCTTTAGTAGTTACAAATTTTTTTAATAAAAAATAATATGCATAAATATGAAATAAAGTATTATGAAAATTCTTCAGTTTATGGAGAGATGCTACATAAAAACGACTGGTTTGTTTTTTTAGATAGTTGTTTTGATATTAGTAATTCTGGTAGATATGATATTATTTCATGCGATCCTTATATTAAAATAACAAGTTATGGTAAAAATGTTACCGTAGAGAATGAAAATTTAGTGTCATCTTTTTATGATAATCCAATTGATATAATAAAAAAATATTATTTTCGTAATCAATCTAACAATAATATTCCATTCAACAACGGTATTATTGGGTATTTTGGTTATGACTCTTTACAAAATACTGATAATACCAATGATTCATTCCCAGATATAGCTGTTGGTTTTTATGATTGGGCCATAATAGTTGATCATGCTGACAAAAAATCATGGTTAACCTGCCAAAAACTCAATCCTTTTATAAATGCTTTATTAGAAAAAATTAATAAACATAATTTAACTATATCTTATGACTTAAATTATAGTTTTTCTAATTTTGTTCAAAAAACTACTAAAAATGAATATATTAATGATATTAAACGTATTAAATCATACATTAGTAACGGAGACTGTTATCAAGTTAATTACTCACAAAATTTTGAATCTAATTATTCTGGAAATCCCTGGGATATATATAAAAATATTAGAAAAATAAATCCAGCTCCATACTCAGCTTTTTTAAAAATAAATGACAGGTACGTAATTAGCTCTTCTCCCGAGAGATTTATATCTATTGTGGAAAATAAAGTTGAAACAAAACCAATTAAAGGAACTTTAAAAAGGCTTGATGATCCTGTATTAGATAATAAACAAATAGATATACTAAGGAATGATGAAAAAAATCTTTCTGAGAACTTGATGATAGTAGATTTATTGAGGAATGACATAAGCAAATGTTGTGAACTTTTTTCTGTAAAAGTAAATAAACTTTTTGATATCGAGAGCTTTACGTCGGTACATCACATGGTAAGCACTATTAGTGGAAAATTAAAAAAAAATATATCATCTATAGACATGTTGATAGCCTGCTTTCCTGGTGGATCTATAACTGGGGCTCCAAAAAAAAGATCTATGGAAATTATTAACGAACTTGAAAAAAGAAAAAGGCAAGTATATTGCGGTTCTATTGGATATTTTGATGAAAATAACAATATGGACACAAATATTTGTATAAGAACAATTATGCTACATAGAAATAAATTATATTTTGCAGCTGGTGGTGGAATAATTCACGACTCTGATCCTTTAGATGAATATTATGAAAGTTTGGAAAAAGTATCAATTTTTTTAAAATTTTTCTCAAATGGTATTTATAAGTGGTAATTATAAAGATTGGCGGAAGCCTTAAAAGCTCAAAATATATTAAACTTTGGATTAATTCCATTAAGCAACGAAGGGATACAAGTTTTTTATTAATATTTGGTGGAGGTAAATACGCTAATAATGTTAGAAAAGAGCAATCCCGAATAAAATATAATGACTATGTAGCTCACAAGCTTGCTATAGATTCTATGAGGAAATTTACTAATGAAGTTTTAAAAGATATTGAGGATTTTACAGTAGTAGATTCGATACAAAATATTAATAAGATGCACAGTAAGAGGAAATTATTGGTGTGGATGCCCACAGTAAATGAAATAGATAGTTTTAATATTCCCGCAAATTGGGATGCAACTTCTGACACAATATCTTTAGCTGTAGCTAAAATACTAAATTGCCCATTATTAATAATAAAATCAGTTAAATTCAATAAAAAAAAATTTTTAAATACTTTTTTCTTGAAAGAAAATTTATTAGATAAATATTTTACAGAAAATCATAGAAGTTTTACTCAGTTAATTTCCATAGCTTCAAGGGAAAAATTTTATAAATTAAAGAAGATATGCAAGGATTTTAATCAAATATCTAGCTAATTACTTATGTTTCTTCCAAGTAGTATAGCGATCCATCTAGTGTCATTATTGCTTTCAAGTCCTATTTTTAAGATCATTGTTAGCGGAACAGATAATAGCATTCCAACTGGTCCTAACAACCAACCCCAAAAAAGCAATGATAAAAAAATAATCAGCGTTGATAGACCAAGTTCTTTTCCTAAATATTTTGGTTCAATAATACTACCCATTATTACATTAACTGCCATATAAATTCCAGCGACTAACAAAGCGTAATATATATTGTATTGAATAAGAGCAATTATTATGGCAGGAATAGAAGCAATAATAGAACCAATGCTTGGAATGTAGTTTAAAAAAAATGCAATTAGCGCCCACATTATTGCGTGATCCAAATTTATAATAGTTAAAAATATATATATAATTGTGCCTGTAAGAATACTTACAATGGTTTTAATGGTTAAATATTTATTCATATTATTGCTAAAATTATTAAAATTATTAATTGATTTTTCACTATTTTTAAAAGCTAATTTAAGTTTATTTGAAAATCCTGCGGCCTCTAGTAAAGTAAACATTACAATTAGCAAAATTAGCAAATAATTTGTAAGTACGTTACCAAATGCACTTATAGTATTAGCAACAAATTGCATAATGAAAGTTGGATCAATATAGTTATTCATGATATCTGAGTTAATTGCAATATCATATTTTTCAGCGAAAGTAGAGAGCTTGTCTATTTCATGATAGATTTTTTCCTTGTATTCTGGCAAAGATTTTCTAAAACTATTTAGCGATGTTCCAATTAATGCAGCTATACTTAGACTAACAGACATAATTGTAACTAATACAAGCGTAACCGATAATGGCGTATTAATTTTTTTTGATTGGAAATATTTAAGGAGGGGCAAAGATATTAAGGCTATAAACATTGCTAAAAGGAATGGAACAACAATCTTATCTGCAATTTTTAATCCAGCAAAAATGATTATTAACCCGCTACCTGTTAAAATGGATTTATAAATAGTTTTATTTTTCTCAGACATCTTTTCTTATTCTAATTTTTAAAATTATATACCCTATTATACCAGAAACTATTGATCCAAAAAATATTCCTGATTTTGAATACTGCTGTCCAAAATTTACCATGTCATTAACTGGCTCAAATGCTAATGTGTCAATAAAAAGACTCATGGTAAAGCCTATCCCACATAAAAACGATACTCCGATAATATCATAGATTGTTATACTGCTTGGTAAGTTACACAAATTAAATTTTACAGCCATATATGTTATAGCAGAAATACCAATAGGTTTTCCTAGCACCAAACCTAACATAATTCCTAATGGTACTGTGTTTGATAGCGTAGATATGCTTACTAAATCTAAATTAATGTCTGAATTAAAAAAAGCAAATAAAGGCAATATTACAAATGCTGACCATGGGTGAATCTTTGATTCTAAATATCTTAGCGGTGAAAAATTTTTTTTACCAATTTTGAAAGGTATTGTCGATGCTAAAATAACGCCTGCGATAGTTGTATGAATTCCAGAATGCAAAATAAAATACCATAAAAAAATTCCAGCAAATATATATATACTAATAATTCTTATATTAAAGTAGTTTAATATCATTAATAAGATGAAAGTTATAAAAGCATATAATAGATGAATATAAGATATAACTTCAGTGTAATATAAAGCTATAACTAAAACGGCGCCAAGATCATCTATAATTGCAAGAGATAACAAAAATATTTTTAGACTTACAGGAATTCTATTACCTAAAACTGAAAGGACAGCCAAAGAAAACGCTATGTCAGTAGCAGTAGGTATAGCCCACCCAGAAATTGCTAGTGGTTCCGCATAATTTATATAATAATATATAAGTGCTGGTATAGCCATTCCTCCAATTGCAGCTAATCCAGGTAATAAAACTTTTGAAACGCTTGATAGCTGTCCATTTATCATTTCTCTTTTTAATTCAAGCCCTATAACAAAAAAAAATATAGACATTAATCCATCATTAATCCACTCATGCGTTGTTTCAGAAATTGAGAAATTACCTATGTTGATTGTAATATTGCTATTTTTTACCATGTAGTAATAACTAGATAATTCTGAATTTGATAGTATTATTGCGATTATGCTAAATATAATTAAAAGGGTGCCGGAAGCAGATTCAGTTTTTAAAAAGTCTCTAATGAAATTTTTTGTGAAAATATTGGAATGTAATTCAAGTGTTTCTTTATTTATGATCATAATCGGACATTTTAAGTAAGTTATGTTAACTTTTATAGTATTATTATAACAAAAAAAAGCTATGCAGGAAAATTACAACCCAAAAGATATTGAAAAAAAGGCCCAAGACTATTGGTACTCTAATAAAGTTTTTAAAGCTACCAAAGATACAAGCAAAAAAAAATTTTATTGTTTATCAATGTTTCCTTACCCTAGTGGAAATCTTCATATAGGGCATGTAAGAAACTACACAATTAGCGATGTATTAGCCAGGTATCATAGAATGCTTGGGGAAAATGTTCTTCATCCTATTGGCTGGGATGCATTTGGACTGCCGGCAGAAAATGCGGCGATTGAAAATAATTTATCTCCTAAAGAGTGGACGGTTTCAAATATTAACAATATGAGACATCAACTTATGTTATTAGGTTTTAGTTATGATTGGGATAGAGAAATTTCAACTTGTTCAGAAGATTATTATAAATGGGAGCAATGGTTTTTTATTGAATTGCTTGAAAAAAATCTTGTTTATAAGAAGAAGTCATTAGTTAATTGGGATCCTATTGATAAGACAGTACTAGCAAACGAACAGGTTATTGATGGAAAGGGTTGGAGATCAGGAGCTGAAGTTGAAAAAAAGAATATATCTCAGTGGTTTTTAAAAACAACATCTTATGCAAATGAGTTGTTGGTCGATCTTAAAGAGTTAAAAGGATTATGGCCTGAAAATGTAATAACAATGCAAAAAAATTGGATTGGTGAGTCGAATGGAGCAGAATTATCATTTAAAACATCTGTTAATGAGAGTATTAATGTATTTACAACGCGACCTGATACACTTTTTGGCGTAACTTTTATAGGTATAGCTGCTGACCATAGTTTAATTAAGAATTGCAGCGAAGAAATTAAAAAATACTGTAAAAAGTCACTAATAACGAATAATGATTTAAAAACATTAGATAAAAAAGAGATAGATGGAATCTTTACAGGCCTTTATGGATTTCATCCAATTACAGAAGCAGAGATTCCCATTTGGATAGCTAATTATGTTCTTCCCGGATATGGTACAGGAGCAGTTATGGGGGTACCAGCACACGACCAAAGAGATAATAATTTTGCGAAGAAATTTAATATAAATATTATAAGAGTTATTGATAACGACGAAAATAAAGATGTTTACGTCGGGAAAGGAAAACTTATTAATTCTTTTAATTTCAATGGTATGAATAGTTTATCTGCATCAAAATCTATTATAAAGCATATAGAGAATGCTAAATTAGGCAAGGCCGTTAAAAACTTTAAGCTAAGAGACTGGGGCATTTCTAGGCAAAGATACTGGGGCTGCCCAATACCAATAATTTATAGAGAAGACGGCCAAATACTACCTGTTGATAAAAGTGAGCTTCCTATTAAGTTACCAGAAGATATTGATTTTTCAAAGACTGGAAATCATCTAGAAAATCATCCTACATGGAAATATACAAAATGTAGTAAAACTGGACTTAATGCAGTAAGAGAAACTGATACATTGGACACTTTTTTTGAGTCTAGCTGGTATCAGTCAAGATTTTGCTCCCCAAACGAAAATAATAAAATGATTGGAGATGAGGCGAATTATTGGTTACCAGTTGATATTTATATTGGTGGAATAGAACATGCTGTTCTTCATTTATTGTATGCAAGATTTTTTCATAAATTATTAAGAGACCAAGGATTATTATTTTCAAATGAGCCATTTAAATCATTAATTACTCAAGGCATGGTTTTAAAAGATGGTTCAAAAATGTCAAAATCCAAGGGTAATACAGTTGACCCAGATGATTTAATAAAAAAATATGGCGCAGATACAGTTAGGCTTTTTGTAATATTTGCTGCACCTGTTGAAAATTCTTTAGAATGGTCAGATCATGGTGTTGAAGGATCATATAAATTTCTTAATAAATTATGGTCGGCTGCTTACAATATTAAAAATAATATAAACAAAAGTGTTAAAGTTAAAGATCATAACGAAAAGAAATTAAAAATACTTGTTAATAAAGCTATTGTAAAAATTACGAGTGATTATGGTGACAGAATAAGTTTAAATACAGTAGTATCAACATGTATGGAGTTGCTAAATAATATAAATTCGTATACTTCGTCAGCAAGCGTAAGTAATAAAGTTATTTATGATGCATACAAAATTTTGATTCTTTTACTAGCGCCAATTACTCCTCATATATGTCAGGAAATAGCATTATCACTGAAAATATCAGACTCAATAATTGATGAAGAATGGCCAATTGCAGATAATAGTCTAATGAAAGATGATATTATGATAATTGTAGTTCAGGTTAATGGGAAAGTTAGAAAAAAAATTGAGATAAATTCTGACGCTAAACAAAAATATATAGAAGATTATGTCATATCTTTATCTGAAATTAAAAAATACACAAAGGATAAAGGTATAAAAAAAATAATTTATATTAAAGAAAAACTTGTTAATATAGTTACAGAATGATGAAAATAAAAAATATTACAAAAGTTTTGTTATTGCTTTCTATTTTTTTAGTAGGTAGTTGTGGTTATAAGCTAGGTGGGCTAGAAGTAATTGGTGAAAACGTAGGAAAAACAGCATCTATAAAAATATTGTCTGGCTCTAAATCTATTAAACAGTCATTTCTTAATTCTGGATTTGTCGTAAATGATCAAGATTATGAATATGTTATAAAAATATCAGGCCCAGATTATATAAAAGAAACTACCTCCGTTACAAGCAGTGCTGTAGAAAATGAATTTACTATAGAAGGGGTTATGCGTGTAACAATTTTAGATAAAAATAATAATATTATTATAGAAAATAAAGTAATTACATTTTCTCAAGATCATAAATTTTCTTCTTCTAGTATTAATAGTTCCTTAAGCGAAGAAGAAATTATTCGTGATGACATTAAAAAATTTCTAGAGGTGCAGGCTATTAATATCTTAAGAAGTATAATTTAAGATTTTATTATTTTTTTATTTTTCACTAAGCCTTTATAAATATATCCTAATAGAGAGCTACTAAGAATAGTAAAAAATATCTGCAGCGCTATAGATATTATTACAAATACTACTGAATATTCACTAGCAACAGCATATTTTGAAATTAATAAACTTAATATTAAGTATGGAATAATGATCGTAATATATAAAAAATATATTTTTACAGAATACCCTTTAGTAGCATTAAATGAGTCTTTTAAATGAAGATTTATATTAATCGCTGCAGCTGGCAATACAAACATTATTCTTGTATATATATAAATCATATACATCAATAATATATATAAAGACATTGTTAATCTTGGCACATCATTAGTTGGTAAAAATGGAGACAATATTAATATATGCGCGAGATATGTTATTACAATTACAAGTAATAGATAAAATAATTTTTTTATGTAAAGTTTAGCGTACGTTTTATCAATATAAGATAAAAACTCATTACTTATTGCATCATCATTAATTATGGCTCTACTCACATTAATTATTATAGGGGATGATGCTACTAAAAATCCCATAAAGAACAAGAGTACGACAAAAATATTATGAACATACATTATTATTGATTGCGTTAATACTAAATATAATAAAACTGGGAGATAATTTTTTCTCGCCACATTGATATAATAAAAACTAAATAAAATTGCTTTTAATAAGTCTCTCATCTATTTTTCTTCTTTATTGTTAAATAGTAAGAGGATGAATCTTTTTCACTATTGCCATCAATATTACATTTATTCATGTATTTATTTACTAAGTCTGTTCCTTTTAGAATAAGTTTTTTCTTATTGGCGATATTTTTAGCAATCCTTAAATCTTTAGCATGAAGTTTTGTTTTAAATCCAGGCCTGTAAGAATTAGTTAGCATTCTTTCCCCATGAACTTCTAGTATTTTACTATTAGCAAACCCACCTAATAGTGCTTCTCTAATATTTTTTTTGTTAATCCTAAACTTGTCGGCAATAATATATGCTTCGCTAATAGCATTTATTGTTTGGGCTACAATTATTTGATTGCATGCTTTTGCTACCTGACCAGCACCAGAACCGCCGACATGAGTTATTTTTTTTCCTAAGATTTTAAATATTGGCATTAATTTATTGACTATACTTTTTTCCCCACCAATCATTATAGATAGAGTGCCATTTATTGCACCTATTTCTCCACCGGAAACTGGAGCATCAATTAAAGATATTTTATTTTTACTTAATATCTTTGATATTTCTATAGTTACAATTGGGCATATAGTGCTCATATCAATTACTATAGATGGTTTTTTATTGAATTTGCTCATTCCATTTCTTCCAATTAAGATATTTTTTACATCTTTTGTTTCAGATACAGCTAGTATTAAAATATCTATCTTAGAAAAAAACTCATCTAGATTATCAAGTAATAAAACTCCGCTATTTCTAATTAATCGTGATTTATTTTTATTTCTTATATATGAATAAACCTTATATTTCTTCTTAATAAGGTTTACTGCTAAAGGAAGGCCAATAATGCCTGCACCTATAATCCCAATATTTTTCTTGCTATTTGTTGCCATATATAAAAATTATTAGTTTTATGATTAATGAGTTAATATAAATAAAATGCAAATATATTATAATCAATTAGATAAGCAACTAAAAGATAATTTAAAGCCAATATATATAATTACAGGTAATGAGGTTTATCAAGAAGAAGTTTGTTTAGATAAAATTATTAAAACTGCTAATAATAATGGATTTATTGTTCATGATGTCCTATATGTTGAGAAAATGTTTGATTGGAATATATTTGACTCTATAAACTCTAATCTCTCGCTATTTTCAGAAAAAAAAATTATTGAACTTAGGTTTTTGACCAAGTCTGTAGGAATAACAGCGGAAAAAAAAATAAATGAATATATTAAATCGTATTCCGAAGACAATATTTTAATTATAAGATTACCAGAGCTTAAAGCCGCTGATTTTAAGAAGAAATGGCTGGGGATTAAAGACGGTAATGTCGGTTTGATTCGCCTTTATCCACTAACTAAAAAAATAATGATAGAAGAGTTAAGAAATGCTGTTTTAAAATATAATTATAATATTGATGAAGAGTGTATAAATTATATAACTGATATGTATGAGGGTAATATGATCGCCGCAAACCAAGCTTTAATTAAGATTGATTTAATGATAAAAGACGATGTTAAAATTGATCTTAAGTTTTTAAATAAAGTTTTTTCTAAAGATGTTGATTTTGAGGCCAATAATTTAGTGGATTACTCAATAGAAGGCAATATTAGTAAAATCGAAACATGCATTAGTTTTCTTAAGGAAAACAATTATCCTGTTCAATATATTATATGGTCCTACATAAGAAGTTTTAGAACTATATTATTTAATTTTGATTCTTTAAAAAGTGGAAAAACTAAAGAAGACATATTAAGGAATGTTTGGCCTTACGAAAGAAAGAATTTGATGTCATATTCACTTACAAAATTATCTGTTAAAAAAATTGAATCCTATTTAGGTATACTTATTAGAATAGACATGCAGTCAAAAAATGTTATAGCTGGAAATATATGGGACTCAATATATGATTTATCTGTTTCAGTAGCAAAAAATAAACTTTCAGTTATTAAATATAGTTAATATAATGAATCTATGAATACAAATAATTATATAGTCAATATATGTAAACAAGCAAAGATTGCTTCGCAGGAAATTTCTTGTGCTAGCGAAAAAGTTAAAAATAATATTCTTAAATCGTTAATAAAAAATATTAACAGTAGTAGAGATATTATAATTTCATCAAACGCTACGGATATTAAGAATTTAAAATCTTTAAAAAATTTTGTAGAATCATTTGTTGATAGATTGCTTATAGATAATGAAAGAATTGATTCCATGATTGCTAGTTTAGAAGAGATTATTGTCATTAAGGATCCTGTCGGTGAAATTAAAAATTTAGAAACAATGCCAAGCGGGATAAAAGTGGGTAAAATGGCCATGCCATTAGGTGTAATTGCAATGATATACGAGTCAAGGCCTAATGTTACAGTCGATGCTTCAGCATTAAGTATAAAATCTGGCAATTCCATAATTTTAAGAGGTGGCTCAGAATCTATAAATACTAATTTAGTTTTGGCTGAATGTATTCAGAATTCAATAAGTGAAAATAATCTTGATAAAAATATTGTTCAATTAATTGATAATACTGATAGAGTTATTGTTAATGAATTATTACTACAAAATGACTACATTGATATTGTAATTCCACGTGGTGGAAAGAATCTTATAAGCCTTATAGATGAAATATCATCAATACCTGTACTTAGACATCTTGATGGCATATGCCATGTATATATTGATAAAGATGCTGATATTAAAAAAGCTATTAATATTGCTGTAAATTCTAAAACCCAAAGAACAGGTGTTTGCAATGCGATGGAAACATTAATTGTAAACAAAGATATAGCTAATGATTTTTTACCAATAATTGAAAATGAATTATCTGCCAAAAATGTTGAAATTAGAGGCTGCAGTAATACAAAAAATATTTTAAATAATGTAAAGCTTGCTAATGATGATGACTGGAAGACAGAATACTTAGCATCAATATTATCAATAATAATTGTTAATGATTGCGAATCAGCAATTAAACACATTGCTGATTATGGTTCTGGTCATACAGATGTTATTGTTACTGAAAATAAAGATACCGCAAAGGTTTTTTTAAGAAATGTTGATTCTAGTTCTGTAATGCATAATGCTTCATCAAGATTTGCAGATGGATTTGAGTATGGGCTAGGAGCTGAAATAGGTATTAGTACAAATAAACTTCACGCGAGGGGACCTGTTGGTGTAAAAGGCCTTACGAATGAAAAATTTGTAGTTATTGGTGATGGCAACGTAAGGTAATTTCATGGTAAATAATGATAACGATTATGAATCTCAAATAACTCATATTGATAGCCGGTTGTCAGAAATTGGGAGGTTCCTTTGACATTGACAATAAAATAATTGAACTCAATAGCCTAAATAAGCAGTTGCAGAATGAAGAAATCTGGTCTGACAGAGATAAAACTTTAGCTTTATCGAAAGAAAAATCGAATATAGAAAAAGATTTAAATGATTATAATATTATATGTGAAGATTTTTCTCAGCTAAAAGAATTTAAAGTTTTATTTGACGAGGATCAAAGTAGTGAACTTAAGGAATACATAGAAAAAGAGATAGAAAAGATTAATGGTTTGGTAGAGAAATTGTCGTTTCTTAAAATTTTTAATAATAAGGCTGATTCATGCAATGCTTATGTGGACATTCAAGCTGGCTCAGGTGGTACCGAAGCTCAAGATTGGGCTGAAATGTTATTAAGAATGTATATGAGATGGGGTGAAAAACATAGTTATAATATAGAAATTATTAGTTCTACTAGTGGCGAAGTTGCAGGAATAAAAAATACGACATTAAAATTTAATGGCCAATATGCGTATGGTTGGTTAAAAACTGAAACTGGAGTTCATAGACTTGTTAGAAAATCTCCATTTGATTCGGGCAATAGAAGACATACATCATTTGCATCAATATTTGTTTCGCCTGAAATTAATGAAGACATTAAAATTGATATTGATCCAAGTGACCTAAGAATAGATGTTTTTAGGGCGAGCGGAGCAGGAGGGCAGCATGTTAATAAAACTGAGTCAGCTGTTAGAATTACACACACTAAATCAGGAATTGTTACTCAATGCCAAAATGGTAGGTCACAACACAAGAATAAGGATACAGCGATGAAACAATTAAAAGCAAAGCTTTATGAAATGGAATTACAAAAGAAAAAAATTGAGCAGGATAGCATTGAAAGTGAAAAAGCAGATATAGGGTGGGGTAGTCAAATAAGATCTTATGTGCTTGATCAATCAAGAATTAAAGATTTAAGAACTAATGTAGAAACTAGTAATACTCAATCAGTTTTAGATGGTAATATTGATTTATTTATTGAAGCAAGTTTAAAAATGGGTAAAAAAAATGGATGATAAAATAGATGACTCTCATAGATTAATTCTAGAAAGAAGAAAGAAATTAGAGGTGCTTAAAAAATCTGGAAATTTTTATAAAAATAATTTATCCGGAAATGTTAGCTGTAAGTTTGTTATTAACTGCGCCAATAAGAAAAATACTATTGATAATGATAAAAAAATATTCATTATAATGGGTAGAATGATGTCTAAACGTATAATGGGGCAATCTAGCTTTGCTAATATAAAAGACGAGAGTGGGAAATTACAGTTTTTTGTTAATAAAAAAAAGTTATCTGAGGATGAATTTAAGTTATTCAAAGATTCTGATATTGGTGACATAGTTTATGTTGAAGGCTTTCTTTTTAAAACAAAAACAGGTGAGCTTACTATAAACTGCAATAGATTTGAGGTTATAACAAAATCACTTAGACCTTTGCCAGAAAAATTTCATGGTTTAACAGATCAAGAAATTAAATATAGAAAAAGATATCTTGATTTAATATGCAATGAATCTACATGGGAAACTTTTAATGATAGATTTAAAATTATAAAAGAAATAAGAAATTTTTTTGATAGTAAAGATTATATAGAAGTTGAGACACCAATGATGCAAAAGATACCAGGAGGAGCTACGGCTAGGCCTTTTATTACTCATCATAATGCTCTTGATATAGATTTATTTATGAGAATAGCTCCAGAATTATATTTAAAAAGACTTATAGTTGGTGGATTCGATAAAATTTATGAAATTAATAGAAATTTTAGAAATGAAGGCATCTCGTCAAAACATAATCCAGAGTTTACGATGATTGAATTTTACCAAACGTATTCAACGTATGTAGATATGATGAAATTAACAGAAGAGCTTTTAAAAGATATAGTTAACAAAGTCAAAGAGACGTTAGTTATAGATTATCAGGGAACAAAATTAGACTTTGGAAAGCCATTTAAAAAAGTAACGTTAAAGAATTCTATTTTAGAACTTACTAAAAAAATTGATCTGGAATCAATAGATGATGGTCAAAAATTAAAAAGTTTTTGTAATACAATTGATATTGATACATACAACTTAAAATCTGTAGGTGAAATACAATTTGCTATATTTGAGAAAATAGTTGAACCAAATTTAATAGAGCCTACATTTATAACAGAATATCCTATCGAAGTATCACCTTTAGCTCGCGCAAATGATGAAAATCATAATATTGCAGACAGATTTGAGTTTTTTATAATGGGTAAAGAAATTGCAAATGGTTTTTCAGAATTAAATGATCCTGAAGATCAAAAAAAGCGGTTTGAAAAGCAGGTTAAACTTAAGAGCAGTGGTGACGATGAAGCAATGTTATTCGATGGCGATTATATTGAAGCATTAGAATATGGTATGCCACCAACAGCTGGCGAGGGCATTGGTATAGATAGACTGGTAATGATATTGACTAATTCTCCTTCAATTAGAGATGTTTTGTTATTTCCGCTGATGAGATAGAAGTAATTTTAATAGCCGAAGAAAGCTAATATAATAATTATAATAAGTATTGATAACAAGGAAAGCACAGGTATTAATATTTCTTTTTTATTTTTATTTAATAAAATAAGTACTAGCAATATTAATGAACATATAATTAATAAATACTTTAACATCAATTCTCCACACTATTTATTATTTTAGCGATTCCACCATTATTTACAAATAATTTTTTATTAATTGATTCCTTTCTTAATACTGTTAAGCACGAATAAGTTTTTTTAGATAATTTAGAAATATTTATAATATCACCTACAGAACTATTTTTTTCTTTATCAATAATATTGTCTGACAAATCAATATCTTTTTCACTATTTATAAAAATCTCATATAAGCATTTTTTAGCATCTCCTAAATAATGTGTTCTAGCAACAATTTCTTGTCCTGGGTAGCACCCTTTAGAAAATGACACTCCATTTAATAGATCTAACGAGACCATTTGAGGAGTATAGCTTTCAATTTTTGAAGTAGTTATAAATGGAATCATGTTTTTTATATCTAAATAGTCCCACGATTTATAACCTAATATAACGATACTTTTTAAGTTTATAAGTGATATTAAACTGTCTAAATTGCTAACAATAATTATTTGGTCATGAGTAGGTCGTAGAATTATAGAATCCTCATGTTTTATAGCTTTGCCCACCTCTGGCTTTATACTATTTAGATTATTATTCTCAGGGATATTTGTAATACCTACGAGTATATTATCCATGATCTCAAAATTAACTTTTGACATCATTTTATACATATTCAATTTGTTGATTAGCGCTTCCCTTGAATCTAATGTAGTGTATAAATAATAGTCTTTATCTATTTGAAAAATATAGAAAACTGATATTAACCTACCTTTTGGATTACAATAACCGGATAAAATCACATCATTATTATTATTTAAGTTTTTTATATCATTAGTAAATTGCGTATTTAAAAAATTTTCTACATCATCTCCAGAACATTTAATGATAGTTTTATTGCTTAAAAGTGATAGCGAGTAATTATTATTTATATTCTCTATCTCAATTTCGCAATTATGATTATATTTGATGCCATAATCGTCCAAAATAGAGCTTTTTGTAAGGAATTTTTTAAAAAAATCGTTTATCATTATTATGTTTAGTAAAATTTAATTATTTATAATTTTGGAGAAAAATGTCACCGTCTAAAGTACCACTTTCACCTCATCTACAATTATACAGATTACCCCTTGTGGCGCTTCTGTCAATATCGCATAGAGTGAGCGGTGTAATTAATGGATTAGGTTATGCAATATTTATAATATTCTTGATTTCGATTGCATCAGGTAATGAAATCTATAATATTAGTTATATCGTATTAACAAGCATTATTGGTAAAGTCTTATTGAGCCTATGGATGTTTTCTCTCTATTATCATATGAGTAATGGCTTAAGACATTTGTTTTGGGATTTTGGCTATGGTTTTACAGGCAGATCTCCTTTAATTTCATCATTGATAGTAGTCATAATGTCTTTATTGCTAACTACTGTTACTATTTTTTTGTTTTTGTAGTTAAAGTTTAAAGGAGAATTAAGTGCTTGAAGGAAAAAAACATTGGTTATTTCATCGGCTTTCTGCAATTTTGCTTTTGCCATTAATTATTTGGTGTATATGGTCTTTAAGCTTAATTCCTGAAATTTCTTATGACAATATGGTTTTGTGGGCAGGCAACACTATTAATTTTATTTTCCTTTGCGCATTAATAATAGTTTCGGCGTATCATTTCCAGCTTGGAATTCAGGTAATTTTTGAAGATTATATTTCAAACGTCGCTAAAAGAAATTTTTTTATAAAAGTTACTTATGTTTTATTTTATATTTTATGTATGCTTGGTTTTTTTTCATTGATAGTTATATATTTTGGGGTTTAATAAGATGAGTAAAGACTATGAAATGATAACTCATGAATATGATGTAATTGTTGTAGGAGCAGGTGGAGCAGGTTTGCGTGCAACATTAGGAATGGCGACAGAAGGTCTTAAAACAGCGTGCATAACAAAAGTTTTCCCTACTAGAAGTCATACTGTTGCGGCTCAAGGCGGCATGAGTGCCGCACTAGGAAACATGGGTGAAGATGATTGGAGATGGCACATGTATGACACTATTAAAGGATCTGATTGGTTAGGTGACCAGGATGCTATTGAATATATGTGTAGAGAAGCAATACCATCAGTTATTGAGCTTGAGCATTATGGTGTTCCATTTTCGAGAACTACAGCTGGAAAAATTTACCAAAGACCCTTTGGTGGAATGACAACTCATTATGGTGAAGGAATAGCTCAAAGAACTTGTGCAGCTGCTGACAGAACGGGCCATTCAATACTTCATACGCTTTATCAGCAGTCATTAAAATATAAAGCTAAATTTTTTATTGAATATTTCGCGATTGATTTAGTTATGAATAATGGGCAATGCGTTGGTGTTGTTGCTATAGATTTAGCGGACGGAAAACTTCACTTATTTAAGGGGCATATTACACTACTTGCAACAGGAGGCTATGGTAGAGCATATTTTTCAGCCACATCAGCACACACGTGTACAGGCGATGGTAGTGGTATGGCCCAAAGAGCTGGCATACCTTTGCAAGATATGGAATTTACACAATTTCATCCTACAGGAATATATGGGGCTGGTTGTCTTATTACAGAAGGGGCAAGAGGGGAAGGTGGTTATCTTACAAATTCAGATGGTGAAAGATTTATGGAAAGATATGCTCCAAATGCTAAAGATCTTGCCTCAAGAGATATTGTTAGCAGATCAATGACAATAGAAATTAATGAAGGCAGAGGTATCGGAAAAGAAAAAGATCATATTGAGTTACATTTGGAGCATTTAGGTAAAGATATTATCAATGAGAAATTACCTGGTATTGCTGAATCAGCAAGGATTTTTGCCGGTGTTGATGTTACGAAAGCACCAATTCCAGTTATACCAACAGTTCATTATAATATGGGAGGTATTCCTACTAATTATCACGGTGAAGTTATAAACCCTAAAGGAATAAATGATGAGGTTATTGTTCCTGGGTTAATGGCAATAGGTGAAACAGCGTGTGTTTCTGTTCATGGCGCTAATAGGCTTGGCTCAAATTCTCTATTAGATCTTATAGTATTTGGAAGAGCGGCAGCAAAAAAAGCATCCGCGTTAGTTAAGCCTGGAAAGAAACATCAAAATGTTGATTTACATTCAGTTGATAAAATTGTGTCTAGATTAGATAAAACAAGATACTCATCAGGTGTTAATTTACCATCTCAATTAAGAATAAATCTACAAAAAGAAATGCAAAAAAGTGTAGCAGTTTTTAGAACTGGCAAAGCTTTAGAAGAAGGTAAAAATAAAATTCATTCTATATATAAAGATTTTTCTGATATAAGTTTGTCAGACAGATCTTTAATATGGAACACAGAGCTTCTTGAAACTTTAGAATTAGAAAATTTGTTAACACAAGCTATTGTTTCTGTAGAATCTGCTTTGAATAGAAAAGAATCACGTGGCGCTCATGCTAGAGATGATTATCCTGACAGAAATGATTCAGACTGGATGAAACATACAATTGCATCAATAGACGAAAGTGGTAAAGTTGATATTACATATAGAAAAGTTATATTGACGACTTTAACGAATGAAGTTGAACCCGTTCCACCCAAGAAGAGAGTTTACTAAATTATGGCTGAATTTAAATTACCTCTAAACTCTATTGTAAAAACGGGGAAATACTTTAATTGCGACAATTCTGATAAAACAAATATCAGAATTTTTAAAGTATATAGATACAATCCAGATGATGGCGCTAACCCGCGTTTAGATACTTATGAGATAGACACAAGTCAATGCGGACCAATGGTATTAGACGCATTACTAAAAATAAAAAATGAAATTGATACAACTATAACTTTTAGAAGATCTTGCAGAGAAGGAATATGTGGCTCTTGCTCAATGAATATTGACGGAAGAAATACACTAGCATGTACTAAAAGTATATCCGACATAAGTGATGAAATAAAAATTTATCCTCTCCCACATATGGGTGTTGTAAAAGATCTTGTTACTGATCTTTCTAATTTTTATAAACAATACGAATCTATAGAGCCTTGGCTTCAGGCAGATGAACTTAAAGATCCAACTAAAGAGAGACTTCAATCTAAAGAGGAATTAGAAGAGTTAGATGGTTCAGACGAATGCATAATGTGCGCTTGTTGCTCTACTAGTTGCCCAAGCTATTGGTGGAACAGTGATAAATATTTGGGTCCAGCAACATTAATACAGGCATATAGATGGATCGCAGACTCAAGAGATATAAAGAAAAAGGAAAGATTGGATTTTCTTGAGGATACTTTTAAGTTATATAGGTGTCATACAATAATGAATTGCACAGATGCATGCCCTAAAGGCCTTAATCCTGCAAAATCAATATCTAAAATAAAGTCTTTAATACTGTCAAACAAAATTTAGAATGAATGATAAAGAGATTATTTGGAAATGTAGGCGTGGAACTAAAGAATTAGACATACTAACAACTGGATTTTATGAAAATTTTTATAAATCTGCCTCAAAAACACAAAAAAAAGCTTTTATAAAATTATTATCACTCGAAGATCCTGTTATTTACGATTTATTGTTAAATAAAAAGCCTTCAAAAGATATTGCAGTTAATGAAATTGTTGGTATGATACGTAACATGAGTTTAAGGAAGTAACATTTACTTTGCTCATAATTATAAAATTAGATAAATAATTTTAAATAATTACATAACTAATTTTTTTTGATTAATTTACAATAGAAGAAACATATGTCAGATAGAGAAAATGGTACAGTTAAATGGTTTAATGACTCAAAAGGTTATGGCTTTATCCAAAGAGAAAGTGGTAAAGATGTTTTTGTTCATTTTGGGGCAATTAAAATAGAAGGTGACGGATACAGAACTTTGAAAGAAGGTCAGGCTGTAGAATTCACTGTAACAGAAAGCGAAAAAGGTTTAACTGCTACAGACGTAGAAGCTAAATAATTTAAATCAGCTTTAAAATTACAAATAATATTTTTTAAACACTAAAATTATATTTAGTGTGAAAAAAACAAGATTTAGAACATTAAATTAGCTTTTATTCAAAAGATTTAATTCAATTTCATTAATCACACAAACTCCGTATATATATACGGAGAGAGTTTTTTTTGATAAAAAATTAGACAGGAATTTAAATGCTGTGTATCATAATTTTATGATACAGGTTAATCAAATTAACACGGTTAGTAAAAATAATTTTCTTTCATTGATGAAATCCTACGAAAGTAATTATAAAATAATTTCCAGGTTAATAGATTTTAGCGTCTTTAAGGAGTCAAATATTAAAAAGAATTTTTATCTAAAATCTAACAATGCGGATAAAAAATTACTATTCCTTATAAAATCTCTAACTAAACACACAGCAATAATAAACTTTTCTTATGATTATTTTGAAAATAATGTGTATGTAAAATATACTGAAATTAAAATTTATTTTGATTCTAAACAGATTGAAATATTAAAATCTAATAATTTTAATTATAATACTTCGATAAAAATTAATAATTTCCATTCCCTTAGATTAAGTAAGTGGTACCGAAGCTATTTTTTATCAGTTTGGTTAAATAATTGCATTCAAAATGGCTATTCATTTGAGTGTCAATCTGAAGTATAATTTTTTAATATTAAATTTTTTTTATATTATGACTAATGAGTTTTTAACAAAAGGTGCTAGTTTAGCTAAAATCCCAAGTGATTTTGGCTCGACTGGTTTTAAAATGTTTAAAGGCTCTATTCTGCATAATGTTGAAATTGCTTATGAGACTTGGGGCAAGCTTTCTAATAATAATGATAACGCAATATTAGTTTTTACCGGATTATCGCCATCTTCGCATGCAGCATCATCAAAGCTTAATCCTGAAAGTGGTTGGTGGGAATATATGATAGGCCCTGCTAAACCAATAGATACAAATAAATATTTTGTTGTTTGCGTTAATTCATTGGGCAGTTGTTTTGGTTCTACTTCACCTGCGTCTATAAATAAAGATAAAGGAGTTATTTATAGCTTAGATTTTCCTGAATTATCTATAGAGGATATAGCAAAAGCTGGACATGGGGTTCTCCAAACTCTTGGAGTTGATCATGCCCATACCGTTATTGGACCCTCAATGGGAGGCATGACAGCTCTATCCTATGCTTTAATGTTTCCTGATAGCTTATCAAATTTAATTATTATTTCTGCAGCAGCAAGAGCATTGCCATTTACAATATCCATTAGGTCTCTTCAAAGAGAATTAATAAGAAGTGACCCTCTATGGAATAATGGAAAATACAACAAAGATAATGCGCCAATAAATGGAATGAAGTTAGCAAGAAAACTCGGATTAATGTCATACAGAGCAGCTAATGAATGGAGAGAAAGATTTAGTAGAGAAAGAGCTCCAAAATCTGAAAATAAAAAAATGTTTGATATAGAGTTTGAGGTAGAAGCATATTTAGATCATAACGCAGAAAAATTTGTTTCAATGTTTGATCCAAACTGTTATTTGTATTTATCAAGAGCTATGGATTTATTTGATGTTGCTGAACATGGCGGGACTGTTAATGCTGGCTTAGCAAAAATTCATACGAAAAAAAATCTAATAATAGGAGTTGAATCTGATATTCTTTTTCCTATAGACCAACAAGAAGAGCTGGCTAATGGTTTTAATAAAGCAAAAAAAAATTATAAATTTAAAAAGTTAAATTCTATACAGGGCCATGATTCTTTTTTAGTTGATGTAGATAATTTCTCTAAGGCAATATATGAATTCTTTAAAAGCTAGCGTTCTTCAATATCTTTATAACTAGTTTTAGTTTTACCTGTGTAAAGTTGTCTAGGGCGTCCTATTCTAAAGTTTTTATCTTGGATCATTTCATTCCAATGAGCTACCCAACCTACAGTTCTAGCAAGGGCAAAAATAACTGTATACATGGATTGCGGTATTCCAATAGCTTTTAAAACAATGCCTGAATAAAAATCAACGTTAGGGTATAACTTTCTTGAAACAAAATATTCATCTTCTAAAGCGTATTTTTCTAGTTTCATAGCAATATCAAATAATGGTTTGTTTGGATTTTTAGAGTCAAGCATATCAAGATATTCATGAGCAATTTTATGAATTATTTTAGCTCTAGGATCGTAATTTTTATAAATTCTATGGCCAAACCCCATTAGTCTGAAAGAGTTTTCTTTATCTTTTGCCTTATCAATGTAATATTCCACATCTTTATCTGAATTTTTGATTTCCTCAAGCATATTTATCACAGCTTCATTTGCTCCGCCATGTGTAGGCCCCCATAGCGTTGATATGCCAGCTGCAATAGCTGCGTATGGGCTTGTTTCAGAACTCCCAGAAAGTCTAACTGTTGACGTTGATGCATTTTGCTCATGATCTGCATGCAATAGAAAAATTATATCCATAGCTTTAGATGAAAGTACTTTTTGTTCATTTGTTAAATTTGGAAAAGACATAGCTACAAAATTTTCAGCTATTGATATTTTTTTATTTGGGGTTTGAAAATTTTCATCTAATATGTAGTTTAAAATCCATGCTGATATTACAGGGACGCCCGCTATTAAATTTATTGTTGATTTATATCTATAAGATTGATTCTGTATATCTATATCTGCGTGATATTTAGCTGATAAGAAACTTAAACAAGCTGTCATTATTGCCATTGGATGACTATCTTTATTAAAAACATTAATAATCTTCTTTATTGATGAATCTATTGTATAACTATTAGAAAGATCTTTTGAAAAATTACTTAATTCTTCGATTTTAGGAAGTTTATCATTTAGTAATAGGTATGCTGTTTCTGTAAAATTACTTTTTTCAGCAAGTTCTTCAATAGGATATCCCCTATACCATAACTCGCCTTCGTTTCCATCAATATATGTTATTTTACTTTCGCAGCTAGATGTTGCTATAAAACCAGGGTCATGTGATAAATAACCAAGATCCTTTTCTAAAGAACTAATATCTACAACATTTGGACCTAATATTGAATCAAGAACTGGGAGATCTATCTCATTGCCTGATTGGCCATCTTTAATTGTAATTTTTTTATCTTTCATTATTTTGTATATTATTGTTTCAAATAATATTTTTTTTCATGCCATTGTATTTATACAAGAAAAACTATATTAACATATTTATGAATATAGCGTAAGTATCAACTTTATTTATCAATCTGAAGGTATCCTATAATATATTTGGCAATTTCTTGGGGGTTATTAATATCAAGCTTTTTAATATTACGATTTATTTTTATATTTTCATCGCATGCTATGGCTACAATATTTTCATCATTCTCATGAAGAAAACTTTTACTAATATGTTTTCTATAAAGCTCTATTTTAGGGAATTTTTCAGCTTTAAATCCTTCGACTAAAATAATATCACTATTTTTATTGTCTAGAATATTTACCAGAGCTGAAAGATTAAGTTCATTATTATTAATATTTTCATGAATCAGCGCCCATCTTTTTCTTGAGGAAATTAACATATTTTCTGCGCCAGCTTTTCTGATCTCATAACTGTCTTTTTCCGGTTTATCAAGATCAAAATTATGATGAGCGTGTTTTATTACAGAAACCGTATAATTTAGTTTTTTTAAAACAGTAACAATTGATTTGATTAGCGTTGTTTTGCCTGTGCCACTAAAAGCTGCAAATCCAATTATCTTTTTATTCTTTATTATATTCATTAAGCTGCTCTATAGTATTAATATTTTCAAAATAATTAACTGTTTTATCAAAATATACATATTTATGTTTATTGTTTTTATACCATACATCTATTTTTCTATCTCCATTACTTAAGTATTGGTGGAGTGAATTAATTTTAGCTTTTGGTATTAACATAAAAACTGGTTGTGACCTGATATTGTTATGAGCAATATAAATCTCATCAGTTTTAATATTAGCTTTATCAATCATTGTGTTTATAACTACCCATTTAAAATTTGGGCAGTCGCAGGGTAATGTAATCAAAAAATCAGTAGAAATGAAGCCAAGCATGCTATATATACCTGATAAAGGGCCCTGATAATTATCTAATTTGTCACAAACAACTGGAAAATTATATTTTTCATACAAACTAATATTTCTATTGGCGTTAATAATTATATTAGAAGTATGTTTATCTATTTTCCTTAAAAGATTTTCAATAAGCGGCTGACCATTGATTTCTATCAAGCCTTTATCTTGATTATTCATTCGAGTGGCTTTGCCACCAGCTAATATTCCAACCGTGAAGTCATTTACATTTAACATAAAATAGCTCTGTAGAAATATAAAATTTTATCTTGTAATATAGATAGGCATTTATAAATTTATGGAGTTAAAGTTATTATGAATGATAACAATAAAAATCTTACAATGGAAATTGAGTCAGAAGTTTTTAAAGCATTAATAAAGCATTTACAAAATAAAACAAAAGTTCAAAATATCGATTTAATGAACTTAGCGGACTTTTGTAGAAATTGCTTATCAAAATGGTATGTAGATGCAGCAAAAGATAAAGGTTTAGAAATTTCATATGATGATGCCAGAGAAATTGTTTATGGTATGCCTTATAGAGACTGGAAATCTAAATACCAAAAAGAAGCAAGCCAAGAACAATTAGATGAATTTAATTCTAAAAAATAGATATGGAATTTAATTATCTAAATGATGAAGATCTTTTATATTATTCTAGACATATACTTCTTCCAAGCATAGGCATTGAAGGACAACAAAAACTTAATTCATCAGAAGTTACAATTTTTGGATTAGGGGGCCTAGGAAATTTATTAATTACCTATATTGCTTCATCAGGTATAAAAAAAATAAATTTAGTAGATTTTGATATTGTAGAAGAATCTAATCTTCAAAGACAAATAAATTTTAGCAAGAAAGATATTGGGTTATTAAAAGTTGATGTTATAGAAAATTATATTAGTAGTCGTTTAACAGATATTGATATAAAAAAATATTCAAAAAAAATAACATCTAGTCCACAAGCTGAAGATATAATTTCGAACTCAGATATTGTAATTGATGGAACAGATAATTTTGATGTTAGAAAAATCATTAATAAAGCTTGTTATATAAAAAATAAAACACTTATTGTTGGTGCAGTGGAAGGTTACACTGGTCAAATTTTAACTATAACCTCTAATAACAGCCCATGTTACGAATGCACATATAACGATTTACTTGATAACAGGTCATGCTCAGAAACAGGTGTTCTTGCTCCATTAGTAGGAATGGTCAGCTCAATGTTAGCAATTGAGTGTATTAATATTATTACTACTAGCAAGTCGTCTTTTAACAATAAATTATTAATTATTGATGGACTAAATTTTTCTATTAATGAAATTCAGACTTCAAAAAATCCCAAGTGTAAAATATGCTCGAATTAAAATTCTATAACTAACTTAGCAATTTATCTTTAGCGGAATTAATTTTCCTTGCCATATAATCAGATCCACCTTTATCAGGGTGGTATTTTTGCATAGCTATTTTGTGAGCGAGAATAATTTCTTCTGTAGTAGCGTCTTCTTTTACATTTAAAATTTCTGCAGCTTCTTTTTTAGTTACATCATCATTTTTTTTATTATTTTTTGATACAAAGTATTTTAGTATTGGCACATATTTTAAAATTATAAGTAATTTTTTTATTAGTGGTAAAAGGGCAACTATTGCAGCTGCTATTGGGTGAAGATGACCTCTAAATATTAAATATATAACTATTATCACTAGCAACCAAAATATAATTTTTGGTCTACTTACTTTTACTTTAAGAGTATTCACTTTGTCTTTAAATAAATACCATAAAATTATTGTGGATATTATTAATAATATGATGTACATAATTTATAAGTTTTAATATTGATATATCTATTTATTTCATTTATTGTTATAGGTATTATATAACGAATAAATATATAAAATAAAATAATTAATAGGTAATTTAAAATGAAATTAAAAATAAACGCATGCGGCAAAGATCTTGAAATAAATATTGAGGAATACGGCAAAGGAAACAAAGCTGCTCCGATATTATTTGTTCATGGTATACCAACAAACGCAAGATTATGGAGGCATGTTCAAAAAAAATTAGAAGGTAAGTTTCATTCCTATGCAATGGATATGGTTGGTTATGGTCAATCTTCAATGCCATTGGATGATTTTGAGCATACTTTTAATAACCAAGCAGAAGCAATTAAAGCAGTAATTGAAGGATTAAATATAAAAGGTAAAGTTATTTTAGTAGGGCACGATCATGGTGGTGGTGTTTGCCAAGTGTTTGCGTCTAAATATTGCGATCATATAAGCAGATTAGTTCTTTTAAACCCTGTTGCTTATGACTATTGGCCTGTTTTAGAAGTTGAGGCATTTAATGGTCTTGTTGGAGCAAGCGATGAAGTTCTTGCAGGAGCAATGCCAGGTGCTGTTGCTCAATTCGCTGGATTAATGAGAACGGGTAGTCATGATAAAATTGCTTTTACAGATAAAAATGTTAAAGAGAATTATTTATGTCATTGGGGAAGAGATGGTTTAACTGGTTTTAAATCATTAATTAAAATTTGCTCCCAACCAACAAATGAAGAAACGTTAGCTGTAGAGCATAAAAATATAACTTGTCCAACAGCAGTTTTTTGGGCTTTACACGATGCGTGGATGCCTAAAGAGTCTGGAGAAAGATTAAAACAAGATATTGCTGGCCCAGTTAGACTTCAATTTATAGAAAGAGCAGGGCATTGGTCACAAGAAGATAGACCAGATGAAGTAGCAGCTTTAATTGAAGATTTTATAACTGAATGGGAAGGCGTTAAGATATAAAATATTCTTTAGTTTTTTTGTAGGTGTGGTATTTTTTTTTGTAGCCTCTATAGTATATTTAATACTGCACTCCAATTTTCTAAAGAAGATCTAACACAGAGTCTCTTTCTTGAACTAACTCTTTTTCTGTGGTTTTAATATATTCATCAAGAGTCTTTGACATTTCTATATCTTTTATCATCTCATAAACTTCGTTACTGCATCTTGAGGGAAATGAGAACATTAGGTTATCTGAAATATTAAAAGGGTTATTATTTGAAATCTGACCAATACTTAGCCAATCATTATTTCCTAAAACCCAATCTCTCATATGCATAATGACAGCATTAGCGGCAGACGCAGCAGATGACGAGCCTCTAGCTTCTATTATCTCTGCTCCTCTATTTTGTATTCTTGGGATAAAATCATCTTTATACCAACTTGTACTCATTATGTCCTTAATCTCTTTACCTGAAACTTCAGCTTTAGAGAGGTCAGGAACTTGTGTATTTGAATGATTACCCCACACAATAATTTTCTTAACTTCTTTTATATCAACATTATATTTGTTTGCTACTTGCGCCATAGATCTATCATGGTCTAGTCTCATCATTGATGTAAACTGCTTAGGATCAATATTAGGCGCGTTATGCATTGCAATAAGAGCATTAGTATTTGCTGGATTTCCAACGACTAAGATTTTTATTTTTTTATTTGCAACTTCATTAATCGCCTTTCCTTGAGGTAAAAAAATTTTACCATTATCTTTTAATAAATCTTTTCGCTCCATACCTTTTATTCGTGGTTTTGCTCCAATCAATAATGCATAATCACATTCATCAAAGCCTTCTTTAAGATCAAAAGTAGTTGTTATTGAATTTAGTAATGGAAATGCGCAATCTTCAAGTTCAAATTTTACGCCATTAAGAACTTTCATAGCGGGTTCTATATCTATTAATTTTAAATTAATAGATTGCTGATCACCAAGCATTTGACCAGCGGCAATTCTAAAAATTGCAGAATAAGCAATGTTTCCTGCGGCTCCTGTTATTGCAACGTTAACTGGTTTCTTCATCTCAACATCTCATTTTATTGTTTATGTTCTTTTTCCATATATTCATTAGATTGCATTTCATTTAATCTACTTTTTGTTCTTTCAAAGTCAGCATTAATTTTTTTTATAAAACAAATATCATCTATAGAAGTTTCTGCAGATATTATAACTTTAACATTTCTATCATAAAATTCATCAATCATATTTATAAATCTTCTTGATTCGTCAATATGACTGTCTGTCATTTTTGGAACATCAGATACAAAAACATTTTCATAAATTTTAGAAATTTCTATGTAGTCATTTTGTGAACGTCCATCTCCACAAATAGTATTAAATTTAAACCAGATAGTGTTTGAAGAAATAAATCTAACATTTATATCTCTGTTATTAATAGATATAGTTGTACCTTCAAAAATTGGTTTTCGTGTAAACCAATTAAACCAATCTGGAGATATTGATGAAAAATAGTGCTGCATATTTAGATCTGTTTGCTCATTATTTGGATAATGATATGTATTAAGATTTCCAAATTTTAGTAATCTATAATCTTTGCCACTTTTTAAATTAATTACTTCACTGTATCGCTCGATTAAATTAATAACATATTCAAATTTATCCCTTTGAAGTCCATTAGCATAAAGTTTTTTAGGTTCAGTATTCGAAGTGAAAATAATCGTAACATTATTTGCAAATAAGCCTTTTAATAGCTCACCAAGTATCATTGCGTCTGCAATATCATTTACTATAAATTCATCAAAACATAACACATTTGTATATGATGATATTTCTTTTGCAATTACACTAATAGGGTTGACGATGTTCTTTTTTTTATTAAGTTTTTCATGAATTTCATTCATAAATCTATGAAAGTGTATTCTTTTCTTTTTCTTTATTGGCAATTCTTTATGAAACATATCCATTAAAAAAGTTTTACCTCTACCAACACCACCATACAAATAAATTCCTCTGTTTTTTATATTTTTTTGTTTTTGAAAAAGGTTTAAACCAATATTCCCTAAAATTGAATTACTTTTAGAATTTGTACCTACAAGCCTATTGTATAATTCTTGAAAAGAATTAATTGTTTTTTGTTGTTCAAAATCTGCGAAGAAATCATTTCTTGAACTCAGGGCTTTATATTCATCTATTAACATAATATGATTGCAGTCTATATTCGAAACGAATTAAAATACAGCTCTTATGCTTAATTTTCAAGGTAATAATAATGACAATAACTCGATTTGCACCAAGTCCCACAGGAAATCTTCATATAGGTGGCGCAAGAACAGCATTATTTAATTGGTTATATGCTAGGAACAAATTGGGTAAATTTCTATTAAGGATCGAAGATACCGATAAAACACGCTCTGAAACTAAATATGTAGAAAGTATTCTTGAGTCATTGGAGTGGTTAGGTATTAACTATGACGATAAAATTGTATACCAAAGTGAAAGAACATTAATTTACAAAAAAGTTATAAAAAAATTATTAGATACGGGAAATGCATATTATTGTGATTGTACTAAGGAAGATCTTGATAAAATGAGGGCGGAACAGCAAAAATTAGGCTTAAAACCTAAATATGATGGTAGGAATAGAGAATTAACATTAAATTATAAAGAAGGGCGTGTTGTACGCTTTAAAACCCCTTTAGATGGCGTGATTGCTGTAAATGATTCACTAAAAGGCGCTATTAGTGTTAATAATACAGAACTTGATGATTTGATAATACAAAGAGCCGATGGAAGCCCAACATACAATTTAACAGTTGTTGTTGATGATATAGATATGGGTATAACCAATGTAATAAGGGGAGACGACCACCTTAATAATACATTTAGGCAAATACATATGATGAACGCTCTTAATTATAAAATACCTGAATATACACATATTCCGCTAATAATGGGTGAAGACAGAAAAAGATTATCTAAAAGGCATGGGGCTACAAGCACGTATGACTTTAGAAAAGATGGCATATTGCCAATATCAATAATTAACTATTTAGCAAGGTTGGGTTGGGCGTCTGGGGACAAGGAAAAATTTACTCCTGAGGAACTTATTGAGTTATTCAGTTTAAATAATCTTAATAAATCATCATCAATATTTGATTATAAAAAGCTACATTCACTTAATAAATATTTTTTAAAAGAACTGGATGTATATGATATATATAAAGAATTTATTAGATTAACAGATGATTTTAATTGCTTCCCTGAAGATAAAATTATAGAAATTATTGAAGCACAACGCGATAGATGTAAAACAATAGCTCAAATTATTAATGAAAGTCAGTTTTTCATAAATAAGGACATTAGTATTGAAAATAAGCTTTCTGAAAAATATTTTAATCAAGATAACTTATCTATTTTCAATAATTTATACACTAAACTTGATAATTTAGACAAATGGAATATAAATAACATAAAAGATGTTATAGATATGGTTATTCATGAGCTCAATATAGATACTCCTAAATTTGCTAAACCAATAAGAGTTGCCCTAACAGGAGTATTATCATCTCCCTCCATAGATTTAACTATTTATTTATTAGGAAAGGAGACTTGTTTGCAAAGGATATTATCCGCAAAAACTTTGATTACTTGACATTGTGCTAGAAGAGCTACAAAATCACTGACTTTCTAGAGTCCCCATCGTCTAGAGGCCTAGGACACCGGGTTTTCATCTCGGCAACAGGGGTTCGACTCCCCTTGGGGACGCCAGAAATGCGTTATCACTACAATATTGAAGATATTATGATCTATTATCACAACCCAAGATGCAGTAAATCAAGAGAAGGGCTAAAAATACTCGAAGAAAGCCACTTAGATATCACTATAAAATTATATTTAACTGAAAAAATTTCATTTTCTGAGATTAATGAAATCGTCAAAAAACTTAAAATTAAACCAATAGATTTGGTGAGAAAAATGGAGCCTGTTATTAAAGATAATGAAATTATGCTACTCAATATGTCTGACACAGAGATTATTCAATTAATGGTTAAACACCCTGTTTTAATTGAAAGACCAATTCTTGTTAAAGATGATAAGGCTGTAATAGGGCGACCACCAGAATTAATAAGATCTATCCTGTAATTATTATCCTATATAACCCAAAGCTATCGATTAAAGTTAGAGCAATATAATTCGCCAACATGCCAAATGACCCTCTTGTCCATGCAGCCCATGTGTACATAGCACATACTGATATCCAGACAATATATAACTCAAAAAGAGGAGGGTTTGGTACTGTTATAGCCATAACTACAGAGCAAGCTATAGTTATAAGCCATGCAGTAAATTCAACAGCAAAACGCAGAGGGTGGGATTTATAGTCCTTTTTAACCCAATTAAAAGTATTAATTATGTGATTCATATAATATTAATCCAAATATCTACGCAAAAGAATACTATATTTTAGTAATAATTATCATTTTTTTAAAAACAAGAAAACCATAGATGAATTGATGAAATTTATATACTCTGTAATTAGTACTAATGAAATGCTGAATAAGTAATAAGAAAGCGCGATTCAGGAGATTAAATGAAAATAATTAAAAGTATAAGTTTAAATTTTTGCCTAGGATTGTCATGAAAAATCTTATAATTATTTTTTATTTTGTATTTTTTAGTCAGAACATATTTTCTAGTAGTTTTTATGATAAACAATATTCTAAATTTCATAACTCTGGTAAAAAATTTACCAAGAACATAAATATGCATGAGAAGTATATTGATGATGCGTCAGAAATCAAATTAACTTGGGAAAATGCTTTAGTTCGTGTTCCATTAGATGATGGAACAATATTTAAATCCTCCATATCAAACATAAAAAATAATGAAAGTTTTTTAAATTATAAATACAAGACTATTATATATCTACATGGCTGCAGTGGAATTTGGAAAGGAACACATCAAAGAATCGAGCTTTTTGCTGAACATGGTTACGCTGTAATTGCCCCTCCAAGCATGGCAAGAAATAAATATCCTCAATCGTGCGACCCAATAAACCATGTTGGGGGAATGTATCGTAATACTTTAAAAATAAGGCAAATAGACGCAAAAAATGCTGTGCTTAATGCAAAAAAACTTAGCTGGACAGACAATAAAAATATATTTTTAGTTGGTTTGAGTGAAGGTGGAATTACAACTGCTACTTACAAACCAGAAAATTTAAAAGAAAGTGTGTCAGGTAGAATAATTGAAGGGTGGACATGCCATGCTGGTTGGGAAGAATACAAAGGAATTAATAGTAAGTATAATGAGCCAATATTATCAATTGTTGCAAAAGATGACCCATGGTTTGTCGAAGATTATTTACATGGGGATTGTGGAGAATACTTAAATAATAATCCAAAAAGTAGATCAGTGGTTATTGATGATCTGCTTTTGTCAAGAAAACATGGATTAATGCATCATCAAAAGATACAGAAAATTACTTTAGATTTTTTAGATAATATTGTTAAATAAACTACTTACAATGAATACTTTTTGTAACTTCTAATGACAATCTATCTATATCATTATTTTTATATTCTGTAAGATCCTCAAGAACAACTCTAAGATTTAATTCTTTTACATCAGGATTTGTTGCTATGTGGCCAACTATAGCTTCATCAGCCATAACTCCAAAACTTTTCAACAAGCCCCTGATATCTTTTTTGCACATTTCATCAGTCATTTTTTAGCTCCAAATATAGTTTGATAAATATTAACATGATATCCTATGTTATGGATAAAGATATTGTAAATAGTATTTTAGAAGCAATGTTTTGGCTAGCTACGGCTTGGCTAACTATCTTTATGTTTCTTACAATATTTTCTTTAGCTAATATATCAATGCAGATGACTGAATATAAACTTTTACAAATTGCGAAACTTATTTTTATTGGCGTCTCTGTATACATGGTGGCTTGGTTGGCAAGAGGGTTGATATCTAAAAAATGGTGGTATTAATTTTATATTTTTAATTTAGTAACTACTTTATTATTAATAATATGCTTGTTAATTATTTCATCTATATCATTCTTGTCTTTATATTTGTACCAAATATTATCAGGGTAAATAACCATAACTGGGCCTTCAGAGCATCTATCTAAGCAGCCAGCTTTATTAACTCTAATGCCGCCTTTTTTTTGAAGTTTCATAGAAATACATTTCTTCTTAGTGTAATCAAATATTTCTAATGACTTTTTATCATTACAGCATTCTTTACCATCTTCTCTTTGATTTATGCATATAAAAATGTGCTTAGTATAGTAGCTCATTATGATCTTAAGCCTTGCCCAATATTTAAAAAATATAAGCATAATGATACCATTATCAGATTAAAAATAAGTATTATAAAAAATGCAAAAACTATACTTACGTCAGTAATGCCGAGCATCGAATATCTTAGAGCATTTATTAAATACAAAATTGGATTAATTAATGCTATATCTTTCCAAATCCCTGGTAACATTGAAATTGAAAAGAATATACCGCCTAGATATGTTAACGGCGTCATTATAAAAGTCGGGATAACATTAATATCATCCCAATCATTCGCAAATAATCCATTTAAAAATCCACACATTGAAAACAATGTTGACGATAATAATATTACTAATAACATTAACATTATGTTACTTACAGTGAACGTAATAAATAATTGTGCGGCTATAATCACAACAATTCCTACTGATATGCCTCTTATTACGCCTCCCGTAATATATCCTGCCAATATAGTATAATTCTCAATAGGGGAGACTAATAATTCTTCGATATAACGGTGATATTTCGATATATACAAAGAAGAAACGGTATTAGTGTAAGAATGAGTTATAACAGACATTAATAATAATCCTGGAAAAATAAAGTCTGTATATCTAAATGATTCTATTTCACCAATTCTTTCGCCTATTAAATTTCCAAAAATTATAAAATATAAAATATTTGTTATCACAGGAGGAATTAAAGTTTGCTTCCAGATTCTAGAAAATCTTAAAACTTCCTTTCGCACTATTGTGTTATATGCAACAATCTGTATTTTTAAATTACTTGTCATTTTTAACAACCAATCTCATAAATAATTCTTCAAGTCTACTAGTTTTATTTTTTAACGATTTTACTTTTATACCTTTATTAGAAAGTTCATTAATTAATGAATTGATATCTGATTCTGTAGAAAGAGAAACCTCAATAGTATTATCATCAATAACACTAAACCTATGTCCTTTTAAGGTAAACTCTTTAGATATTTTATTCTCAGTATATAAAATAAACTTTTCATTTTTTAATTGGCTTAAAAAGTCTTTCATAGAAGAATTTTCTAATATCTTTCCGTCATCTATGATGGCTATATTTTTACACAAATTTTCAGCTTCTTCTAAATAATGTGTTGTCAGTATTATTGTTGTGCCATTTTCATTTAAAAATTTTAAGTAATCCCACATCAATCTTCTAACTTCAACATCAGCACCTGCTGTTGGCTCATCAAGAATTAAAAGTTTTGGTTTATGAATTAATGCTCTTGCTACCATTAAGCGTCTTTGCATGCCTCCAGAAAGTTTTCTAGAGAATTGTTTTCTTTTTTCCCATAAGCCCAATTTTTTTAAAAGTTGCTCCGCTTCTGGTATAGCTATATTTCTTGGAACTCCATAGTACCCAGCTTGATTAACAATAATTTCATGTATCGGCTCAAAAGTATTAAAATTTACTTCTTGTGGAACTAGACCAATATGAGTTTTTGCTGTTACAAAATCTTTATCTATATCAATGTCATAAATTTTAATTTCACCACTAGTTTTTTTAATTAGTGATGTTATTATTCCTATTGTTGTAGATTTACCTGCACCATTAGGCCCTAATAATGCAAAAAAATCTCCGTGTGGAATTTCTAAATTTATTCCATGAAGAGCTTTAAAACCATTAGAATATGTTTTAGTTAGTTCCTTAATTGTTAGGGCTAATGAATCCATAATTATATATTTTTCCTTAAAGGGTTATATAATAAACTACTAAAAGTATTATGACTATTATGAACAGCACATTGTATAAATTATGTGTAGCACCAATGATGGGGCACACTGACAAACATTTTAGATATTTATTAAGAATAATATCGAAAAAATCAATGCTATATACTGAAATGGTTGCATCAAATTCAATCTTACACAACAAAAGAAACAAACTAAATAAATTAGAACACAATAACGAAAATCCAGTTGGGTTTCAGCTTGGAGGAGATGATCCTCAACAATTAGCAGATTGCGCAGAAATTGTAGAGTCATATGGTTATAATGAAATAAATTTAAACATTGGGTGTCCAAGCAAAAGGGCGCAATCAGGAAATTTTGGAGCTTGCTTATTTGGTCAACCTGAATTAGTAGCAAAGTGTGTTAAACAGATATCAAAAGTTACAAAACTTCCAATTACCGTTAAAACAAGATTAGGAATAGATGATTTTGACGATATAAAACATCTTGAAAACTTTATTAATATAGTATCAGAGGGAGGTATTGAAACATTTCATTTACATGCCAGAAAAGCTATATTAAAAAAAGGTGTTAACCCTAGAAAAAATAGATCGGTACCACCTATAGAATATGAGAAAGTTTATAACATAAAAGAAAAGTACCCAACATTAAAGATTATTTTAAATGGAGAAATAAATGCACCACTTGATGTTGTTAATCATTTGAAATATGTTGACGGCGTAATGATAGGTAGGGCTGTATGCAATAACCCATTTATACTAAATGATATAGAGAAATTAATTTATAAAGAAAATGTAATTAATAAAGAAAAAGTATTATCTGAATATTTTCATTATATTATAAATAACTTTAATAATAATATGAAAATTACTGATTTTACTAAACATTTATCATCTATTTTTAAAGGCTACATTGGCTCGAAACATACAAGATCTTATATGTGTCATGAATTAAATTATGAAAAGGATCCATTAAAAAAACTAGAAGAATTATTATTTAAGGAGGATTTATGGAAAAATGGGCAAGATTTATATACAAAGGTGACTTAAAGCTTGGAAAATTATCAAAAGACAATAAATCCGTTACTGTTTATGAGGGTGATATGTTTGATTCGCCTAATGAAACTGATGAAATATTGTCCCTAGATGATGTATTAATTCAAACTCCTTGTAGCCCCTCTAAAATGATAGCATTATGGAATAATTACAAAGCTTTAGCTGATGAAAAAGGCTTAAGTTATCCTGAAAAACCATTATATATATTTAAATCTCCCGCATCTTTTGCTGGACCAAACGATCATATAGATCACCCCATTAATTATGATGGAAGTGTTTTTTATGAAGGTGAACTGGGTATTGTTATTGGCAAAAGTATTAAAGATTTAAGCAATACTAAAGACGCTAAACAAGCCATTTTTGGCTATACTTGTATAAATGATGTTACAGCCTTTGGGTTATTAAAAAATGACTCTAATTTCGACCAATGGACAAGATGTAAAGGTTTTGACAATTTTGGTGTATTTGGGCCTTATATAGCTGTAGACATAGACGAAAAGGCCCTTATGATTAAAACGATTATAAATGATGTTGATGTAAAGCAAGATTACCCTGTAAAAGATATGATTTTTACTGCTGATGAAATTGTTATGTATTTATCGCAAAATATGTCTCTTTGCCCTGGTGATATTATATGTGTAGGCACGTCTTTAGGTCTTGGTCCTATGGAGAAGGGCTCTAAGGTCACCATCGACATTGAAGGTATAGGGAAATTGTCTAATACTTACGGCTAATCTATATTACTTTACATAATAATGATTATACGAAGTCATATATAATAACCAACATAATGAATTATGAAATATTGGATAATTGGAGCTAGCTCAGGTATTGGAAAATCAATAGCTATTGAGTTAGACAAAATTGGCTGTGACTTGATTCTATCATCTAGCAATAGCAATAAATTAATTGAAGCTTCATCGAAATTACAAAAAAATCATTTGTTACTTCCTTTTAATTTATCAAATAAAGATGAATGTATACGTAACTCTGAAATAGTGATAAATAAAAATATGAGTTCATTATGCATCATTTATATGGCAGCAGCCTACAGTCCTAATGATTATAATGACTATGAAAAAATAATTGATATAAACATTACTGGATTATTACATGTGCTATCAATCACTAAAGAATATCTAAAAAATACCCATGAACAAAGTAAATTAATCATATGTTCAAGCTTAGTAGCATATAAGGGCTTACCTTATAATCAGCCATATTCATTAACAAAAGCCGCCCTATTAAATTTAGCTTCTTCTTTAAGCATAGAGCTAAGAAATGTAGTTGATGTAAAAGTTATAACACCTGGTTTTGTTAAAACCCAATTAACCGATAAGAATACTTTTCCTATGCCATTTATCATAAGCTCAGAAAAAGCTGCAAAAATAATAATTAATGGCATTAATTCAAAAAAATATGAAATAACTTTTCCACTACCTATGTATATTATTATGAAATGTTTTCAGATTTTGCCTAACTTTATAGGTAATTATATATGCTCTGTAATTAAAAAAACCACAGGATAAAAAGATCTACTTAAGACTTTTTCCCTATTAAGGTAGGTATCCCATTTGATTCTTCATATGTTTTTAACACCCTGCCCCAATTAACTTTAAAGGTAGGATTTTTTTCTAGAAATTCCATTACATAAGAAACAGGTTTATATATATTTTCTGTAGTTAAAATATTTTTTTGATTATTAGAATAAACTTCTTGATTGTTAAAAGCATGTACTTCCATATAAAGGAATCCTTTATATACGCCAATTTTAATAGGCATATTAACAATTTTAACCTTTGTACCAATTTTTGCATTATAAAATATAGTTTCAATGTCTTCATTCCTTAATCTAATGCATCCATGTGACACCATCATTCCAATACCGTATTTCTTATTAGTGCCATGTAGTAAATAACCACCCTTTACATCGAGTTTTAACGCATAGTCTCCCAATGGATTTCCAGGTCCTGCTTTAACTTCTACAGGAAGCTCCTCTCCTCTTTCTTCATGTTCTTTTATAATAGATTTAGGCGGATACCAGGATGGTTTAACAACTTTACTTTTAATAAAAGTTTCACCTAATGGAGTTTTCCAATCTAATCTACCAATACCTACAGGATATGTTAAAACCTTAGAAGTTTCATATAGGTCAGCACCATCTATATAATAATACAGTCTTAGTTCTGCTAAATTTAAAATAATACCGCTGTAATTCTCTTGAGGAAGAATATACATTGATGGAATAATGTATTTAGAATTAGCTTTTGGTTTCCAATGATGGGAATTAGGGTTAGCAATTAATAAATCTTGAAAACCGGAGTTATAGCGATTTGCAATATCAGCAACGGTCTCATCTTCCTGCACATAAATAGTTTTTAAATCGCCTATAATAGTAGAATTATTACTGAGATCAAAAATTTCAATTGGAGATGATGGTGGGCTAATGAATATAAATACAAAGAAAATTATTAAAACATTAAGATTTTGAAAGCTTTTTAAACAATATACATATAGAGAATAAAATAGTTTCATTATTTTGAATAATATCAATGTTTCTTTTAATACTTATTAACTTATCATAAATAAAATTTAATTTCTCAGAATTATATTCCCTTAATAAAGCCTTATTATTACTGTAAAATTCTGAGTTTTGGGGATTTATGTAATACTTTTGAAAGTTAATTACAATAAATAAAATCATATTTATAATCTGCTCAATATTGTATGACGAAAATTTTTTTGCGAAGTTGATAATATTTTCATCTGATTTAATAACTTCATTAATATCATGGAAAAAATTATTAATTAAATCAAAGTTGTTTTTATATAAACTATTATTAATTTCTTTGTTATTTAATTTTGATATAACGTAATAATTATCAAAACCAATATTTGGTTTGTTAGTTAGCAATACATTGACTTTATTATCAGGTGGATTATGACATTTTATTATTGTACATCTGCTTAATATAGTTGGGATTATAGAAGAAATTTTGGAAGTTGATAAAATAAATTTTGTACCATTAGGTGGCTCTTCAATAATCTTCAGGAGAGAATTTGCGGAACTTATGTTTAATTTTTCAGCATCTTTTATATATATAATTCTTTTGTCAGTTCTTAAATAAATTTTACTTAGCAATTCTCTTATTTGTTCAATTTTAATTACTTTTGAATTTTCATCATTAGTAACTAAAGTAAAATTTTTATTATCATATATTCCTCTATATGAGGATTTGTTTGCATTAAGAAAATAATTTGATATCTCAAGAGCTAAAGCTTCTTTTCCTATTGATTTATTGCCAGTAATTATCAAGCTATTTGGGAAAGAATTTCTATCTATAAGATTTTTTGCATAATTAAAATTATCAAGCAACCAACTATATTCCATAAGATTTATTAACCTATTGCGTTTTTAGAACTTTTATTTTCTCTTATTAAATTTTTAAAGTAACCTAAAATTTCACTAGGTCCATTTTTTATGTATTCATCAAGACTATTTCCAACAAATTCACAATATGATGTTTCCGTTTCATAAATTTTAATAATCTTTAAGTTCGGCAAATAATCAATTAATATTTCCCATATTAATATTGCCAAAAATTCTGTGCTTGATCTCCAAGCAAGTTCAGGGCAAGTTAAATTAAGAGTCTTATGATCAAATTTTTCTATTATAAGATTTTTAGTTATATTTTTTATTAATGAGTAATCCATAACAAATCCAGTCATTGGATTAATCCTATCCTTGATTGTAATTTCAATATCATATCTTCCGCCGTGTAAATTCTTACATTTGCCATCATGATCTGTAATGTAATGAGCAGAATCAAAAACTAATTTCTTAGTGATGCTGGCTTCAGGTGTTTTCTTAAAAAATTGATCATTGAAACATGGAATAGTTTTTAGGAATTCAGATATGCTGTTTATTAATTTTTCAGATTGCTTTAAATTTTTTGAACGACATATAAATACTTTATTAGATATATCTAATTTCTCTAACTTGATGCTATTTTTACTTAGATATTTATTTAATGTGTTATATAAATTATTGCTAATGTTGCTTAAATAAATAAAATTTTTGGAACTATATCCTTTATTTAACATTACAACAGATAAATATAGATAAAAATCACTTAATTGAAAGTTTTGAATATCAAGTATACTGATATTTTTTTTATTAGTATAAATATAGTTTTTTGTGATTATTTTATGTGAGTCTTCATTATATTCGTTTTTCTCAACATATTTAAACCCTAAACTTTGGAGGTTTTTTTCAACCCAAAATAAATACTCTAATTTTCTTACGTCTTCGTATATTATTATTTCATCATCTTCAATATATAATAAATTTAGATCATGATATGCCTTTAATATAGTTTTTTGTATTTGATTTGGCTTTTTAGTTATTAAAGCTTCTGGCTTTGTTTTGTTTGCTATAAAATCACTGTCTTTTAATAGCATTTCTATTGGTAACGAATGTTTAAAAGAATACTCTTGTGTTGTTAACCCATCTTTATACATTATCTTTTCTTTAGATGGCCCATTTTTTTATATACTGGATATGTGCCGGTTATTTATTGTGCTTTTTGGCAAGTAATTAGCGCCAACCAAAAACTGATTGACGCAAATACTTAACTCTAGATAGCCTAGAATCCTTGGAAAGGATGGTCTGTGCTGTCTTTTTTAGCTAACATATCGTCTACTGAAGGATCACCTTTAACAGCTGCTTCAATAGCGCCTTTTACAGCTTTGTAGTTATTTTCATAGATAGCTTCGTCGCTAGCAGCTTCCCAATGGATAAATACGCCAACGCAGATATATAAATCGTCAGCTTCTTTCTTAGGAATGATGCCTGCTTCTACACTATCAGCAACAGCCATAGCTACAGCTTTTTGCGCAGGACCAAACATTTGAACCGCTTGTTTAGCACCTTTAATAGTAACTTTGTTAAACATCATTGTATTTGGTTTACATTGCAAATTTGGACCAATTACAGCTAGTAAAGATGTAAAGCCATCTTTGTTATTACATATAGCATTACAGAATGCATTTTCTACTGCCGAGCCTCTTGGACCGATTAATAAATCGATATGAGCAATCTCTGCCATAGTTCCTGTTGGGTCATTGTCATTGATTAAGCATTCCCCGACCATAACTTTATTTATTGCCATGATAGATCTCCTATTATTATAAATTATACTAAAAACATTAGTTTTCGCCATTTGCTACTGCGAATAACTAACTTAATGTATTATAAACCCAAGCGATTAATAAAGATACTAGCCACTACAACGTCAGCCGTTGTTCCAGGATTTAATCCTTGCATCTTAAGCTCTGAATCCACTAATAACAACTTATTATTTAATCCGTTTGGCATTTTAGACGCACAATATTCCTTTGCTAAATCCTTAAAACGTTCAGAAACCCTTATAGAGACCTTTATGCCGTGCTTTCTTGCAATAAGAGTATCTGGATATTTCGATATTTGTTCTAAATAAGTTGCAGTAGTAGCATATTCATCGTTTTTCATTAAATTAAAGTAATTTCTCCAATTAATAGATAAATTATTGATAATATGATGAAAATAACTAGAATATTCGTTAGCAATAGAATCATAAGATCTTGCATATTTCATCGCTTCTAATAAGGTAAAATCATTTTTATCTGAATTTTTCAAATCAAATTTATCTTTTGAATTCATGCCGCCAGCATTAGCTATATTTATAGCTCTATACACAAGCTTGGTATCTTGAATTGTGATGTTATTTATCACTTTTTTAAGGTTATTTGGCAAAAAAATGTGATCTTTGTTCATATAAATAGCTTCAATAATTGGGGTGCATAAGAGAACTATTCCTAAATTTGTATTACATCCAACGATGTTCATTGATGCTTTAATGCTTTCTAAGATTTTTACACCAAAATTAATATTTTTTTCACACATAATGTCAGAACAAGCCATTGAACTCTGTAAAAAATCTTTATGCGTCATTCCGTACCCTGGGCTATTTAGAAAAACGTTGCCAGGTTTTATTGACATGACATCCAATTTACAAGCATATTCAAATGCCATTTTTACCTGCGTCTCGTTTATCAAAGCCTTAATTCTCCAAACAAACTTTTAAAAAATTATCAATTATTATCTCAGCAATATTAAAATTATTACAAACAGATTGAAGGCCTTTCCACGCCGGAACACTATTAACCTCTGTTACTGTATATTCATTTCCGTTAAGCATAATATCAACACCAGAATAATTCATGCCTAAAGACAATGATGAATTAATAGCTAGTTTTTTCATTTCATCAGGTGGCTCAAAAAAATGACATGTAGCACCATTGGCAACATTATTAATCCATGAGTTCCCTTCTCTCATCATTGAAGCAACAACTTTATTATTAATAACAAATAATCTCCAATCAACAAATTTGCCTTCAGGGTGTTTTAAATACTCTTGCAAATAATAAACATTATTTAAATTTTCATAATCTGGATGCTTATTTGATGCATTAATAATCTCTAACCCTTTTCCTTGTGATCCAAATATTGGCTTACAAACGCATGTGTTTCCATCAAAAGAATTTATAAAATTTCTAAGGTCTCTAATATTGCTTGTTATATAAGTATTTGGGGTAGGGATATTATTAGCATTAAGTATGCAGGAAGTTCTAACCTTATCTACGCTTTTTTCAATACATACAGTATTGTTATAAACAACAACATTATGAAGTTCTAAAAAATGAAGTATATCAAGATGATAAATGACTTCTTCTAATGTACCTCCTGGGATACCTCTTACAAAAGCACCATCTAAATCTGAAAGAAAAATCTCAGTTCCCTTATGAATTATTTTAGGAGATTTATCAATTACGATCGAAGATTCATTAATTTTTGCAGTGATAACATTTTGGTTACGTTTTTTAAATGCCAAAATTAATTGCTGTGTATGCCAACCATCGTCTTCTGTAAAAATAAGATACATTAATTAAATGCCAAATGACTTTTTCATTAATTTATTATCAATGGCTCCACTAGTAAATGTATTGCCAGTTTTCATATTTGAAATAATAACTTTACTTGGACTGAATAAATTGGCATCAATTTTAAAAAAATCATAGTCATAATCTTTAAAAATATCAGCAAACGGTTTTCCGTAATCATTTGATGTCGAGCTGGGCATTTTATTGCATAAATCCTCTGCATTATCATCTGATGTATTTACAAGAAGTTGTGTTACGCCTGCAAAAATTATTGCATCATTTGTTCTGCCCATAGCTGTTAAAAAATCAGGAGAATTTGGAGGTAGAGGCGCACTTCCAAATCCTTCGATAATTGAATCCATAGGAAATTTTAGTTCATGTGCTTTGTGTAATGCTACCTCTAAAACTCTAGATACAATCTGTATATTTCCAGTTATGCTTGTGGTTGGGGTTATAATTATTGTTAAATTTTTATAATCCACTCCTGTATCATTAGATATTTTATCTATTACATCTTCAGGTGGGAATGAATCAACCTCCATAACAACGCAAGTTTTATCACTCTTATCGGAGTATTTAATATCAGCGAACAATGGTTCTTTTAAAGCAAGAGCTCTTGCTGGTCCTGACCCCAAAGCATTAAATTTAGCAGCCTTATCATTAGAAGACAGGCTCCATCCTGCGTATTGAGAGCCAAGACATGCGATTACAGGATCATTAGTATTAACGTGAATCGTTAAAGGCCAATCTTTGCTTTGAAAGGTATTTAAAATATGAACTCTGCCAATACCGCCAAGACATATTTCACTGACAATTCTACCTGCCTCCATATTACCCAATGCATTTATACCAGCATCTACTATGAGACAGCCTTTATGGCCCTTATTTAAAATAACTCTATAGTAGCTACTATTATTTACTAATTCGTCAACTAAGCATTGAGCTTTTTTATTCACACTAATCATTTAAGTTATCTCTATATTTTTAAGTTTATTTTTTACTAATAATATATTATCTAATAACAATTTATTTGTTTTTTTTTCATTATCTGAAGATGCAAATATTGTGCAAATTGGCTGACCCTCTTCAATATAAACACCTTTCTCAGGAATATTTAATAGAAAGTCAAAAGAAGAAAGATCGTAATTAAATAAAAATGATGACTTGGCAAACAAAGTTTCAAATTTATCATTTTTTATAATATTAGAATTTATTATAGGCAATATATTTGTAAGACAACTTTGTATATGAGCATCAATAAATCCATTTTCAAAAACATTATCATATAAAAAAGCTGTTTGCGTGATTCTTGGGTTAACCTCTAAAAAATACAACTCATCAGAATTTATATAATCAATTCCATTAATACCAACAAGATTATAATGTTTAACAAAAAAATTTATATATTTTTTTAAAGTATTTAATTCACTATGTGATATACCATGATTAGATTCAGCGCCTGAAAAACAATAATCTGTAAATTTAGTTCTTTTATTATAAATTTTATTTAACCCAATAATAGCAAACTCTTTATTTTTATTAGATATAAATACAACAGAGCGCGGTAATCCGTTTATGTATTTCTGGCAGAATTCATTATCTTGAAAATTATTGAAGTTAATGTCTTGATTGTATTTTCTTACTCCTAAACCACCTGAAATAAACGTATTTTTTATAATAGCATTATCATTTATATCATCCTCAGAATAATATATCTCTGGGTAAGCTATATTATTTTCACTTAAACTAGAAAATAAATTCTTGTAATTTTGGATTTTTAAGATAGTTTCTGAATTATTACCAATTACATTACCAAAATTTTTTAATTGGTCATAGTAATCTTCTAATTGATCGTAATCTGACGACACTATTATTAATGTGTCTTCTTTATTAAGTTTTAGGTTTTTAAGAATATTAATGGTTTGCCTGTTGACTAAACCGCATTGATTATTATTTTTATATTTTTCGCCAATTAGATCTGCATCATTAAATGAATCTATACATATAACTCTTTTTTTTAAATGAGCTATTGATTTACTTTGTTCAGTTACAGAGTTGCCAATTAAAACTATATTATTTTGACGAAACATACTCTCTAGCTAATTCCAATGCATCATGAAAATCTAAAAATACCGGCTTCTCAGAGTTAGCCATTTTTTTTAATAATTTATTTTGCGCTTGATATTTAACATTTCCTATCGCAAGAGCCCCAATTCCTAATGCTCCAGAAGTTGAGCCTTCAAGTTCTTTAGCATCTTGCATTGCATCTAAACCAGCAATTCCTGATGGTGGTACTGCATTTACGTCGGCCGCAACTTTTAAATTAACAGCATTTTTTAATTGTTCCTCAGTTACAAGTTGTATGCCTGCCGCTGCACTTGCTAAAACTACATCTATATCTTTAATATATGAATCTAATTCGTCATTACCAGCACCAAATATTTTTGATGAAGAATCGAGGTATTTTTCTTTACATAAAGAAGCTACTTTTTCACATTTTTCTTTGTCTCTCCCCATTATTACAACTTCTGCACCTGCTAAAGATGCTAATATACCTGCCGTTAAACCGACTGGACCAGTGCCACCAAGAATAACAACTTTTAAACCTGAAAATTTCTTATCAAATTTTTTGAGTAACACGTTTTCAACCTTAGCTATCATGCCAGCAGCGGTTGTAAAAGCTCCGCTTGGGTCAGCAAAACATGAAATTGTAAAAGGAGGAACTAAAGAATTCTTACATATATTAAGCATGTCTATTGCTTTGTGCGGATCTCTACCCCCTATAAAAATTCCAGTCTTATTCAAGCCAGGGGGTCTAGAAAATATTGCATCTTGAACAATGCTTTCAACTTCATCTGTTTCAATTGATGTATAAGGAACACATTTGTCCCAACCAGAATCATAAGCCATATTAACGTCAAATGGGCTTAAATTTTTTGCAGTAGTAATCATATGCATGATTAGTGGTTTACTCATAGTTTATTCCTTATATTTACTTATGTTTTTATCTTGGCTGATAATATTATTATCTTTTGATTCAATGTATGAACCTTTATTCCTTCCTTTAATAATTTCTATTTTTAAATCTTTGCATAAAAAATTTTGCTTTATATCTTTAGATAATTTATGTGCGCTTGTGTCGCTGTCAGTTAAAATAAAACCAGTAGGCCCCCATGAACTTTGCCCTACTCCCATAAAACCATTCTTTTCCACATAACTCATTATATTAAATATATCTGGATTTGAATATACACCACCCTGAATTTGAGAAAAATGAGTACCTACAATTTTTTGTAATTTACCTATAGCTGTTGAAAAACCATTAAAATTCTTTTCTATTATACTAGGTAAAATTACCATATTAACTAAACGACATAATTGTTCTGATAAATTATCTGGAAAAGGCTTCAAGGTATTAAAAGCATTATATTCTTTATTTCCATGTATTCCTTTTTCTCTACTGTTAATCAAAAGAACAATTCTCCAATTGCTTGGGAAATCATGTCTTACAATTATTGGTGGTAGTTCAGGTGACTTGCCCTTTCCGCCATCTATCAAAAAACCGCCTGACTCAAAAGCACCGATTCCTATACCAGATCTATTTCCTCTATCTAAAATTTTACCTATATCCATTAAACTTAAATTTAGATCAAATAATTTTGATATAGCCACTCCTACAGAAAGAGCTAATTGAGTACCAGATCCTAATCCAGCATGCTCCGGTATTTTTTTGTGAACATCTATAAGGGCAGTGTCATCGACTTCATATGCTTTTAAGATTAATTTTGCATAATCACAAGCTCTCTGATTATATTTGTTTATAATTTGATTACTTTGAGACGAATTTTTTCTAGCGGTTATAGAAGTTTCAATACTGTCAATAGTTAAACCAACACTTCCAAACTTTCTTCCAAGAGAACCATTTAAGTCCATAAACCCAAGATGGAGTCTAGCAGGTGCTGTTATTGAAATTGTAGATTCTTTTTTCATAAAACAAATATTTATTATATTATTTTAAATGCATTCTAGCATTATAAAAAAATTTCGACCATGGTGATATTTTCTCGTCATTAATAGTAGGAAACTGTTTAATATCTATTAATCTTTCCGGGTGCGGCATCATTAAAGTAACATTGCCTGATTCTGAAGAAATACCAGCAATTCCTTTATAAGAACCGTTTGGATTGTGAGGGTATTCACTTGTGTGCTTGGAATCGTTATCAATATAGCTTATACAAATCTGTTTATTATCATTTAACTTACTATAATTTATTTTAGATAAAGCTGCTCTTCCTTCACCATGAGATACTACAATAGGGAGCTTAGAACCATTCATACCAGAGAAAAATATTGAATTAGATTCCTCAATTTCAACCATTACAATTCTAGATTCAAATCTCTCACTATCATTTTGCAAAAAAGAAGGCCAATTATTAGAGCCAGGTATTATGGAATTTAAATTAGATAAAACTTGGCAGCCATTGCAAACACCTAAAGTAAATTTTTCATTACTAATAAAATAACTACTGAAAGAATCTAATAACACATTGTTATGTAAAATCTTATTTGCCCATCCTCTTCCTGCTCCTAAAACATCACCATAGGAAAAACCTCCACAAAAAACAATACCTTGAAAATCCAATAAATTATTTTCATTATTAACAATTGAATTCATAGTGACATCCACAGTGTGAAATCCATTTTTTTCAAAAGCATTAGCCATCTCGTAATGACCATTTATTCCCTGCTCTCTCAAGATTGCTATTTTAGGATTTGTTTTAGAAATATTAAAAATGTTTTTCATGTCTGGGTCAGAGAAACGTTTGTCTATATATAATCCTTTATTATTAATATTACCAATTTTCTTATATTCACTTTCTGCTGAGATCGAATTATCTCTAATTTTTTGTATTTCATAACTAGTTCTGTGCCATAGCTTATGAAGACTTTCGATAGAATTGCTGTATACAAGATCATCATCACTAAAAATATTTAATTTATAATCAGAATTAATTTTTCCAATAATACTAGTGTTAATATTTTTTTTAGAATAAATTTTTCGTATTTGGTCAATTAATGAATTTGAAATTTGCATTACAACACCAAGTTCTTCATTAAACATAAATTTATTAATATCTAATATATTTTCATTATAATTAATATCTATTCCAATATGACCAGCGAAACAAGACTCAAGAATAGTCGTTATTAAGCCTCCATCGGATTTGTCATGATAGGAAATAATTTTATTTTCTTTAATTAGCTTCTGAGTAACTTCAAAAAAATCTTTAAATTTTAATTTATTATCAACTTTAGGACATTCTGTATCTTCTGTTTGAAAAACTTGTGATAACGCTGAGCCACCAGTTCGCTTCTTGTTGTCTGATAAATCTACAAAAATTATTGATGTTTCATCATTATTTTTAAACGAAGGTTTTACAATTTTTTCTAAATTATTAACACTAGCAAACGCACTTATAATTAAAGTATTTGGAGCTTTAACATTTATGTCCTTATTATTATCTGACCATGACATCTTCATGGACAAAGAATCTTTTCCTACAGGTATAGTAATATTTAAATGTTTGCAAATATTTGATGTAACAGATTCAACTGTTTTATATAAACTATATTTATCAAATTCATTGTCAAAGCTGGACATCCAATTTGCTGACAAGGCTATTTTAGATATATCTCCAATAGGTGTAGAGCAAATATTTAATATAGACTCGCAAACTGCCATTTCACCAGATGCAACTGGGTTTACAGATGCAATTAAGGATTTTTCTCCAATAGACATAACCTCACCTTCTTTAAACATAAAATCTAATGAAGTAACTGCACAGTCTGCTATAGGAACTTGCCAAGGGCCAATAAATTGATCTTGAATTGTTAATCCACCAACTGTTCTATCGCCAATTGTTATTAAAAACTGCTTTGATGCAACAGCAGGCAACGATAAAATCCTTTCAAGACATTCTGTAAATTTAAATTTACTATAATCATAGGTTTTTTCCTTTAATTCAGAAGAATTAACATCAATACTTAACTCTTCCTTTTCACCAAACAACAAGCTCATCGGTATATCTATATAAGATTCCTTATCATTCATTAAAATAAATCTATCTTCGCCTGTAGCAAAACCTATAACCGAAAAAGGACAATTTTCTCGGTAGCATATAGCCTCAAATTCTCTAATATTTGATTTATTTATTGATAACACATAACGTTCTTGTGATTCATTGCACCATATTTCTAATGGAGACAAACTTCTGTCTGCTAAAGGAATTTTTGTAATATCAATAGTTGCACCCATATTGCAGTCATTAACAATTTCAGGAACAGCATTAGAAAGACCGCCTGCGCCAACATCATGGATTGAAATTATTATATTTTTCAACGAGTTAGAGCATCTATCTATAACTTCTTGACACCTTCTTTCCATCTCAGCATTTTCGCGTTGAACAGAAGCAAAATCTAAATCTTCATTGCCAGTAGATGATTGTTTTGATGATGCGGCTCCACCACCTAAACCTACAAGCATTGAGGGTCCTCCAAGCACTATAACAAGATCAGAATCTTTAATATTACCTTTTTTATAGTTTGCGTTGTCTATAGTGCCTATACCGCCTGCTAACATGATAGGTTTATGATATCCATAATAAGAATTGTCACAAATTTTTTGCTCAAATGTTCTGAAATAACCAGATAAACATGGTCTTCCAAATTCATTATTATACGAAGACGAACCTAAAGGCCCTTCTATCATAATATCTAACGCACTCGCTATTCTTGCAGGATAAGAAAGACTAATATTTGTTTCCCAAGGTTGCGTAAAACTAGGTATATTAAGATTAGAAACACTAAATCCGCATAAACCTGCTTTTGTTCTAGAGCCTCTGCCTGTAGCAGCCTCATCTCTAATTTCACCACCAGAACCAGTAGCTGCTCCAGAAAATGGAGATATAGCGGTTGGATGATTATGAGTTTCAACTTTTATAACAGAGTGAGTATTAGTATCTCTGTAAGAATAATTATTATCAGCTTCTATAATTAATTTATTTGTTTTAAATGAACTAATTACAGCAGAATTATCAGAATATGCTTTAATAACATGGGGTGAATTTTCTGGCTCAGTTGATTTTATACAATCAAATAAAGTCTTCTTCTCAGCCTTTCCGTCAATAATCCATTTTGAATTAAATATTTTATGCCTGCAATGCTCTGAATTAACTTGAGCAAACATCATTAACTCAACATCAGTAGGCATTTTATTTAGTTTCTCATATTTATCTATAAGATAGCTAATTTCTGCAGATGATAAGGCTAAACCTAATTTATCGTTATGTATTTGAACGAATTCAGGGATATTATTGCAAATATAATCATTATTTCTTAATTCAGAAAGTGAAAAATTATAATCATTTATATTAAAAAAAATAGTTTCCGTCATTTTATCAAAAAAATACTTATAAAATTCAGGATCTACAATTGATTTATTTTGTATTTTACCATTGAATACATACAGCTTAACTTGCTCTATTGATTTTAATTTATTTAAATTACTAGCGTAAAATATGTCCCTAGCTTTTGATCCCCATGCAGATTCAACACCTAAACGCGGCGTTACAATAAAATATTGTTTCGAATCTAAATCTGTAGGTAGCGCATCTGACTTTAGTAACTTTTTTGCAACTGAACATTCGTCGTCACTAAAGTTTGATTCTAAATCTAGATAATACGTATAAAACATTGAAAAATCTAAAGAAATATTTATCTTTTCTAAGACCTTGTTTTTAATCTTTCGATTTAATTGAGTCTTAGAAACTACCTTTTCCGATAATATAAGCATATTAAGTCGCAGAGTTTTGTATAGAATTTATGGGGCTAACTATAACATTTAATCAAAAAAAATTATTCATCTTCTGAATCAATATAATTCTCATCATCATTATCCACTAAACGTAATTTTGTCTGATCCTTATACTTATCTTTTATGTCTTTAAAACCAATACTTTCATCGCTCAAGCCAAATATATCAACTTTTTCAATATATTCGTCTGTATTATTGTCCTTCATAACTTTTTTCATTTTCTTAGTTTCTTTTTCGTTATTTGCTATATATTTTTCAGTACCACGTTTTATATTATGCGTTATTTTTACAAGATCTTTAGCAACACTAACTATGCTCTTGATATGATCGGTCTGATTTTTCATATCAAACATATGCTTCACAAGGTCAAGTGTTCCTAAGATTTGAAGACGAGAATGAATCCAAATATTTTTTCCAGCTAAATACTCACCAATAGTTTGATCTTTATTATCCCATTTGTATGTTTTTCTGCTAGTGCTAACTAGCTGCGCCATTTCCTCAATAGGCACATACATTATTACTTTATCAAAAGCATCTTTAACATGATTTGGATAATTTCTTTCCGTTAAGGTTTTTGCATGACCATGAATTTTTTTAATAAAATTATCCTCGAGTTTTTTTAGATCAGAATTCTTAACATTCGCTCTTTGTGCTTTATCCCATTCATGAAAATCATTTAAAGGTGTTTTTGCATCAATAATTATATTAATTAATCCACTGCCATCTTTAGATGGTCTTGGAACGACAAAATCTGGCCTTACAGACGCAGATTTACCATTTATGTCTGAGTACGGAAATACTTTTTCTTTAAAATAATGCACTCCTTCAGTAAAATAAACTTCTTTGAAGACTAGTTCTAGACTATTCTCTCCGTATTCACCTTGAACATTAGCGTTACCAAAAAGAAAACCAATCTTTTCTTGATTTTCATTGGATATCTCAGATGTAGCCTCTTGTTTTGTTTCCAGTCTTTCGTTCGCTTTTATAAATTTTTCTTTACTTTCTGCAGCTTGTTTTTCTATCTGTGCCTGTTTTAGCTTCACTTCTTGCACATCTTTTGCAATATCAGTTTTTTTTAAAAGCTCTTGCTGATAATCTGTTCTCTCTTTAAGACGAATATTTTCAGCATTAATGTCATCATTTCTAATAACTAAATTTTTACACTCTTGACTAATTTCTTTTAACTTATTATTAGTTATTTTATATATGTATAATGCGCCAATTAAGCCAACCAAAAGCACCCCAGTTATCAATCGCATTATTTCTAATTCACTCATTTCTCTTATCGCCTATTTATATAATTTCATTATTATCAAATAATATCTTATCTAGTAGTAAAAGCTAAGGATATACACCCTAAATACATATAAATTCAATACCCAAAAAAATATTGGGACCAAATTACCCTCTAGCTTACAATATTATATCTTACAATATCTGGAATTAATGTTTTTACTATACCATTGTAGTATAATAAAAATTCGGGGGCGATCTGGATTCGACGTGGATTGCAAAGCCCTAGGTGCATGTCGAGTATATAGCTATTCTCGTTAAAAATGCTATAACAACTTAGTTGCAAACGAAGACAACTACGCACTAGCCGCTTAATCCGGCTGGTCATCATTCAGAAACGTGCTTGTGCATTTCCGTTTGGTGTCGCTTACACAAGATAGCCTTTACTTTCGCCATTAAAGTAACTGCGAAACTTAATTGGATAGCGTAAATTAATGTCTGCTCGTTAACATTACTCACGCGAAATTTAATAACGAAGCTAAGCATGTAGTGCCAAAGGTAGAGGATTTGCGGACGCGGGTTCAATCCCCGCCGCCTCCACCAGGTTAAATTAAGTATTTTATTGTTGAAATAAAATACTTAAAATCTCTAACACTATAAGAGATAAAGTATAAATGAAACATCAACCCACACTAAATAAAATAGCTAAAGTAATTAACAATAACTTTAATGCTAGCCATATTATAATACTGCCAAAAAGTTTTTCAAAGAATCTCGTAAAAAAATTAATTAGAATAAATTGTGAAAATAATTTTACAGTAAGCTATATAGACGATTATGTATTTAATAATAATAAAATTAATAAAGATAATTTATTTTTTGATGATATAAAATATTTTGAAGAAATACTTTCAGAAACAAAGTCTTTTTTTAATCAATATAATTTAACTCAGGAAACTGAAAATATTATTAATATAATGAATGATGTATGTTTAGATAAAAATTTATATATTAAAAACAAAAATACTTCAATTGAAGATACTATTAAAAAATTTGATAATATACTTCTTTCACACGAGTCAAAAATAATTTATGAAATCTTAAAGTTATTGCTCACTAAAGCAAAAACATCTAGTACGTATATTAATACATATTTATCATTTTTAAATTACGAAGATAATAAAAAATTAAATAATAATATCGCAATTCATATTATTAACTTTGAAAATTTTTCAGATATAGAGAAAAAGTGGCTTAAACATAATTCTTTTGAACTTTACAAATATATGGCATATTCAAGCACGTCAAATATTAATCACGATAATTTTATACCAAATAATTTAAATAAATATTCTACTATGGATTTCAATACTCAAGAAGAAGAATTAGAATTTTTAGCAAATGATATTGTTACTTATTATGAAACAAATAAATTATGTAAAATTGCTCTTATTAATAACGATAGATATTTTGCTAGAAGATTAAGAGCACTGCTCGAAAGAAAAAATATTAAAATTAATGATATTAGTGGTTGGTTACTATCTACTAGCACATGCTGTTCGTACATAAATAGCATTTTAAATTATTTTATATATAAACCTAGCTACATTGATTTATTCGACATTATCATGTCCCCATATTTTATGCCAAATATTGAAACTAATGCAAAAAACAAATATTTAAATAGTGTTTTTATAGGCCTAAAAAATAATATAAATATAACATTAAATAACTTTCAACATAAACACGACTCAAATTTAAATGAATATAAAATATTTGATAGGTTATTTATTTGCGATGAAATATTTGAATATAATAATGATAAAAAATTAAGCTTTAGTGAATTTAAAATATTTTTAGAAAGTAAAATATCAAAATTTAAATCAAGAGAGGCAATAGTAAATGATGATGCTGGCAAAAAATTTTATGAAATTATAGATTATATATCTAGTGTAAATCATAATAATAAATTTACATTAGCATTATGGTACAAAAAACTTGTTTACTATCTGGAAAATAAAACTTTTTATTCAGAAAATAAAAGCAATATTTACTTTACAGATATTAATCATTCTCTTTTATTTAGTTTTGATAAAATCTATATAAGCGCTATGTCAGAAAAAAATTATCCTAAAAAAATTATTAATAATTTTTCTATAAATAATTCAGTATATTCAGATTATTCAATAAGCTCAAACAAAATGCAAACAGAAAGTATTGAGGATTTTCTTAGTGTTAACAATAATGCTAATCAAATTTTACTAACTTCACACTTTTCTAATAATGATGAAATTTATTCAAAAAGCAAGTTTAAAAGATACATTGATCATTATTTAACTAGTTCTTCAAAAAATCATATAAAAAAAATAATTAAAAAGGAAAAGAATAAGGAAGAGCGTTTAATTCTTGATAATTCTTTTAGAAAATTATCTTTCAAAGATATTGAAAATTATAATAACTGCTATTACTGCTTTTATTTTGAAAAACAAACTCCCAGAATACGGCCGTCAAAAATATCAACTAATCATAATATTTTTGGTTTATTTGCGCATTATGTGCTTGATGCATTTATAAAAAAATATAATTCAAAAAATAATAAATTAAGTATAATTAATATTCTAGAAGAATCTACTTATATTGCTGAAAAAAAATTTTTCTTAGAAGACCAACTTCCTTATGAAATGCAATTATGGAGAAATTTATTACCTAATATTGCAGAGTATTTTTATTTGAGTATAGATAAAAAATATAATTTTAAGTCCGAAGATAATATGTCAATTATATATAGTGATATGCAACTAGTTGGTCGCTGTGATTTAATTTATTCAATAGGTAATGATAAATATGTTGTTGACTATAAAACAGGATCTGCGATTCCAACTAGAAAATCAGTCACTGAAGGTCAATTACTTCAGCTTCCTTTTTATACAATTTTAAATTCTAATATTACAACAGCTTTTTATATGTTTCTAAATATATACACAAAAAAAATTAAACACGTATCATTTTCTTATGATGATCTCGAGGAAGCTAGAAGTATTATATTTACAGCTATAGATAATATAAAAAAAGATATTATAAATAAAAATTTTCTGTTAGTTGAGAAATCGGTTTTAGGATGCAATAAATGCGGGTATCAAGATTTAAACAGACCTGATTAATGATAAGCATCAAGCGCAATGTTTACTAATAAATAAATTGATAAAATAAATACAAAAGTTAAAATTATCCCCGCTATAATAAAATGTGACGGACTATTTGATTTAAAATCCCGTTTTCTATTTTTATTTGACTGAATGCCTATAAAGCTAGATAAAACACTTAAAACAACTTCTAATATATTAAGGCTACTCTTGGACATATTTGGCCAATATAAGGGCATCCTCGTGACCATTCGATACTGGGTAATAGTTTTTTCTTAATCCAACCTCATTATAACCAGCATTTTTATAAAGGCTTAATGCTGATGCATTGCTAGGCCTACATTCTAAAAAAATGACCCTACAGTCTAATTTTTTAATTTCGTTATGCAGCTCACTTAGTAAATAACCACCATAACCTAAACTCCTAAATTTTTTTTTAATACATAAATTCATAACATGACACTCGTCTAAGACAATTGAGCTTATTACATAACCTATAACACAAGAATTTAAGACCAGCACTCTACAAAGATAATTATTATCAATACAATCATAAAAAATCTTTTCTGGCCAAGGATAATTATAAGACTCATATTCTATAGACAAAACGTCATTTACATGAATTTTATCCATGCTTGTGTAATCAGTTAGTAAAGAATTTTGAAGGCTACTCATAATTTGCAATATATATAAAATCTTTCCATATTAATTTTTTTATATCGTTGGTTATTTTATCTGATACGAGTGATGTATTAAACAAATAAATGCCACTATTAGAAGAATTTTTATATACATCATTACAATTAACTAAAGATGAGCAGGCTTCATTTTTAAAATTATCATCACATAAAATTAAAGAAATATTTAAATACTCCGTTTCACCAAAATCTGTATTAATAATATTAAAAATACTTTCTTTGTTCAAAAAATCAATTTTTAAATTTTTTAAATTTTTGCAAGCTGCTGTAAGAAAATTATCAACAACACTTTTATGGTTATTATATAAATTATCTAGTATTAGAATTTTAACAATATATGATTTTCTATTATTAATAATATTAGTTTTTTTAATCCATACATCTACATTAAGAGCATCTAACAATTTTAAATTATTTTGCGAATTATATTTAGACATGGTCAAGCTGAGGATGAACAATTCTTGATTTATTATTTAACTTATTAACTGCATCAAGATATGCTTTTGCAGAGGCAATAACAATATCTGTATCGGATCCCATTCCATTAACTATTACACCAGATCTTTCTAATCGTACAGTTACTTCACCTAATGAGTCTGTACCATCAGTAATATTATTAACTGAATATAATTGTAGCTTGGAATTACTTTTAACTGTTTTTTCTATCGCTTTAAAAGTTGCATCTACAGGACCGCCGCCATTAGACTCACTATTAGTTTTAACTTTATCTTTTTCTAATGTTATTTTAGAAAAAGGCTCTGAACTCGAATCACTAATAGAATAAATGTTTATTAAATTATAATTGGTATCATTTGATTCAGTTTCATTATTTGAGATAAGCGCATGCAAGTCATCATCATAAATTTCATGCTTTATATCAGCTAAATCCTTAAACTTTAAAAACAAATTATTTAGTTCTTCATCATTATTAATTTCACATCCTATTTCTGATAATCGTGTTTTCAAGGCATTTCTTCCTGAATGCTTACCTAAAACTAATTTATTTTCAGACCAACCAACATCTTGTGCCTTCATAATCTCATAAGTTTCTCTGTGTTTTATAACACCATCTTGATGTATTCCGGATTCATGAGCAAAAGCATTAGCTCCAACTACTGCTTTATTCGGCTGCACAGGAAAACCTGTAATACTTGAAACAAGTTTTGAAGCAGGAACAATGTGATTAGTTATAATCTGTGAATCACACGTAAATATATCCTGACGGGTTTTTACTGTCATCACTACTTCTTCTAATGATGCATTGCCTGCCCTTTCTCCTAAGCCATTTATAGTACACTCAACTTGTCTAGCTCCATTCATTATAGCTGAGATAGAGTTAGCTACAGCTAAACCTAAGTCATTGTGACAATGAACTGAGAAAATAGCTTTATCAGAGTTTGGAATGTTATGTATTAGTCTTTTTATTAGATCACCGAATTGGTCTGGAATATTATAACCAACAGTATCTGGAATATTTATTGTATTAGCTCCAGCTTTAATAGCTTTTTCAATAATAGAGCACAAAAAATCAAATTCAGATCTACCTGCATCCTCTGGTGAAAATTCTATGTTATCAGTGTACTTTTGAATCCTTTTTATAGATTTTAAAGCTTGCTCTGTAACTTCTTTCTTACTCATATTTAGCTTTTTTTGCATATGAATTTCAGAAGTAGCTATAAATGTATGAATTCTAGAACTATTTGCAGGTTTTATAGCCTCACCAGCCGCGTCAATATCTTTATCGACAGCTCTAGCTAAAGCACAAACAGTGCTATCTTTTATAACTTTAGAAATGTCATTAACAGCCTTAAAATCACCTTTACTGGCGATAGGAAATCCAGCCTCGATAACATCTACATTCAATTTTTCAAGAATTTTAGCAATGCGTAATTTTTCAGACGCATTCATAGATGCACCTGGGCTTTGTTCGCCATCCCTTAGTGTGGTATCAAAAATAACCAATTTGTCATTTTGTGAGTTTTTATTTGCCATAATTATCTTTATTTTCTTCACTATAAAGAATTTTTCTTTTTCGAAAACGTCTAAAAATATTCATAATTGGTCCAGATAATGAATATATAATAGCTAATAATAACAATACCATAGGTGGATTTATTAAAGTAATAACTAGTAATAAAATAATAAAAAACAACCAATAGAATTTAATTTTTTCGTCGCTACCAATATTTTTGAAACTAAAATATGAAAATTTACTAACCATTAAAAAAGAAATTAATAATGTGAAAAATATAGAGACATCTATATATGTAACGATATTAAAATTGGTCTTACTTGAGACCACATAAGCTAAGCTTACTAACGCACCAGCTATTGGGCACGGCAATCCAATAAAAAAATCATTACTTTTTGCTGTGTTAAATCTAGCCAATCTAAGTAAAACTGACGCTAAATACAAAAAAGCCACAAGAACACCTAATTCTAACCATGAATTATAAAAATAATTTATATATTTTAAAAACCATTGATATAAAAGAATCGATGGAGCAACACCAAAAGCCACGACATCAGACAAGCTATCATATTGCGCGCCAAAATCACTTGTAGTTTTAGTAATTCTAGCTACCCTACCATCCAAGCCATCCAAGACAGTTGATGATAATATTAGATAAGCAGCGATAAGGAAATTATCGTTAAATGAGTAAAAAATAGATATAAATCCACACAATACAGATCCTGTGGTTAATAAATTCGGGATTAAATAAATCTTGTTTCTTATCATAATATTAATAAAAAACGCCAAGACATGTTAGTACATGCTCAGCGTTACAAAAAAAATTCTATTACTTTACAAACTGAGATTAACTACTAAATATCCTAGAAAAGCATAAAATCCCCAGAAAAGTATAAAATGTAAAATTCCACTAAAATGTTGCATAATTTTCATCCTTTTTTATTAAAACATATACTTGTTATATAAATGATAGCCTAGTTTTTATTTTTATCAACTAGTTTGTTTGCACTTATCCATGGCATCATAGACCTTAGTTTTGCTCCAACAGACTCAATCTGATGCTTTTCACCATTATTTCTCATTTCATCAAAATTACTATTACCAGATCTATATTCTGCTATGTATTCCTTTGCAAATTCACCGCTTTGAATTTCTGCAAGAATTTTTTTCATTTCATCTTTAGTAGATGAATTAACAATCCTTGGTCCCCTGGTTAAGTCACCATATTCTGCAGTATTAGATATTGAATAACGCATATTTGAAATTCCACCTTCGTACATTAAATCAACAATAAGTTTTAATTCATGCAGACACTCAAAATAAGCCATCTCAGGTTTATAACCAGCCTCTACTAAAGTTTCAAAACCTGCTAACACTAGCGAAGTTGCGCCGCCACATAAAACAGCTTGCTCGCCAAATAAATCAGTTTCAGCCTCTTCCTTAAAAGTTGTTTCAATTACGCCAGCTTTTCCGCCTCCATTTGCAGACGCATAAGATAATGCTAAATTTTTACTAGTTCCAGAAGGGTCTTGATCAACCGCTATTAAAGTTGGGACACCTCCCCCTTCTAAATATGTAGATCTAACTAAATGACCTGGACCTTTAGGTGCAATCATGATCACATTAATATCATCATTCGGTTGTATTGTTTTAAAATGTATATTAAAACCATGAGCAAATCCTAAAAAAGCACCACTTTTTAAATTTTTAATAACATCATTATTATAAACATCAGACTGATTTTCATCAGGAATCAATAACATCACGACATCAGCATTTTTAGTAGCTTCTGAAACAGACAAAACTTCAAAACCAGAACTTTTAGCTTTTTCTGCTGATTTTGATCCCTCGTGCAAACCAATAACTACATCTACGCCAGATTCTTTTAGATTATTTGCATGCGCGTGTCCTTGTGAACCATAACCAATAATGGCAACCTTCTTATTTTTTATAAGTGATAAGTCTGCGTCTTTATCATAATAAATATTCATTTTTAATTTTTCTCCAATTTTATATTTTAATTACTATTAATACCAACAGCTCCTGACCTAACAATTTTTACAGCAATTTTTTTTACTGATTTTATAAAATCATTAATCTTCTTTGGGCTGTCTACACATTCAATTATTATTTCATTTTTTTTAGTTTTATGAAGTTTTAAAAACTCATTTTTTGAAAACTCACTCATTGTTTTTTCATTAATATCTTTGTCATTAATCTTAACAAAAGCAATCTCTCTTTCAATGTGCTCATTAGAAGTAATTTCTGATACTTTTATTACATCAACTAGTTTATCAAGCTGTTTAATTATTTGTTCAATAACTGCATCATCGCCAGAAGTTACAATTGTCATTCTTGATGCGCTAAGGTCTTCTGATGGAGCTACAGACAATGATTCTATATTAAAACTTCTTGCGGAGAATAAACCAGCTACTCTTGATAAAGAGCCAGACTCATTTTCTAATAACACAGATATTATATGACGCATTTTTTATACCAATTTTTTAAATTATTATCACTCAATATCAGGAAAGTATCATTTTATTGTGAGCTTCGCCACTAGCAATCATTGGAAAAACATTCTCATTTTGATCGGTAATAAAATCTAAAAAAACTAATCTATCTTTTTGATTTATGGCGTCTATAATTGCACCGTCAACATCTGAAGGTTTTTCAATTTTATGCCCAATATGGCCATAACTTTCTGCTAATTTTACAAAATCTGGTAATGCATCCATATATGACATTGCGTATCTTCCTTCATAAAAAAATTCTTGCCATTGTCTCACCATGCCCATATATCTATTATTTAAATTTATAATTTTAATAGGTAGACTGTATTGCAAGCAAGTTGATAATTCTTGTATACACATCTGTATACTAGCCTCTCCTGTAACACAACATACAAGTGAACCTGGGTTTGCAAACTGAGTTCCCATTGCTGAAGGCAACCCAAATCCCATAGTGCCTAAACCTCCAGAATTTATCCATCTTCTTGGTTTATTAAATTTATATAGTTGCGCGGTCCACATTTGATGTTGCCCAACATCCGAAGTAATATATGCGTCACCTTTAGTTAGCTCATACAATCTATCCACTACATACTGAGGCTTAATAATTTTATCACCTTGTGAATATTTAAAAGAATCTTTTTTTCTCCATTCATTTATTTGATTCCACCATTTATCTATATTTTGAGGTTTCTCTTTTTTTCGTATTATCTTTTCTGACAATTTCTCAAGAACATTTTTAACATCACCAATAATTGGTATGTGAGCTTTAATATTTTTAGATATTGATGAAGGGTCTATATCTATATGAACAATTGTTGCATCTGGACTAAATTTATCAAGCCTACCAGTAATTCTATCATCAAATCTAGCTCCTACAGCTATAAGAAGATCGCAGTCATGCATTGCCATATTTGCCTCATATGAACCATGCATTCCTAGCATTTGTATAAATTGCTCATCTGTACCTGGATAACAACCTAAACCCATTAATGTATTAGTTACTGGGAAATTTAAATATTTCGCAAGTTGGATTAAATTTTCAGAAGCATTGCTGTTAATTACTCCACCACCAGCATAAATTACTGGTTTTTTACTAGAAAGTATTTTTTTTACAGCCATATCAACTGATTCGTCGCTAACCTTGATGTCAGGATTATATGACCTCATGGAAATATTTTCAGGGTAATTAAACTCGCAAAGTTTTTCAGTAATGTCTTTAGGAATATCAACAACTACGGGCCCAGGTCTCCCGGTTGTAGCTACATAGAACGCTTTTTTTATAGTATCTGCCATATCTTCAACATTTGTTATCATAAAATTATGTTTAACACATGGCCTTGTTATACCAACTGTATCTACCTCTTGAAAGGCATCATTCCCGATAAGTGCTGTTCTAACTTGCCCTGTAAAAACAACAATAGGGACAGAATCCATGTAAGCATCTGCAATGCCAGTAATAGCGTTAGTAGCTCCTGGCCCAGATGTTACTAAAACAACTCCGGGTATATTTGAAGATTTAGCGTATCCCTCAGCCGCATGAACTGCTCCTTGCTCATGCCTCACAAGTATGTGAGATACTTTATCCTGTTTATGAAGCTCATCATATATGTGTAGAACTGCTCCGCCAGGATAACCAAAAACTAATTTAACACCCTCGGCCTCCAGACATTTTACAAAAATTTCTGCTCCAGTATATTTTTTTCTTTTATTATCAGTATCTTGCTTCATTTATCTCACGTAAAATACTACTTAAGCTTTTTGAATAAGAAAATAAAATTTACCACTTTCTTCTTTAGAATCCATAAGATTATTTCCTGTCTGTTTTGAAAATGCTTCAAAATCCTTTACAGCCCCAGGATCTGTTGCAATTACATGCAATATTTGTCCATTTTCCATTGTAGAAAGTGATTTTTTTGCCCTTAATATGGGCAATGGGCAATTTAATCCGCATGCATCTAACTCTTGGTCATATTCGGTCATATAAAATCTCCGTATTAAATGATTAATAACTTTATATTTGTATTGCTCATGTGTCTCATAAGCGAAATAGGATATACTTATTACTCTATGGTGTAAACACAAACATATTCATTATAAAAAATACTAGATACATATGAAAGCAATTAAATACACTATTATATTAATAATATTAGTTGCACAAATAGAGAATTCATCCCTAGCAAATAATAACAATATATTAATTCCTAAGATTGGAGACACTTCATCAAGATTCATGAGCATATCCCAAGAAAACAAACTTGGTGACATTATATATTCTCAAATACTTGGTTCTTTCAGACTCATAAATGATCCCTTAATAACAGGCTACATTCAAATGTTAGGAAATCGTCTTTTAATGTCGGACTACAATAGCTCTATTAAATACAGGTTTTTGGTTGCAAACCATTATTCTATAAATGCATTTGCAACACCTGGTGGCGTTATTGTTATAAACTCTGGATTAATTACAAAAGCTAACACTGAAGCTGAATTAGCTAGTGTAATAGCTCACGAGATTGCTCATGTTAAATCAAGGCATTTATCAAGAATGCATGAGGAATCATCAGAAGTTAATATAACTACTGCATTAACAGTAATAGCTACAGTAATAGCGGGTATGTATGACACAAGTACATTAGGAAAAGCTATTGTGACAGGGCAAAATATTAAAGCATCTAAACAAATAAGTTTTAGAAGAGAACATGAAAAAGAAGCTGATAGATTAGCAATAAATATATTGGCAAGGGCAAATATAAGCCCATATGCAATGAGTGATTTTTTTAAAACACTAGCTAAAGAGAATAATAATAATGAAGGACTTGAGTTTCTAAGAAGTCACCCTGTAACAAAAAATAGAATTGTTGAAACACAAAATTTAGCAGCTCAATATAAGGGAAATTTTACTAATGATAGTTTTACATATCAATTTATATCGGCAAGAGTTTCAATGCAGAATCTTGATACAAAAATCTTTATAGATAATTATAAATTTAATCCAAATGATACAATAAAATTTCCAAGCAAAATTATAAATGATTACGCCTATGGATTAGCTTTAACTAAAGAGAAAAAATACAAAAAATCTATTATAGTTCTAAGTAGTTTATTAGAATTATTAAAATCCAAAGATCAGCTTTACACTATTAGAAATTATATTAATATTGCTCTGTCAGAGGCTTATTTAAATAATAATAACCATGAAAAAGCTATAGATATTTTACAAAACCTAAATAACATATATCCGACCGATAGCTCAATCCTATATTATTTATCTGATGCATATATAAAAAAAGGAAATTATAAAAAAGTCTTAAAATTACTAATACCATACATAATAGAGCACAGGGATCATAGGCTAGTAATTAAAGTCAGCGAAGCTGCTTATAAGCTTAAAGAAGTTTCTCTTGGTCATGAGTATAGAGGTGATTATCTGAAAATTACTGGAAAATTAAATTCCGCAATAAAATTTTATAGACTAGCACTAAAATACAACATGAAAGGAACAACAATAGACAAAAGAGTTCTGTCTAAAATCAAAGAAATTGAAAAACTTCAAGAGTCTAAAGAAATTTTATAACTTCTTTATAAGTGATAACTGCTTTCTCCATGACTTCCAAAATCTAACCCATCACTTTTTTCTTCTTGCTCAGACACTCTGAGACCGATTAGATTTTTTGTAATTATTACTATAATTGCAGTAACTAAAAGTGTGTACAGACTTACACTTACAACACCAATCAGTTGAACTTTAAATTGAGCAAAAGCACTAGTCCCTTCAGGTAATCCATGTCCGTTAAACATATCAGTTGCTAAAAGTCCGCACATTAAAGTTCCTAAAATTCCACCAACACCGTGAACCGCAAAAACATCTAAAGAGTCATCAATTTTAATAGCATTTTTTACAAGGCCTACGAACCAATAACATATTACACCTGAGGATACTCCTAAGATTAACCCGCCAATAGGACCAATAAAACCTGAGGCAGGCGTAACTGTTGCTAAACCTGCAACCATTCCTGTAATCATACCGACAAGTCCTGGTTTACCATTTTTATACCAATCAATTAACATCCATGTAATAGTCGCTGATGCTGCTGATATATGTGTTACTAGCATTGCCATTGCCGCATCTTGATTTGCTCCAAGAGCAGAACCTGCATTAAAACCAAACCAGCCAACCCATAACATGCAAGCGCCAATCATTGCGATAACAGGACTATGCGGTGGTTTCACAGATTTTGGAAAACCGTGTCTTGATCCTAAAAAATAAGCAATAACTAATGCTGATACACCTGCGGTAGTATGTACAACTATTCCGCCAGCAAAATCCATAACACCAATTTTTTGAAGCCAGCCGCCGCCCCAAACCCAATGAGTTACTGGACTGTATACAAATAGTAACCATAAGGCAGTAATTAAAATTACAGCAGAAAATTTTATTCTTTCAACATATGCGCCAACAATTAAAGCTGGGGTAATTATAGCAAATGTCATCTGAAACATTACAAATAAGGATTCTGGAATATCATTATGCAAAGACTCCCAATTTATTCCTGAAAGAAACATCTTCTCTAAGTTTCCAAAATACATTCCATCACCATTAAATGCTAATGAGTATCCAGCCACAAACCAAATTAATGATGCTAGACACGCAATAACAAAACATTGCGCTAATGCAGATAATGTATTTTTTGAACCTACTAGACCTGCATAAAAAAGTGCTAGGCCAGGTAATGTCATGAAAAGTACCAGGGCAGTGGATATAAGTATCCAAGCTGTGTTTGCTTCGTTCATAGTTAGCTTCTCGTTTTTTTTTTTGTAAATACTTAAACAATATTCAATTATTAATATTTAAAGTAATTCTTTTAACTTTCCACCATATCTCTGAGTGTCTTAGGTTCTAATTCATATTCTGGTGATATTGCTTTTGCAGGGCAAGCATGAACACATGCGTAACACCTTATGCACTCATCTTCATCAATATATAATGTATTGTAATATAAGCCAGAAGTGTAAGCTGGATCTATTCTTTGAATATCAGCATACTTTCCATTATCTTTAATTTTTCCAAGTTTTGAGGTTTCAACAATACATCCTTTAGTAGGCTTTACTAAAAGACATTCATCACACAAAATACATTTGGAATTATCAATAACTGGAGCTGGTGATCTTGCATCTTCAAACTTATCAAAAAACATTGATTTTTCCGAGACACCCGCCTCCGCTAAAACTTTTGCACCAGCATCTATCATAGGGGGTGGCCCGCAGAAAAAAGCTTTACATGAGTCAGCAGAAACAATGCCCTTTTCTAAATATTCTTTTTTAAAGTGATCTGTAACAAAACCTCTAGCGCCTTTCCAATCGGAATTCTCTGGCTCCTCACTTAATACAGGAATAAATTCAAACTTATAACCTTTTGACCACACTTTTGATAACTCACTAAGTTCTTTAACAAGATACAAATCTTTTTGAGTTCTCGCACCATAAAAGAAATAGCAATTTCTTTTTACTTTTAGATGAACAGCTTCTTCAACAATAGAGTTTACTGCACTCATACCACTACCGCCAGCTATACATATCATGTCGTCACTTGAGTCATCAATTTTAAATGTACCTAAAGGCGCAGATATTATTATATTTTCACCAGTTCTATTTTTATCAAGCCATGCGGAGAACTCTCCTCCAGGTACTTGCCTAATGAAAAAACTGTATTCATTTTTATTTTCGCTTTTTGGAGATTTTGCAAATGAAAATGCTCTTGGTTTTTTTAGACCTTCAACTTTCAATGTAGCATATTGACCAGCATGAGAATTAAAAGGTAATGCATTATCATTGCATTTAACAACTACTCTATATGTGTCTTCAGTAAGATTTTCCATAGATTTAACTACGGCATTATTTATTTTAACTCTGCTAATTTGAACATCTGGATTTGGAGCAGAATTAACTTTACTTTTAGAATGAGGTACACCGTTTCTTGGGTAAATAAAATTTGATGCAGATGACATTTATACTCCTTGCTTAACAGCGTTTTTAACCATCTCTTCACTAGCTTTTTCAATTTCAGCTAGAACAGAATAAAATGTTGGGCTCATTCCAAAATCAGTTAACATTTCAGAATTAAGAACATTAACATTTAGACCACTTGGTGTATTACTACCTTTAAATTGTTTTTGGGTAGCACACACTCCATCTAGCAACCCATCTATTATTACCGCATAACAATAAGTTTCGCCTTTATCATTATAAAGTTTAACTAAGTCACCATCTTTAATATCTCTTTTTTTAGCGTCCTGTGTACTCATTTCGACCGTTGGTCTTGACTGCATTGCTTGATGTCTTGGCACAGATTGAAATGAATCACCAATAAAATAATGTGCCGCACTACTTAAAACCTGTATAGGATATTTTGATCTAAGTGGATCTTCTTGTCCAAATACTTCAGGAACATATTCTGGAAATGGGCTTACATTTGGATAAGCTTCAGTTATTGCCTCACACTTAATTTCAATTTTTTTACTAGGTGTTTCCCATCCGTTATTTAAAAAATCACGTCTCTTTGATCCTGTTGAAGCTCTAGCCCATCCATTCTTTACAAGATCATCATAATTAATACCTTCTGTTAAACAATTAAACCTTTCGCCTTCATCATTATTAGCTTCGATAAGTATATCTTTGATAATCTCTTCATCTGTTTGAGTAAAAGCATTATCTTTTGGATCAACATAATCCATTTTCTTCGCCAACATTCTAAACAACTCTGTATTGTTAATACTTTCACCTAATGGCTCAATTACCGCTTTAGCAACACCCATATACCATGAACCATAAGCCCAATGGCAATCTGTTCTTTCTAGCGCAGTGTCCGCAGGAAGAACAATATCTGCATACATACACGAATCTGTCCAAAAAGTTTCATGAACAGCTACAAATAAATCATCTCTAGACATTCCTTTTCTTACATTCCCACTATTTGGTGCGCAATTAGCAATATCACTGTTGTATACAAATAACGATTTAATAGGTGGGTCTAATTGCTCCCCATCAACTCCAATGTTATCCGCAAGAGCTCTTCCTATTTGAACCATATTTACTACTCTTTTTTCCGCTCTATTTCCTAAGTCAGGTCTTTGAAGTTTTGCCAAGTCAAAACGCAACCACATTTCTTCTAACTGACCAAAAGCTGCCCCACCGCATTCTTCTCTCCAAGAACCATTAAAGCAAGGAAGTACTAAAACTGCTCGGCACATTTGTCCGGAATTTTGATGTCTATTTAAACCATAATTGGCTCTTATATAAGATTTTTTTGTTTTAGCATACTCTATTGCGAGTTTCTCAATCTCAGAAGCTTTAACGCCTGTAACTTTTTCTGCTTCCTCTAAAGTATATCTTGGTAATATTTTTTCAACGAACTCTTCCCAGCCAAGTGTTTGTGTGTTTAAAAAATCAACATCGTGCAAATTATTATCAACAATAACTTTCATCATTGCGTTTGCTAGAAAAGCATCTGTGCCTGGTTTAGGTTGTATATGCCAGTCAGCCATCATTGTTGTTCTTGTCTCCCTAGGATCAACAACAACTAATTTCATACCTCTGTCTTGAGCTTCTCGAATAAATGGGATTGAATGAACTCCTGTACTTACAAGATTAGCTCCCCATAAGATCATTAGTTCACAACCATCTCTTGCGGCCTCGCCAACATGCGGTCCATTTGCTAAACCATAGGTATATAAACCTGCCCACATTGCAGCGTAAATGCATATTGATTGCTCTAATCTTGCAGCTTCCATTTTATTCCAGAAACGATTGTCCATAGTCCAATAGCCAAGCATTCCTAATGTTCCAGAATATGAAAAAGGCTGAACTGCTTCGCTTCCGTATTCTTTAATAGTTTCTTTAAAATTTTGTGTAATAGTATCTAAAGCCTCATCCCAAGTAATTCTTTCAAATTTTGCACCCAAGCCTTTTGCCCCAACCCTTTTATGAGGATAAAGAACTCTATTTTCATTATAAACAAAATCAATATAATGATTTACCTTGTTACATAAATATCCTTCAGTAATTGGGTGTGATGGATCTCCTTGAACGCTAACAGCCTTTCCAGTTTTATCATTTCTTGTTACAAGCATTGAGCAAGTATCTGGGCAATCGTGCGGACAACATACATGATGTATTGAATGCCCTTCTGGAGCATCTATTTTAGGTATATAATTAACTACTGTGCTTGTCTTATCTTTAGGTTTAGCTGACATTTCCTCTCCTTTCAGAATCTCTTTAACTTTGATGCCTATATTATTATAGGCTATTTTTATATCCATATAGTAATACAATTTTTTACACAATAAAATACATACATTAAATATAAATTAATATTGTTAATTAACGTTATTTAATATTTTTATTCACTCAAAATAACTTATATCAAAAAAACAAAATACATAAATTTGATTCAAAAAAGATACTTAAATAAAATATTTTAAAACTGATGTAAGTATTTGAAAATACTATTAATAATATTCTTAGCGTGTATTAATATTATGAGGGAGGAATATTTCTTAAAATACGAAGTGGTCTAATAACATAACTACAACATATACTTTAAATTGGTGGGGCGTATAGGATTTGAACCTATGACCCTCGGCTTAAAAGGCCGGTGCTCTACCGAGCTGAGCTAACGCCCCAATGAGTTTGTGATTGTACAGTTGATTATTTATATAACAAGAATTATTTTTATACACTATTTATTTACGTGGAATCTGTATCTATTAATTTTTCTAACTTATATCCCCATTCTCTTCTATATCATTAATACAATATTAGAGTAAACTATGTATAAAGTAGCTTGAACGAGAGAGAATAATGACTGATAGCGTTTTTGAAAAACTAGGCGGAGATGAAGCAGTTAATGTTGCGGTTGATCTTTTCTACGGCAAAGTCCTTGCTGATGAAAGAATCAAACATTTCTTTACTGGTGTTGATATGAGTCAGCAAAAAGCACATATGAAACGTTTTATGAAGTATGCATTCGGTGGAATCACAAATTATAATGGCAAAAGTTTGCGCAACGCGCATAAGCATCTAGTAGAAGAGATGGGCTTATCAGACAAACATTTTGATGCGGTTTTAGAGAACCTAGGTAGTACATTGAAAGATATTGGTGTTGATGACGCTTTAATTGCAGAAGCTGCGCAGATCGTTGAATCAACACGAAGTGATGTTCTCAACAAGTAAAAAACTTCAAGTTCAAAAAATTCAGCATTAAAAATAACAAATTAACTTAAATATATAATGTTTCATCAGCTAGTTCATTTTCTTCAAAAGCTTTCTTCCTAAAAAGACATGATTCACATATACCGCAAGCTTTTCCATCCACAGTTGCTTGATAGCATGAAACAGTTTGTAAATAATTTACACCAAGCGAATGCCCTAATTTAATAATATCATTTTTTTTCATAGCAACTAAAGGCCTATGAATTATAAATTTGTTTCCTTCAACTCCAGACTTAGACCCAAAGTTAACCATTTTTTCATATGAATCAAGAAAATTATCTCTACAGTCAGGATAACCAGAATAATCTATGGCATTAGCACCAATAAAAATATCAGTCACATTATTAGTCTCAGCCCATGAGCAAGCTATAGATAAAAAAATAATATTTCTCATAGGTACATACGTAACTGGAATCTCATCATCATTGTCATTAACTATTTCTATCTTATTATTGGTTAATGCAGAATTAGAAAACTTAGTAAAATCTATATTAAAAATTTTATGATCTATGCAATTATATTTTTTTGAATAATAAGTAGCTGAATTAATTTCAGCTAGACTGCGTTGCCCATAATTAAATGTTATTGTATAGCAATCAAAACCTCGATCCTTAGCGTAAGCTAAAGTCGTAACTGAATCCATGCCACCAGAAAGAACAATAACAGCTTTTTTATTTATCATTATTTTCCTCTTTCGTTGCCCCAAATATATTTGTGAAGCTGAAGCTGAAGCGTAACATTTAAATTATCTTTTAGTATCCAGTCTGCTATATCTGATAAACCTAAAGACTCATGTACAGGTGAAAAATAAATGTTGTCTGTATTTGATAAATTATTTTTAACTATAACGTCTTTTGACCATTCGTAATCCAGTTTATTGCCGATAACAAATTTAATAACATCTGTAGCTTTTAAAATTGATAAATTATTATAAATATTTTTACTATCTTCATTAGAGGATGGGGTTTTAATATCCATAACAATCTCAACGGAATTAGGTATTATGCTTATATCAATTAAACCGCTCGTTTCTATTGACACCTTGTATGATTTTTCTATTAAAGTATTTAATAGATTAACTATATTTTTTTGAGCTAAAGGCTCTCCTCCAGTCACAGTAATATATTTTGTGTTATAAATTTTAATTTTTGAAATAATATTATCAATTGATGTTTTTTTACCTTCCGAAAAAGCGTATTCGGTATCACAATATGAACATCTAAAAGGACATCCTGCGGTTCTTATAAAAATTGTAGGCTTACCTGTATTTTTAGCCTCACCTTGAATGGAATAAAAAATTTCATTTATTGATATATTAAAATTATCACTCATTTAATCTTATTTTATCTACCTTTAACATCCATGGTCTTAATTTTTTTATCAGCCAACTGCGAAAGACTTGTGTTTGGGTAATCTTTTAAAATAGCAGAAAATATAAATCTAGCTTCTTTCCATTTTTTTATAGAGTAATAACAATATCCAATTTTAAGTTTTGCATCAGCAATTTTGCTACTGTTAGGATATTTTTCTACTACTTTAGCAAAATTAACCATTGCGCCGATGTAATCACCTGAAGCATAAATGGATTCACTTAACCAGTATTGTGCATTTGCAGCATAATTACTATCCTGGAATAAATACAAAAAAGCATTAAAAACATCTACAGCTTCCGAATATTTTTTATCTTTTACCAACTGAAACGCAGACCTATAAAGCTCTATTTCATTTTTTAACTGATACTCTGATAATTTTTTTTTAAAATTATCATTTTTATAGGTCTTAGCTATATCTAATTCATTTTCATCTAACGGAATTATCCCAGGATTTTTTTCATTGGCAATAGAGATTTTTTCATCTTTATTTATATTTGTCTGATTTATTTCATTATCCTTTTTTTCTAAACTTTTATTTTTATTATTATTTATTGGAATATTACTTTTGATTTTACTATTGGAAATTTTTGTCTCTAAGTCATTTTCTAAATTTTTGATTTTTTTTGAAAGATGTTCGTATAGTCTCTCTTGCTGGCCTTGAAGTTCAGTAATTTTATTATTCAGTTGCTCATTCTCTTCAGTTAATTGTTGCATCTGTAATCTAATCATTTCTATACGCTCATACATTCTCATAAGACGATCAGAACTATCATCTGAAAAACTGTTCAGTGATAAAATACAGAAAAATGTAAAAATAAATATTTTCTTTAACACATTATTTTCCTGTGTTACTAAACACTATTTCAACTCTTCTGTTCAAAGAATATGTTTCTTCATCTGCACCTTCTATTTTAGGGCTTTCTTCTCCGTAACTAACTACCTCCATAGCTTCTGCAGACACACCATTTATTAACATTATTTCTTTTATAGTTTCAGCCCTTTTTTCACCTAATGCTAAATTATAGGCTCTTGAGCCTCTCTCGTCAGCATGTCCTTCTATTCTTATCGATGCTTTTTTATATTTATTTAGGTAATTTGAGTATTTTTTTATAATTTTTTTATCATCATCTTTGCTAACTGCATACTCATCATACTCAAAGTAGATTACATTATTTCCTAAGGTGTATCCTTTACTATCTACAGAATCTAAATTAACACTTTCAGCAGATGTAACTTTATCCACAGTGCCTTCTTCAGGTTTTGTTAACATCGGTTCTGTTGTAACTATAACATCTGGATCCTTTTGGTTTAGTATTGAGCATCCTGATATTCCAAAAATAATTGATACTATAATAATATTTTTTATAAATCTTGTAAGCACTTTTTCTCTCCGTTATATATTAATTAGTTAGACCATACTGGTTCTCTTGCATCCTCTCCAACTATTTCTATTTCCTTTCTTATTCTACCATCATTACTCGTAGCAACAAGAATACCTTTGTGAAGTTTTTTTGAAGCATATAAGACCATTTTACTGTTTGGAGCAAAGCTTGGTGCCTCATCAAGTCTGCCATCTGTAATTATTTTCAAATATTTATCTTTTAATGAAAAAATAGCAATTCTATGGCCTTTGCCATTATTATGAACAAGGGATAAATACTTACCATCCGACGATACATTAACATCAGCATTATAACTTCCTTCAAAAGTTAATCTTTTTGCTTTCCCACTTTTTATAGATTTCGTATAAATATGTGGTTTACCGCTTCTATCAGAAGTAAAAAATATTTTATTTGTTTTAGGGTGCCATTCAGCCTCTGTATCAATTCCAATGCTATTAGTAATTCTTTTATTTGATTTAGTAAAAAAATTATATATAAATATTTCTAAATTACCCTTAACAGATGATGTGTAAGCCATATATTTTCCATCAGGCGACCATGCAGGAGCGCTAGATGATCTATCGCCTTTTAAAAGTTTGATACGCTTACCAGTAGCTAAAGTCTGTATATAAATTTCTGGTCGATAATTTTCAAAAGACACGTAAGCAATTCTACTATTGTCTGGAGACCATGTTGGAGACATTAATTGTTTGGTAGATTTGTAAATTGCAACTGCATTAAAACCATCTATATCTGCTACATGCAATTTATAAATTTTCTTTTTAGATATTTTTCCAGTACTTATGTATGCTATTTTTGTATCAAATACCCCTTTTATACCAGTAATGGATTCAAATACCACATTACTTATAGTGTGCGCTATTTTTCTTATATTATTATCATCTCTTAAGTTAATTTTATATGAAATCATAATATCTTTTTTTATTACGTCAAAAAGATCAAACTTTATAAACTCTTTATTATTTTCTTTATAAATTTTTGCCTTAAGAAAATAATTTGTTTCAGCTAGCGTCCACAAAGCGTATTGCGTACTTTTCTTTTTTAAATTACTTTTTACATTAGAAGAATCCAAAACATTAAAGTAACCACTACTATATAAATCATTTTCAATTATATTTTTAATCTCTTTTGATAAAAACCTTTTAGAATCATTTTCAATAGAAATCATTATTGGCAATGTACCAATTTCAGCTCTGTTTATCCTGATTGTTAATTCTGCGAATACATTTTGATAAAATAATAATTGTATAATTATAAAAAATAATGCCTTTTTCATTTATTTTGGTTCCTCGAATTGCAAAACAATATTTTCAGTAAAAACCTCTACATCAGGTGCTATTGGTAATGGGCTAGATTTCCAAACAGCGTTTATTAATGAATCCTTGTACAAGGAATCACCCATGCATGCGTGTAATTTAACATTGGTAACCTTGCCGCTTGGTAGCTGACTAAGTACTACAGTACAAATTTTATCATGTTTAGTATCATGTGGTATTAACCAATTATTTTCAATCTTTGATTTAATAGTAAGTATATATTCAGTTTCAGCGTCATTTAATTGTGAATTTCTAATAATCTGCCGCTTAATTATCTGCTCAAGTTCTTCCAACTCACGCAATTCTTTTTCAATTTTTTTTAATTCATAACTTATAAGTTCTGATTCTTCATCTTTTTTAAGTTTTTCTAATGTCTTTTTTTTGTTTTGCGCATCAAGTTTTTTTTTGTTTTCCGCATCAAGTTTTTTTTTGTTTTCTGCTTCAAGCTTTTTTTTCTTTTTAGCCTCAAGATTTTTTTTCTTTTTAGCCTCAAGCTTTTTTTTCTTTAATGCTTTTAATTTTCTTTTTCTATCTTCTAATTTTTTTCTATTTTTTTCTAATTCTTCAATACTAATGCTTTTTAAATTTATAAACTTTGCATTTTTAATATCATTTAAATTTTTTTCATCTTGATTAAAAAGTAATGAAAAATTAAGATCAAGAAGTAAAATAATGATAAAATGAACTATCAATACTTTTATAATTATCACAAATTTTATTTTGTTGAAATTATTCATTCACAGGTAATGTAATTAACCCAATATTTTCTACTCCACCTTTATTTAATATTGATATTAGCTTAATTACTTTTTCGTACTCTATTTTTTTATCACCTTTTACGTAAACTTTATCTATTTTTTTATTTTTATATATAGAAATTATTGTATCCGCTAAATCTTCCTCATTAACTTGCTCGTTAAAATTATCTTTCTGTATAACTCTTATAATGCCTTTTGAATTTATCTCTACTATTAATGGTTCCTCAAACTTACTTATATCCACATCATTTGCTTCTGTTGTTGGCAAATCAATTTCAAGACCTTGGTATAACAATGGTGTTGTTATCATAAATACTAATAGTAAAACTAACATCACATCAATATATGGAACTATATTTATTTCAGCTAATAATTTCTTATTTTTACGATATTTCATTATTTTCTATAAATTTATTAAACTTATTTTGATGGGTCATTTTCACTTTCTTCTAATGGAATATGCTTAACTTGAAGAAGTTCTGTTAGTTGTTCAGAGAAATTTGCATACCTCGATATAATTTTATAAATATCTCCATTAAATTTGTTATAAGCTATTACAGCGGGTATAGCTGCTATTAAACCTAAAGCTGTAGCTACAAGTGCTTCTGATATGCCAGGAGCAACCAAAGCAATTGAGGTTTGCGAGGTATGACTTAAAGATTGAAAAGAGTTCATGATTCCCCAAACAGTTCCAAGTAAACCTATATAAGGACTAACAGATGCAATAGTAGCAAGAGTTTGAAGATCACTATCCAAAAATTCCTGCTCTTTACCGATACCAACTTGCATAGCTCTAAGCGATGTTTGAGAAATAGTTTCTGGCGTAATACATTTCTTTTCGTCATGTAAATTTAAGTATTTAACCAAGCCAATACAAAATATATCTTCAATCGCGGATTTTTTTCTTTTGTCCTTGATTTGGGAGTAATAATTAACTAAATCAATTCCAGACCAAAATTTTTTATCAAACTTTATAGTTTTATTCAATTCGCTTTGTAAAAATTTATGCTTAACAAATATTATTGTCCAGCTCCAAATAGAAAGCACAACTAAAACTACCATTACAATCTGAACTAAAAAACTAGCATTTAACGCCAAATCTAAAAAACCATTCATTCTTCCTCCCTTATCTTATCTAGAATTAACTTTGGTATAGGTTTTACTTTAGACTTACTGTCTATGCAAACAATTTTACATTTAGATTTAATTATATCAATTTTTTGGCCATTAAAAAATTTATAAATACTTTGATTAAATAGAATTGAAGCATTATTTAATGAATCTATGGTTGTTTCTACAGTTAATTTATCATCAAGACCTGAAGAATTGATATAATCCATTGAAACACTATGTACTATAAATTTTAAATCATAGTTATTTAAAATTTCAGTCTGCGATAATCCAATTTCTCGAAGTAATTCTGTTCTACACCTTTCCGTAAATTTAAAATAATTAGCATAGTATACAATGCCGCCAGAATCAGTATCTTCATAATATACTCTAATATCAATTTTTTTTGATAGCATTTTTTATTTAAAAATCACCTTGTATGTAATCTTCTAAAGACATTACTACTAGTATGGGTTTTCTATCTTGTTTTATAAACAGAATGTCAGCATTATCTTGTTCTTTGGCGTCATATATTAATTTAAACCCACCACCTCTACTCTTACACTCTCCAAGAAGTTCTCTTGAAGATTCATTTCTTTTTAATATTACATCCCCCTTAAATCCCTCTTGTAGTCCAGATAAAGGGACTCTTTTTGCGTCAAAAAAACCAGATTCTTTCAAAGTATTTACTACTTCTCTTTCAAAACGTTTTCCCTTATCTCTTTGCATTTTTGACATATAATAGTCTCCGTTCAGATTTAAATAATAATTATTCTACTTTAATTTATATATTATCTGGATATTCTGCATTTGTATAAACATTCTGAACATCATCTAACTCTTCTATAGCATCGATAAATTTTAAAAAAATTTCTGCTAACTCAGAGTCTAATTGAATTTTAGTTTCTGCATACATTTCTAATTCAGCGCTATCAAAAATGAAATTATTGTCTTTCAGTACTTTAATAACACTTAAATAGTCTTTTGTATCTGTATGAATTTCAAGATATTTATCCTCCTGAATTATATCTATTGCGTTATTTTCTATAGCTAAATCAATAATTTCTTCAGCTTGATTAGTTTCATAGTAAGTAATGATTCCAATATTTTTAAAAAGATACGAAACGGATCCTGAGCTCCCCATATTGCCAGAATATTTTGAAAAAGCGTGTCTGACATCTGCAACTGTTCTATTTTTATTATCAGTTACACAGTCAACTATAACGGCAATACCAGATGAACTATAACCTTCATACCTGATTTCCTCATAACTAGCACCTTCTAGATTTCCCGTCCCTCTATTTATAGCTTTTTCAACCGTGTCCTTGTTCATGTTCCCTGAAAAAGCTTTATCTAATGCCAGTCTTAGTCTTGGATTTGAGCCTGCATCACCCCCACCTTCTCTTGCTGCAACAGTAATTTCCTTAATTAATTTTGTAAATAATTTTCCTCTTTTTGCATCTTGTCGTTTCTTTCTATGCTGTATATTTGCCCACTTACTATGACCTGCCATATAAATTCCTATTAGTTAATAAATTATTATATTAATTCAAATATTGCCTGTCTATTAGTATAAGAAAATACTTTTTCTGCTGCTTTAACACGCGTTACCCATTCATAAGAATCGTGTTCTGCATTATCTAATTTAATATCAACTTTATCATTTAATAATAATTTATAAACATGTTCGGTGTTATGTGTAACACCATCTTCATATTTATGCTTCCACATTTCATAAATTTCAAAAACATATTCTTTTTTGCAATCTACTAATTCATTAGACTTAATCCCAGTTTCTTCGTAAAGCTCTCTCGCTGCAGCATCGCAAGGTTTTTCATTCTTCATTAAACTGCCAGTAACAGATTGCCATAATTCATTATTACCAGATTTTTTTAGTAGCAAAACATCTTTATTTTTAGTGTATATAAGAATTAAAATTGATTCTGGTATTTTTTTCATTTTTTTAAATTTTTATCAGTATAAGATAAGCCTAAGTCATTTATTTGAGACTTATTAATACTAGCAGGAGCACCTGTTAGTGAGCATGAAGCAGTTTGAGTTTTAGGAAATGCAATAACTTCTCTAATTGAATTAGATTTTGTTAATAACATAATGATTCTATCAAGACCAAATGCAATCCCACCATGAGGAGGACAGCCATATTTCATAGAGTCAATAAAAAAACCAAATTTATTTTTTATATCTTCGTCGCTTAGACCTAAAACTTTAAAAACAGAATTTTGAACTTCAGGATTATTTATTCTAATTGATCCGCCTCCTAACTCAGTACCATTTAAAACTAAATCATAGGATTTTGATAATAATTTACCAGGATGTTCCTGGATATCTTTAACATTTTCGTAAATAGGCATAGTAAATGGATGGTGCATACACTTCCATTTTTTTGTATCTATATCATGTTCAAACATTGGAAAATCTGTAATCCAAACAAATTTCCAGGAATCTTCAATAAGGTTTTTTTCTTCGGCAATCTTATTGCGTAAATTGCCAAGAATTAAATTGACAAGATTTTCTGAACCAGCACTAAAGAATATAATATCTCCATTTGATGCATTCAAAGTGGATAATATTTCTTTTATGGTAGCTGCATCTAAAAATTTTACTATTGGAGACTGTAAACCATTTTCAATATCTTTAATATCATTGCATTTTATATATGCAAGGCCCTGAGAGCCTTTAGATATTGCAAAATCCGTATAGCTATCAATATCTTTTCTAGATAATTTTGCTTCAGAAGGAATACATAAAGCGCTAACTTTACATCCACTTTTTTTTGCTGGATTTGCAAAAACTTTAAAATCACAATTTTCAACAGCGCTGCTAATGTTTTTTATTTCAAAAGGAATTCTCATATCAGGACTATCAGAACCAAATCTATTCATAGCATCTGAGTAGGATATTTTTTCAATAGGTAACGATATATTAAAATTTAATATTTTTTTAAATATTTCTATAAATAATTTTTCAATTAAAGAAATAATATAATCTTGATCTCTAAAAGATATTTCAATGTCTAGTTGGGTAAATTCTGGTTGTCTGTCTGCTCTTAAATCTTCATCTCTAAAGCATTTAGCAATCTGGTAATACTTTTCATAGCCAGACATCATGAGTAGTTGTTTGAATAATTGCGGAGATTGAGGTAATGCATAAAATAAACCTTGATTTACTCTACTGGGAACTAAATAATCCCTTGCGCCTTCTGGCGTTGCCTTAGTTAGCACAGGCGTCTCAATATCTAAAAAATCGCAATCTGATAAGAATCTTCTAATAATAGTTACAACATCATTTCTTATTTTAAGATTATGTTGCATTTTCTTGCTTTTTAAATCATGCACACGATATTTTAATCTATTATCCTCATTGACATCATCACTAAACTGAAATGGCGGGGGATCTGCTTTTGATAAAATAACCATATCTGTTGTTACAATCTCTACTTTCCCTGAATCAATCTTTAAATTTTCAGAACCCTTTGGACGAAGTCTAGGTTTGCCTAAAACTGAAATTATAAATTCACTTCTAACAGATTCAGCAGTTTTAAATAACTCGTTAATGTCTGGATTAACTACAACTTGAACCAATCCTTTAGCATCTCTAAGATCAATAAAAATTACACCACCATGATCCCTTATCTTATTAACCCATCCACATACTTGGACCTCTTGACCAACAAGCGATTCATTTATTTCATTGCAGTAAAATGTTCTCATTAACTTATTTCCAAATTTAAACTATCATTAATCTTTATATTGCCAGTTTTAACAACTGTTGCAGTTATACCTCCCATACCTTGCATCGCATAAAACATATTTTTACCAAGTGAATTTTCAATTTTCTTACATGGTTTGCAGTCGCCAGTACCGTAGAATAATGCCGCACCTATGCTAAAATATTTTCCTATAAGACTTTGAATATTATAATTTGAAATTAATAAATTTCTTTTAAAGTAATATTGAATTTTATTTATTTTATTCTCATCTTTTTCACACGATAGCGACAAGATAACAGAGATGTGCTCTTTTTGCATTAAAGTTACTTGTCTTTTTTTGGATCTCTTGAGCGTTATTTTATCACCTTCAAGTCCAAGACCTTCTATAGCTAAAGCATGGTCTATACTTTTAATTCCACCTATTTTTTCTCTAACGCCTATCCAGTCAAGGTTTCCATAATAAATTTTAGAATCTGTACTCATTAATTACTTTCTATGCGTTTCATGTTATTCATATATGGTCTCAAAACATCAGGTATTTCAATTTCACCATTCTCATTCTGATAGTTTTCAATTATAGCAGCTAAGGTTCTTCCCACAGCTAAGCCTGAGCCATTTATTGTATGAATGTATTCCTTCTTTTTTGATACTTTGTTTTTGTATTTTGCATGCAATCTCCTCGCCTGAAAGTCTGTAAAATTACTACAAGAAGATATTTCTCTATATGCCTTTTGAGATGGCATCCAAACCTCAAGATCATAAGTAATAGATGCAGAAAAACCTGTATCTCCAGAGCAAAGTAACACTTTTCTATAAGGAAGCTCGAGTAAATTTAATATTTTTTCAGCATGTTTGATTAGCAAGTTTAATGATTCATCTGAACTTTCTGGTGTTACTGCGTGAACTAGCTCCACTTTATCAAACTGATGCTGCCTAATTAACCCCTTTGTATCTTTACCATAAGATCCAGCTTCAGACCTAAAACATGTTGATAAAGATGTGTAATAAATTGGCAATTCTTCTTCCGAAAAAATTTTATTTTGAAAAATATTTGTTAAAGGAACTTCGGCTGTCGGAATTAAGAAAAAATCTTTTTTGTTTTTAATCTCAAATAAATCATCCTTAAATTTTGGTAACTGCCCTGTACAGGTCAATGAATCATTATTAACTAATAATGGAACATTAACTTCTGTATATTTATGAGAATTAATATGTGTGTCTACCATAAATGAGCCTAAGGCTCTATGAAGTTGAGCCAAAGAACCAAAAAGTAAACTAAAACGTGAGCCAGAAATACTGGATGCAATATCATGATCATATAAGCCCAAAGATTTTCCTACAACACTATGATCACTAAATCCTTTATTAGAAATTTTAGTTAAATCATCATTATCAGAGTAATTAATAACAGAATTATCATCAGATGATTTACCTAACGGAACACGATCATCAAGAATATTAGGAATATTTAACATAAAATCATAATATTTCTCTTCTGACAAAATAAGCGCATCTTGTTTATTTTTTAAAACACTATTAATATTTTCTACTTCTTTAGACAATGTGCTCGTATCTAGCTTTTTTAATTTCAAAACACCAATTTCTTTAGATAATAAATTTTTTTTATTTTGAAGTTCCTCAGTTTCACTAATAAGATTTTTTCTATCTGAATCAACTTTTAAAAAATATTCCTTATCAAGCTCATAATTTTTTTTCAGTAAGTTACTACTTACATTTTCTATATTTTGTCTCAAAAATTTTGAATCAATCATTATTATTTACCTAAATAGTAACCTATTAAACAAAATCCTATTGACAGAAGAACTGATGCTAAACAATAAATTGTTAACTTTAAATACATTTGATTTTCAAATAAAATTATGGACTCCCATGCGAATGTTGAAAACGTAGTAAATGCAGCAAGAAATCCAGTAACAACAAATATTTTTATATTACTAGAGATTAAAATATTATTTTGCAAAATCCCCATAAATACTCCAAAAAAAAATGACCCTAAAATATTTATAAAAAGTATAGCAATTGGAATATCAAAAATAATAAAATTCTTTAAAAAGCTGCTAGACAAATAATATCTACCTATTGAGCCTAAAGCTCCACCAAACGCTATTAGTGTTAATTTTAACATTATACTTATTTAGGCTTCCATATGCCAAAAGCTTCACCAGTTTGCGGGGTCTTCTGTTTTTCTGCTGATCTTAGGTCATCAGCTACATATCTTATAAACGAAGACAATTCATTAATTATTTCATCTCTTTGTTGATTATTAAAATCTTCCTTCGCAACAACAAAACCAATTATAGCTGCTAAATACTGGGTGGAAACTAAATGATCAGATGATGATTCGTCATGTTCTTTTAATACATCTAACACTTTATTTACAATTTCTGTAGATAAGCTTAAATCTGCCATAATAACTCCTTATTTATTTATCTATAATAACATCAAAATTTTTCGGTATATCAATTTTAAAAATAGAGTCTAGAATACCTGTATTCCGTTTAAAATCATCAAAACTCATTGTAACACTTTGATCAAAATCGTTCATAAAGGTAATTTTTATAATATTTTCATCCTTTAAAGCTATAATAAAAAAATGATTTTCTAAATCTTTGCTTAGCGGAATAAATTCAACGTAGTCAATACCCTTACTGCTATATATATCTAATTTAAATTTATTTTTTAAATATTCAGTATCAGTCATAAAATTAACAATATTATTTCTATTATCAATACTTGTTCTCTGAATTACAACTTGTTCTAAATCTTCATCGTAAGTAGTTAAAATCTGTCCATCTGAAATAAATTTTATTTTATTTGGCTTTGTGTACTCTAATCTATACATTGATTTTTTTTTAAAAAATAATTTTCCAGAGCTCTTCTTCATTAGAGAGCCATCTTTATCATAAGTTGATTGATTAAAACTCGATGAAAATGATTCTAGTTTTTTTATATAATTGATGTAGTCAAACTTTTCACTTGCAAATAAAATATTATTACAACATGCTAATAATGCAATAGTTAACATAGACTTAAAATATATCTTATTAGTTTTTTTTGAGAACATTTCTTGTTCCATTTTTTTGAATTGCCGTAACAATGCCTAATTCTTCCATTTTTTCGATCATTCTAGCTGCTCTGTTATAACCAATCTTTAATCTTCTCTGTAAATAGGATATTGACGCCTTATCACTTTCAATAACAATTGATACCGCCTCTTTATATAAATCATCATCATCATCATTTTCTTTATATAAAGATTTAAGATCACTATTGCTATTATCTAATATCTCTTCAAGATATTCGTTTTCGACACCTTCTTTTAAATAATTTATTACATCTTTTACTTCTTTGTCAGAGACAAATGCTCCATGTATTCTTTCTGGAATCATTTTTCCACTTTCTAAATAAAGCATATCACCATTTCCCAAAAGATTTTCAGCTCCTGCTTGATCAAGTATTACTCTTGAATCAATTTTAGAAGAAACCTGAAAAGCAATTCTTGATGGTATGTTAGCTTTTATTAGACCAGTAATTACATCAACTGATGGTCTTTGTGTGGCTAGAATTAAATGTATGCCGGCAGCTCTAGCTTTTTGAGCTAATCGAGCAATTAATTCCTCGATTCTTTTACCAACAACAAAAAATAAATCTGCAAACTCATCGACTATAATTACAATTTGAGGTAAATGTTGATCTTCAGTTAATTTATCAGCTTTTATTTTAGCATTATAACTATCTATGTTCCTTACACTATATTTAGCTAACAGCTTATATCGTCTTTCCATTTCTTTAACACTCCACATTAAAGCGTTTGCTGCAAGATTCATATCTGTAACTACTGGCGTTAATAAATGTGGAATGCCGTCATACACTCCCAACTCAAGCATTTTAGGATCTATCATTATCATTCGTACATGCTCAGGACTAGATTTATAAATCAAACTTAGAATCATCGAATTAAGTGCAACTGATTTACCTGAGCCAGTAGTTCCAGCCAATAACAAGTGCGGCATTTTAGATAAATCAGTCATTACTGGAGCACCAGAAATATCTTTACCTAAACCTAGTGTAAGTTGTGATGAAAAATTTTCAAAAACAGCTGACTTAAGTATTTCTGATAATCTTACAATTTGCTTATTTTCATTTGGAATTTCTATGCCAATAACATTTTTACCAGGTATAACTTCTACAACTCTCACATTAGTAACTGATAAAGCTCTAGCTAAATCTTTTGATAAATTAGTAATTTTTCCAGCTTTAACTCCAGCTTCAGGCTCTAACTCAAAACGAGTAATAACGGGACCTTGATGAACTGCAACAACACTAGCTTTTACACCATAATCATCAAGTTTTATTTCAACAAGCTTGGATAAAGTTTTTAAAGTTTCATCTGAGTAAGAAGTAACAACTTCCTGAGAATCACTTAATAAATTTAATGGTGGTATTTTAGATCCACTTTTATTTTCAAATAATTGAATTTGTTTTTCTTTTTCAATACGATCAGAAAAGTTGGTGACTTTCACTTCTGGCTCAATTTTAACATCATCTAATTTTTTAAATCTTTCAAGTTTTTTCTTAAATGCGATATCTTTCTTTAAATATTTTGTTTCTTTATTTCTAGATATAATTGAAGGCAAGTCTAAAATAAAATTAAATAGCTTTTGTGAAATATAAATAGAAATCTCGCCAATTTTTTCAAAAATTTGTATCCAAGAAAATTTTAGCCACAAGGTTAATCCTAAAGCAGACAAAGAAACCAATACTAACGTTGAGCCATAAATGTGTAAATTATGAACTAAAAAAATTGCTATGGTATTGCCTACTATTCCTCCAGCTCCAACCTCTAAATCATTTGGAACATGATGAATACTAAGTAATGCACAAAATGATACAAGAAATATAAAGTATCCTATAAACCTTGAGGTGTTACCCTCTTTGTTATTATTAAGATTATCTTTCTTGTAAATTATTATTGCTAAAAAAATTATTATTAGTGGTATTAAAAAAGCTGCTTGACCAAATACAAAATACAATGTTTCGCTTAAATATGAGCCAAATAATCCTCCAAGATTTTGGATTTCAGTAGACGACGATTTTATCCAGCTAGAATCATTTTTTTGATATGTTGTTAGTGTTAAGTAAATAAAAGACGAAACTGAAAATGATAAAAGTAAAATAGCCTCTCTAAATGTTTGAGATATTGCTTTTTTATTAGGTGAGTTGCTGGCTATTTTGTTTGTCTTATTTTTCAATACAATCTGCCCCAATGCTATAAACTATATTAATATTTTATTAGCTACACAAAATAAAGATAGAATGAAGGTTTTTTTATCTTCCTTATTCCGCATGATTATACTATATTTACAATAAATATTAACTTAATAGATTAAATCTATTATCAATAAAATTGATTAACATATGAAGGTAATTTGAAAAACAATAAACATTCAAAGCTTATTATATTGGGCTCAGGACCAGCCGGTTACACTGCAGCAGTATATGCTGCTAGGGCAAATCTTAATCCAACGCTGATAACTGGCTTAAGCAAAGGTGGTCAGCTAATGACTACTACTGATGTTGATAACTGGCCAGGAGATTTTGACGGTCTGCAAGGTCCTGATTTAATGGAAAGAATGGAAAAACACGCTCTTAAATATAATGTAAATATAATATTTGATCATATAAACGAAGTTGAGCTAAAAAATAAACCATTTATTTTGAAAGGCGATGGCTCAGAGTATTCAGCAGACGCTCTAATTATATCAACAGGTGCTGACGCAATGTATCTAGGATTAGAAAGTGAAAAAAAATACCTTGGCAAAGGTGTATCTGCTTGCGCCACTTGTGATGGTTTTTTTTATAAAAACAAAAAAGTTTGTGTAATTGGTGGTGGTAACACAGCTGTTGAAGAAGCATTATATTTATCTAATATCGCATCTTCAGTAATTTTAGTTCACCGAAGAGATGCCTTACGAGCTGAAAAAATGTTACAAGACAAATTATTTAAAAAAAATAACATTGAGATACTTTGGGACGCAGAGCTTTCTGAAGTCAAAGGAGATGATTTAGGTGTAACTTCAGTAATAATTAAATCAAAATTAGATGGTGCTAACACGGAAATTAATTTAGACGGTGTATTTATAGCAATTGGTCATAAACCCAATACTGACATTTTTAAAAATATACTAACAATGGATAGTGATGGTTACATTATTACAAATGATAAAAAATCTGATTACGCTACAGAAACAAGTATTGCTGGAGTCTTTGCAGCTGGTGATGTAGCTGACAAAATATATAGACAAGCCGTTACCTCTGCTGGTACTGGGTGTATGGCTGCATTAGATGCAGAAAAATTTATTGATTCTTTAGAATAGATTTATATTTTTCACACGCATTATTTAAATTATCAGCAACAGCATTTGGAATTCTATATAGAAATGGTATGTCTTTATAACGAAAATATACTATGTCCTTTGCTTTTGTTATTGTAAACCGGAATGATTTTTTTTCTGGGTATTCTAAAGTATAAGACTCGCTGCCAAGTCCTCTCCATACATGATTATCCATCTCATGTAACATCACCGAATCTTCGTTTAGAAAAAAAACATCAGAAAAATATAAATCTATGAAAGAGTTTCTAATAATAGATAATTCTGGATGAAATACCATATCCTTATGCTTAATTGTACATAAATCCTCTGATCCACCTATTCTTATATCAAACTCATCTGTATCTTTTAATTCTAATAAGTCATATTTCAATACCCAATTCTTGGTTGAAATATCTGACAAGTCTTGAAAATAATCAACTTTATATATTTTATTAGCTTGCAAGATATAAACCTCATTGTATTTATTGACATTACCAATCCATAAAGTTTTAGTGTTATTTATAGTTATTTTGTGTTCTTTCTTTTTTAAGTTAAATCCAAGTCTTCTTAAATTTTCAGTATTATTTTCATACACGTCTTTAACTTTATTATTTAAAAATCTCTGCAGCGACTGAGTTTTTTGCCTGTCAGCAAGAAAGTGTATAGATGGTATTCCGTAATCAGAAGAAAGATCTTCTCTTTTCAAAATTAGTTCATTATCATCTTTTTTAATTACTATCAAATTAGGAGAAACAATACCAATTGCTTCATATAAAGTTGAGGACTCTTCATTGTTATTTACATAGCTTTTATTGATAAACATATTAGCTATTACAAGAGAAACTAAGGCAGCTATAATAACAATTATTTTTTTCATTTATTCTTTTGTTTCTTTCTATACGCTGAAAATATTATAATAAATATACTAAGTAATATTGGCATTAGAAAAATATTAATAAATTTTAATAATGAGCCTAGGCCATCTATATCTTTATTTAAATTTCTTCTAACATCTCTTAATTCTTTTCTAACTTTTAATAGATCTTTTTGAAATGCATTGTAATCTTTACTGTTTTTGTCTGTTACTTCATTATTGTTGTAAGTATTTTGTAACTGAGTTAATCTATTTTTAAGCCTATCTTCTTCAATTCTAAATTTTTTCTCTGCAGCAAATTTTAAGTTATCTACAACTATAAATGGTCGTGTAAACGATTCTCTGCTAGTAATGCTTGCAAGTGTATTTCCACCTGCTAAGTGATCTAATGAATTAATTATAAAATCTCCATTACTTGCCCATGGCACTAAAACTTGCTCTCCATAAAAATCTTGCACCCTAACCCACAAATAGTTTGCAGTAATATCAGCATCTGCAACTACAATAGCTTGTTTGTTTTCATTTTCAATTAAACCGGCGTATACATTTGTTTCTTGTGTAGCTTTATATTTATCTAACAATATCGATGGATCTGGCATATATCTAAAAACATTTTTTTCTGCTATTGATGAATCATCACTAGATGTAATGAGCGGTGTAAATTTATTACTCATATTAGTATTAACAATAGTTCCTGAAAATGCAGAAGTTACAGAATTTAGTTTATTAGTTATATTGATATTCTGGTTAAATGATGCTTTAGGAAAACTTAAGATAGCTGCATGCTTAATGGGTCTATCAGAATTTGCAGACGTAACAGGTATAGCATATTTCCTATCTAACAATACTTTTGCAGGATTTATTGAAATTCCAATCTTATCTAGAAGTTCTGTGAAATCTGAAGATTGAATACCACCACCTTTGGGAGGTAAACTTGGATCTTGAAATTCAGGATCTGCCTCAGAGTAAACATCATACAAAACTAAAACTTTTCCTTTCTTATCATAGAAATTAATTATTTTACTTTTGTCTTCTTTAGATATTTTTTTTGGGTGTACTAAAAATAAAATCTCAAAATCATCAAAACTTTTTGTTTTTTTAGTAATTTGCTCAACATCAAAAAGTGGTTTTAATTTTTGAATAATAGCCCATTCTGGTGTTGGTTCATTTTTTGTAAAGCTATATCCTCCAAACATCGGTAATGAAGACATAACGCCAATCTTAGGCTTCTTTAATCCAAGAAGACTATAGATAACTTTAGTAATTTCGTACTCTATAAATGCCTCTTTACCAGGATCAAAAAATTTAATTATTTCATAATTATCATATCTATTAGATGCCACCAAACCAAAAAAAATATTTTCTTCTTTTGTCTTTGAGGGCACACCTTGCAATCCAAATTTCATTGCATTATCTTCATCGTCTGAAAATGGCACTGGATCTATTACATTTAATGTAATTTTACCCTTAGAACGTAACTGATATTCTTCAAGCAATTCTTTTATGCGTTTTGCATATGTTCTTAAGTATGTATCTTCTTTAGTAAGGCTGTCTGAAAAGTAATAATTAAGTATAATTTGATCATCTATTTTGTTAACTATATTAAGAGTTCCATCTCCTAAGGTATATAATCTATTCTCCGTTAAATCAAAACGAAAACCTTTAAATAAATTATTTGTAAGCATTATAAATAGAACAAAAACTACTAGTAATAGAAAAATTTGTGCTTTTGATTTATTTTTCTCTGATATCAAGCTAACCACCTTTTTTAATATTAACTAATTCAATGTTTATATAAAGCCAAAAACCAATAAGAGCAGCGTAGTAAATAAAATCTCTTAAATCAATCACACCTTTACTTAACGATGAGAAATGAGATAAAAAACTTAATGAGGCTATAGCATCAACAGCTCCTTGTGGGAGCCATGTATTAAAAAAATCTAAAACTAAATTTGTTCCACTTAATAAGAAAATAAAACACACGACCACTGAAATAATAAAAGCAATAACCTGATTTTGTGTAATTGATGACATGCATGAGCCAATAGCAAGAAATCCACCAGACATCAAAAGGCTCCCTAAATATCCAGATATTATAGCGCCATTATCTGGTTCACCAAGATAATTAACAGTAATCCATATTGGAAATGTTAAAAGTAAAGCTAATGATATGAAAAACCAAGCAGCAAGATATTTACCTATAACCACTTCAGATACTTTTACCGGAAGAGTTAATATTAATTCAATAGTTCCAGACTTTCTTTCTTCCGCCCACAATTTCATTGAAATTGCTGGTACTAAAAATAAATAAAGCCATGGATGAAAACTAAAGAAAGGTAATAAGTCAGCTTGGCCTCTTTCGTAAAAACCACCCATATAAAATGTTAATGATCCTGATAATAATAAAAAAATTACTAAAAAAACATAAGCTATTGGTGTTGAGAAATAAGATAATAACTCCCTATTAAATATAATTATAATATTTTTCATTTTTAACTCGAGCTCCTCATAGTAATTTGTCTAAATATATTGTCCAAATTACCACTACCAGATTCCTTTAGTATTTTAGGGGTATCGTCAAATAAAAGTTTGCCCTTAGCTATTATTGCAGCTCTAGTGCATACAGCTTCAACTTCTTCAAGTATATGTGTAGAAATTATTATAGTTTTATCTTTTGAGATTTTTTTTATTAGTTCTCTAACGTCATATTTTTGATTTGGATCTAAGCCGTCAGTAGGTTCATCCATAATTAATATTTCTGGATCATGTATGATTGCTTGCGCTATACCTACTCTTCTCTTAAATCCCTTTGATAAATGCTCTATACGTTTATTTAAAACATCATGCAAAGATAAATTTTCAACAACCATAGAAATTGCTTCAGATAATTGATTTTTATGAATGCCTCTTATTTTTGCCACAAAGACTAAAAAATCATAAGTTGTCATTTCGCCATATTGAGGTGCTCCTTCGGGCAGATAACCAATATACTTTTTGACCTCTAAAGAATTATCTTTAATTGACAAATTTTTAATTTTGATTTTACCACTTGTGGGCTCAATAAAACCGGTAATCATTTTCATAGTAGTAGATTTTCCAGCACCGTTTGGCCCTAAAAAACCCAATACTTCGCCTTTGTTGATATCTAATGATAAATCTTCGACCACATTAGTATTATCATACTGTTTATATAAATGCCTTATCTCAATCATACTATTAAAATGATATTCGTTAGGTTCTATTAAAGAAATAGAAAGTAATTAATTATTGATTAATTGTTTTATTAACACCACTACGGAGAGCCTTATCTAAAAACCAAAAAGCAGCACCTATTGGATTTAAGATTATTGCTGCGCCCATGTTAACAGTTTTTGAAGGTGTAACATCGTCAGGAGCTTTCACGACCTTATTAGCAGAATCTATACAATTATAATAAGTGTTAGGTATACCTATGCGTGGTAAATTTTTACTTTCAGCTGGACTCAAATGCTGGTGTTTGTTTAATTGTAAGCAATCAACTGGATCAGTCTGAGATTCGATCTCTGTATCGAGAGCAAATATGCTTGATGATATAAAAATAACTCCTAGGATTAAATATTTCATATAAAAATAATACTTACTTATATCTTTATTATCAAGAGTTAATTTGTATAAAAACACTTAAAATCAAGCAAATATAAGGATTTTAAGAGAAAATATCTGAGAATATAAGGTTATAAAATTAATACCGAAGATTTAAGTATGAATAAACTGTAAATTTAATAGTTAAAATCTAGCGCTAATTTTCTAATTTCAGTTTAATCAATTAAATATTATTTATAAATTAAATGTTCGCATTTAAAAAGATATATTTTTTTTTGTAAAAGATAATAACTAACAATAAATAAAGGTGTAAAAAATAAAGTACCCATTATAGTTCCTTTGTAAAAAGGTATTGCTAATACGTAGCAATTAATTAATCCAGATAAATCATTAGTATATAAACTAGACGTTAGCCAAAACCCAAAATTTGTAATAATAAAAAAAATAAAACTAGAAGAAACTCCTAAAATAAGAACATTTCTAAAATTAATTATTGTGTTATAAAAATTAGAGCTTAATAAAATAATTACTACATAAGATAAATATTGCCAATAATAGCCTTCATAAAACCATATTATTTCTTTTGAGTCATTATAAAAGTAATTATTTAAAATAAAATCACTAACCCATAGTGATAATATTGGTAATATATATGCTAGGTTGCGATTTTTAAAATGCAAAGAACCAAATATTGCCAATGCAATCATCGGTGTAAAATTATAGATATGTGGTATTACCCTTGAAAACGTTATAAATATAACAATCAAGGATACAAGAACTGTCTGAATATCTATCTTATTGATATTTTTTTCAAACATGTCTGTCTCTAAAAATACTTAAGAAATAATATCTATTTATTAAGCTCTTTACTAAAGTTTCCTAAAAGTTTCAAAGCGCCTTGAACATCTGGATCACCCATTACTTTTAGCATTCCACCTATTCCACCAGATGTTGTAGGAGATTTTTTATATGAATCATAAGCAACACTTAACGAATCAAGCATTTTTGCAAAATCTTTGCTTTCAGTCATTTCTAAAAGTTTCATAAAATTTTTATTTCTTGTGACTCTATCTGCAATAATCAAAAGCTCATTAATCATAAAACCTAATCTTGCAACTGTATCATCAGTAAGAGCATCCCCTGCGCCCTGCATAAATCTATCGACTTGTTCTTGTATAGTAATTTCGCTACTCATAATTTTTTACCTTTATTATTGTTATATAATTCCTCTAGCACTTGCCCAATACATTCTGTTGTACGCTGTTTTAAACCAATGTAAACCAGATGTTGGTGCTTGAGGATTTGGCGGATTATCATAGTTAAACATAGCATATGTAGCTTTACCATCTCCTGCTTCAATGAAGCAAAAAACTTTACCATCATAATCTCGTACTGGCTCTCCTTGTTGCACTATAGCAGCTATATTTTCACCTAGTGCCTCTGCTTCAAAATGCGCTGTTGACCCAGCTTTACTTATTGGTAAATTAGTTGTGTCACCAAGAACATATACGTTTTCTCGTCCTTCCATGTTTAATTTTTTCTTATCCGTTGGTATAAAACCACCTTTACCAAGATCATTATCTTCTATTACCTGCATACCTTTGTGAGGTGGGACAGTAACCAATAAATCAAATTCTGCGGAACTATCTTCTTCACTTAAAACTTTTCCAGGCACTACTTCTTTCATATTGAATAAAGTTTCATATGTAACGCCAAGTTTATCAAATTCAGGTGCTGCCCAGTTCGCGACTGGCTCTAAACTATGAACTCTTCCAATTGGATATGTGTAATGAAGATCTACTTTATCCCAAATTCCTCTCTTCTTGAAATAATCTATTAAGAAAAAAGTTATTTCCAAAGGAGACATTGGGCATTTATGAGGAACACCTGTTGCTACAACAACTTTTCCACCTTCAAATTTTTGCAATGTTTTATACATATTCAAAGCATCTGCCTCAGTGTAAAACTGACATGAATGCTCAGCTAGACCCGGAATGCCTTCTGCGTGTCCTCTTGAGCCAGTTGCTATACATAAAATATCATACGATATCTTTTTACCACTTTTTGTAGTTACAGAATTATTATCCATATCAAACTTTTCAACTGGATCAACATGAAAATCAATTGATGACTCCAGTAAACTTTTTTGATCTCTATACAATTCGCTCGTAGACATTTTTCCAACTGCAACATAAAGCAAGCCTGGTTGGTACATATGTTTATCCGAAGCAGACAACATTGTAATTTTTGCAGAGCCTTGCTCTAACTCTCCGGACAATCTTCTAGCAAGATTATTTGCTAAAATTGTGCCGCCCATTCCTCCACCAACTACTAATATATGCATCGCACTCCTCCTATCTTTTATTTTTTATTTTATTTTTTTAACAATTATATGTAATACTTCATCTTCTTTAAAACTATCTACTATTTCATGACCAACTTTATTAATCCACTCTGGGATATCTGCCGCAGATCCTTCGTCTGTAGATAATAATTCTAACTCTTCTCCTACTTCAGCCATTTTCATATTAGAAATTAATTCCATTAATGGTCCTGGACAAAACGTATTTTTTGCATCAACTAAAATTCTTTCTGACATAATATTTCCTTTATATAATTAAAAAGACCAAACCTGTCCTTGATTAACATCACTGATAAATTTTGTTAAACCCATAGGCTCCCCTACGTAGTCAAATAAATCTTCAGACTTAATTTCTAGCATATCCATAGCCATAGAACATGGGTATATTTTTGCATCGCCCAGTTCAACAGCTTGTTCAAATAACTCAAGAAATGGGGGAACATTTTTTTGTTGCATTGTTTTTCCCATATTTCCTTCAACTGGAGCTTTGTGATTATTTCCTTTAACAAAATATTTGAGGGAATTCATAGAAAGAAATACACATACATCATTTCCACTAACTGCTCCAACCGATGCAACCATAGCTGCCATCTGTATTTGTTCCATATTTTCAGTTGTTAACATTACATTTATTTTTTCAGACATTTTACTTCCTTATAATTTGATTATAAACCTATGTAATACTATATGTTATTAATAAATTTATAATGCTGATTTAAATATCAATTTAGCAAATTTTTATAAAATTACAAACTATTACTATTAATACAAAATTTATACTAATAAATTATATTAAATTATGCTTATAAAGCACTGATTTATATAAATAACTAAGTTACTATTAATTACGTTGGTGCCCAGAGCCGGAGTCGAACCGGCACGGTATTTCTACCGAGGGATTTTAAGTCCCTTGCGTCTACCAATTTCGCCACCTGGGCAGACAAGCCGATATTATAAACATTTTCACAAACTAGTATATATGTAAAAGTAATATCTCTATGTTATAAGTTCATAAGTAGAAATTACTTTCTAAATAAGTAAATGATTATATAGCTTAATGAAGATGAGAAAGGTTTAATCGTGATATATATTACGCAGATAAAATACATACTTACTATTCTTTGTAGTGCTTGTTTTATTAGATTTAGATATAATTAAATAATGATTGATATAATAATTAGTTTAATTCTTTACACACTATTTGGTTTAATAGGTATTTTATTATTTAAAAGAATTAATTTTACAAAAAATATATTCAATAAAAAACAAAGTGCTATTTATTTAAGTATTTATTATATAGTATTTGGGTTTTTTTTAGGACAACTTGAAGATGGAAATCCTGATATACGATATCAGATAGGGTTTGGATTAGGACATTATTTTGTATGTTTTATTGGTGCTGTTATTGGAACATTTTTAGGAATGGGATTTAAGTTTTCTTTTAATAAGGAATTATTTTATTATGCTTTGCATGGGTCAATAATATGCGGGTCAATATTATTTATATTTGCAATTTAATGAATTTTAGCACTAGATAAATTTAAAATCTTAAAATTATTTTTTATAATTTCCATGAGATTCTATAATTAATTTTTTAGTATCTTCAACATCATACCAAGTGTCTATATCTACATATTTGTTCTCTAGATCTTTATAAACTCTAAAGAAATGCTCAATCTCAAGTAAAATATGTTTTCTCATATCTGCAAGCTTACGTCTTTCGTTAAATCTTGGGTCATCTACTGGGACAGCTAATATTTTTTCGTCCTGACCCTTATCATCAGTCATTTTCAAATATCCAACAGGTCTTGCATTTAAAACAGTTCCAGTAATTACAGGTTCGCCAGTTAAAACAATAACGTCTAATGGGTCACTATCACCGCCCAATGTTTGGGGAATAAAACCATAACATCCTGGATAATGAACTGAGCTAAACAAAACTCTATCTAACTGAAAAATATCGTATTCAGAATTATATTCATATTTATTATTACTTCCTTGTGGAACTTCAATAATTACATTAAATTCATCTGGTAATTTTTCCCCTATTGGGTAGTTATATAAATTTCTCATAATTTTAATTCCTTATTCTATTAATGGAGGCTGATAATGGAGGCTGAGGTCGGAATTGAACCGGCGTAAACGGTTTTGCAGACCGCAGCATAACCACTCTGCCACTCAGCCACTATCAAAATGGAGCGGGAAACGAGGTTCGAACTCGCTACCTCAACCTTGGCAAGGTTGCGCTCTACCAGATGAGCTATTCCCGCATATATTTCTATGACCTAGAAACATTTCTTAGATATATTATCATAGAAATTAATGATAAAAAGGCTGCAATATAAATTCCATATAAGCCAATTACATTTAGGTCAATTTTAAAGATTGGCTCACCAAAAAGCAAAAAACCGATAGATATCATTTGAAAAGATGTCTTTATTTTACCTACATTATTTACTTGCGCTTGATCTTTAATATTTTCTAGTGCAGCCCATTCTCTAAGGGCAGATATTAACACCTCTCTAAGAACAATTATACAAATTGGTATAAAAAAAATTAAATTATTATTATCAAATAATATTAATAATAAAGAAGTAATTACTAATAGCTTATCAGCAACGGGGTCAAGAAATTTACCCAATTTAGTAACTTGATTCATTTTTCTAGCGACGTTGCCATCTAAATAATCAGTAATAGCTGCTATGGAAAATATTAATGTTACATAATAATTTACATACTCGAAGTCCAAAAAAAATATTATTACCATTAAGGGAATTAAGGTAATTCTTAAGTATGTAATTAAATTTGCGTGTGTCATAATTTTTTCTAGTTGTTATGAAATCTATAGTATATAGCTTCAGCCAATGTTTTATTAATTCCTGGTATTTTTTTTATTTCATCTTCCCCAGCCTTTACTAAGCCTTGCAAACCACCAAAATACTTTAATAAAATTTGTTTTCTTTTTGGTCCTAATCCAGGTATTTCCTCTAAAGGAGATTTTAATCTTTTCTTATCTCTTCGTTTTCTATGTCCAGTTATTGCAAACCTATGAGCTTCATCTCTAATTTGCTGAATAAGATGTAATGCTGCAGAGCTATTTTCAAGTTTAACTTTCTTTTTTCCAAAATCCATAATAATAGTTTCTTCGCCAGCTTTTCTTGTTTTGCCCTTTGAAACTCCTATAATCTGAACTGTAGATATTTGTAACTCCTCCATAACCTTAAGGGCAATATTAACCTGTCCCAAACCACCATCTACAAAACATATATCAGGTAATGATAACTCACTTTTCTTAATTCTTGAAAAATGTCTTTCCATGGCCTCTTTCATAGCAGCATAATCATCTCCAATATCTGTTGTTTTAATATTAAACTTCCTATAATCCTTTTTTTGCGGTCCTTCAATAGAAAATGATACACATGAAGCAACAGTTTCTTCGCCAGAAGTATGGCTTACATCAAAACATTCTAGCTTTTTTGGAATTTCACTAAGACCAAGCAACTCCTGTAATGCTTGAAACCTATTAAACATATTTTTTTTACTCAATATTTTAGAATTTATTGAAGCAAGTGTATTTTTTTCTGCCATTTCTACCCATTGTTGTCTTTTCCCCCTAACATTAATTGATATAGAAACTTTCGATAATTTTTTCTTAGATAATATTAATTCAAGAATTTTTTTGTCTTTAGTTTGTTTATTAATAATAATTTCTTTTGGAATTGATCTAGTCATATAATATTGACCAATAAAAATGCTTATAAGTGAGCTTTCATCAATGCTTTCATCAATATTAGGGAAAAAGGTTTCATTGCCAAAATTAACTCCTTTTCTTATATTAAAAACTTGTATACATGCAGTTTCAGAAACTATAAATGCAGAAATTATATCAAGATCTCCTTTCTCTCCACTTATTGTACTCTGTTTACACGTATGCCTTAAGGAATCAATTTGATCTCTACAGCTTGCAGCAGATTCATAATTAAGATTATTCGAAGCCTTGTCCATTTTTTTTATTAAAATATTTATAATTTCAAGATTTTTACCATCAAGAAATTTCATAGACAGATTTATGTCAGCATTGTATTTATTTTTTTCTATTAAGCCTACGCATGGCGCAGAACACCTTTTAATTTGATACTGCAAACAAGGTCGGACTCTATTATTAAAAAATGAATCACTGCATTGTCTAACTTTAAAAAGTTTTTGCAAAGTATTTAATGCATCCCTTACAGAATAAACATTAGAGTATGGGCCAAAAAATTTACCATTCTTTTTTCTTTTTCCTCTATAAAAACTTAATCTTGGAAAACTATGTTGCGTATCAACATATATATATGGATAAGATTTGTCATCTCTTAATAAAATATTGAATCTTGGCATATGCTTTTTTATTTGAATATTTTCTAATAGAAGAGCGTCAGCTTCTGAATTTGTAATAGTAAAATCTAATTTATTAATTAAACTAATCATTCTTTTAATTCTTGTTGAATGATTTTTTGAACTAAAATATGAAGATACTCTTTTTTTTAAATTTTTTGCTTTTCCAACGTATATGATTTTATTATTAGAATCATACATTTTATAAACACCAGGATTTGATGTTATATTTTTTAGATTATAACTAATATCTTTTATGTCTATCAATTTTTAATACCTAAGTAATACTGAACCCCATGTAAAACCGCTTCCAAACGCTTCTAACAATATTACTTGATCATCCTTAATTCTGCCATCTTTAACAGCTTCATTTAAAGCTAATGGAATAGATGCAGCTGATGTATTGCCGTGTTTATCTATAGTGACGACAACTTGATCCATAGACATGGATAATTTTTTTGCAGTAGCTTTTATAATTCTTAAATTTGCTTGATGCGGTATCAGCCAATCAATATCCTTTTTTTTCATATTATTCTTATCAAGCGTTTCATCTACTAAACTACCTAACGTATTTACCGCTATTTTAAAAACTTCATTTCCTTTCATTTGAATATAGTTATTTTCAACATTCAATAAATCATTATATATACCATCAGCATGGATATGAGATGAAATTATTCCATGTGTTGAGCTTTCTGATAACACAACAGCTCCAGCACCATCTCCAAATAAAACACAAGTAGATCTATCGCCCCAATCTAATAAACTAGAATATTTCTCTGACCCGACTACCAAAATATTTTTACACATCCCTGTTTTAATATAATTATCAGCAATACTTAGGGCATATATAAACCCTGTACACGCAGCCTGAATATCAAACGCAGGAGCTTTTATTTTTAATTGATTTTGAACAATACAAGCTGTGCTTGGGAAAACTTGATCTGGAGTAGTTGTCGCTACGATAATTAAATCAATATCGTTAGCCTTAATATTTGCGCTTTTCATAGCATCAATGGATGCTTGGGTCGCCATAAATGATGAAGTTTCATTATCATCAGCAATGTGTCTTTGCTTAATACCTGTCCTTTGAAAAATCCATTCGTCGGAAGTATCTACAATAGATTCTAAATCCTTATTAGTAAGAATTTTTAACGGTAAATATCCACCTGTTCCAATAATTTTCGAGTGCATAATTTAACCTAATATTTCTTTAAGCTTCATATCTATACATGAAGGTACATCTTTTTTAACTTCCATTAAAGCAATTCTTAGAGAATTAGTAAATGCAAAGGTATCAGCTCCTCCATGACTCTTAACTATTATTCCTTTAAGACCAAGTAAGCTAGCGCCATTATATCTTCTAGGGTCCACAACTTTTTTAAAAGAATTTAAAACCTTTGAAGAAGACAATCCTGCAATTTTTGTAAAAACATTTTTTTTAAATTCATCTTTTAATTTAGATGATATAAATTTTGCTATACCCTCACTAGTTTTTAATGCGATATTTCCTACAAAACCATCGCAAACAATTACATCAATGTCGCCACAAAATATATCATCACCTTCTACAAAACCAACATAATTTAATTTCCCATTCTGTAATAAATTGTGAGCTTCTTTAACTTGAATATTACCTTTTATATTTTCTGCTCCAACATTTAATAAGCCAACTTTTGGATTATCATTATCATCTAATATCATTGATAGAACAGAACCCATTACCGCAAACTGATACAAATGCTCCGCTTTACAATCAATATTAGCCCCAAGATCCAATACATGTGTATGTCCATTCAACGATGGAAGCATGCTTTCTATTGCTGGCCTATCAATACCTTCGAGTGTGCCTAAAATAAATCTTGATATTGCCATTAATGCCCCAGTATTTCCTGCGCTTACACACGCTTGCGTTCTATTATTTTTTACTGACTCAATTGCAAGACTCATAGATGATTTCTTTTTATGTCTTAAAGCGTGTGATGGGGAATCATCACTTAAAACCTTTACATCTGTATGGATAATTTCAATTCTTTTTGAGAGTTTTTTATTAAAAATATCTAAATGCGTTGATAAATCTTTTTCATCACCAAAAATATCAATTTTAATATCATCATTTTGAGAAAGAAAATCTTTTATTGAAGGCATTATAATTCTAGGGCCACCATCACCACCCATTGCGTCTACAGCAATTCTCGTTTCTTTCATCATGGTTAAGAAATAATATTACCTAAGACTCACTATCTTCGACATTAGAACTATCATCAGATTTAGGTATAATTACCTGGCTACCTCTGTAAAAACCATTTTTAGACACATGATGTCTCATATGAGTTTCGCCAGTAGTAGGGTCTTGGGAGAGTTTAGGTAAATTAAGATGATCATGAGATCTTCTCATACCTCTTTTTGAGCTTGTTTTTTTGCTTTTTTGAACAGCCATAATTGAGTCCTTTATTTAAATTTTGCCTATATTTCAAGAATTTTGACGATTATACAGGAAAAACTAATGAAAAAGAAAAAAATAATTCTTGGCAGCAGCTCAAAATTTAGAAAAAAACTTTTTAGTACATTAAACCTTGATTTTACATGTATATCTCCAGATATTAATGAATCTCAACACAATAATGAAAAACCTGAAGATATGGCAATTAGACTTGCAATAGAAAAAGCTAAAAAAATATGTTTATTAGAAAGCAACTCATTAGTCGTTAGTTCTGATGCTTGCGCATCATGCGACGGAAGAATACTTGGCAAACCTTTGACTAAAGACATAGCTATTGAATATTTAGAATATATATCTAGTAAAACTATAATTTTTCATACAAGTATATGTGTAATGGATTCTGATACAATGAAATACAATATTGACATCGCTAAATATACAATAAAAATAAAAAAATTAAATACAGAAGATATCAATAATTATGTTGATACACATAAACCATATTATTCGTCAGCTGCATTTAGATACGAGGTAGCAAAAGATTTTTTAATTAAAGAATTTAATGATAAAGAAGACGATATATCAGGATTAATTGGCTTACCTTTGAAAAAACTCACAAATATTTTAAAAAATTATAACGTATTATAAGTTACTTATGATTTTCTAAATATTTCATAAGTTCTATGGGTAGCGAGCATTCAATTTTATTTAACTTTTCTGATTTTCTTTCTATAAAAGATATTGAGGAAGAATGCAAAAATATTCTACTTAATCCATTTTTTTTATACAATCTATTTATATCTTTATTGCCGTACCTGATGTCACCAATTATTGCATGACCTAGTAAAGAACAATGTTTTCTAATCTGGTGATACCTTCCAGTTACTATTTTTACCTCTAGTAGCGTAGAGTTTTTATATTTTTTTAAAACCTTAAATTCTGTTATTGATTTACTACTTTTACTATTTCTTAATAAATTAATTTCATCGCGCTTTAAAGCGTTATCCCACAAACCATCTACTAAGCAAATATATTTTTTTTGCAAAATATTATCTTTTAATTGTGTTTGAAAAAATCTAAGAGAAGATAATTTTTTAGTAATAATTATGCAACCACTAGTATCTTTATCCAGCCGATGTAATAAATCAATTCTCTCGCATTCTGTCTTTACTAAACGTATTATATCGATTAAACCATAACCAATATTTGTACCAGAATGTACAGCTACTGCAGACGGTTTATTAAACACCATAATATCTTCATCTTCATAAATTATATTTGAAATAGTTTTATTAATTAATTCTTTAGATATTTTGGGCTTAATATTTTCATTTGCTTTATATGGAGGTATTCTTACAACATCGTCAATATTTAGTTTAGTACTCGGCTTCGATCTTGAGCTATTAATTCGAACTTGCCCTGTTCTTATTAATTTATAAACATGGCTTTTTGGGACATTTTTAATTTGTGATATTAAAAAATTATCTAGTCTTTGACCACTATTACTCGAGCTAATTGTAATACTTTTTGCCTTATTATTAACGATCATACGCTATAAACCCTTTAATTTATTAGATAATTTGCTGAATTTCTATAAGACTGTTATATTATCAGGATGAGGATACTTATAATATAGCAATATAACCTCAAATGAATTATGAGAGCACGATATTTATCGTTATCTCTTTAATGCAAACAGTAATTAATTAAAAGCAAAAATGAGAAATAAAGTGGAAAAACTAATAAAAAATTTTATTCCAGAAATAAGGTTAATCAAATATATTAAAACATACATATATTATTTTTCTCATAAATGCTTAATAAACAGGAAAAATAATGAAAAGAATTTTAATAAATGGCACACAACAAGAAGAGTTGAGAGTTGCTTCAGTAGATGGTCAAAAATTATACGATTTAGACATAGAGCACAAATCACGTAATCAAAACAAGGGCAACATATACAAGGCAGTTGTTACAAGAGTTGAGCCTAGTCTTGAGGCAGCTTTTGTAAATTTTGGCGTAGAAAGACATGGTTTTTTACCGCTTAAAGAAATCTCAAAAGAATATCTTAAAAACGAAACCTTCGATAAAAAAAGTAGTATTAAAGACATGCTAAGTGAAGGGCAAGAACTTATTGTTCAAATTGAAAGAATAGAAAGAGGTAATAAAGGGGCTGCACTCACAACATTTATTAGTTTAGCTGGCAAGTATCTAGTCTTAATGCCTAATAACCCAAAAGCTGGCGGTGTTTCTAGAAGAATTGAAGGCGCAGATAGAAAAGAAGTTAAAACTAATCTTGATAATCTTAAAGATATTAAAAATGGCGGGAACATAATAAGAACAGCTGGTGTAGGGAAAAGTTTAGAAGAGCTTCAATGGGATCAAGATTACTTAGTTACTCTCTGGGAAAGCATAGTTGAATCATCAAAAAGTAAAGATGCCCCATTTCTAATTTATAGAGAAAGTAATATTATTATCAGAACTCTTCGAGACCATATGGACGAAACTATAGATGAGATACTAGTAGATAATAAAGAAGTTTACGAAACGGCTAAAGAATTTTTAGAATTTTCAATGCCTCAACAAATTAATAAATTAAATTTATATAATGATAACACTCCATTATTTAGCAAGTATCAAATAGAAAACCAAATTGAGTCAGCATTTAGCAGAGAAGTATCACTGCCATCCGGTGGTTCCATAGTTATAGATCACACAGAAGCATTAATTTCTATAGATATTAATTCAGCAAGGTCAACTAAAGGAAGTGACATTGAGGAGACTGCATTAAATACAAATCTTGAAGCAGCTGAGGAAATAGCAAGACAGTTAAGAATTAGAGATCTTGGCGGGCTATTAGTAATTGATTTTATAGATATGTTATCGATAAAAAATCAAAAAGCAATTGAAGATAAAATTAAAGACGCAGTAAAACTTGATAGAGCAAAAGTGCAAATTGGTAAAATATCAAGATTTGGATTACTAGAATTATCAAGGCAAAGGTTAAGACCATCTTTAAGAGATTCTTCTGAAGAAATTTGTCATTTATGCGATGGAATAGGAAGAATTAGAAACATTAAATCTATGTCCTTGTCAATATTAAGACTAATAGAGGAAGAATCACTAAAGGTAAACACTAGTAAAGTTATAGCAGAGCTACCTATAGCAATAGCAACGTATTTAATGAATGAAAAAAGAAATGAAGTTAATAACATAAATGAAAATAATAAGGTTAGTATAATTATAATACCAAATTCAGATCTAGAGAGCCCAAAATACAAGCTACTAAGATATAGAAGTGATAATGATGAGACTGATAGCAAATCAAGTTATGAATTAGTAGAAAAAAATACTGAATCAACACATGAGTTTACTAGTGAAAAAGTTTCAAATAATGTAGATGCTACCGTAAAAGGTATTAGGCCCAGTAAACCAATACCAATACAAAAAAGTAATATGCTTATAAATTTCCTTAAAGCAATAAAAAATATATTTCTCGGAAACTCAAAAGCTAAAAATGGTCATCAGACAAAAACAAAAAATTTTAACCCAAATTATAAAGGTAAAAAATTTAATAAGAATTATAGACCTAGAACCAATAAGTTTTCTAGAAATAAAAATTTTACAAATAAAAAAAGTTAATACTTTGTAAATTCATCTATATAAGCTTCTACTGCATTTTTAAAAATTATATTTGGATTTTTAAAGCAATAATATTCGAGCCATATTTGAGATCTATCATAACTAATATTCTTTGCATGTATGATTTTTTTAAGAACATTATGAGATGTTATATATCCTCCCATCCAGCTTATGTAAACAACTTTCTCTTCAGCTCCAGAACTATTAAAATTTAAACATTTAGAAACCCCAATACCTCTAACAAAATCTTTTGCGAAAGTTATGTTTGATGGAATTGATAAGCACAATATTATTATAAAATTTTTCATAGTTAGATTGGCGCGCCCGGAGAGATTCGAACTCCCGACCCCTTGGTTCGTAGCCAAGTACTCTATCCAGCTGAGCTACGGGCGCAATTTATTTACAGCATCCTTTATTATATTTTATTAATCTCCAATAATTATATGGCCATGGAACAATAAATCCTACGATTAAAACAGGTATTATTGATGATAGTGAAATAGTTAAACTTCCTTCTAAAATAATATCTGTCATATTCATGGCTAACTCCATTGAAACCATACTAATTAAACTCATTCCTATAGCAGTTTTTATTGCATCATTAAAATTCATACTTCTTAAGAGTAAAAGAGTTTCAAGAAGAATACTTGTTAAAATGCCATTAACAATAGCTATTGGCATAATTACAAATATAGATTCAATGTCGGTAAAAATTTGAAAATATAATATAGTTCCAAAGTCACCTATAGAGCAACCTATTAAACACACAAAAGTATTAAAGGCCGCACTAATCCATTTATCTTTCTGAAGCCAAAATTCCATTTAATTATCCAGGTGGCCAGTTAAATTTTCTTCCGCCAAGAATGTGAATGTGTAAGTGAAAAACCTCCTGCCCTGCACCTTCTCCGTTATTAACGTTAACCCTGAAAGCATCTGATATATCTAATTTTGATGCGATCTTTCCAATAGTTAAAAAAAGGTGTGCCAACAAATCTTTATCTTCATCTTTGCAATCACTTAATTTTTTAATAGGCTTCTTCGGTATTAAAAGAATATGTGTTGGAGCTTGCGGATTAATATCATTGATTGCTATACACAAATCGTCTTCGTATACGATATCTGCTGGTACTTCTCTATCAATTATTTTCTCAAACAATGTTTTATCAGGCATAATTAAATTATTTTTTATTAACTTTAATTTTAGAAGTAAGTATTTATAATTATTATGGCGGAGAGAGAGGACTTCTAAGTCAGTATTTGTAACATTTTATATTGTCTTACAATGCTCTCTATAACCGCTATCCTATTACCTTCTTGTCTTATATAGTCTAACAAAGTATCATATAATCTTACTCTAAACCGTATATAAAACCGTATATAAATAATGGCTAAACTCAATCTATTAAGCAATCTTAAAGTAAAGAACGCTGCTTGTCCAAAGGATAAAGCCAGTGCTATGCATCACGATGGTGGTGGATTGTATTTTTCATAAGCATCTAGCGCAATTGAAAATGCTTTTGCGTATGACTCTTTATGCTCATAAAATGAAGTGATGAAAGTGAGCAATATTAATGTTTTGTCAAAAACTGAAGGTCCTCTCCACCGCCAGCTTGATGGCAAGCAATGCAGCCTTTATTAGCTCCTTTCATAAATTTACCTGCAATAAACTCATTTTTGGGATTTTTTAGAATTTCTCCATTAGGATTATATTTCACCCAAAACCAATTCATATTGGTAGGATCATAGCCAGCCTCCATTTTAAACATTACGGTGTACGCTTTCAGATACTTATTTTGATCTGTGTAGACATCCTTATTTGTAATCTTGTTACCCATGTGGTTTGCCTTGATAATAACCTGTCTATTTTCCTCATTAAATAAAATTGTTGTATTTAAAACCTGCTGAGTAGCGCCATGAGGAGCATTGCCTTGGAAGGGTTGAACGTTAATTCTATTTTCACCAACTAACTTAGCATTTATTAAAGCAACCCATAAATTATTGGCAAAAGTGATGTCGGCATCAGACCCATAAAATTGATCATCGGCAAATAGTGGTTGGCTAGAAAATACAGAGATAACAAGAGCCAGTGTCATAATAAGGGTTGAAGTAATGCTTTTCATTAGAGTTAGCCTCTTTTAAGTTAGTTATGTATTTATTACTACGACTGAATAAAATATTTGGTTACAATTATGTTAAAATAATTTCATGTAACTAAATACATATATTTTACGTATTAAAATAAGTGTGAGATTTGAGGTGTTAATAAATGAACTCAAGTAAAGATAAAAAATTAAGTGAGTTATTCATTAAAGCTCAAAACGGTAATGATTTAGCATATGAGCTATTTTTAATGGAGACAGCTAAGATTTTAAAATCATTTTTAAATAAACGTATGAATTCATCAAGCAATGCAGAAGATGTGCTACAGGAGACCCTTTTATCAATTCACAACTCACGACATACTTATCTTTCTTCTAAACCTGTTGGTCCTTGGTTATATGCCATTTGTAAAAATCGTATGATAGATTATCATAGAAAACAAAGTCGTTTTGAAAAATTTATAACCGTAGATTCAGTAAAATCAGAAAAGTTTGAAATACTGGCTGAAATTAATTGTAATGAGGAGGAAAGTGAGAAAGGAATTCAAATTATTGAGTGTCTTAATAAGCTTCCCAAAGCACAAAAAAAAATAATAAAATTACTTAAAATAGATGGGTTTTCTGTAAAGGAAGTTGCAATGAAAACTGGTATGAGTGAAAGTTCAGTGAAAGTTACAGCATCCCGAGGTTATAAAAAAATTCGAGAAATGTTTGGAGTAAAATGAAAATAAAAACTACAGAGCTTATTAAGAAAATTTCAAATGCTGGGGGCAAGACCAGAATATTATCAGGTCCTATCATTCGAAGTTTGAGATGGCTCTTGATTTCATTTTTATATTTAGCCATAGGATTGTCATTTCTTGGTATCCGAGAAGATTGGGTTGCAGTTATGCAATCTCCAGTGCTTTTGCTTCAGACTACTTTATATCTTTGCTTGTCTATATTTTCAGGAATCTCTGCTTTTATTTTAAGCGTTCCTGGTCAAGAAAGACGATGGCTTCACATCATTCCTTTGGTGACTCTAACCTTATGGTTTGTAATAATTCTATATGAAATTTTTAACGAAGAACATTTAGTTAATCCAGTAGGGTATTACTGCTTACGAGATATTTTAATACTTGCATTTATTCCAGGTATCGCTCTTTTTATCATGCTTCGTAAAGCTGCCCCTCTTAATCTTGAGAAGACTGGAATGCTAAGTGTTTTAAGCGTTGGAGCCTTAGGTGCTTTTGGTACGCAATTTATTTGTACTATTGATAGTCCTCTTCATTTCTTATTGTGGCATTTTATTCCAGTTTTAATAATTGGTTTACTTGGTGTATTTCTTGGTAAATTATTTTTGAAAAACCATCTAAACCCTGAGCTTGAAAATAATGAATAGCTATATATTTATAAATAATTTTATTATTATATTGTGATACCAGCTATTACAGTTTATTCAGTAATATTATTTTTATTAAATATAACGTAAGTTAGTGAGTAAGCAAATAGTATAATTATATATAAAATATATTTATAACTATTCAAAATATCTATACTAAAAAAACCCGAGTATAAAATAAACTCAATAATCAAATGGTACAAAACCACTGATAATAAGAAATACAGAACTTTAATAGAATTTTTTGAATTCCAAAATGTAAACAAATTATTTATAACGTTGCAAAATGAAAGCAGCATAAAAATGCTTAAAAATAATAAAAATACAGCACTGTAATTACTTATTTTATGAATAGATAGCTCATTATAAATCTCATGAATTTCGTGCCCAACTATTAAAGATGTACAAATTGAACCTAAAAATAAAACATACCTTTTATGTTTTATGGAGTTATTTTTAGGCGAAATTATTATGAAACTTAAAATTATTAACGATAAAGATATTAAAAACATGGATATCGAGCTCACAAGGCTCGCCCCATTTATTGTGGTAAGTCTGGAAATAGTATCTCCTATATAAGTAATGGGGACAGAGAATGCTATGCCCAAAAAAATAGAGATATAAATATATCTTATCTTTATTTGAAAAATTTTATACGGGATTAAAATTAATGTAACTAAAATACCGGCTTCAAATATTTCGTAAATCATTTCAATTAAAATTTCTAGCATTGTTAGTCCTTATTTGTTAAATAATATTTTTATAGAAGTGCCAGTTTTAAATAACTTAGAATTGGTAAGAAAAATTTTAGCTGAATGGATGAGAATAATTTTTTTAACTATATTTAATCCAATACCGTTTGCCTCTTCGACAGCTAATTTATTAACCTTATAATTTCTATTAAAAATTTTTTCTCTATCCTTAGGCTCAATACCAATACCTGAGTCGTCAATTTCAAATATTACACTAGATTTATTTTCTGTAATTCTTATATTGATATTGCCATTTTCAAAATTATATCTCACAGAGTTTTGCACAAGATTTTCAATCATTATCTTTATAAAGTTTATATTGCATTTAATGTATTTATCTTCTTCGCTCATTATAATTTTTATTTTCTTATTTTTTATTACGTTATAATTTTCAGCAACAACCTCCCTGGTTATAGCGTTTAAATTCCCTCTCTCAAAAATATTATTTTTATCATCGCTCAATATTCTATTCAACAGAAGAATCTGCTCTACTAAATTTTTAAGTTTATTAGTACTCCTGAGTAAAAAATTCACTGATTCTTGATCATTATGATTTTCATTTTTAATATTTATGGAATGCATTTGGATAGATGTTATTGGCGTTCGTAATTCATGAGCAATATCAGCCGTTAACTGTCTTTCATATTTTATTGATTCATCAAGCCTTTTTAGCATTCTGTTAATTTCTTCTTCAAGCACACTTAGCTCTTCGGGAGAATTATCTACTGATATAGGCTCTAAATTTGTACTCTTTTTGCGTGTTAAAAGTAATTGCATTTCATTAATGGGAGATAGGCCTTTAACGATTACCATCCATATATAAAAAGATAAAAATGGCAGTATATAAAGCAATGGCATCAAAGTTGATATTATTATATTTTCAGAGGCTTTTAAGTGTAAATCATAATTATCACCTACCATTATCCATACACCATAATCTTGAAAAAATTCTGTGTAAATTTTTATTTTTTTTTCATTTATTTTTATTAATCTATAGCCAATAATAGGATTAATTATATTTTCTGACGACTGAATTAAAACTTTTTTATTCGCATTAAATATCTTATAAAACTGATTAGAATTTTTATCATATAAATTATCTATATTATTATTTATAGATAAAATATTATTTTCTTCAATCAAGGAGTGCAAGTAATTTACTTCTATGGTTAATTTAGAGAGAAGCATTTTGTCAATTTCTTTTACAGAACTTTTATATCCATTATATGATCCGATTATAAAAAATATCACGATACTCGACATTATAGAATATATTAAATATAATTTTATAGATTTCATAACGGCTCTGCTATATAACCAACACCCCTTACTGTCTTAATGATATTATCTGATATTTTTTTTCTTAGATTATGTATATGTACTTCGATTGCATTACTATTTATATCAATATTTAAGCTGTAAATTTTACACTCTATATTATCTTTAGTATGCACTCTGTTAGGTTGCATTGTAAAAATATTTAAAATTTCATATTCTGTTGCTGTTAAATTTACTATTTTCTCTTTGTAATATACTTTTCTAGTGTCAGTGTTCATTCTTAGATGACCTAATATAATAATAGAAGTTTTTAAAATTTTAAAATGTCTTTTTTGAACATCAACTCTTGCTAAAAGCTCATTGAAATCAAATGGTTTTATCAAATAGTCGTCTGCACCATATTCAAAGCCTTTAATTTTATCTTCTATCGTATCCTTTGCAGTTAATATTATTACTGGAATATTTGGATAATTTTTTTTTATCCATTTTAAAAACACTAATCCGCTCTGATCTGGCAACCCTATATCTAAAATAATAACTTGAGGAAAATCAGTTAATGTCTTTTCTTTAGCGTCTTTTACATTTTTTGCTAGCGAAACATTAAAACGTTTTAAACTAAAAGCTTTTACCAGGCCCTTTCCAAGAAGAATATCGTCTTCCACTATCAATAAGGGTATTTCATTTTCCATCATCTGATTTTTTTCTTGTTTAGATTAATTTGATTATTACACTTTTTGATCATCTGATTAATTTCTTTTTTTCTACCTAAGTCAGCAATAGGTCGACCTTTTCTAGGGTTAGCTTTTAACGCTATATTCAGATATTTCAGTGATTCCTTAAAATTATTTTGTTCGTAGAGGTATAATCCATAAAAATAATTAACATCTATTCCTTTAGGGTCAATTTTAATAGATTCTAGTAATAAATTTTTAGCCTTATCATCATCTCCAAAACCTATAGGCCAACTTGGCACCATTAAATATAATGCACCTAGGCTAGTTAAAGCTGATCCGTTAAGAGCATCTTGATCTATTGATATAGCTAATTCGAAATCTTTTTTTGCAGATTTTACTAATGCTAAAGACTTTATTGGGTTGGTAAATTTTGCATGAGAAGATTTTATAATTCCCCTCCAAATTATTAGATCAATATCTTTTACATTAGCAAGAATATCTTCGTATTCTAAAAATATTTTTAACGCTTCATCGTTGTTGTCACTGTATGTTGCAATTGCCCAATGTTTTTGAACGTCTTGAATTTTTATTGAATCTAAAGCATAAGCATTAAATTGAATTAATAAAATTATTAAAAAAATTATTATTCTCATTGCGACTGTCTCCTTTGTAAGTTATCTTAAATGTTTTTTAATTTTACCTATATTTTTTTTAAAGAAGTTATCAATAATAAAAGGCATTATTGAATTAATTTTTAATATTATTTTCTCTGTACAACCAATGCTTTCAAACAAAGATTTGTTTTTTCTCATGATACTTATAATTTTCTCAGCAACTTTTTTAGGACTATCAACTGTATTTTTCATTTCTTTATTTATATTGCTTATAATATCAGTATTAAGATTTGTATTTATTGCTCTAGGCGCTATATAAATAACTTTTTTATCTGTATCACTGAGTTCACGATTTAAGGATTCTGAAAAACCATATAATGCAAACTTTGTCGCGCAGTAAATATTATAAAATGGGTATCCTAAGCTCCCAAAAGATGAGCCGATATTCACAATAAGGCAACTTCTAGAAAAGTAATTATTTTTTAATAATGAGGCAACCAAATTTATTATTGAAATTATATTAACATTAAACATATTAATAGTGTCGTCTTCTGTAATATCACTCAAATGTGAGCATTTCATTAATGCTACAGTATTTACCATGATGTCTAACTTTTTTTCATGTGATAACTTATTAATTATTATCTTATAATCACTTGTATTTGTGAAGTCAATTTTTATAGTTCTGTGTCGCTCTAAATTTCCTAAAGTTTTTATTAAATTCTTTAATTTATCATTGCAAGTACCTACCAAAATAAGTCTAGCGCCCTCTTTACTCAATATTTTTGATATTTCTATGCCCAACCCGCCTGTTGCTCCGTTAATAAGAATTATTTTATTCTGAAAAAAATTATTATCCATTGTAAGTTAAGAGTCTAACCTCCACGTATTAACATCAATATGTGGTTCATCAATACTTAAAAATAATGCTTTATATAATTTGAAAAATTTATTTGCAGAACATATTATTGCATCTTGATCATCTTTATTTATTACCGTATTCATAAGTACTTGAAATTCTTTAACATGCTTTTGATCTATAGAACCATGAGAATACAAGTAACTGAAGCATGAATTATTTAATCCTAAAGATGATTTTATTGAGTCTGCAGCCTTATCTGCTAGATCAACACTCGTACCTTCAAGCACATAAACCATTCCAAAAAAAGATAATGGATTTTTTCTGTTAATTATATCGTAAGCATATGAAATCATTAGTTCAGTTTGAAAATTTTCCTTTTCATTTTCGATAATTTTAGCGTCATACCCGCAATTTTCTATATCGCCTAAAATCCATTTTTCATGCCCGAATTCTTCGTTAATATAGTCTTTTGCAGATTCTAAAAATCTTTCATTCGAATAACTTAATGTAGAGCCCATTTTCATCATCAGTGGTACAGTATGTTTTACATGATGGAATGCCTGAGATAAAAAATATACATAGTTTTCAAGTGAAATATGCCCTGACATCGATCTTTGCAATATATCAGTCTTGTAAAGATCTATCTTACTATCATTTGTGCTTACCACTAACTTTTCATAAAACATTATATTTCTCCTGTGTTATATAACTTGTCAATTATTTCAATAAAAGAAATTTCAAAAGATTCTCTAATAATACTGTTATTAAACAATAAATTCTTTGGTATGGGGAAATCAATTTTTTTAGATTTTCGTATTTTTGAGTATTCTGGCAAATTTTTATTAATATTATTTAAAACTTCAGTAAAAACTTTTTTATTAAATTTTTTATTTTTAACCCAGTAAAATAAACAACAATATTTTCTGCTGTTCCCAACAATCACAACATTTTTAAATAAACCAGAGTTTAAAAAATTACTTTCAATTTCTTTTGCGAAAATATTTCTTCCGAATGAATTAATCAAGACATTCTTTTTTCTACCAATGATTGTTAAATATCTATCGGAATCAATATGAACAATATCTCCTGTTCGTGTCCACTCATTATCTTGCATTATGATCTCTCCATTACTTAAATACCCCATAAAACCATTATTTTTTATATGTAATTCGTTTTTTATGATTTTATAATTATGATGATCTAATATTTTTCCTTGTGTACCGTCTTTAAATTTTTTCGGGCTGTTTAATGATACTACTGAGCAGCATTCTGATAACCCGTAGCCTTCATAAGCATTTATTTTATTTGCCCAGCATTCTTCTATTAAAGATGTTTTGGTAGTTGCTCCACCAACTGCAATAAAATTGTTATTATTCAGAACAAGATTTTTTTCTTTAACATTATCAAGAATTAAGTTTAATATTTCTGGATAGCATATTATTGAGTTAGGTTGTATTATATTTATGGATTCAATCATAGTTTTTTTATTAAGAATTTTTACCCCATTAAAACCAAGTTCTTTAGAATTCCTGATTGCAATAGATTTTCCTAAATTCAATGATATATAAATTCCGGCAATATTTTCAAGTAAAATTGAATATGGTAATATGCTAAGGTGCAATAAATGATCGATATCATCAAATATTCTAGATAAGCTATTTACTGTATTAATGATATAATTTTTACTTAGGCATACCCCCTTTGGTTGGCCTGTGGTGCCAGACGTAAATGTTACTTTACTTACATTTTTAAGGAAATTATCTCCTTCTAATCCATATATAGTTTTCAGAACGTATAATTTTTTATCAAAAATTGTGATCGTATCTATAATTATTATTTTAATATCATAAAGTCTCGTATTATTAATATAAAAATCTATATTATCTGTAACTATTGCTTCGACTTTCGCTGATTTTAAAATACTTTCTATCATTTCTATGTTAAAAAATTTCGGTATAGGAATATGAGTTTTGTTCGTGTCGTGTAAAAATATATCAAGTATCACCCATGCTGCAGAATTATCTATATCAATGGCATATACGTTATAACGTAAATCAAGTTTTTTACTAAGGCCTTTTATTTCATAAAATAGATCTTTATAACTTAAGTTGGAAATTGGCAATTGGAGGGCAATTTTATCACTATTTTTAAATTTTCTTATATTCATATTATTTTAATTAATAATCTTGCTAATCATTAAAAGATCTTTTTGATATGAGCTTATAAAAATATGATTTTTTTTTACACAATGTATATTTTTATAGCTTTTTTCTATATTCATAATAATTATTTTTGGATTACAATCGTAGTAAATTCCCCATTTCGAACTCAAATCTTTGTTATTATTTTTATGTGCATCAGAGATAATATTTATTTCATAATTTTGTCTTGTTAAGAAATTTACTAGACTTTCAGTTGCTGTAAATACCGCCCATTTATATTTTGTCGTTGACGATAAGCCCACTAATAACTTGAGCAAAATAAATGCGTTTATTGGTCTATTACTACAAAAGCTACCTATTTCAATAACTTCTTTCCTTGTAATATTTTCTACATTAATATTTTTTATGTTCGCATTGTTTATAATATCTTCAATACAGTCTTGAAAATAATTTTCAACATACAGCTTGTTATTATTTGCAGGCCTAAGACCTAGTGCTGATAAAAGATTATTATTATTGTTATAACTTATTATATAAGGATAATTTACATTAATTTTGGCCTGAAATTTTTGATAAAATTGTTTTTTAATTTCCTTTATTACTTTAGAGTATGACTTTATATCCCCTTTTTCCGTATCAATTTGAATTTCATGCGTTCTTTTATTGTTATTCATTTTTTTATCTTATTGTCTGAATCTTAAGATAGTATTAACTTTGATATAGTTTTTAAAAATAATTAAAATTCTTTATATAATATATGTGTGCTTTAATACACTCACAACATAATCAGGAAGGTAAAATGCTAAAAATATCAACATTGCTAATTATATGTTTTTTTGCACATAGTGCATATGCTGGGCCATACATCATGACCAAGCATGAGTTTAAATCTAAAGATTCTGAATACAACGCTACGGTTAATCAATTTAGATTTGGTTACGACCAAAAGATAGATGATTGGACCCTATATGGCGAGGTTGGTGGCGGAGAGAGAGGGATTCGAACCCTCGATACAGTTACCCGTATAACACCTTAGCAGGGTGCCGCTTTCGACCACTCAGCCACCTCTCCAAATTATTTTACAAATTTATATTTTTATCAGAGTTTTTATTATTTTCGTCAAAATCTCTTTTAGCAGCTTTTTCATCATTAATCCTGTCATAAACTTCTTCTCTATGAACAGGAATGGTCTTTGGTGCATTTACACCAATCCTTACTTGAGATCCCTTTATACCTAGAACGGTAACAGAAACGTCGTCACCAATCCTTAGAGACTCACCTACTCTGCGTGTTAGAATTAACATCGCCCCTCCTCTACTGCTTATTCAAGCAGTTATTATTATTTTTATAACACTTATACAGCAAATTACTATATTACATATTATCTTAAATACTACAAGGATTCGTAATGAGAGATCTATTTATCTAAATCAAAAGCTTTATGTAAAACATTTACAGCTGTATCAAGATTATTTTCATCAGTTACTATTGAAATCTTGATTTCTGATGTAGATATCATACTAATATTAATATTATTTTCCGCTAGAACAGAGAACATTTTACTTGCAATGCCAGCATGAGTTCTCATTCCAACCCCAACCATTGAAATTTTTACAATTTTATCGTTTCCAATAACTTTTTTTGCACTAAAATTTTTTGCGCTTTCCAATAATGATTTTTTTGCTTCTTTATAATCATTTCTTGGCACTGTGAAAGTAAAATTTGCTAATCCGTCTTCACCAACATTCTGAACTATCATATCAACGTCAATATTGCGTTCAGCTATTGGCCCAAGTATCAATGACGCAATTCCAGGCTGGTCTGGTACACCCCTAATAGTTAATTGAGCCTCATCCTTATTAAACGCAATACCAGAAATAATAGCTTTTTCCATTACTTGCTTATTATCTTTGCTAATAAGTGTTCCTGTTCCATCTTCAAATGTTGAAAGAACTCTTATACCTACATCATATTTACCAGCAAACTCAACAGCTCTTGGTTGCAATACTTTTGACCCTTGGCTAGATAATTCAAGCATTTCTTCTGATGTAATGTGGTCTATTTTTTTTGCGCCAGGTGATATTCTAGGGTCAGTAGTATAAACACCATCAACATCTGTAAAAATTTGGCACTCTTTAGCATCTAATGCTACTGAAATTGCTACAGCAGATGTATCTGAACCACCTCTTCCAAGAGTTGTAATATCACCATGTTCTGTGACTCCCTGAAAGCCTGCAACTACAACAATTTTTCCACTATTTAAATAATTTTTAATAACTGAATTATTAATAGATTCAATTCTAGCTTTATTAAAAACATTATTAGTTATAATGCCAGCCTGAGATCCAGTTAACGAGATTGCATCATAACCTTTTTCAACAAGTGTTAAAGCTAATAGCGATATTGTTACCTGCTCACCAGTAGAAATTAAAACATCAAGTTCTCTTCCCTTAACTTCAGGATTTATTATTTTAGCTAAATTATGTAATTTATCAGTTTCTCCACTCATAGCAGAAACAACAACAACAACATCATTGCCATTATTTTTTTCTACAATAATTTTATCAGCTACAAGGGAAATTTTATCAACAGTTCCAATTGATGTACCGCCATATTTTTGAACTATAATGGCCATATATTATTTACCTATACTTTTACTAATTAATTGAATTATTTTAGTTTCAATATTTCTTGCAAACTCATTTACGTTTCCATTAAATTCAAGCCCAGCTTGAGCAAAATCTTCGCGACCCCCGCCTGTTGATCCAATATCATCATTTATCATATTAATAATTTCTTTAGCTGTTGTAATTTTAAAACAATCTTTTGTTACTAATACATATATCTCGATTTTTGATTTATTTTTTTGTATAAGTGTTAGTACTAAATTTTTATTGGAAGATTTTATGTCTTCTATAATTTTTTTTAAAACTTTATTTTCTACATACTCTTGGTAAATTACATTTATATTAATTCCAAACTTTATTTTATTGTTATTGATTATTTTTAAAATTTTGAAATTAGTAATTTCTTTTAATAATAAATCATTCTGTTTTTTTAATTTTTTATTGTCTTCTATAATATTATTAATTTTATTTTTTAAATCGTCATCATGAACATTTAATGTTTGACATATATCTGTTATTACATTATCTCTTTTTGTTAAGTAATCTTTTGCTGACATACCAGTAATTGCCTCAATTCTTCTTATACCTGATGCTACGCTTGATTCAGATAATATTTTAAATACCTCTATTTCTCCAGTACTATTTACATGTGTTCCACCGCATAACTCTGTTGATATCTCTCCAAATCGCATCACTCTAACATTATCGTCATATTTTTCACCAAATAATGCTATTGCGCCTAGTCCTATAGCTTTGTCCTTATTCATTACTGATATTTTTGCTGGTATATCTTCGTCAATATATTCATTAACTTCATTTTCAATGATTGCTAACATAGCTTTATTTAGTGCTTTATCATAGCTAAAATCAAATCTTAACTTACTATCAGAAACTAAAGAACCTTTTTGCTGTACATTATTACCAAGATTATTTATTAATGCAGAATGTAATAAATGCGTAGCTGAATGATTGCTCTTAATATTAGTTCTACACATGATATTAATTTCAGCACTAATTATTTCTCCAACATCAAAGGAGCCCTTAATTTGTTTTCCAATTAATAAATATGCTTTACCGCGTTTTTGGGTGTCTCTTACTATAAATTCAGCAGAGCTAGATATTATTTTTCCAGAATCACCAATTTGGCCACCAGACTCAGCATAAAAAGGGCATTTATCTACAACAATAAAGCCTTCCTGATCTTTGCTAATTATTTTAGAGGTGACATTTCCAATAAAAATTTCTAATATTTTAGCGCTGTTTTTATTTTCTACATATCCAGTGAATTCTGTTTCATGAACTGTTAATACTTCTATATTGTTTTGAGTATCAAATTTATTTGATTTTTTACTTTTTATTTTTTGCTGATCCATAAGTTTTTGAAATGAGGTTAAATCTATATCAAAGCCTTTTTCTTTCGCAATTGTAGATGTTAAATCAACAGGGAAACCATAAGTGTCATATAGTAAAAATAAAAGCTCTCCTGAAAATTTTTTATCGCTTTTGGAGGTGATTATTTTTTTTATATTTTTATCTAAAATCTCCAAACCTGTATCAAGAGTATCTGTAAATTTAATAGCCTCATTTTTTAAAGTATCTTTTATAAGATCCTTTTTATTAAGTTCTGGGTAATGATTTGATAATGTATCTATAAAAACTGGTACAATTTCTAAAAATTTTTCTATAGGAAGTTCTATTTTTTGTGCATGCCTAATTGCTCTTCTAATTATTCTTCTTAATACATATCCGTGTCCCTCATTAGATGGTTTCACTCCTTCAGTTATTAAAAATGATGTTGATCTTATATGATCAGCAATAACTTTCATTGAACTTATTTCATTATGATATTTTTCTTGGACATTATTTTTTATATAATTAAGCATTGGTAAAAATAAATCAGTATCGTAATTACTATACTGATCCTGCATAACTGCACATATTCTTTCAAGTCCCATCCCGGTATCTACAGATGGTTTTGGTAAATCTATTGTCTTATTTTTTGAGATTTTATTATATTGCATAAAAACAAGATTCCAAATTTCAACAAATCTATCTCCTTCATCACCCTGCCCTGGAGGCATCCCTTTAAATTTTGATCCAAAATCATAAAAAATTTCCGTGCATGGTCCACAAGGCCCGAGATCACCCATGCTCCAAAAATTATCATTTGTGTTAATTACTGAAATTTTATCCTTTTCAACGCCAATCTCATTAACCCAAATACTTTTAGAGTCCTTATCTGACTCATGTACTGTAATCCACAATTTTTCTTGCGGTATTTTCAATTCATTAGTTAAAAAATCCCAAGCATATTTAATAGCGTCATGTTTAAAATAATCACCAAAACTAAAGTTCCCAAGCATTTCAAAAAAAGTATGGTGTCTGTTTGTAAATCCTACATTATCTAAATCATTATGCTTGCCACCTGCTCTAATACATTTCTGACTAGTTACAGCGCTTTTATATTTAGGTTCAGACAATCCTAAGAAAATATCTTTAAATTGAACCATTCCAGCATTTGTGAATAAAAGTGACTTATCATCATTCGGAGGCAATATTGGACTAGAAACTACATAAGTATGACCTTTTGAAGTAAAGTAATTTATAAATTTATTTCTAATTTCAGAGCTATTATTTTTCATAACTATCACAATTCTTGATGTTTTTAATAACTTTCAAAATAATATTATTATCAAAACCTCTGTATTTAAAATGATTTATATATTTTGTTAATATTTTTTGGTTATTCAAATTTTCGTTAAGTATTTTATCAGAAGCTAATTTAAAGAGAACATCATAATCATCAATAAAATTATTTAGATATTCTGAAATCAAATATGAACTAATGCCGTTTGATTTAAGCTCATATATAATTTTCTTAGCTCCGTATCCAGTATTTTGTCTATATCTAATATATTCCTCAGTATATCTTCTATCAGACTGAAAGCCTGCTTCATACAAGTCATGCAAAACATCATCAATAATTTCTTTTTCAAAACCTTTATTTATTAATTTATTTTTTATTTGATATTTTGAATGCTCACGCATAGCTAATGATCTTTGTGCAGATGCTAAACATTTATTATATTCAGACATTCTCCTCTACTTTTTTATCTGTTTTTACTTTTTTTTTAGTCTCTTTTTTTTTATCTACTAAATTTTTTTCACTAGGAAGAATAATTTCATAAAGTTGATTTTCAACTGTTTTTAATATATCGGGATTATTTTTCAAGTAACTCATTACATTATCTTTCCCTTGGCCAATTTTATTTCCATCATAGCTGTACCATGAGCCAGCTTTTTCAATAATTTTGTGCTCAACTCCAAGATCTATTATCTCTGCAACCTTGCAAATACCTTCTCCGTATCTAATTTCAAATTCTGCAATTTTAAATGGTGGCGCAACTTTATTTTTAACTACTTTTACTCTTGTTTCATTGCCTAATATTTCATCACCTTTTTTTATTGCTCCAATTCTTCTTATATCAAGTCTTACTGAAGAATAAAATTTTAATGCATTTCCACCTGATGTTGTTTCTGGATTACCAAACATTACTCCTATTTTTATTCTTATTTGATTTATAAAAATTACGAGCGTATTTGATTTTTTTATTGAACTTGTAAGCTTTCTTAACGCTTGTGACATTAATCTTGCTTGTAAGCCCATATGACTTGCTCCCATTTCACCTTCTATTTCTGCTCTAGGTGTTAATGCTGCTACTGAGTCTATAACTATAATGTCAATCGCATTTGAACTAATAAGCATGTCAGTTATTTCTAGAGCTTGTTCTCCAGTGTCAGGTTGAGACAATAAAAGATTATCGACATTAACGCCTATTTTTTCTGCGTAATTAGGGTCAAGGGCGTGTTCAGCGTCAATAAAAGCTGCAGTACCACCAAGTTTTTGACATTCTGCTATAACTTGCAGAGTTAAGGTAGTTTTGCCTGACGATTCTGGACCATATATTTCGACAACTCTTCCTTTTGGTAAACCGCCTATCCCTAATGCTTGATCTAAAGCAAGTGATCCAGTTGAAATAACATCAATTTTTTCTCTTGGACCCTCGTCACCCATTCTCATTACAGCCCCTTTACCAAACTGTCTTTCAATTTGACCTATTGCCGCTTTAAGTGATTCAATTCTTTCGTCAGACATAATTATTCCTATATTTTATTAAAATAAATTATTACATAATTATCTTATTGTGTCTTAATTTGACTCGCACAATCAAGAATTATTTGAATGCCTTTATTGGCGGCTTGATATCTAATATCACTTCTCGAGCCTTCAAAAAAACATTGCGTTTGATAGCTGAAGCCATTTTTTTCATCAAAGGAAAAACATACTGTGCCAATAGGTTTTTCTGGGCTCCCCCCAGTCGGACCTGCTATGCCGGTTATACTTAAACATATGTCAGAATTAACTAATTTAAGCGTAGATAAGGACATTTCTTTAGCGACTATTTCGCTTACAGCCCCATTATCCTTTAATAAATCTTTATTAACGCCAATGAATTCTTTAAATGAATCGCTGTACGAAACAATGCTTCCCATAAACCACATAGAGCTTCCGTTATAGTCTGTACAAATTTTTGATAACAAACCACCTGTGCAAGATTCACACAAAGATAATTTTAAGTTTTTTTGATTTAGAGTTTTACCTAAATTTTTTAATATCTTATCAAAATTAATTAGCATATTATTATGTGAGTATATATTTTATTATGGTTAAATATCTATACATATTATAGGGTAAAAATTTTTTTATGAAAAGTTTTTGGGATAAAGCAATAGAAAAATACCAAAAAGGTAAAGGTATAAAACACAGGACCAAAAGAGGCCCAATAATTAAGGCCTCAGCTCAATATGGCGGTATGGGCGAAAGAGAAATTCAATTAAAACTTGAATTATTAGTTGACCCTATTATTTCAACTCATAATAGTGTTATAAAACCTGCTAGAAATCTCTGCCAATTTAATTTACAAGATCAAAGAAGATTTATTGCATCCGTTCAAAATATAAGCAATACGAATATAGAGCTCGCATACAATTTTTGCCAATATGGAGTTGAGTCACTAAAACTTGTAGATGACTCACAGTGGAGTAATTGGATTCAAAAGATTTTAAATACATACAGCAGTAATGGAATAAATGAATCAGTTAAATTAATGAAAAACAGCATAGGCTATGTAAATAGCTTGGCTGGAGCAGCAACAAGCATAGATTTTATTGATTTTTCAAAAGTTATAGATCCTTTTTTAACTGGATTAAATGGAAGACCGCTTAAATTACAAATATCAGATGAAATTTATACAGATACAGAAACCATTTATCTTCCTGAAAGGATATCAACTCAGAACACTAAAGACAAAAATTTTCAACTCATAAAAGCAAGCGCTGTACACCTATGGGCACAAACATGGTATGGAACATGGAGAGTTGATAAAAACGATTTTGATTTATACGAAAATAAAGAACAAGCTCTTAAAGCTTACCATATATTAGAAACGATCAGGTTAGATGAGATAATAAAAAATGAATTACCTGGAGTTGGAAGAATTATAGAAAAATTAAATCCAAAAAATAAATTAATATCAATTTCAAAAAATTTTAAAAATGCTGTAAAGAAATTGTCAGTAAAAAATGCAACTTATAAAGACTCATTAAAACTTATAAATAGTATAATTGATGAAATAGAAAAAATTTCAACTGCGCCATACGCTGGTAATTTAAGACCAGATAGTGTTATGCCAATAACCGAAACAAGAATTAATAAAGATAAAATAAATTTTCAAAAAGGGCTTGATGAACTACATAAAGCCTGGGGGAAAAATGATGAAGATATTTACGATGAACAAAAAAAATACGATGAAAATAAAAAAACTTTTTCTGTTGTAAAAGAAAATAACAAAAATGAATATGATGTTGCTTTAGGCATTGGTGAAGATAATATTTCTCTTCCGCAGAATATTAGGCAAACCATGGAATCTATAATTCAAGATCATGGTGAGATTCCTGATAACTACTTAGATCATTCTAGAGATAACGGCTTCAGCAATGAATCTAATAATAACAATAAAAATTTAAGTAAAACTGAAAATTTTGATTATAATTATGTTTACAATGAATGGGATCATTCTATGCAGAAGTATAGAAAAGATTGGTGTAAATTAAATGTTCACACAGTAAAAGAAATTAATGGTAATTTTGTTCAGGACACACTAAATAAACATAAAGGTCTTTTAAAGCATTTAAATAGAACGTTCGAAGCATTAAGGCAGGACAATAAAAGACTAAATAAGCAAAGACACGGTGATGATATAGATTTAGATGCTTTTGTAAATGCATATATTGAGTTAAAGCAGGGAAATGAAATTGATGAAAAATTATTTACTAAACTTAATAAAACCGAAAGAAATGTTGCAGTTATGTTTATGGTAGATATGAGTGGGTCAACTTCAGGTTGGGTTAATAAAATGGAGAAAGAATCTTTAGTGCTTCTTTGTGAGTCTCTTGAAATTCTTGGTGACACATATGCTATATATGGTTTTTCTGGGAAAACAAGAAATCTTTGTGAGGTTTATAAAATTAAAGATTTTGAAGAAAAATATAATCAAACAGTAAAAAATAGAATATGTAACATTGAGGCTATGGACTATACAAGAATGGGGGCTAGCATTAGACATCTAACAATGCTTCTAAACCAAGTTGAAGCAAAAACAAAATTACTAATAACATTATCGGATGGCAAACCTGATGATGTTGATGGCTATAGAGGTATGTATGGTATTGAAGATACTAAAAAAGCTTTATTAGAATCAAGATATTTAGGTATACATACTTATTGCATAACAATAGATGAAGAAGCAATGGATTACTTGCCTTACATGTATGGGCAAACAAATTTTGCTGTTATAAATCAAATAGATAAATTACCAATTAAAGTTTCAGAAATATATAGAAAAATAACGGTATAAATAATGAGAAAAATAATTCTAATATTGCCAATATTACTGCTAGCATCATGCCAAAATAATATATTAACTAATATTGCTAAAACTGACATAGATATTGTTACAGAAATCCATGCAAGAAATGCTAAAGAATATATTGAGGAATTAGTAATAAAATTATATAAAATAAATCCAGTGTATATACAAAATAATAAGGAATTTAACAACGTATCAGAAGTTATAATAGATATTTTTAAAGATGTTAATAAAAATAAAATAGATAAAACAGGGAAAGAGAATATAGATTTTATTTTAAAAGGTTTTAGTGATGAATTTGATGGCGATAGAATATACTACATAACTAAAGGATTATTTGGAATGATAAATGCATCGTATAACTATAAAAAGAAATTTTATATAACTGATAAGATTCTTAACTCGCAAAAACTTATGAATACATCTACGAACATTAAAACTTTAGTTTGGAGATTAAGCAATACTAAAGGTAAAAATAATGTGATATTAATAAAAACCAATAATATTGCTAATAACAACATAAATTTAAGTTTTGAGAGATTGTTCGGAAAATTAATTAATAATCAAGAAAATATGGCTATGATTATATCTTCTCAAGAAGGTAGAATAATACACGAAGCTGCCAAAGGGATTGTTTCATCAATATTTTTACCAATAGGATTTTAAATGAAAAAGATTTTAATTATTTTTTATAGCAACAATGGCTCAACAGAAAAAATGTCTGAAAAAATTTCTAGAGGAGTTAATTCTGTTGATAAAGTTGATGCAGTAATAAGAACTGTAAAAGAAATAAATAACATTACTAATGAAATTGCTAACGATAATAATATTTTGTATGCAACTAATGAGGATTTAATAAACTGCGATGGTCTTATTATGGGGTCACCTACACACTTTGGTAATATGGCGGCTCCAATGAAATTTTTCTTAGATAGTACTACTCCTGAGTGGTTTAATAATAGTTTATCTGGAAAGCCTGCAGGTGTATTTACATCAACTTCTAGTATTCATGGTGGTCAAGAAACAACGTTATTAACAATGATGATACCTTTATTACATCATGGAATGATTATTTCTGGAATTCCATATAGTGAAACAGGTTTAAACGAAACAAGAACTGGCGGAAGTCCGTATGGGCCTACGCATTTTTCAGGAAACAAAACAAACGAACTATCAGAACACGAAATTAAATTATGTTTTGCATTCGGAGAACGTATTGCTAAATTAGCAAAAAAATTATGAGTAAGTTAATAATATACGAATATATAACATATATATGTTTAATATTATTGATTATATTTATAGCCGTCTGGAATTCAATAATAGATCCATCAGAAAATATACCAAGAATATTACCAACTATTATTTACAATATACCATTACTAGTAGTAATGAATAAATTGAAAAAAAATAAATTTAGCACATATATTATGACGTCCTATGTGATGCTATTATACTTTGTAGTTGGTGTAGGAAATTTAGCGGTAGAAAATACAAAATTTTTAGGTACCACAATAACGATTCTAAGCTTAATAATATTTATAAGTTCTATATTTTACGTTAGAGAGAAAAAATCAAAAATCAATAATATTAGATAAAGTTTTTACATGAACTTTTTTATTATTTGACAAAGAATAGGATCCAATTTTGTGAAGCATATCTAAAAGGTCTGATAATTTCCTATTATTATGTTTTAACAAATATGAGCATACATCATCAGATATATTATATTCTTTCTCAGCAATAATTTTATTAAGAATATTTTCCTTAATAGTGTCATTAGGCTGGTTAATCATGAAAACCAGACCCCATGATAGGCGAGAGTGAAGATCCTTTAATATAATATTTTCCAATGCTAAACTTCTTGATGATGTGCAAATAATTTTTTTAGAATTTTCTAATATATTATTAAGCATTTTAAAAAAACTATACTCCCAATCAGATTTACCATAAATAATATCTATGTCGTCAATGCAAACCAGGTCATAATTTTCAAAACCATCAAGAATATCAGTATTAAATAAATCATAATCTTTTAATGGCAGATAAACACATTTTTTTTTAATATCGCTAAAATGGTTACACGCTGCATATAAAATATGAGATTTTCCAAGATTTTTGTCACCCCACAAATAAATTTGATTATTATCATCTAAAAATATATTTTTTACACTGTCTATTAAAATATTATTAGAATCAGAATATAAATTCTTAAACGTGTGCTTTATATTTTTTTGATACGGAAGTATTAATTGATTCATGTTTTTGATGTGTAGTTAAAATTTTTAGGTATAAACTGTTTTTTAAAATTATACATATATTCTACTACACTAAATACTGTTGTTACTATTACTACATTAATTATACTTTGAATATACGTTAAGCTAATTATCTTATTCAAAAACAACAAACATATTAATACTAATATAATTTGCACAAAAGTACTAAGCTTACTTATAAACATTGGGCTCATTACAAATTTTACGCTAAATCTTATATTTATTAAAATTCCAAAAAATACTGCAGTATCTCTTATTAAAATAATAAAAAATATATAATATGGCAAAATATTCATACTACATAACACCAAGAATGAAACATTGATCATTATTTTGTCTGCTATTGCATCTAAATATGCGCCTACTGATGATTCAGACTTTAAATATCTTGCAAGCATTCCATCCAAAGCATCAGATATACCCATAATGAAAAATATATACAAAGATGTCATATAAAATCCATTTACCATAAAAAGTGCAAATATTGGTATAAATAATAATCTTAATCCGCTTATAATATTTGGTATATAATTCATAATTACATTCTAATAAAAAATAAATTAAATTAATACATATTGAGATAATAAATGTCAAAAAAAAATAGTGATAATAATCAAAAAGTTACTTACGAAAAATCTGGCGTATCCATTAAAAAGGCCGATAAATTAATTAATAAGATTAAACCAATTGCTAAAAATACATGTGATAAAAATGTTATTGGTAAAATTGGGGGCTTTGGCGCTCTATATGATATATCAAAAATTAAGTATAAACACCCTGTCTTAGTATCAGGAGCGGATGGCGTTGGAACCAAATTAAAAATTGCAATAACACTTAATAAATTAGACGAAATTGGAATTGATTTAGTAGCTATGTGTGTAAATGATATAATTTCTCAAGGGGCAAAACCTTTATTTTTTTTAGACTACTATGCTACAGGACAACTAGATCTTAATAAAAGTTACAATGTTATAAAAGGTATAGCTAAAGGATGCAAGCTAAGCAATATGTCACTAATAGGAGGAGAAACAGCAGAAATGCCAAAGTTATATAAAAAAAATGACTTTGACTTGGCTGGTTTCTGCGTAGGAATAGCAGATAAAGCAAAATTACTTCCAAAAAAAGATATAAGTAATAACGACTGCATCATAGGAATAAAATCAAGTGGGCTACATTCAAACGGATACTCCTTAATAAATCATATGATTGAAAATAAAAAATTAAATTTAAATGATAAAATTGATGGAAGAAAATTAGGTGATGTGTTAATTAAACCAACTAAAATTTATACAGATTTATTAAATATAAAGTCTTTTGGATTAATTAAAGCAATCGCAAATATAACAGGCGGAGGTTTGACGGAAAATATACCAAGAGTTCTTCCAAAAAATACTAGCTGCATTATAGACTGTAAAGAAATCAACATGCCTAAATTATTTACACATATAAAAGAAAAAGGAAATATTGATAATAAAGAAATGCTTCGTGTTCTAAACTGTGGTATTGGTATGGTAATTATTACTAAAAAAACTAATGCTAATAAAATTATAAAAGACATGAAGAAGATTAAACTTCAATCAAAAATTATTGGCAATATTATTTCAAAAGAAGGAAAACCAATAGTTAACTACATTAATATATAATTATGAAATCTGTTAGTATCCTTTTTTCAGGACGCGGATCAAATGCAAAGTCTATAATTGAATTAATTTTAGAAAATAAATTAAATTTTAAAATTAAAAAAGTTATATGTAATAATATTAATTCTCAAGGCTCAAAAGATATTAAAAACTATAATATTAATTATAATATTATTGACTTTAAATATTATGATAATTTAACTAAGTATAATTTAGAGTTAAAAACCCAGCTATCTCCAGAAAAAAATGATTATCTTCTTTTATGTGGCTATATGAAAAAAATTCCAGAAAGTATTATAAATGCATATAATGGAAATGTTATAAATATTCATCCCTCTATACTACCTAAATACAAAGGTCTAAATACTCATGAAAAAGTAATTAATAACATGGATCAATATCATGGTTGCACTACACATTTTGTCACCAATGATATTGACTGTGGCCCTATCATTGCTCAACATATTATTCTAGTAAATGATTACGATGATGCTTCATCGATCGCGAATAGACTATTAAAATTTGAACATAAGTTATTTTACAAAACACTAAAAATGATAGAACTTGGCACAATTGTTTATAAAAATAAAAAAATATACTATAATAATAAAATACTCACTAAGCCCATTATATATGATTAAAAGTATAATATTATTATCTCTAATTATCAGTTTTAGTACTTGCAATGCTAATGATCTGAATTACTCATATATAGAAGCAGTTTATAAATTTTATTATAAAAATCTAAAAGCTGGAGAAATGTTTCTAAAAATATCAAAAAATGATAAAAATATAAATATTAGTACGACATATAAGGGCAATATATTAGCTTCAATAGCAAATAGAGATTTTAGAGAAGAAATTTCTAATTCAATAATTAAAGGAAAAGAATTTTATCCAAAAAATTATTCATTTAAAGATAATAAATCATCATACAAAATTATTTATAATTCTAACAAAGAAGCAAAATTAATAAATGAGGATAGTGAAGATATGGAGTTACTAATTGAATCAGAAAGTAATATTCATGATCCATTATATTTATTAATGATACTAATGAATAAATATCCTAATGTTAATAGCTATTATCATACTATATCTAAAGGGAGACTAAAAAAATATAATTATACATACAAAGATAATCAGACAATGACCATAAATTATAAAAAATTCCAAGGATACTCAGCTAAACGTACATCTGGCAAAAAAACTAATTTTTATTTTTTTTCAGAGGAGCATAAGAATTTAATGGTATATACTAGTCTTTTTAAAAATAATAAAGAAAAACTTAGAATTGAACTATCTGAAATTATATCAATCAAATAAAAGAATTAAGTAGTTAAAATACTTTTTTGTGATCTAAACATGGGAAATTTTTTCTTAATTTATCTTGTGATTTTAAATCAATAGATGAAAAAATAACTCCAGATCCATTTTTTATAGTATCTAGAGTTTCCCCCCATGGATTAACTATTATTGAATTTCCATGTGTTTCCCTACCGCTAACATGATATCCGCCTTGCGCGCTTGCAGCAACATAAACAAGATTTTCTATAGCTCTTGATTTAATTAAATACTCCCAATGTGCCTTACCTGTAATAGAAGTAAAAGCAGCAGGCAAGCATATAATATCTATACCCATATCAGATAATTTTCTAAATAATTCTGGAAATCTCAGGTCATAACATATTGCTAAACCAATATTACAAAAAGGCGTTTCTACAACTATTGGTGAATCGCCATTTGTAAATATATCAGATTCCCTATATTTTTCTTTTGTCTCTAAAATATTTACATCAAATAAATGTATTTTACTATATGAGGAAACAATTTTACCATTATTATTAAATACTATACATGTGGCATAAACTTTATTTTTTTTTCTTGATTTAATAGGTATTGTGCCTGCAATAATCCATATATCATTTTTTTGTGCTTCTTTAGAAATATAGTCTTGTATTCTTCCGATTCCTAGCTCTTCTTTTATATCAAGATACATATTGTCTTTCTCTGCCATCATTGCAAAATTTTCAGGCAAAACAACAATATCTGCGCCCATATCTTTTGATTTAGATATGTGCTTACTTATCTCTAATAAATTAGCCCCAATATTTGGACCGGAAGCAATTTGTATACACGATATGTTAAAATTTTTCATTTAAATAAATCCTCAATATTTTCAAGAGGGCTAGTAGATTTATCAATAACCTTAATTATTGGCTCATCCCAGGACCCTGAAACACTATATTTAATTTTAATAAGATCATTTATATCCTTACCAAAAGCCTTAGCTAATTTTTCAGCAGCATATGTTGCAGCTGCAGTAATTGGACCACCTAATAATGCAATCGCAGGTAATGCTTCACCAAATTCTGGGCTAGCAACAACCTGCATATCATAAGTCTCGTTAATAATATCAGTTCTTCCTACTGTTAGTAATTCAGCAGAAGGTCCTTTAACTATAAGATTAGTAGTAAAAATATTGCCTTTATTAAGCCTAAAATCACCATTCATGGAATTAAAAAAGAAGCCATTTTTAGTAACATCATCAAAATCTAGTGATAAACGCTTAACTAAAAGATCAATATTAAATAATCCAAAAATTCTAGTTGCCCTATTACCAACTTTTTTTAATCTACCATCCTTCATGTTAATAGTAAATTTTCCATACAAATCCTTAATACTAAAATCAAAAATACCACCCTTCCATGTAATTTCCGAAGTACCATTAATTGAAGAATCACGCAGACTATGTTTTATTTTCCAATAGTTTAATAATTCTTCAACATTATTGCTATTTAAATTAATTTTAAAATTTGAATTGGTTCCAAATTCAACTGTTCCGGAAGACAAAATTGTAACAAAATCAGATGATGCTTCTAATTTTTTAAAAATAAAATTATTATTAGAGCGGTAACCATTAATTATGAAATTATCTAAAATAATATCATTATTTTTAAAAGTTCCAAAACTAATATCTACAGAATTTAAGAAAGACAAGTAATCAATGCTATCAGGATCTGATCTAAAATCCTTCCATGAATTTAAATTAAATTCATCCAAAAATCCTATTATATTAAATCTATTTTTGGGTATCGTAGACTTTTTACCAGAAAAATTTATATAACCATTAAGATTATTACCAGGTTTAAATTCTGAGAGTATACCGTTATATAAAATTTTATATGATTTAAAATCTGAATCTTTTAAAGTTATATTAATAACCGTTAATTTTTTTTCTGATTTATTTTTTTTAAATGGTTTAGGATAATTTATTTTAGTTCCAACTAAATTTGATTTTGCATTTATATTAATTATACTTTTTTTCTTATTATTAAATCCAGGTAAAGTAATATTATATTTCCATAAAGATTTTCCTGTTATATTTTCTAAAATATTTTTTTTATCCGTAATTTTTTTATAATTCAAATAATGGATTCCTGATATTACAAAATCATTATCTTTATTAGTTTTTAATTTAAACTTAACATCATTATTAATATACTTTGCTTTTATAAAGCTATCTTTACCTGTATAGAATTTACCATCTTTAAATTTTATAATCCCATTAATTGATTTAATTTTTTTAATTTTATCAAGTTTATAACTAATATTATTTAGTTTTATTTGGCTTTCATAGATATTATTTTTTCCATTAAATGTCAAATTGATCTTAAAATTTGTTTCAGAATTGCCTTCTATATTAGTTATTTTTTTATTAGATATATTAGTTAATTTTGCTTTATTAGAATATTTTAGTAAATCATTAAGTGGTCCATTTAAATCTCCATTAATTATTAAATCAGTATTTCTAACATCATTTATAAGTAATTTTCCATTTTTAAAATCAGTTTTTAATATTTTAAAATTTTTGGCTATAAACATAGCATTATTATTACTAAAATATGCATTACCTATAATATTCTTAAATGGTATCCAGTCTTTCTTATAATCAACATGCAATTTTGAAATTGGAAATATTCCATATGAATTTCCAGAATAATCATCATAAAATGGATAGTTTATTAACCCACCATCTATTAAAATATTACCATTTTGTGTAAATCCATTTTTAAAAGCATTACTAAACCATCTAGCAGATTCTTTGCTAATAATACTTAATGGCATATAGTCTGTAACATACCTCATATCTAAAAACTTAATATTAGAAAATAGTTTAATTCTATTAACATTTTGATTAACAAAACCATCAAACAAAATATCAATTTCTTTATTAATTAACCTTAAACTACTGAAATGAATGGTTGGATTAGAATAATTCAATACATTTAAAAAACCTGTTACAGAATTAAAATTTCTGTCTTTTCTAATAATCTCTTTATCACTTAATAAAATATCTTTTGAATTAAAATTAATAAAAGAAGAATTGTAATCAGATTCAATAAAACCAGAAAAATTAGAAATTTTTCTATGTTTATATATAATATTAGTATTATAAAAATCTCCCTTTACATAAAAGCTTTTAAAGAAATCTTCCTTATTAAAAGATAAATTTAAATTTTTAACTGATCCATTAAAATTTACATCATTCATTTTTTCAATATTAATATTAAAATCAGCAATAATATTCTTATAATTAAAATTTAAATCGTATATATAAAACGAATAAATATTATTTTCTAAATTACCAGCAATATTTTTTAAATTATAAGAGTTATTGTTAACAAAAAAACCTAATTTATTAATCTCAAAATTTAAAGAATTTTCTAATTTTTGATTAAAAATAATATCAAATTGTAAATTAGAAAGTACCTTTTTATTTATAGTAATATTAGATATATTAGTTGTCTCTAGAGTAACTATATTATTAATAAATTTATTATCTCTATAACTACCTTTAGCAATAAGCCTAAGATCAGATTTTTTAATTTCTAAATTATATTTATTTAAAATATTTTTAAAATTATAGTCAAAGTTACCACTAACCTGCAATTTATATTTTAGATTAATAGATGATTTATTTTTGAAATCTATATTATTTATATCAACTAAAAAAATTTTGTTGTTGTCTATCTCGGCTCTAAGGCTAATATTATTTTTTATAATACTTATATTTGTTTTTTTTAAATGATATATATTTTTACTATCATTTATTTTAAATTCTGAATTTAAAATATGAATATTATGAATTTGCGGAATTTTATTATTTGATCTTGATTTTATTACAGATATTAATTTGTTATAACTAGACTTATAATAAATATTTTTAGCATATAAAGAATTTATTATTGGTTTAAATAAAAATATTGATTTATATATATTAAAATCTAATACAACTGTTTTTGGTAGTTTTATTCCTTTGTATATCCTATCGTTATTTATATTTACTTTTATTGATGGATATACCCCTTTCCAATTGCCAGAGATACTTTCTATATCGATTTTTACTTTGTAATTTTCCTCTAATAAATTTTCTAGTTCTGCTGTATATCTATTTGCATCAGCAATTATTATTCTTGTTATTGATAGTGAGATTGCGATATAGCTTAATATTATTATTATAGAAATTCTCAAAAACTTCATACTATACCCTATGATATGGATGATTGCTCATTATACATATTGATCTATATATCTGCTCAACTAGTATAACTCTAGCTAGTAAATGAGGAAACGTTAATTTTGATAATGAAATTATTTCATCAGCCCTACTTTTTACATCATCAGATAGTCCATCAGGTCCGCCAATTAAAAAAAATAGATTAGAAAAATTTTCTTTCCATATTGTAATATTCTCTGAAAACTGTAGTGAGTTATAATTTTGACCTTTTTCATCTAGCGCTACTAATATAGAATCTGGTTTTATTAAAGAAAGTGCTTTCTCATATTCTTTTTTATAATTATTATTATTTATATTATTTTTATAAAAATTAATATCTATAAAATTAATTTTGTAAAATTTCTTAATTAGTAAACTATATTTTTCAACAAATTTATTTATAGAATCATTATTTTTATTACAAATTGTAATAATAAAAATCTCCATGCAATTATATAGTATTATTTTTAGTTAATAGTGAATTTTCTATTGACCAAAGTTTTTCTAAAGAATAAAAATCTCTTGTTTCTTTCAACATAAGATTGACAATAATATCAGAAAGATCAATTAATACCCAGTCAGAATTTAACTCAACTCCTATTATTAAATCACCATGTCCATTTTTTTTTAATTTTTCTATTAGCTGTTCTGATATAGCTTTTATGTGAGTTGAAGAAGTTCCGGTCCCTATAACAAGTGCGTCAGTAAAATTAGATTTGTTCCTAACGTCTATATAAACAACATTATGTGTTTTTAGATTATCTAATGAATCTAGCACAATTTTTTTTAATTTTTTAATGTTTTTATTAATCATAAATTTCAGTATAAAGTTTATTTCTTTTTATGTATGACCATATTGGTCCTGGTATTAGACCAATTGGTTTTTCACCTCTAGATATTAAATCTCTTATTTTCGTAGAAGATATATCAATATAAGCTGTTTCATATAAAAAAATATGTTTTTTATCGTTATTTAATAAATCATTTCTATTTTTAGTTACCCTACTTATAATTTCTTGACCCATACTATCTATATTTGCAAAATCAAAATCTGATCTATTTAATACAATTATATTCACTTCCTGTAAAATTTCTAAATAATTATACCAACTTTCAAAAGTTAGAAATACATCTAATCCCATTATTAAACAAATATCATCAATATTTCTATCTTTTTTAATATTTTTTAGAGTATCATAAGTATATGATAGCCCCCCTCTTTGAATTTCTGTTTCATCGACAACAAAATTATTTGCATCAGAATTAGCAATTATGGAAGCCATATTTTTCCTGTGAGTAGAGCTTGCGCAAAATGTTTTTTTTGCGGGGGATTGATATGTTGGAATTAACCTAATTTCTTTAAAATTAAAGTATTCGGTTAATTCATTTAATAACTTAATGTGCCCAAAGTGTATTGGGTCGAAACTTCCGCCTAGAACTCCTATCATATATACTTATTTGATTAATTATTTTGAATTAGTGTACATTATGATAAAACAAAATAAAATATACAATTCCCATATAATAATAACATGAAAGATCATTTAATTTTTTTAACTGGAAAACTAGCCAAAATATCCCTAGTTAAGGTTCTATCTGATATAAAGTCAGAGCATAATTTTACTTATGAAATTATTGATATTGGGGTAAATGTAGCTGCTTTAGCTACTATAGACATTATTATGAAAAAAATTACAACTGAAAGATTATCAGGTGCAACTAAGGTAGTTTTGCCAGGTAGGTGTCGTGGTGATATTAAAAAATTATCTAAATTCTACAATAAAGAATGTGTCAGAGGCCCTGAAGAGCTTAAAGATATACCTGGGTTTTTAGGTCTTCAAGGGAAAGATTTAGATTTAAGTAAATATGATACAAAAATAATTGGTGAAATTACAGAAGCGCCTAATATGAAAATTGAAGATATAATTATTCAAGCAAATCAGTATAAGAAAGATGGCGCAGATATAATTGACATAGGATGCTTACCGAGCACAAAATTTCCTCATTTAACGGAAACAATATTAGAGCTAAAAAAACAAAATTTTATTGTTAGTATAGACTCGCTTAATACTGATGAGTTAATAACCGGATCAAAAGCTGGAGCTGATTACCTATTAAGCCTACAAGAAAATTCTATTTGGGTGATGAATGAAGTTGATTCAATACCGGTTATAATACCTGACCAACCTAGTGAAGAAAAAAAATTCTATAAATTAATAGAAAATTTATTAAAAGAAAATAAAGATTTTATTGCTGACTCAATATTAGAGCCAATTAATTTTGGTTTTACAAATTCAATAGTCAGGTATCAAAAATTGAGAAAAAAATTCCCAGATATTGAAATTATGATAGGTATAGGTAATTTAACTGAGCTTACTCATGCTGATACAGCAGGAATGAATGCTTTACTTTTTGGAATTGCCTCAGAGTTAGAAATAAATTATGCGTTATGTACTCAAGTAAGTGAACATTGCAATAAAGCTATAATTGAAGGAAATTACGCAAGAAGAATAATGCACACTACTAAAAATTATAATATGCCTCCTAAAGATATATCTAGTAAACTATTATCACTTCATGAAAGAAAGCCTTTTCCATACACAACTGAGGAATTAAAAGAAATGTGGAGTAACGTTAAAGATAAAAATTATAGGATATATGTTAATGAAGATGGTATTCACGTCTTTAACAATAAAGATTATTTTCTTGAGAAAGATGCGGCAGAATTTTATCAATACCTTGATATTAAAAATGATGATGGCCATGCCTATTACCTAGGTATGGAGTTAGCTAAGGCTCATACTGCATATCAATTAGGTAAAAGATATGACCAAGATGAAATGCTTAAATGGGGTTGCTCAGTAGACATATCAGAAGAAGATTTGATGAAATTTAAGACAGCAGGACATACAATGAGAAAATTAAAAACAACTAATAAAGTTAGTAAGAAATGACATACGTAAGAGAAACCATAGTTACAACTAAGAATTTAGATAACACAATAAAAGTATCTCCATTAGGTATATATATAAGCAATAATGAACTTAGAATAAAACCCTTTAGTCCATCTCAATCATTAGATAATATATTAAGAAATAGATCAGGTGTGATAAACTATATAGATGATGTAAGAATTTTTGCGTCTTGTATAGTAAAGAAAAAAATTAATATAGAATTTATTGAAGCTACTAAGATTGACTGCTCATTTTTAAAAAATGCAATTTCACATACAGAATTCGTTATAGATAAAGTTATAGAAAATGACACAAGACCTACAATAATATGTAAGCCAGTACATGAAGAGACTCACAATTTTTTTTACGGCTTTAATAGGGCAAAATCTGCAGTAATTGAACTTTGTATTTTAGCATCAAGATTAGGTATTATAGATGATAAAAAAATTCAAAGTGAAATTAAATATTTAGAAATAGCTATAGGTAAAACTGCTGGTGAAAATGAAATTGAAGCTTGGAACTGGCTGTTGGATTATATAAAAAAATATAAGGAAAAAATCAGAAAAAATGTCTAAAGTACTTGCTAGTATAAAAGATCTATCTGAAGCAAAATTATTAGTTAATACAGATATTGATATTATTGACCTTAAAGACCCCGCTAAAGGCGCTCTTGGTAAACTAAACACAAATGACATAAAAAATATTGTAGATTTTATTAATAAAAAAAAGCTAGTAAGTTCTACGATTGGTGATTTACCTAATGATAAATTGATAATATCAAAAAATGTAAATGAAGTTTCTGAAACTGACGTAGACTTTATAAAAATTGGGGTTTATGAAAAAAAATATATTAAAACATTATCTCAGATTAGTTGCAGTAAAAAGTTAATTGCTGTTTTTTTTGCAGATAAATTTCTCCCGTCAAGAAATGATATGATGATTTTAAAATCATCAGGTTTCTATGGTTTAATGATTGACACTGCTAACAAGAAATCTGGGAATTTGTTTTCTTACATAACATATAATGATATAAATAAATTTTTGAAAATAGCAGTATCTCTGAAACTCTTAACAGGAATAGCTGGCTCAATAGATGAATCGCATATTAATGATTTATTACAGCTTAATCCTAATTATATGGGTTTTAGAGGGGCTTTATGTGAAAATAAAGAAATAAGAAATTCTAATATAAGCATTAATAACGTTAAAAATATTATTAATAAAATTAATGATTTTAAAAATATTAAAATTAGCGCCTAAATATCCTAATATTAAAATAAATACTGCTATATATAAATATTGTAAACATTAAAAGATATAATATTTTATACCCATGCTTAGCTAATGGGGTTAAACCAGTTCTACTATTTATTTTTGACTTTATAACACCCATCTCTTCATAAACTAAATAATCTACAATTTCTCCAAAAGGGTTAATAACAGCTGAAATTCCAGTATTAGCTGATCTAATTGAAAACCTTTGATTTTCAAGAGACCTCATTACTAAAGAATCAAGATGCTGATAGGGAGCAAGTGAATTTCCAAACCAACCATCATTTGATACATTAACTATAAAATCTACATTAGGATTTTTTACAAGCGCATTATCAGAAAATATGCTTTCATAACATATTAAAGCATGTGCAATAAATTTATTAACTTTTATAGAATTATTAGAGTTACCGGCTGACAAATCATATGTATTTAAAGATAGAAATTTATAAAATACAGATAAAATATTTCTAAGAGGTAAATATTCACCAAATGGCACAAGGTGTTTCTTGTTATATGAATTTGAATTAATTATAATATTTTCCTGTTCGTTAGCTAAGTATTCTTTTGATAAACCTGCATCAAAGTCTTTTTTATAATTCCTTATACTAGTAAGAAATTTAGAATCAGAAATATTTATAATTGAATTATAGATTTTTTCATTATGTCTATTAAATGATCCTGTTAAAATAGAAGTATTACTAGGAATATTTTCTGAAATTTTAAAATAATAGTTAAGAATTTCATTGCTAGGAATAGATAAAGGAGCTTCTGGTAATAAAATAATATCTGGAGAACTCAATAAAGATTTAAAAATCATAGATTCTAGTATAGACATTCTCTCAACAATTTCAGATGTGCTGTAATTAAGTTTATTATTTATGTTTGGTTGAACTATAGCAATAGATATATTTTCATTTGATATTGTTGTCCAATTTTTATTATTAATATTTAGATATATAATTACAAAAAATATTAAAATGGATGTAAAAAACTTAATATTAATACCTTTTACAATATTAATTAATATTAATGAAATTATAAACATAATAAAAGTATTTCCATGAACGCCGATTATTGGAAAAAATGAATCTAAAGGTGTTCCTATAGCAGATTGCCCAAAATTAAACCATGAATAACCGGTAAATAAAAAAGATCTTATAATTTCAAAACATGTTATTAATATTGATAATAAAATTAACGCAAAGTTTTTATTAAATTTTAAATGTTGAATAAATAGCGATGATATTAATACTGGTATAACAATAAATAATGATAAGTATATTGTAAAAATAAATACTAACAATACGGCAATATAAAAATTAATATCAGTATAGTAGTTAATGACATTTTCTAACCAATATGTACCTACAGAAAAATAGCCGATAGCAAACAATAGAGATTTTATAATAGAATCCTTAGTGTTTTGCAAATCAAGTATAAGAAATAACAATATAATGCTAACAAAAGATAAGGCTTGAATATTATATGGTGAAAATGATAACGTATATAAACCGCCAGTAAAAAGACATAATAAATATTTCATTTTTTAACCTTAATTACTGTTTAATATCTACTTGTATGTTATGAATTCTTCTTTGATCTGATATTTTAATAGTAAACTTAAAACCATCTACTAAAATTGTATCATGCGTTTTTGGTAAACCCTTTACTTTATTAATAAGTAACCCGCTAATGGTATCATATTTATCACTTATATAATTACAATTAAAAAAATCATTAAATTCTTCTAACGTGGTTGCTCCATTTAATGAATATGATAAATTTTTTAATTTCTTAATATTATTACTATTTTGAACAGTATCATGTTCGTCAATAATATCACCAACTATCTGCTCCAAAACATCTTCAATAGTAATTAATCCAGATACTCCTCCATATTCATCAACAACTATTGCTAAATGATTTCTTCCAGATTTGAATTCACTTAACAAAATATTTAATTTTTTAGTTTCTGGAATTATAACAGATGGACGAATTATATTATCAATACTAAAAGTATCGACATCTTCGGATATATATTTTAATAAATCTTTTGCGAGTAAAATACCAATAATTTCATCTTTATTTTCTAATATAACTGGAAATCTAGAATGAGCAGAATTAATAATTAAAGGTAGAATTTCTTCTATGGATGAGTTTTTTTTAATAATAACCATCTTCGTCCGAGGAATCATTATGTCTTTCACTCTAGTTTCTTGTACCTTAAAAACACCAAGTAACATTGAAAGTAACTCAGTATTAATATATTTTTTATCATGATATCTACGTAATTGAGAAATAATTTTTCTCCTATCTAAATTACTTTCATATAATTTTTGTATAAATTTTTTAACAATATTCATAATATTTATATTTCATATGGATTTAATATATTAAATTTCTTTAATATATTTATTTCTGTTAATTCCATTTTTTCTTGATCATCTTTATTATCATGTGTGTAACCTAATATGTGAAGAATACTATGCACGCTTAAATGCGCCCACCTATCTAATTTATTTTTGTTATATAATAACGCATCATTATTTATTTTATTTGCACACATTGCTATATCACCAATAATTTTTTTATCATCTATTAATAAATCTTCAAATGGAAATGCTAATGTATCAGAAATTTTATCTTGATTTTTATATAACATGTTATATTTTTTCATTTCTTCTTGAGTAACAATTTTTATTGTAATCTCAGCATTATCTTTGTATTCAAAAGCCTGAAACCATCTTTGAAAATCTTGCTGTTCAGGAACATATTCATCTGATATTTGGTTAATTAGGTGGCATACTATCATTATAATTTATTTTCATATGCTTTAATAATTTTTTTAACTAAGGGGTGTCTCATCACGTCTTTATCTGTAAATTTACAAATACTTACTCCCGTAATTTTAGATATTATTGGCAGTACATGCACTAATCCTGAAAAAGCATTTGGTAGATCTATTTGAGTTATATCTCCAGTTATAACAGCTTTAGAGTTTTTTCCAAGTCTTGTTAAAAACATTTTCATCTGCTCTTTTGTCGTATTTTGCGCCTCATCAAGTATGATAAATGAGTTATTAAGTGTTCTTCCTCTCATATAAGCTAAAGGCGCAACCTCAATAACACTTTGATTAATAAATTTATTTAATAATTGTGGCCCCATAATAGTACTTAAAGCATCGTACATTGGTCTTAAATACGGGTCAATTTTCTGTGATAAGTCACCAGGCAAAAAACCTAAATTTTCACCTGCTTCTACAGCTGGTCTAACAAGTATAATTTTCTTAATAAAACCCATTTCATAAATATGTAGAGCTGCTCCAATTGCTAAAAAAGTTTTTCCTGAACCCGCAGCCCCAATTGAAAATACTAAATCCTTTTTCAATATGGTATTAATAAATTTCTTTTGGTTAGGGCTGCATATTTTAATTTTATAATTTCTAAATGTAATAAAATCGTCCGTAACATAAGATTTTTCTTCCAGATCATGCGCTTTAGAAATTATTTCAGGCTGATGCAAAAAATTATGTAATAAATCTAACGAAATCTCACTATTTTCAGTTGTTAAATAAAGTTTTTTTAAAGCCTCGGAAGCAATAAATATATTTTTTTTATCACCTAAAAAATTAAATAAATTTCCTCTTTGATTTATCTCAACATTAAATCTTAATTCAATTTCCTTAATATTGTTATTAAGCGGTCCACATAGACTAAGTAATCTATTGTTATCAATTGGTTCTAGTAATATTTCAATTTTTTCCATATATATTTATATATTTAAAATCTCACCTTTTAAAGTTTTATTATCAAGTTCGGTTACCTTTATATTTAATATTTCACCAATAAGGGTCGAATTACCTGCTATATTAATAATTTTATTATTTTTAGTTCTTCCAACAACCATATCATTGTATTTTGACGATATACCCTCAACTAAAATTTCTATTTTTTCTCCAATTATTGTTTTTGACCTATTTTTTGACAAAGAATTTATTGTTTCTTTTAAATAACACAAACGTTCCTTTTTAATTTCATCACTAATGTTATCTTCTATTGAGGCAGCAGGTGTGCCAGGTCGCTTACTATAAATAAAGCTATAAGATTGATCGAATTGTATTTCTTTTATTATATCTATAGTTTTTAAAAAATCGCCTTCTGTTTCTCCAGGAAAGCCTACAATAAAATCTGAAGAAAAAGTAATATCAGGTCTTATTATCTTCAGCCTTTTAATAATAGATTTATATTCCAACACTGTATAACCTCTTTTCATCGCTGCTAAAATTTTGTCTGAACCACTTTGTATTGGGAGATGCAGATGACTTACTAGCTGCGGTAGTTTTTCATATGCTAAATATATCTGTTCATCAAAATTATTTGGGTGAGATGTTGTAAATCTAATTCGTTTAATATCTAAATTCTTAGCAATATAAAATAACAATAATCCAAAATTGATAATATTTCCATTTTTATCTTCATAGAAATATGCATTAACATTTTGACCTAACAGAATTATTTCTTTTGTTCCATTATTAACTAGATTATTAATTTCTTCTATAATATCATTTAATGGCCTACTAACTTCTGTTCCTCTTGTATATGGAACAACGCAGTATGAACAATACTTGCTACAACCTTCCATTATAGTAACAAACTCAGAAAACTTTGATTCAGTTACGGTGGGCAAATTATCAAATTTTTCTATCAGTGGAAATTCAACATCTACTACAGTTTTTTTTGAAACTAATGATTTTTTATATAGCTCAGGAAGCCTATGTATTGTTTGAGGACCAATAACCATATCAACGTATGGTGCTCTAGAAGAAATTTCTACGCTTTCTTGTGATGCAACGCAACCAGCTACACCTATTACAATATTCGGATTTTTTTGTTTTAGCTTTCTCCATTTCCCCAACAAAGAAAAAACTTTCTCTTGTGCTTTTTCTCTTATAGAGCAAGTATTAACAATTAAAACATCAGCATCTTCTTTAATTTCAGTGTTTTCAAAATTCATTTCTTTGGAAAGTAAATTTTTCATTTTATCACTATCGTATTCATTCATTTGACAGCCTTGTGTTTCAATATAATATTTTTTTTTCATCAAATTTTATTCCCATTTTCTAAGCCTGCACCAATATTGATTAAATATAAAATTAACGGAAGATAAGCTATAAACGTTATTATAATATGATAATTTATAAAAATGTTAGATAATAAAGCTAATGGTAAAACCCATACAATATTAATAACGAATAAAGAGCACAATGTAAATAATTGAGACTTGTTTTTTCTTGTTACTATATGAAACCCATGAGTAAGATGCGGCTTTAAAACATTTGTCTTTGTTACTATCCTAACGATAAGCGTGTAAGTAGAATCAGATATAAAAACTGATAGTAATATAAGCCAAGTATATATACTAATAACTGATTCATTTCCTGTATAAATTGTAAAAAAAGCAAATATACAGCCTATAGCAACACTACCAGTATCTCCCATAAAAATTCTTGCAGGGTGCCAATTCATAATAATAAAACCAGTAACAGAAAAACCAAGGCCTAAAAGATACAAATATATTAAGCTTTCTGAATTATTTAAATAAATAATTAAAGAAGCGGCAAAGGAAACAAATATACATTCAATTGAAGCATAACCGTCAATACCATCCATAAAATTATATAAGTTCATTAACCAAACTGACAATAATATTGATAAAATAATTACAATAATTGATGATTGGCTATATATATTATCCTCCAAGTTAAGTGTGTTAATTTGAAAGTAACCAACAAAAAATAATGCAACGAAAAATTGAGTTGCAAGCCTAGCAAAAATATTAATTTCTTTAAAATCATCTATTAATCCAATTATTACTATAGGGATTAATGATATGAGTAGTATCGATAAAGGCTCTGAATATATATGTACAAAATTTGATAACATTAAAAAATATATAAAATATGAAATTAATATTGCCAAACCGCCAACTGTTGGTGTAGGTAATTTATGAGAACTTCTATTCGATGGCTTATCTAAAACTACATATTTTAGTGAAAATTTCTCTATTAAAAATGAGCCTATTAATGAAAATACAACTGTTAAAAAAAAAATAAATAAAAGCATTTAAGTATATAAATTATCGCATTAATTTAAAAAGGTATATCGTCTTCAAATTCATCTGAACCAGATTTTTTTGAAGCATTATTGCTATTATCTTGATTCATGTCATTTGAGGCTCGATCAGTATTTCTAGAATTCGAGGAAGCACCAGAACCACTAATAAAGTTAAATGATTCTCCTATAATATCTGTTGAGTACCTTTCCACGCCATCTTTCTCATATTTATTAGTCTGCAATCTACCTTCAATATAAAGTTGTTGACCTTTTTTTAGATATTGATCAATAACTTCTGCGCTTCTTCCAAAAAACACAACTCTATGCCACTCCGTTTTCTCTTTTTTTTCACCAGATGCTTTATCTGTCCAGTTCATAGAGGTAGCAATACTAAGCCTGCATGTTGTTACACCAGATGGAGACGATCTTAATTCTGGATCTGCGCCTAGATTTCCCAAGATTATTACTTTATTTACGCCTGCCATATTAAATAACTCCCATTATTTCTTGTACATTATTCATATATTTGCAATTAATACTATACCTTTTAATTTAGTAGATATATTCTATGCAGTTGATTCATTCATAATATCATATGTAAATGCAGAATATAATAATTAAGGGCGCTAGAAGCCATAATTTAAAAAATGTCGATGTAACGATACCAAGAGATAAACTCATTGTTATAACTGGGTTATCTGGATCTGGTAAATCAACTCTCGCTTTTGACACAATATTTGCCGAAGGACAAAGAAGATATGTTGAATCACTATCAGCATATGCTAGACAGTTTTTAACAAGAATGGAAAGACCTGATGTCGATCATATAGAGGGTCTATCGCCTGCGATAGCAATAGAGCAAAAAACAACATCTCATAATCCAAGATCAACTGTAGGAACAATAACAGAGGTGCATGACTATTTAAGATTATTGTATGCCAGAGCAGGAACACCAATATGTCCTATTCATAAAAATAGTTTAGAAGGTAAATCAGCTTCGGAAATTGTAGAAGAACTATATAAACAATACGAGGAAGATGAATCAATAATAATATTGACGCCGTTAGTAATAAATAGAAAAGGCGAGCATAAAAATATCATAGAAGATATAAAAATAAAAGGATTCGTGAGATTACGAATAAATAATGAAATTTATAACATCAATGAAATACCAAAAATAGATCCAAAGAAAAATAATACAATAGAATTGGTTGTAGATCGTTTAAAAATAAAGAAATCTTCAAAAATAAGACTTACCGAGTCAATTGAAACGGCTTTAAATTATAAAAATGATTTAGTAACAATATATTGCGCAGATAAAAATTCTAATAAAAATTATTCATCTAAATTTGCATGCCCTAATTGCGGTTACAGTATAAATGAACTAGAACCAAGATTGTTTTCATTTAATAGTCCGGTTGGGGCATGCAAAGAATGTGATGGACTGGGCGTTAATCAATTTTTTGATGAAAATAAAATTATTAACAAAGAGTTAAGTTTATCAGATGGCGCTATAAAAGGATGGGATAAAAGAAATGAGTTTTATTATCAGATAATAGCATCCCTATCTAAACATTTTAATTTTGACACAAATGCAGATTACTCATCACTAAGCAATAAAGTTAAGCAAATAGTTTTATATGGAACTGGTGATCAAAAAATTGAATTTACATATTATAATAGTTCAGGGAAAAAAATAAAAAAATTACAAGTTTTTGAGGGTGTTTTAAATAATTATGAAAGAAGGTATAACAATACTGAGTCAAATTTTGTTAGAGAAGAATTAAATAAATATTTGTCTAAGCAGGTATGTGGAGAATGTAAAGGTAGTAGATTATGTGATCATGCAAGAAACGTATTAATAAATAATTTAAATATTACTGATATATCAATTATGCCAATTGAAGACTGTTTAATCTTTTTTAACAAGTTAAAGCTTTCAGGAAAGAGAAAAAAAATTGCAGATAGGCTTATTTCTGAAATTGTCTCTAGATTAGGATTTTTAAATAATGTTGGTTTAAATTACCTAAGTTTGGACAGGAGTGCTGAAACTTTATCTGGTGGGGAAAATCAGAGAATTAGATTAGCTAGTCAAATTGGTGCAGGACTTGTCGGTGTAACATATATATTAGATGAACCATCTATTGGGTTACACCAAAAAGATAATGATAAACTTATTGAAACGCTATATAACCTAAGGGATCTGGGTAATACAGTAATTGTTGTTGAACACGATGAATGTACTATAAGAGCTGCAGATCATGTTATTGATATAGGCCCAGGAGCAGGCATTCATGGTGGAATGGTAATTGCCGAAGGTACTCCTAAGGAAGTTGAAGCTACCAAGAATTCAATAACTGGGGAATACCTTTCTGGTAAGAGGAAAATTAATATACCAAATAAAAGAGTGCCACCCACATCAAAAAAAATTGAAATATATAAAGCATCATCAAATAATTTAAATAATATTAATGTATCAATACCAATTGGCTTAATAACTTGTGTAACAGGAGTTTCCGGATCTGGTAAATCATCTTTAATTAACGAGACGCTATACAAATATCTAAGCAATAAAATTAATAAAAACAGCCATACTCATGGAGATGTAAAAAATATTATTGGCTGGGAAGAATTTGATAAAATTATAGAAATAAACCAAAGCCCAATTGGTAGAACACCAAGATCTAATCCAGCAACATATACGGGTTTATTTACGTTGATACGTGATTTATTTTCAGCAACACACGAATCAAGATCAAGAGGCTATAATCCTGGTAGATTTAGCTTCAATGTTAAAGGTGGTCGATGTGAATCATGTCATGGTGATGGTGTAATAAAAGTAGAAATGCATTTTTTACCAGATATATATGTTCAATGTGATATTTGTAAAGGCAAGAGGTATAATAATACAACTCTTGAAGTATTATATAAAAATAAAAATATTACAGAAGTATTAGGTATGACTGTTGAAGAGGCGTTTCTTTTTTTTAATAGTGTTCCAACTATAAAAAGAAAGCTACAAACACTTGTTGATGTAGGTCTTTCATATATAACAGTAGGACAAAATGCTACTACTTTATCTGGTGGCGAGGCTCAAAGAGTTAAATTAGCCAAAGAGTTATCCAAAAAAGATACTGGTAAAACCATTTATATTTTTGATGAGCCAACAACAGGGTTGCATATACATGATATCGATCAACTATTAAGAATTATGTATAAACTTAGAGACAAAGGAAACACGATTGTTATTATTGAACATAATCTTGATATTATAAAAACTGCAGACTGGATAATAGATATGGGCCCAGAAGGCGGAAACAAAGGTGGTCGTATAATTGCAAAAGGAACACCTGAAATAGTTGCTAATAATAAAAAATCTTATACTGGGAAATACTTAAAAAAAATTCTATGATTCTTCAGTAACTAATTCTTTTTTATCAACAAGTTGAACAATTGCCATAGGTGCTTTATCACCTGGCCTATAGCCACATTTTAGTACTCTTAAATAACCACCAGGTCTAGATTTAAATCTTGGACCAAGATCATTAAATAATTTAGATACAGCATCTTTTGAACGTATTCTAGAAAAAACTATTCTTCTTTTGGCTACAGTATCAATTTTAGAAATTGTTATTAATCTTTCTACGTAACCTCTTATTTCTTTTGCTTTTGGCAATGTTGTTTTTATTTCCTCGTGTTCTATCAAAGAAGATGACATATTTTTTAGCATAGCTAGTCTATGTGTTGGTGTTCTATTTAACTTTCTTCCGGAATATTTATGTCTCACTTCAATCTCCTAAAATTTTTTAACTTGTTTATCTTGGTCCTGAAGATCACTTGGAGGCCAATTATCAAGTTTCATTCCTAAGGATAACCCATAAGTACCTAATATATCTTTTATTTCTGTAAGTGATTTTTTTCCTAAATTAGGAGTTTTTAATAATTCATTTTCTGTCCTTTGTATCAAATCACCAATGTAATATACATTTTCAGCTTTTAAGCAGTTTGCAGATCTTACAGTTAATTCTAAATCATCAACAGGTCTTAGTAAATTAGGATCAATTTCAGCTTCTACAGTTTTCTGCTCTTTTTCTTCGATTGCTTTTAAATCTACGAAAACGGAAACTTGATCATGAAGAATTGTAGCAGCCTCTCTTATGCATGTTTCTGGATCAATAGTGCCATCTGTTTCTAACTCAATTATTAGTTTATCTAAATCTGTTCTTTGTTCAACCCTTGCTGAATCAACTCTGTAAGATACTTTTTTTACCGGACTATAACTTGCATCTATTAGTAATGACCCAACTATTCTATTTGAATCTTCCTTTCTTTGGCTTGCAGCTGAATACCCAATTCCTTCACTAACTTCTATTTGCATACTTAATGATCCGCTTTTTGTTGTTATATTAGCGATAACGTAATCTGGATTTACTACTTCTATATCGTTTTTCAACTCAATATCAGATGCTGTAACTTGCCCTATTTCGTTTTTAGATAACATTAATGTTGCAGATTTATTTCCGTTCATTTTAAATGATACGTCTTTTAAATTTAACATAATATCAATTACATCTTCTTGAATACCTTCAATTGTACTGTATTCATGTAATACGCCATCTATAGAAACTTCTGTCACTGAAGATCCTACAATTGAAGAAAGCATAATTCTTCTAAGTGCGCTCCCTAGTGTATGACCAAAACCTCTTTCTAATGGCTCTAAAGTAACTCTTGTATAATTTAAAGAAATGTTCTCAATATTAACTATTCTTGGCTTTAATAAATTATTAAAATTTGACACAATATAATACCTCTTTTATTTAGAATATAATTCAACTACTAACGATTCATTTATATCTGAAGGAAGATCCATTCTCTCAGGTATAGATTTAAAAACTCCTTCCATTTTTTCACTATCAACAGAAACCCATGATGATGTTAATCCAACCTGATCATTTAATATCAAGGAATCCTTTATTCTTATTTGACTCTTAGATTTTTCTTTTATAGAAATAATATCTTCTGCAGACACTTGATAAGAAGCAATGTTTACCACTAATCCATTAACTAAAATTGATTTGTGACTAACTAATTGTCTTGCTTCAGCTCTCGTGCATCCGAAACCCATACGGAATACAACGTTATCTAACCTGCACTCCAATAATTTTAATAAATTTTCCCCAGTCGACCCACTTTGTCTTGCGGCTTTTTTATAATAAAGTCTAAACTGTTTTTCTAAAACTCCATATATTCTTTTTAATTTTTGTTTTTCGCGTAACTGTAATCCGTAATCTGATAACCTTGATTTTCTATCTGAGTGTTGTCCTGGCTGTGTATCAATTTTACATTTAGAATCCAAGGGTCTGCTTTTACTTTTAAGTAAAAGATCAGTTCCTTCTCTTCTCATTAGCTTACATTTTGGTCCTATATATCTTGCCACTTCTTATACTCTCCTTTTTTTAGGTGGTCTACACCCGTTATGAGGAATCGGTGTAACATCATTAATATCTGTTATCTTGTACCCTATATTATTTAAAGCTCTTACTGCTGATTCTCGTCCTGGACCTGGTCCTTTTACATTAACAATTAAGTTTTTTAAACCAAATTCTTTTCCTAGGTTTCCAGCTTTTTCAGCAGCAACCTGTGCTGCAAAAGGTGTGCTTTTTCTAGAACCTCTAAATCCTGCTCCGCCAGCTGTTGCCCAACACAATGTGTTGCCCTGTCTATCTGTTAGTGTAACTATTGTGTTATTAAAAGTTGAATTAATTACAGCTATACCATCAGTAACAACTTTTTTAACTTTTTTCTTTGTCTTTGTATTTGTATTTGTTTTTGCCATTAATAATTCCTAATTATTTTCTTATTGCTTTTCTAGGACCTTTTCTTGTTCTAGAGTTATTTTTAGTTTTTTGACCCCTTAAAGGCAATCCTTTTCTATGTCTTATTCCTCTATAAGTCCCTAAATCCATTAATCTTTTAATATTAAGAGTTACTTCTCTCCTTAAGTCACCTTCAATATTATATTTAACTACCTCAGTTCTTATTGTTTCAATTTCTTCTTCAGTTAATTCTTTAATCTTAACAGAAGGTTTTATATTTGAATCTACACAAATTTTCTTAGCTCTTGTTGGACCAATACCATAAATTGCCTGTAGGGCAATCACCGTGTGCTTATTATCTGGTACATTTATTCCTGCTATTCTAGCCATTATATTTCCTAAAAAATGTTAAGTATTCTAACAATACTGTTAATATGTTCAACCATTATTATCCTTGCCTCTGCTTGTGTCTTGGATTTACACAAATTACACGAATAACACCATTTCTTCGTATTATCTTGCAATTTCTACATATCTTTTTAACTGACGCTCTTACTTTCATCTTTTATAACCCTGTAAATTTGATTTCTTCATTAAACTTCCATATTGATAATTCATCATATGGGACTGCAATTGTCCTATAAAATCCATTACTACAACAACAATAATTAATAGCGATGTTCCTCCAAAATAAAAAGGTACATTTAATCCAATTATTAAAAATTCTGGCACTAAACATACTAAAGTAATATATAAAGCTCCAACAGCAGTCAACCTTGTTAAAACACTATCAATATATATAGAAGTTTGCTCACCTGGCCTAACGCCTGGAATTGAAGCACCAGATTTCTTCAAATTTTCAGATGTTTCTCTGGAATCATAAACTAATGCAGTGTAAAAAAAACAAAAGAATATTATAGCTGCTGCATAAAAAGTTACATAAAGTGGTTGCCCTGGTGCTAATGTTGATGATAAATCTTTTAGCCAACTCATGCCTTCAGCTGATCCTGCCCATTGGCCTAAAGTTGATGGGAAAAGAATTATACTTGAAGCAAAAATTGGTGGTATTACTCCTGCCATATTAAGCTTTAATGGCAAATAACTTGATTGGGCTTGAACTAATTTTCTACCCTGCTGTCTTCTTGCATAATTTACCGTAATTTTTCTTTGGCCTCTCTCAATAAATACTACAAAACCTGTAACAGCTATAGCTAAAATCAAAATCATTACTACTAAAGCAGAATTTAATTCGCCTGTGCTTGCAAGCTCTAAAGTTCCACCAACTGCTGTTGGCAAACCAGATACTATACTTATAAATATTATTATAGATATGCCGTTTCCAATACCCTTCTCAGAAATTTGTTCTCCAAGCCACATTAAAAACATTGTTCCAGTGACTAATGTAATAATTGTAGAAAATATAAATCCACTTCCGGTATAAAGAGAAATACCCTGAGACTGGAGTGCTACTGCAACTCCTCCCGCTTGTAATGTAGCTAGTGCCAATGTTCCAAATCTTGTGTATTGAGTAATTTTTTTTCTTCCTGTTTCTCCTTCTTTTTTTATTTCTTTTAAAGCTGGCATTGTAGATGACATTAATTGCATGATTATAGAAGCTGATATATATGGCATTATTCCAAGAGCTAGTATACTAAATCTTTCAAGAGCTCCACCTGAAAACATATTAAACATATCAATTATCGTTCCACTTTGTTGCTCAAAAAAACTTGCTAACGCTGCAGGATTAATGCCAGGCACAGGGATATATGTGCCAATTCTATAAACTAAAATTGCACCAAAAACAAAAAATAATCTTTTTCTTAATTCTTCCATATATTTATTCTGAAATTTTTCCACCAAGATCTTCAATAACTTTTTTCACACCTTTTGTTACCAAAATCCCTTGTAAGTTTATTTTAGTTTTAATTTCTCCAGATAAAAAAACTTTAACTTCTTTAGCTCTGTGAGAAATAATTTTCTTTTCTTTAAGTAAATCAATTGTTATATTTTCATTTCCTTTAAATGCCAGCTCTCCTAATCTAATTCTTGCTGTATCATTTTTCCTTGATGTAAAACCAACTTTAGGCAGTCTTCTTTGAAGAGGCATTTGCCCACCTTCAAATCCTACTTTATGATATCCACCGGCTCTAGCTTTTTGGCCTTTATGCCCTCTTCCAGAAGTTTTTCCAGTTCCAGAGCCTATACCCCTACCTACTCTCTTTGAATTTTTATTTTTTACTGCAGGCGCTATTGTATTAAGTTCCATTATTTTTCTCTATTTTTAACAAGTAATTAATTTTATTAATCATACCCATATTTTCAGGAGTATTATTTACTTCAATTGATCTATGAATTTTCTTTATACCCAAACCTTTTGCGCATGCTTGGTGCGCTTTTAGTCTTCCGCTCAGACTTTTTACTAAAGTTAATTTAATCTTAGTGCCATCTTTTTTTGTAGCAACTTTCTTTGTAGCAACTTTTTTAGTAGCAACTTTTTTAGTAGCAACTTTTTTAGTAGCAACTTTTTTAGTATCAATTTTATTGTTTGACATTAGCCATACCTAAAATATGTTCAATTGATTTTCCTCTTTTATTTGAAACATGCTGCGGAGATTCAACAGATCTTAATCCATTTATGGTAGCTCTCACCACATTTATCGGATTTGTTGTTCCAATACATTTTGCTAATACATTATGAACGCCAAGAACTTCAAACACAGCTCTCATTGCACCGCCAGCAATAATCCCTGTTCCTTCTGATGCAGGTTGTATATATACTCTTGCAGCTCCATGCTTTCCAATTAATGGATAATGTAATGTTCCATTTATAATTGGTATTTTAGTCATATCTCTTCTAGCTTTTTCCATAGCTTTTTGAATAGCTAATGGAACTTCTTTAGCCTTTCCGTATCCAAAACCAACTCTGCCATTACCATCTCCAATAACTGTAAGAGCTGTAAATCCGAATTGTCTTCCACCTTTAACAACTTTAGAAACACGATTAACTTTAACTAGTTTTTCTAAAAGTTCTTCGCTACCCTGATATTTATCTATATTTGTTGACATACTTTTCTCTATTAAAATTTTAGTCCATTTTCTCTAGCAGAATCAGCTAAAGCTTTAACTCTTCCATGATAATTAAATCCACTTCTATCAAAAGCTACTTCTGTAACTTTTTTTTGTATTGCCCTTTCTGCTATAAGTTTTCCAATTATTTTTGCCGCCTCTATATTTCCTGTATTCATTCCTTTTATTACATCTTTTTCTAAAGAACTTGCAGCAGCAACTATTTCTCCTCTAGGTGAGAAAAGTTGTGCATATGTATGCATAGCAGTTTTGTAAACTGTTAATCTATATTTTTCACTAGAACGTATTCTACTTCTAATTTTTTTTGCTGCTTTTAATCTTGCTGATTTATTTTTCATCGCTACTTTTTCTTAGCCTCTTTTCTAATAATATTTTCATCGCTATATTTTACACCTTTACCCTTGTATGGTTCAGGTGGCCTAAAAGCTCTGATTTCAGCTGCTACTTGCCCGACTTTTTGCTTATCTATTCCATTAATATTTATTTCTGTTGGTGACGGTGTTTTAATTTTGACATCTTCTGAATATTTATAAACAACTGGATGTGAAAAACCAAGACTTAAATGAAGTTCTTTATTTTTTACTTCGGCCTTGTAACCTACGCCTACTAAATTTAATTTTTTTTCAAATCCTTTGCTAACACCAACAACATTATTATTTATTAGCGCTCTTATTGTTCCTGCTATTGCGCTATTATTTTCTGTGATTTCAATATTAATAAATTTATCTTCTTTTTTAACTCCAACGTCAGAATGCATTCCCATAGAAATTTCACCTTCTGGACCTTTAAAAAATATTGTTTTATCCTTAATATTTATTTCAACATTATCAGGAATTTCAACAGGTTGTTTAGCTATTCTAGACAATTTATTACTCCACAGTACAAATTATTTCACCACCACAGTTTTGGTTTTTTGCTGTATCTGCCGTCATAACTCCTTTTGAAGTTGAAACAATTGCTACACCAAGACCACCTAAAACTTTAGGGAGCTTATTTTTACTTTTATATATTCTTAAACTAGGCTTGCTTATTCTTTTTATGTTACTTATTACAGGCTTACCTTGAAAATATTTTAATTTTATTTTTAATCTTTTCTTATTATTTTCCATTTCTTTAACTTCATAATCATTTATATAACCTTCATCTTTTAAAACTTTTAATATAGATTCTTTAGTATTAGACATATCTGTACATACATATGATTTATTAACCATTTGCCCATTTCTTATTATAGTTATCATTGCTGATATTGGATCACTCATACTCATATTTTTTCTCTCCTTTTACCAACTAGCCTTAACTAGTCCAGGTATATCACCTCTCATCGCTGCTTCCCTTACTTTCATTCTTCCAAGACCAAATTTTCTATAAAAACCTTTTGGCCTACCCGTTATTGCACATCTATTTGTAATTCTTGCGGCACTAGAATCTCTTGGTAATTTTTGAAGTTTATCTGATGCAATTAATTTTTCTTCGATTGACGCATCTTGGCTAATTAAAATATCTTTTAATAGCTTCCTCTTAGAAGAAAATTTATTGCTTAATTTTATTCTTCTCTTTTCTCTTTCTACCATAGATTTCTTAGCCATATTTTATCTCCTAAAAGGAAAGTTAAATTCTTCAAGTAAAAGTCTAGCCTCATCATCGTTCTTTGCTGATGTTGTAATAGAGATATCTAATCCTCTTATACTGTCAATTTTTTCATAATCAATTTCTGGAAAAATAATTTGCTCTTTAATCCCTAAAGTATAATTTCCTCTTCCATCAAATGACTTTCTTGAAAAACCTCTAAAATCTCGAATTCTTGGTATTGCAACAGTAATTAAGCGATCTAAAAATTCATACATCTTATTTTTTCTTAATGTAACTTTACAACCTATCGGCATACCTTCTCTTAAACTAAAAGCAGCAATAGATTTTTTAGCGTTAGTAATAACAGGCTTTTGTCCAGAAATTTTTTCAATATCTCCTATCGCTTGTTCTACAACTTTCTTATCTTTTACAGCTTCTCCCAAACCTACATTAATTGTAATTTTTGTTATATATGGAACTTCCATAAAAGACTTATACTTCATTTTTTTTAATAACGAGTCTTTTATTTCTTCATTGTAAATTTTTTCTAATCTGGTACTCATAAATCAATTTGTTCCCCGGTTGATTTGTATATTCTAACTTTCTTATTATCTTTTAATTTTAAAACACCTACTCTGTCTGGTTTTTTAGTTTTAGTATTATAAATCATTGCGTTAGATGTATGTATTGGCATTTCTTTCTCAATAATCCCGCCAGTTTCATTTTTATTAGGATTCGGTTTAACGTGTTTCTTTGCTAAATTAATTCCATCAACTAGTATTCTTTCATTATTTACAATTGAAGATACTGTACCCATTTTACCTTTATCTTTTCCAGATATTATATAAACTTGATCTCCTTTTTTTAATCTATTCATAACTTTTTCCTACAAAACTTCTGGAGCTAATGAAATAATTTTCATAAACTTTTCTGTTCTTAATTCCCTAGTTACAGGACCAAATATTCTTGTGCCTATTGGTTGCCATTGTGCATTTAATAATACTGCAGCATTTCCATCAAATTTTATTAAGGACCCATCATTTCTTCTTACGCCTTTTGCGGTTCGTACAACTACAGCATTTAAAACTTCACCTTTTTTTACTTTTCCTCTTGGAATTGCTGTCTGAACACTAATTTTTATAAGATCCCCAATCCTGGCATATCTTTTTTTAGAGCCGCCAAGCACTTTAATGCATTGGATTTTTTTTGCTCCACTGTTATCTGCTGCGGTTAAAACTGTTTGCACTTGTATCACTTTATTTCTCCTTACTACCTAAAATTTCTACTAACTTCCATGACTTATCTTTAGATATTGGTCTAACTTCAGTTATTGTTACAACATCTCCAGGATTACATTTATTCTCTTCGTCATGAATTTTATATTTAGTTGATTTTTTTATATATTTTCCATATTTTGGATGTTTGACTTTTCTTTCAAAAAGCACAACTGCTGTTTTATTCATTTTATTACTAACAACTGTTCCTTTTAACACTTTAATTTTTTTATTCTGTTCCATCAGTTAACCTTTTTTCATTTATTATCGTTTGTATTAGCGCAATATTTTTTCTAGCTTCTCTAACTTTTCTATGTGTTGGTAATTGGCCAGTTGTAAGTTGCATTTTTAATTTAAAATAATTTAAGCTGGTTTCGTCTAACAACGTTGCCAAGTCTTTTACAGATTTTTCTCTTATATCTTTAGCTAACATAATTTTATACCTACATTATTGTTCTAACTACAAATTGTGTTTGGAAAGGCAATTTAGCTGCCGCAAGTTTAAATGCTTTTCTCGCAACATCTTCTTGCACTCCTTCCATTTCATAAAGCACTCTTCCAGGCTGTATCTTAGCTACCCAGTACTCTACGTTACCCTTACCTTTTCCTTGTCTAACTTCTAGAGGTTTTTTTGTAATTGGAACATCAGGAAATACTCTGATCCAAACTTTTCCACCTCTTTTAATATATCTTGTCATCGCCCTTCTTGCAGCTTCAATTTGTCTTGCAGTCATTCTTCCTCTTCCTAATGCCTTTAGTCCAAATTCGCCAAAGCTTACTTTAGAACCTCTTAAAGCTAGCCCTCTATTCTTACCTTTAAACTGCTTACGGTATTTTGTTTTCTTTGGCTGTAACATTTTTAACCTTTATCTTTTGTTGTTTCGTCTTCAGTCTCACCACTATATATCCATGTTTTTATACCTATAATCCCATAAGTAGTCATGGCTTCTGCAAAACCATAATCTATTTTTGCTTTTAAAGTGTGCAAAGGAACTCTTCCTTCTCTATACCACTCAGATCTTGCAATTTCTGCGCCATTTAATCGTCCTGCTATATTAACTTTTATGCCAGCTACACCTAATCTCATAGAATTCTGAACAGCTCTTTTCATAGCTCTTCTGTACATAATTCTTCTTTCTAATTGTTGAGCTATCCCTTCAGCAACAAGTTGGGCGTCAATTTCTGGTTTTCTAATTTCCTCAATATTAATTTTTACATTATTAATATTTATATTCATCATTACTGCTACTTTTTTTCTTAATATTTCAACATCTTCACCTTTCTTTCCAATAACAATCCCAGGTCGAGCTGTATGGATTGTTATCTCTGCAGCTTTAGTTGGTCTTTCTATTGTTATCTTGCTAACAGATGCGTGCGATAACTTTTTCTTTAAAAAATCTTTAACCATTAAATCCTTTAATAAAAATTCAGGGTATTCTTTTCCCTCCGCATACCATTTTGAAGTATGTTCAGTAGAAACTCCTAACCTAAAACCTATTGGATGAACCTTTTGTCCCATAATATTTACTCGTCCGATAAACCTATTGTAATATGACTCGATCTTTTTAAAATTTGATTTGCGCTTCCTTTTGCTCTTGCCCTAAACCTTTTTAATGTTGGGCCTACATTTACATATACTGTTTTAATTTTTAAAGTATCAATATCTGCGCCGTTATTATGTTCCGCATTTGCTATAGCCGATTCTAGAACCTTTTTTACAATATCAGAGCTTTTTTGCTTACTATAATTCAATATGTCGAGCGCATCTGAAACTTTTTTTCCTCTAATTGCGTCAACAGTTAACCTACATTTTTGCGGGGAAACTCTTATATATTTTAAATTTGCTTTAACTTCCATTATTTAACCTTCCTGTCACCAGAATGCCCTCTGAATGTTCTTGTACTTGAAAACTCACCAAGCTTATGACCAACCATGTTTTCTGAAATTAATACTGGTATATGCTGTCTTCCATTATGGACAGCAATTGTTAGGCCTACCATTTCTGGTATAACCATTGATCTTCTTGACCAGGTTTTTATAGGTTTTTTATTATTACTTTTTACAGCGTCATCTACTTTCTTCATAAGATGATGGTCTATAAATGGTCCTTTTTTTAGTGATCTTGGCATACTAATTCCTACCTACTTTCTCTTCTTAATTATTAAATGATCTGTTCTTTTATTAGATCTTGTTTTAAATCCTTTTGTTGGAGTACCCCAAGGCGAAACAGGATGTCTACCACCAGATGTTTTGCCTTCACCGCCGCCATGCGGATGATCAACAGGATTCATTGCAACTCCTCGAACTGTTGGCCTTACACCTCTCCATCTTTTTGCTCCAGCCTTTCCTAATTTAGCAAGATTATGTTCGGAGTTTGAAACTTCTCCTATTGTTGCTACACATTCTTGTGGAATTTTTCTCATTTGACCAGAACGCAATCTAACTAATGCATATGGCCCATCTTTAGCCACTAATTGAACAGATGCTCCAGCACTTCGTGCAATTTGCGCTCCTTTTTTAGGCTTCATTTCAACACAGTGAATACTTGTTCCAAGTGGAATTTTACTTAATGGCATACAATTTCCAATCTTTATCGGAACATTATTTCCAGATAGAATTTCATCACCAACTTTTAATTTATTTGGAGCAATAATATATCTTCTATCACCGTCTTTGTACAACACAAGCATAATGTGAGCTGACCTATTTGGGTCATACTCAAGTCTTTCAATTTTCCCTGGGACATCATACTTATTTCTTTTAAAATCTATAATTCTATATTTTTGCTTATGCCCACCGCCAATGTGTCTTGTAGTAATTTTACCAGTGTTATTTCTACCACCTGTTTTAGGTTTATTTTCAGTAACTTTTGCAAAAGGTTTTCCTTTATGTAGGCCTTCAGTTTTAACACTTACTGTAAATCTTTTACCTGGGGAGGTTGGTTTTGATAATATTGTAGTCATACTAGCTTTCCCCTCCTAAATCTATATCTTGACCGTCTTTTAAAGTGACATATGCTTTTTTATAGTTTTTTCTTTTTCCAATAGCTCGACCGAATACTTTTTTCTTTCCGCTTACACTAAGAATATTTACATTTATTACATCAACATCAAATAATTTTTCTATTGCCTCTTTAACATCCTTCTTAGTAGCATTTGCAGCTACTTTAAAAGTTTGTTGCTTAAAGTTATCAGCAATCATTACTGATTTTTCAGAAACATGAGGCATTATGATTATTTTTGATAAGTTGCTTATATCCATTTTAAACCCCAAACCTTTTTTCAAAATTTAATAATGAGTCTTTTGTAAATAAAACATTTTTAAAAGAAAGCATTAAAGGTGGGTCTAAATAATCTACTGTTGCTATACCTATATTTTTTAAATTTCTAGATGATAAAAATATTTTTTCATCAATATCATTTATAACAATGAGAGCTGATTCTAATTTATAAGATTTTAATAAACTACTCATTGATTTTGTTTTTATTTCATCCAATTGAATTTTATCTACAACTACAACTTTATCTGTTCTAATTAACTCTGAAATAATTGATCTCATTGCGCCGTTATACATTTTTTTATTAATTTTCTCTGAATAATTTCTTTTGCCAGAAGCAAAAGTAACCCCACCGCCTCTCCATATTGGCCCTCTTGTTGTTCCAGCTCTTGCTCTACCAGTTCCTTTTTGTCTCCATGGTTTTTTTCCACCACCACTAACTGCAGATCTATTTTTTTGCGAACTTATATTATCTCTTCCGTTTGCAAAATATGATGTTATTACCTGATGAACTAATGTTTTTTTATAATCCACGCTGAAACAAGAATCAGGTAAATTTAAAATCACATTTTTTGGTAAAATTTTAATTTTCACTAGTTAGAACCTTTTATTCTTTTTGCAGACTGTGTAACTTCTACTAATCTTCCATTAAAGCCTGGTACAGCACCTTTAACTAAAATTAATTTTCTATCTGGATCTATTTTAACTATTTGTAAATTTTTTCTTGTCACCATGACATCACCCATTTGCCCTGCCATTTTTTTTCCCTTAAATACTCTTCCTGGAAATTGACATTGCCCTGTTGATCCAGGTGTTCTGTGTGATATTGAGTTGCCGTGTGTTGCATCCTTACCTTTAAAATTATGTCTTTTTATGGTTCCCGCAAAACCTTTACCTTTTGTTCTTGAGCGAACATTAACAAAAGATCCTTCTTCAAAATGTGTCGCTTCGAACTCCTGTCCAATTTTAATCTCTGAAATATCACTTACTCTAAACTCTTTTAAATTTTTACGCGGAGTTATCTTATTCTTTTTGAAATGACCAAGATGAGGTCTTGTAACTTTATTTTCTTTCTGTTCATTTGTGGCGAGTTGCAAGGCATTATAACCATCAGACTCAATGTTTTTAATCATTGATACAATGTTTGTTTCTATCTTTAAGACTGTTACAGGTATTGATTGGCCATTCTCTGCGAATACCCTTGTCATACCAATTTTTTTACCTAATAAACCAATACTCATTTAATTCTCTTCTAAATGTAAAAATAAAAAAAAGCCCAGGTAATAAAATACATAACCTAGACTGCCTAAGTAAGTTTGCTGATTATACACTAATAATTAAGCTAGAAAAGCTTAATTTAGCTTGATTTGTACGTCAACACCAGCTGCTAAATCTAACTTCATAAGGGCATCTACAGTTTTATCTGTAGGGTCCAATATATCCATAATTCTCTTATGTGTTCTTATTTCATACTGATCTCTCGCATCTTTATCGACATGCGGTGAAATCAATATAGTAAATCTTTCCATTTTTGTAGGTAAAGGTATAGGTCCTCTAACTCTAGCACCTGTTCTTTTTGCTGTTTCAACTATTTCCACAGCAGATTGGTCAATTAACTTATGATCAAATGCTTTTAATTTAATTCTAATATTTTGATTTGCTGTATTTTCAGATTTTTTAACCAATGTCTTATCCTGTGTGTTTATTTATTATATCTTCAGCTATATTCCTTGGTGCTTCCATATATTTCGAAAATTCCATTGAATACACAGCTCTTCCTTGAGTTGCGGATCTTAGATCTGTAGCATAACCAAACATTTCTTTTAATGGCACTTCACCCCTAATTATTTTTCCAGCAGGGCCATCTTCCATGGCGCCTATTATACCTCTTCTTCTGTTTAAGTCACCAACTACATCACCCATATAATCTTCAGGTGTAACAACTTCTACTTTCATTACTGGTTCTAGTAGTGCTGGGTCAGCTTTTTTAGCTCCTTCTTTAAAACCCATAGAGCCGGCTATTTTAAAAGACATTTCAGATGAATCTACATCATGAAATGTTCCGTCATAAAGAGTTACTTTTACATCTTCAACAGGATATCCAGCAATTACACCATTTAACATTTGTTCTTGAATACCTTTATCTACTGCTGGTATATATTCTCTTGGAATAGCACCACCAACAATTTCATTTACGAATTCATATCCTTTTCCTGCTTCTTGTGGTTCTATTTTTAAATAAACATGACCATACTGTCCTCTACCGCCACTTTGCCTAATAAATTTACTTTCTTGATCCACTGATTTTCTTATACATTCTCTATAGGCAACTTGAGGAGCACCTACATTTGCCTCAACACTAAATTCCCTTCTCATCCTATCTACAATAATTTCTAAATGTAATTCCCCCATTCCGGAAATAATTGTTTGGCCAGACTCCTCATCTGTCTTAACTCTAAATGATGGATCCTCTTGAGCTAACTTTTGCAGAGCAATCCCCATTTTTTCTTGGTCAGCTTTTGTTTTTGGCTCAACAGCAACCGCAATTACAGGCTCAGGAAATTCCATTCGTTCTAATGTTACTAATTTTGAAGGATCGCACAGTGTATCACCAGTTGTAACATCTTTTAAACCAACTGCTGCTGCAATATCGCCGGCTCTAACTTCTTTAATCTCTTCTCTAGAGTTTGAATGCATTTGAAGAATTCTTCCAACTCTTTCTTTTTTACCTTTTGTAGAGTTAACTACAGCGGAACCAGCCTTGAGCACACCAGAGTAGACTCTAAAGAAAGTTAATGTTCCAACAAATGGATCAGTAGCTATCTTAAACGCTAGCGCAGAAAAACCTTCATCATCAGATGCTTCTCTTGTTACTTCTTCTTCATCATCGTTTATACCCTTAATTGCTGGAATATCTACAGGAGATGGTAAATATCTTATAACTCCATCAAGCATAGCTTGAACACCTTTATTTTTAAAAGCAGATCCGCATAAAGCTGGAACAATTTCGTTTTGCAATGTTCTAATTCTTAATCCTAAGTAAATTTCTTCAGAGGATAGTTCTCCTTCGTTTAAATATTTATCCATTAATTCTTCATTAGCTTCGGCGGCAGCTTCAACCATTTCTTCTCTGTATTTATTGCAAATTTCTTTTAGATCTTCAGGTATATCTTTCTCTTCAAAAGTTACACCCATATCTTCCTCATTCCAAAAAATAGCTTTCATCTTTATAAGATCTACAACACCCTTAAAATTATCTTCAGCGCCTATTGGAATTTGTATAGGGACTGCGTTTGATGCAAGTCTTTCTCTTATTTGGTTTACAACTCTAATAAAATCTGCGCCTGAGCGGTCCATTTTATTAATAAATGCCAATCTTGGGACATTGTATTTTGAAGCTTGTCTCCATACAGTCTCTGACTGAGGTTCAACTCCACCAACAGCACAAAAAACTGCACATGCGCCATCTAAAACTTTTAATGATCTTTCTACTTCAATAGTAAAATCTACGTGACCTGGAGTATCAATTATATTAATTCTATGTTGATCAAATGATTTGTCCATCCCATCCCAAAAACAAGTAGTTGCAGCAGAAGTAATTGTGATTCCCCTTTCTTGTTCTTGTTCCATCCAGTCCATTGTTGCTGCCCCATCATGGACCTCACCAATCTTATGAGAAAGCCCTGTATAAAATAAAACACGTTCTGATGTTGTTGTTTTTCCAGCGTCTATATGAGCCATGATACCAATATTGCGGTATCGATCTAGTGGGGTTCCTCTTGACATTATTCTTCCTTGGTTACCATCTGAAATGTGAAAATGCTTTATTAGCTTCTGCCATTTTAAGCGTATCTTCACGCTTTTTCATTGCTGCTCCCTTATTTTCTGACGCATCCTGAATTTCACCAGCGAGTTTGCGCATCATTGACTTTTCATTTCTTTTTCTAGCTGAATCAATTAACCATCTCATAGCTAATGTATTTTGTCTTGAGGGTTTAACTTCTACAGGAACTTGGTATGTAGCTCCACCAACTCTTCTTGATTTAACTTCTACTTGTGGGCGCACATTTTCTAGAGCTTTATTTAAAACTAATAAACCATCCTTTGAGCTATTTTTTTGTGCCAGCACATCTAATGCTTCATAAATAATATTTTCTGCAACTGCTTTTTTTCCATGCATCATTAATGCATTAATAAATTTAGCTAACTGTAGATCTCCGTATTTCGGATCTGGTAATATTTCTCTTTTTGGTACTTCTCTTCTTCTTGACATAATTTAATTATTTTTTTGTTTTAGATTTAGCTTTTTTAGACCCATACTTTGATCTTCCTTGTTTTCTGTTGTCAACACCTTGTGTATCTAAACTTCCCCTTACAATATGATATCTTACTCCTGGTAAATCTTTAACTCTTCCGCCCCTTAATAAAACCACAGAATGCTCTTGAAGGTTATGTCCTTCACCACCTATATAACTTGTCACTTCAAATCCATTAGTTAATTTTACTCTAGCAACTTTTCTTAAAGCTGAATTAGGTTTTTTTGGTGTAGTTGTATAAACTCTAGTGCACACACCTCTTCGTTGAGGGCATGATTCTAAAGCTGGGACTTTACTTTTCTCCTTCTTTATTTTTCTTGGCTTTCTAACTAATTGGTTAATTGTTGTCATATTATATTTTCTTATTCAAAATTTCCTAGTGATGCGGATTGTAGGAATAGCTTGGCCTACTGTCAAGGATTATTCTGCATTTACCTCTTTATCATCGGATGCTTTAGGTTTATCGGGTGCAACTTCTGATAATTCTTTTTGCATAATATCTTCATTAGACATAATATCTTCATTAGACTCAGTATTTAAATTATCTTCCGTTATATTAGCTAAATTTTCTCTTGATAATTTTCTTGCCTTATGGAAATCCAGCCCAGTTCCTGCTGGTATTAATCTACCTACAATTACATTTTCTTTTAAGCCTTTCAATGTGTCGCTTGATCCCCTAACAGCAGCTTCAGTTAAAACTCTTGTTGTTTCTTGGAATGATGCAGCTGAAATAAATGACTCTGTCACTAAAGATGCTTTAGTTATTCCTAATAAAACTGGATTAAATTCTATTGGTTTTTTCTTGTCAGAAATTAATTTTTTGTTTTCTTCTAAAACATTTGCTCTTTCTGCTTGTTCTCCTATTAAATAACTAGAATCACCTGGAGCAGTGATCTCAACTTTTCTCAACATCTGTCTAACTATAACTTCAATATGCTTATCATTTATTTTTACGCCTTGTAATCTATAAACATTTTGAACTTCAGTAACTAAATAATCTGCTAATGCTGGTATCCCTAATAATCTCAAAATATCATGAGGAGTTAATTCTCCATCAACCACTATTTCTCCTTTCTCAATAGTTTCACCTTCATAAATATTAATATTTCTATATTTATGAATTAAAGTTTCGGTACTTTCGCCAACATCATTTGTAATTACTAATCTTAATTTTCCTTTTGTTTCTTTTCCAAAACTTACAATTCCAGAAGACTCTGCTAATATAGCTGGCTCTTTAGGTTTTCTAGCCTCAAATAAATCTGCAACTCTTGGAAGTCCTCCAGTTATATCTTTGGTTTTAGTTATAGCTTGCGGAATTCTCGCTATAATATCTCCGGCCTCAACTTTATCACCATCTGATAGCGTAATAATTGCTCCATCAGGTAAATTATATTCTACGCTTCCTTTATTGTTTGCAAGCTGGATTACTGGTTTAATATCTTTTGCGCCAGTTCTATTTTTTGAATCAATTACAATTGTTGAGGATAGACCAGTAATTTCATCAGTTTTTTGATTTACTGTTACTCCATCTTCAAAATCTAAAAGTTTTACTTTACCAGCTGACTCTGTAATTATTGGTCTTGTATGAGGATCCCATGTTGCAATAGTTTGACCAGCTTCAACTTTATCACCTTCACTTATGCTTAATGAAGATCCATAAGGAACTTTATATAATTCTTTTTGTCTTCCTGCTTCATCAACTACAGATAATTCAGCTGACCTTGTAATAGTAACGTTTAATTTATCTTTCTTTTTAATAGTTTTAATTTTTCTAAATTTTATAATGCCATTAGACTTAACCATAATGCTGTTTGTTGCAACAGAACCACTTGCCGCACCACCAATATGGAATGTCCTCATTGTTAATTGTGTGCCGGGCTCTCCTATAGACTGAGCAGCCATAACGCCTACTGACTCACCTTCATTTACTAAATGACCTCTTGCCAGATCTCGACCGTAACACATTGAGCAAACTCCATGTTTAAGCTCGCATGTGATAGCTGTTCTAACTTTAACTTCATCTATTCCGTTTACATCTAAATCCTGTGAAATTGTTTCATCAATTAAAGTTCCTGCCTTTAACACATAATTTTTATTTATAGGTGAAACCACATCGTCAGCTAACACTCTACCTAAAACTCTTTCTGCTAATTGAACGGTAACATCTCCGCCTTCAATAATTGAATGTATCACAACTCCTTCTACTGTTCCGCAATCCACCTCTGAAACAACTAAATCTTGAGCTACATCAACTAGTCTTCTAGTTAAATAACCAGAGTTTGCTGTTTTAAGAGCTGTATCTGCCAAACCTTTCCTAGCTCCATGTGTAGAAATAAAATACTGAAGAACATTTAAACCTTCTCTGAAATTTGCAGTAATTGGTGTTTCTATAATAGAGCCATCAGGTTTTGCCATTAAGCCTCTCATTCCAGCAAGTTGTCTTATTTGCGCAGCTGATCCTCTAGCGCCAGAATCAGCCATCATAAATATTGAATTAAATGAAGGTTGTTCAACATCATTTCCTTCTGTATCTTTTTTAATATTTTTACCAAGTTTATTCATCATAGCTTTTGCAACCTGATCATTTGTTTTCGACCATATATCTACAACCTTGTTATACCTCTCTCCTCTTGTTACAAGACCAGATTGATATTGTAATTCAATTTCTTTAACTTCAGATTCGGCCACCGCTAAAATATCATTTTTTGACTCTGGGATAATCATGTCATCTAAGCAAAAAGATACTCCAGACTTTGTAGCGTACTCATAACCCATATACATTAATTGGTCAGCGAATATAACTGTAGCTTTTAACCCTAACACTCTATAACAATTGTCAATTGCAAGTGATATTGATTTTTTATCCATAGTTTTATTTACTAATTCAAATGGCATGCCTTGTGGAAGTATTTTTGAAAATAATGCTCTACCAACAGTTGTTTCAACTTTTTTATTAACAGCTTCACTTTTGCCAGACTCTATAATATCCATTCTTACTATAATTTTTGCATGGATATGTGCTGTCTTTGAATAATATGCACGTGATACTTCTTCAACATTTGAAAAAATCATTCCCTCGCCTTTAACATTTATATCTTCTCTAGTTAAATAATATATTCCCAATACAATATCTTGGGATGGCACAATAATAGGCTCGCCGTTAGCTGGAGATAAAATATTATTTGTGGACATCATTAAAGATCTTGCTTCTAGTTGCGCTTCAACCGATAAAGGCACATGAACTGCCATTTGGTCTCCATCAAAATCAGCATTAAATGCAGCACATACTAAAGGATGCAATTGAATAGCTTTTCCTTCAATTAATAAAGGCTCAAAAGCTTGTATACCAAGTCTGTGTAGAGTAGGCGCTCTGTTAAGTAATACTGGATGCTCTCTAATTACTTCATCTAAAATATCCCAAACTTCAGCTCCTTCTTTTTCAACTAATTTTTTTGCAGCTTTTATAGTTGTAGCCAATCCTCTTGAATGTAATTTGCTAAAAATAAATGGTTTAAATAATTCTAAAGCCATTTTTTTTGGAATACCACATTGGTGAAGTCTTAATGTGGGTCCAGTTACAATAACTGATCTTCCAGAATAATCCACACGCTTACCTAATAAATTTTGTCTAAATCTTCCTTGTTTACCCTTTATTAATTCAGCTAAAGATTTTAATGGTCTTTTATTACTTCCAGTAATTGCTCTTCCTCTTCTTCCATTATCAAGTAGTGCATCTACAGCCTCCTGCAACATTCTTTTTTCATTTCTAACAATGATGTCAGGCGCGTTTAATTCTAATAAACGTCTTAATCTATTATTCCTGTTAATTACTCTTCTATATAAATCATTTAAATCAGAAGTAGCAAATCTACCACCATCAAGTGGAACAAGAGGTCTTAAATCTGGTGGCAATACAGGTAAGGATCTTAAAATCATCCATTGAGGTTTATTGCCTGAGGTTATAAAGTACTCAACAAGCTTTAATCTTTTTGTTAATCTTTTTATTTTAGCTTCTGATTTTGTTGCTGCCAACTCTTCACGAAGAGTAATTGTTTCTTGATTCAAATCAATAGCATCAAGCATATCTAAAATTGCTTCTGCTCCCATTTTTGCAACAAAGTCATCGCCATATTGTTCGATAGCATCATAATATGTTTCATCAGACAATAATTGGCATTTCTCTAAATCTGTAAATCCTGGATCGATAACAACAAAAGCTTCGAAATATAATATTCTTTCTATATCTCTTAATGTCATGTCTAACAATAAACCAATTCTTGATGGTAAAGATTTTAAAAGCCATATGTGTGCAACTGGACATGCTAATTCTATATGCCCCATCCTTTCCCTTCTAACTTTTGTTAAAGTAACTTCAACTCCGCATTTTTCACAAACAACACCTCTATGCTTTAATCTTTTATATTTTCCACATAAACATTCGTAGTCTTTAATTGGCCCAAATGTTTTAGCGCAAAATAAACCATCTCTTTCTGGTTTGAAAGTTCTATAATTAATAGTCTCAGGTTTTTTCACTTCTCCAAATGACCATGATCTAATCATTTCTGGTGATGCTAGGCCAACCCTAATAGCATCAAAATCATCATTGTTTGTTTGTTGTTTAAAAAAACTAATTAAATCTTTCATTCAAGCTCTTCCTTTGTAAGTTCAATATTTATACCTAATGATTTAATTTCCTTCATTAAAACATTAAAAGATTCTGGCATTCCAGCATCTATGTTTTGAGTATTATCAACAATATTTTTATACATCTTGTTTCTTCCACTAACGTCATCAGATTTTACTGTTAACATTTCTTGAAGAGTGAAGCCAGCACCATATGCTTCTAACGCCCAAACTTCCATTTCTCCAAATCTTTGGCCACCAAATTGAGCTTTCCCACCAAGTGGTTGTTGTGTCACTAAACTATATGGGCCAGTTGATCTAGCATGCATTTTATCATCAACTAAATGATTCAATTTTAATACATTCATATAACCTACTGTGATTTCTCGGTCAAAAAATTCTCCTGTTCTTCCATCAATTAATTTTGTTTGTCCAGACACTGGTAGATCAGCTAATTTTAACATCTCTTTTATTTCAGCCTCGTTTGCCCCATCAAAAACAGGAGTTGCCATTGGGACGCCACCTCTTAAATTACTTGCTAGAGTCATAACTTCATCGTCAGTAAAATCTTTTAAATCAGATTTCTGGTTTAAACCAACACTATAAATCGTTTCTAAAAATCTTCTTATATTTTTAACTGATGAAGACTCATCTATCATCTTAGCTATTTTAATGCCCAAACCTTTCGCTGCCCAACCTAAGTGAGTTTCTAAAACCTGACCAACATTCATTCTAGATGGAACACCTAATGGATTTAAAACAACATCAACAGGAGTTCCATCTTCCATATGCGGCATATCTTCAACAGGAACTATCATTGAAATAACACCTTTATTTCCATGTCTTCCAGCCATTTTATCACCAGGCTGCAATCTTCTTTTAACTGCTAAATAAACTTTAATAATTTTTAATACACCAGGAAGTAAGTCTCCTCCTGCTGTAATCTTAGCTTCTTGTTTTTCTAAAGTATCTTTAAGATTATTTTTTTGTTTAGTTAATTGTTTAGCTAATTTTTCTAGCTGCAAATTAATTTTTTCATCTCTTATTCTTATATCTAGCCACTTATCTTTATCTAGAGAATTAAGATAATCTTCTGTAACCTTGTCACCTTTTTTAAGATTATTTGGACCGCCTTCAGAAATCTTATTAAGTATTATATTTTTTACTCTAAATAAAATATCATATTCATAAATTCTTAGTTGATCAGCAATATCTTTTTTTGCTTGCTCGACTTGTTCTGTTTCAATATCAATTGATCTTTCATCTTTCTCTATGCCGTCTCTCGTATAAACTCTAACATCAATAACTGTTCCTTCAATTCCAGATGGAACACGCAAAGATGTATCTTTTACGTCTGAGGCTTTCTCTCCGAAAATAGCTCTTAATAATTTTTCTTCTGGAGATAATTGTGTTTCACCTTTAGGAGTAACTTTCCCAGCTAATATGTCATTAGGGCTAACTTCAGCTCCTACATAAACAATTCCAGATTCGTCAAGCTTACCTAATAAGCTTTCACTAACATTAGGTATATCTGCAGTAATTTCTTCTGCTCCCAATTTTGTATCTCTAGTAACGCATGTTAATTCCTCAATATGAATTGTTGTAAATCTGTCTTCCTCAACAACTCTATCTGAAATTAGAATTGAATCTTCAAAGTTATATCCATTCCATGGCATAAACGCAATCAACATATTTTGACCAAGAGCTAATTCACCAAGGTCTGTTGACGGTCCATCTGCTAGAACATCGTTTTTTGCAATAACATCACCAACTTTTACAAGTGGTTTTTGATTTATACATGTATTTTGATTTGATCTTGTATATTTTGTTAAATTATAAATATCAACGCCAGCTTCTTCAGACGTTGTTTCTGAATCATTCACACTCACTACTATTCTTCCAGCATCAATGCTGTCTACAGCTCCACCTCTACTTGCGATTAACGCAGCTTGAGAATCTCTTGCAATAACTCTCTCCATTCCTGTTCCTACTAATGGTTTTTCTGCTATTAATGTTGGAACAGCTTGTCTTTGCATATTTGATCCCATTAAAGCTCTATTTGCATCATCATGCTCTAAAAATGGGATTACTGATGAAGCAACAGAAACTATCTGCATTGGAGAAACATCCATATAATTAATTTTATCTGGGGTGAACATCTCAAATTCATTCGAGTATCTACATGAAATAGAATCATCCTGAAATTTTCCTTTATTATCTAATTCAGCATTTGCTTGAGCAATAACATATTTTGACTCATCAATAGCTGATAGATATTCAATGTCTGAGGTTACTTTGCCTTTAACTACTTTTCTATAAGGAGTTTCAAGAAAACCATATTTATTTGTTCTAGAAAAAACAGCTAAAGAATTTATAAGACCTATATTTGGTCCTTCTGGTGTTTCAATTGGGCAAACCCTTCCGTAGTGAGTTGGATGAACATCCCTAACTTCAAACCCAGCTCTTTCCCTAGTAAGTCCTCCAGGACCTAATGCTGATATTCTTCTTTTATGTGTAATTTCAGATAAAGGATTATTTTGATCCATGAACTGTGATAACTGACTAGAGCCAAAAAATTCTTTGATTGCCGCCATTACTGGTTTAGCATTAATTAATTCTTGTGGCATTAAACCTTCAGATTCAGCTATAGTTAGTCTCTCTTTAACTGCTCTTTCTACTCTTACCAAACCAACTCTATATACATTTTCAATCATTTCACCAACAGAACGAACTCTTCTATTACCTAAATGATCAATATCATCAACAGTGCCATTACCATTTCTAATGTTCACAAGTTCTTGCATAACATCTACAACATCTTGTTTAGTAAGAATGCCGCCTAAACTTGAATCCTTGGATAAACGAGCATTAAATTTCATTCTACCTACTTCAGATAAATCATATCTTTCTCCGACAAAAAATAAATTCGTAAATAAATTTTGAGCAGCTTCTTTTGTAGGTGGCTCACCAGGTCTCATCATTTTATAAATTTCTACTTGAGCTTCTAGTTGATTAGTTGAAGGATCAATCAATAAAGTATTAGAGATATATGGGCCATTATCTATTTCATTCGTAAATATGATTTTAAAACCTTCTAAATTTAATTTTTTTATTAAATCAATGTTTTCATTATCTATTGTTGTATTTAATGGAACAATAATTTCACCGGTTTCAGAATCAATTATATCTTCGGCTAATATTTTTCCATAAAGGTATTCTTCACTAATAGATAAAAATTCTATTTTAGCATCTTGAAGCTGGCTTACATGTCTTGCATTAAATATTTTACCAGGCGCAATAACAACTTTATTTTTTATTTTTAATTCATCTGTTGCAACTGTACCTTTTAACCTTTCTGGAATTAATTTTAACTTAAATAAATCTTTTTCTAATTTAATTTCATCTTTCTCAAAAAATAAATCAATAATTTCAGAAGTTTCATAACCTAAAGCTCTAAGCAAAATAGTTGCTGGCATTTTTCTTTTTCTGTCAATTCTTGCAAAAATAGAATCTTTAGGATCAAATTCAAAGTCTAACCATGACCCACGATAAGGAATTATTCTTGCTGAATATAATAATTTTCCTGAAGAATGAGTTTTACCTTTATCATGATCAAAAAATACTCCGGGCGATCTATGTAATTGAGAAACCACTACTCTTTCTGTGCCGTTTATTACAAAAGAACCTTTGCCAGTCATTAATGGTATATCTCCCATAAATACTTCTTGTTCTTTTATATCTTTAACTTTTTCAAAATTTTCACGTTCGCATATTACTAGTCTCATTAATACTTTTAGAGGTGCTGAATATGTTAAACCTCTTAATTGACATTCCTGGACATTAAATAATGGAGATCCAACACTATAATCTATATATTCTAATCTAACATGACCTGAGTGGCTTACTATTGGAAAAACCGAATTAAAAGCCTTATGTATTCCTGATACTGCTCTTTTTTCAGAATTATCATCTGTATTTAAAAAACCACTATATGAATCTGTTTGTATATCAAGCATTGGGGGTATATCAATTACTTGTTTTCTTTTCCCAAAGTTCTTTCTGATTCTTTTCTTTTCTGTATATGTGTATTCCATTTTTACCCTAAAATATTTATATTTAAAAAACAAAAATTCTGCCAGTAACTAAGAGTTACTAGCATTACCTAATTAAACTTTATAAAAAACTTCTAACTGAGCTCAACTGTTGCTCCAGCTTCCTCTAATTGTTTTTTAAAATCATCTGCTTCTTTTTTTGAAACATCTTCTTTTACTGTAACAGGCGCGCCTTCAACCATGTCTTTAGCATCTTTTAAGCCAAGTCCTGTAATAGCTCTAACTACTTTAATAACTGCTACTTTATTTTCACCAAAACTACTCATTTTAATTGTAAATTCTGACTGTTCTTCTGCTACTACTGCTGCTCCGCCTGCTACTGGTGCTGGTGCTGCTGCAACTGATGCTGCAGATACGCCAAATTTTTCTTCCATTGCATTAACAAGCTCAACAACATCCATAACACTCATATTAGATATTGAATCTAATATATCTTCTTTTGATACCGCCATTTTAACTCCTAGTATAAATACTTAATAAATTTTTTAATTTTTCTCTAACTTTATTTTATATGCTGAAAGAGTCTGAACCAATTTTATATTTGGCGCAGACAAAGTTCTTACAAATTTTTCTATTGGTAATTTCATAACAGTCATTAGCATACTAATCGCTTTATCTTTGTTTGGTAATGCTGCTATTTGTTTTATTTTAGCAACATCAACTAACTCTCCATTAACGGCAACTACTACAGGTCTTAAAAGTTTATTATCCTTTTGAAAATCAGTAATCAATTTAGCAGCTGAGCCAAGGTCTTCTTTTGAAAATGCAAATATTAAAGGACCTTTTAATGACGAATCCATGCATTCAAATTCAGTATCTTTAATTGCTCTTTTTGCTAAACTATTTTTAATAACTTTTATATACACCCCTAAATCTCTTGCATTACTTCTTAAGGCCATTAGGTCATGTACTGTTAAACCCCTGTATTCTGCTGCAACAGCAGACTGCGCGGTAGATGCAACTTCAAAAACCTCTTTAACCACATCTTTTTTTTCACCAATATTTAATGCCACTTTATTACTCCAAACTTGTGATACCTTTCAGTATATTTATCTACGTAGGAAATTAAGCATTAAATGCACCTACGGTCTTTGATAGCTGTCTAAACTAAAACAACCTCACAAAGCCTATGTATATGAAGCTTGATCAATTACGATGCTTGGCCCCATTGAAGAAGATAACGATATCTTCTTTAAATACTTTCCTTTAGCAGACGAAGGTTTAGCCTTAATAATTTCAGAAATTAAAGCTCTTAGATTTTCTACTAGTTTTTCTTCTGTGAATTCTACCTTGCCTATAGAACAATGTACAATACCAGATTTATCAGTTCTGAACTGAACTTGTCCAGATTTAGCATTTTTTACAGCTTTTTCTACGTCTTTAGAAACTGTTCCAACTTTTGGGTTAGGCATAAGTCCTTTTGGACCTAATATTTGCCCTAAAGGGCTAACCAATTTCATAGTATCTGGTGTTGCTATAACAATATCATAGTCAAAGTCACCTTTTTTAGCTAACTCAACTAAGTCTTCCATACCAACTTTATCTGCTCCCGCATCTTTAGCCTTTTTAGCATCATCACCATCACAAAATACAGCAACTTTTACCGATTTTCCTGTTCCATTTGGCAATACTAACGAACCTCTAATATTTTGCTCAGATTTATGCGCATCTACACCTAAATTAATGCTTACATCTATAGATTCTACAAATTTAACTGAAGACTTTTTCTTTATAATTTTAATAGCCTCTATCTCCTTATAAAGCTTGTCTTTATCTAGGTCGTTATAACACTCTTTCATTCTTTTTGATTTTAATTGACTCATTTAGTAAACCTATTTATTAATTTTCTACAGTTATTCCCATACTTCTAGCGCTACCTGAAATAATTTTTACAGCAGCATCTAATGTATTTGCATTTAAATCTTCCATTTTTGCCTTAGCTATTTCTTCAACTTGCTGCAGCGTAACAGATCCTACTTTTTCAGAATTTGGTGTACCGCTACCTTTTTCAACGCCAGCTGCTTTTCTAAGCAATATTGCTGCAGGAGTTGTTTTAATAATAAAATCAAAACTTTTATCATTATAAACAGATATAATTACAGGAACTTTCATACCTTTTTCTATCTTTTCTGTTTTACCATTAAAAGATTTGCAAAATTCTTGGATATTTAATCCATGCTGACCAAGAGCAGGACCTACGGGCGGGCTTGGATTAGCCTCTCCAGCAGGAATCTGTAATTTTATATAAGCTTTAATCTCTTTTTTTCCTTTAGCCATCTTAATTTATCCTTTTTCAACTTGACCGAATTCTAACTCAACTGGAGTAGATCTGCCAAATATTTGAACAGCTACTAACATTCTACTTTTATCGTAATTAACTTCTTCAACCACACCATTAAAATCATTAAAAGGTCCGTCTATAACTCTTACAACTTCACCAGGCTCAAACAAAACCTTATGCTTAGGTTTTTCAACACCTTCTTGAATACGATTCATTATATTATCAGCTTCTTGATCACTTATAGGTGCAGGTTTATCTGAAGACCCGCCTATAAACCCCATTACTTTTGGAGATTTTTTAACTAAATGCCACGTTGTATCATTCATTTCCATCTGGATTAAGACATAACCTGGAAAGAATTTTCTTTCACTCCTATGTTTTTGCCCATCTTTCATCTCAACAACTTCTTCGGCAGGAACTAGTATCTTGCCAAATTGATCACTCATACCCTCCATCTCTATTCTTTCTAACAAAGACTTTTTAACCTGGTTTTCATATCCAGAATATGCGTGAATAACGAACCATTTTAAAGACATAATAAACCTACCGTAATTAACATACTTTTATGTTAATAAAAATTTAATTCCAGCTCCAAGAAGCTTATCCAGTAACCATAAAATTACTGACATTATAATAACAACGATAATAACAATAACGGTTGTTTGAATCACTTCTGCTTTTGTTGACCACACTACCTTTTTTAATTCAACTCTTGCATCATGAGTAAAAATTCTTAAATTTCTTATTTTTTCAGTATTAAATAAAATAAGAAAATCTAAAAGGAGCGCCCCAATTAGTCCCAAAACCCTATAAATTAGTGGGTATTGTTCAAAATAGTAAAAAACTGATAATGCACTCAAAAATAGTAATATCGCTATTACCCATTTTACCATATCATTTTTATTTGTTTCTATATCCAATTTATTTGTAATCATCCGTCAAACTATGGCAGGCCAGGAGGGACTTGAACCCCCAACCTCCGGTTTTGGAGACCGATGCTCTACCAAATTGAGCTACTGGCCTATTCTTTAAAATCAAAAAGCGAGAAGATAAACACCCCGCTTAATTCTATTTATCATTAAGTATTATTGTATAATTTTTGAAACAACTCCAGCACCAACTGTTCTTCCGCCTTCACGAATAGCAAATTTTAAACCTTTTTCCATTGCAACAGGCGCTATTAATTCAACTGTCATAGTAACATTATCACCTGGCATAACCATTTCTGTTCCAGATGGTAATGTTGCGGCCCCAGTTACATCGGTTGTTCTAAAATAAAATTGGGGTCTGTATCCATTAAAGAAAGGCGTATGTCTTCCGCCTTCGTCTTTAGATAAAATATAAACTTCACATTCGTATTTAGTATGTGGTTTTATTGATCCAGGCTTACATAAAACTTGTCCACGCTCAACTTCTTCTCTTTTTGTTCCTCTTAATAAGACACCCACATTATCTCCAGCTTGTCCTTCGTCAAGAAGTTTTCTAAACATTTCAACTCCAGTACAAACAGATTTTTGTGTGTCTTTAATTCCACAAATTTCTATTTCATCATTTACTTTAACAATTCCTCTTTCAATTCTTCCAGTTACAACTGTTCCTCTTCCAGATATAGAAAAAACATCTTCAACTGGCATCAAGAAATCACCATCTATCTCTCTTTCTGGTTGTGGGAAGAAATCATCCATTGCTTTAACAATAGCTTCTATAGATGGTGCGCCAATATCTGATGTATCACCTTCTAATGCTTTTAAAGCAGACCCGCTTATAAAAGGAATATTATCTCCGTCAAACTCATAAGAAGTTAATAATTCCCTGATTTCCATTTCAACTAATTCAGTAAGTTCAGCGTCATCTACTTGATCGGCTTTGTTTAAATATACAACAATATTTGGAACACCTACTTGACGTGCTAAAAGAATATGTTCTTTAGTTTGTGGCATCGCTCCATCTGCAGCACTTACTACTAAAATAGCTCCATCCATTTGAGCCGCTCCTGTTATCATGTTTTTCACATAATCAGCATGCCCTGGACAATCAACATGAGCGTAATGACGACCTTCTGATTCGTACTCTACATGAGCAGTAGCAATTGTAATACCTCTTTCTCTTTCTTCAGGAGCATTATCAATATCGCCGTAATCTTTAAATTCCCCACCCATTTTTTCTGCCATTACTTTAGTTATAGCAGCTGTTAATGTAGTTTTACCATGATCAACGTGACCAATTGTTCCCACATTCATATGTGGCTTATTTCTTTCAAATTTTGCTTTTGACATTTCTATCGCCCTCCGCGACCTATAGGTATTTATTTATAATGGAGCCCATAACCGGATTTGAACCGGTGACCTCT